>NZ_QVGO01000001.1:0-503528 GCF_003603945.1 Coprococcus sp. AF38-1
AAGTACTAATAGGTCGAGGACTTATCCTTAGAGGTTTCTAAGAGATAAGCTTTGGAGATACGCAAGTGTGCATGATATCTGCAAGGTGCAGAATCTAAGGCATACACAGTAAAGAATAAAGTTTACTTTGAAACAGTCGTTGGTTGTTAGATGGGGTTAGGTTACTAGCTTTCTGTGTGAAATTCTGAAGGTACAAAATAAAAGTACCGAGAAAATTTAACGCTGCAACAGGTGTTAAATTTTTTCTGTATATAGGGGATTGGTCAAATGGTATGATAGGGGTCTCCAAAACCTTTGGTGGGAGTTCGATTCTCTCATCCCCTGCTAAAAAGCCTTGAAAACTCAGTGTTTCAAGGCTTTATTTATATTAGTGGGAAGAAAAATGGCAACCTATGAAAAAAGGAGAATGAACCACATTAATATAAAGGCAGTTCAATATATTTTATAGTGACTTTGGTGGAAAAATATGTAAAATATTATAATATAAAGTAAAGAGAAGAAGGGATTAATATGTATTACAATGATGTGCTTGATCTGATAGGGAATACTCCGCTTATGTGTCTGAAAAAGTCGACAGGATACAATATATTTGCCAAGGCGGAATTCCTTAATCCTGGTGGAAGTATTAAAGACAGGATCGCAAAAAACATGCTGGAGGTTGCAGAGAGTGAGGGAAAACTCAAGCCTGGAATGACTATTATAGAGCCTACGAGCGGTAATACCGGAATAGGGCTTGCACTCTGTGGTGTTCAGAAAGGTTATAAAGTGATAATTGTGATGCCAGAGAATATGAGTGAGGAGCGAAAGAAGGTTATCAGGGCATTTGGTGCTGAGCTGGTACTTACGGATCCGGTTCTAAGCATCGGTGGTGCTGTTGATAAGGCAAATGAGATAGCAGAATCTGATCCAGAGAAGTATTTCATGCCGCAGCAGTTTGTCAATCAGGCAAATCCAGATGCGCATTATCGCACAACAGCAGTTGAGATGTGTGAACAGCTTGGTCAGAAGATAGACATATATGTGTCTGGTGTTGGAAGTGGGGGTACTCTCCAAGGTATAGCTAAATATCTGTTGGAGAAAAATCCAGATACGAAGATTGTTGCCGTTGAGCCTAAGGGAGTGTCAGCGCTACATGGAGATGGCCCGGGAATCCATCAGATACAGGGAATAGGCGATGGATTTATACCGGATGTCCTGGATACATCACTGGTAACAGATGTGGTGGAAGTGGCGGATAATGATGCCATTGAGATGGCGAGACGACTTGCCAAAGAACAGGGACTTCTTGTAGGTACGTCATCCGGTGCAAATGTATGGGCGGCTATGAAGATGGCAGAAAAATATGGGAAAGATAAAATTATAGCCACTGTGATGGCGGACAGAGCTGAAAGATATTTCAGTGTAGGTTTATTATAAAATAGGAAATAAATTTATTTAGGGACATTTTCAAGAGATGCTATGTATGGTACAGTGGAAATGTCTCTATTTTATTGATTTAAATGTGTTATTTGAAAGAACGCAAAATATAAACCATGTAAGTATAAAGGAGAAAAAGAGATGGATATAAATGGGAAGATGACGGGAAAAAATGTGGTTAGCGAGGCACTTGCTGCATCGAGGGAATACGAAACTCAGAATGAAATAGATAAGAATGAGCGGCCGTTGTTTCATGTGACTCCGCCTGTCGGTTGGATGAATGATCCGAATGGATTTTCTGTGTATAATGGTAAGGTGCATTTGTTTTACCAGTATCATCCGTACAGTACGGAATGGGGACCTATGCATTGGGGGCATCAGGTCAGTGACGATTTGATAAGATGGGAGCAGCTTCCTGTGGCGATTGCACCTGATACGATATATGATGCCGAGGGCTGTTTCTCAGGTACGGCCATTGAAAAAGATGGAGAGCATGTCCTGATATATACCAGTGTTATGAAAAATCCCGACGGTGATGGGGTATTGCAGAACCAGAGCATAGCGGTTGGTGATGGCGTTACATATAAAAAAATACAGAATAACCCGGTGGTGACTGGAGATATGCTGCCGGAGGGATTGAGCAGAGTGGATTTCAGAGATCCGAAGGCATGGCTTGAGGATGGCAGATACTATATGGCTGCAGGCTGTGTGGATCAGGATAATAAGGGGCTTGTGGTATTACTTTCGAGCGCTGATATGGAAAGCTGGACATTTGAGAGTATCCTTGCACGGAATGAAGGTGATCTGGGCGGCGTATGGGAATGCCCTGATTTCTTCAAATTAGACGATCATCATGTACTTCTCGTATCGCCTACGGGAATGAAAGCAGAGGGATATGAATTCCACAATGGAAATAATTCTATCTATTTTGTTGGAGAATTTGATAAAGGTGAGAAGAAATTTGACGGTGGAGAGCCATTATCACTTGATTATGGAACAGATTTCTACGCGCCTCAGACTACACTTTTGCCGGATGGCAGAAGGATAATGATAGCGTGGATGCAGTCGTGGCATAATCTGTGGATACCCGGTGGACAGAAGTGGCAGGGAATGATGACGATTCCGAGGGAGATATCTCTGAAAAATGGACGCTTGATACAGAAGCCAGTGAGAGAGATAGAGAAGTATCATGCTAATATGGTCAGGTACTCAGATGAAGTAGTGAGTGGACGGCGTAGTCTGGAAGGTATAAGTGGAAGAAGTCTGGATGTGACATTTGTAATCACTGGAAACAAATACAGCAGATTTACCGTGAATCTGGCAAAGGGAAGCGGATATTATACTCGATTTATATATGACAGAGGAAATAATATAATAGAGATGGACAGGACATTTGCCGGATTTGAGAAAGATGTGGTGTGTATCAGAAGGGCCTGCGTGAAATCAGCAGAATGTTACGGGGATGTCAAGGAAAAGGTTGATGAACAGCAGGAGGCTCAAGATAGTATAAAGCTCAGATTTATACTGGACAGGAATTCGATAGAGCTGTTTGTAAATGATGGAGCTATGACAATGAGCACGGCGATATATACACCTATTGAAGCGGATGGAATAGAGCTGTTATGTGAGGGACAGGCAGTCGTGGATGTGGAGAAGTATGATATCATTTAACAAAAGATGATCTTGCTCAATTGTTTAGTTGTTGCACTGCCAGGCATCAGTCTGGCGGTTCTCCAGGTTTCAGGTGCCTCCGTTCCAACATTGAGATGACAAGGAAAGTTGTCAAAAGTTATTGACAACTTTCCTTGTCATTTGTTATACTCCATTGTAAAGAAAATGACAACTATAGTTGTCATTTTGCATATATAATATATATAGCTTGAATTTGGAATGGGATTTTAGTGGTAAGAATTAAAATGGAGTTATGAGGATATGAGGAAAAAGAATGATATGAATAAAGAAAGTGACGTGGATAAAGGTAATAATAAATCTTCCGGTGAAACACTAAAAGCTATGTTTGAAGGCAATAGCATTGGAGAACCAGCGGACAAATTAAAGACGCAGGTCAAGGGGTATTCCGTGACAATGATCACAGAGAGAATGTTAAAGAAGAACAAGCTGGGGGATGTTATTGCTGAGATCTGTGATATGACTGAGCTTGAGCGCGAAATCCGCCAAGGTCTGGAAAATGGACTCCCTGTGTATGGTTTCTTCAGAAACAAGCAGATGTGGAGCTGCTTTATCTTTGATAAAGAAGATATTGCCAGGAGTGAGTTGACGCCTGAACCTGAAAGTGGCAAGGATGTACTCAGTATATACAAGCTTAGAAAGTATTACATTCATCCTGAGGTGGAGGATCTGGCAGATGACATGATGGAGGTTGCCCACAGCAATGTGTATCAGAATGTGATAGATGTATTTGGAGATGGGAAGAGTGATGGATTCTTTTTGAGGGATAAAATATATGTGTGTAAGCGTGATAAATCCACTGGCGCACCGTTTGGAATTCTAATTGGTGTTGCACTTGGTATAGTGTATGGAATGCTGTTTGACAATTTGGCGCTTGGAATTTCCATTGGATTCTGTTTTGGAATAAGCTTTTCCATGATATGGGGGACATCCACACATAAGTATGCAGAGCATGGGCTGGCAGACAGAGCAGAAGCTGAAGATGCAGACAATGTAATAAAAGGATTGGGCTCTGATGGAGAGGACGGCATAAACAGATAATGGACCTGATTATGATGACAATACAGATTAACAAGCTGGAGGTGATATAGATGCCGCTGTACAACAGGCTGAAGGAATATCGGGCGAAGCTGGGAGTAAACCAGCAGGAGATGGGAGCGTTGGTGCAGACCTCGAGGCAGACGATAAGTCAGATAGAGAGGGGCGACTACAGCCCATCGGTGACACTGGCACTGAAGATCGCAAAGGTGTGTGGTGTCAGCGTGGAGGATATATTCCAATACGAGGATGATAAGGAATGATTCCTGACATATGGATAAGGTCGTGTTAATTCATAGAATGAAAAGAGGATATGAGATGAAGGATACTGATAAAAAAGTGAACAAGAAAAGTAATCTGAAGATATATATAATATTTGCGGTCATGATCCTGGCAAGTCTGCTGGGAGGTTTCCTGGCGGGAAGGCTTGCCGCGGTGAACAAGGACACATTGGATGGAATCAACTGGGATCATATATGGTGGATAACAGCTGATACGCTGCCTATAGTATATGGTGTGCTCATGCTGGCGACGTTTGTGGTGTCATTTGTCATGTATGGGAAGATAAAGAGGATGATCAGAGGCTGGGACGGAGAGAACGAGGATGTGATAGTGGATATAGAGAGTCGGATCACGACTGCCTCATATCTCCCGTGTGTCATCGTGTTCGTTGGACTTGTGTTGTTTCCGGTGTGTATATACGCTGTGGACAGGACGTACAGTGATGGGCGTGGCACATTCCTGACAGTGCTGTCTGAGCTCGTATTTCTGATATCTATGGCACTGTATTGTGTGGTTGAAAAGCTTGTTATCGATGAAGAGAAGAAGCTTAATCCGGAGAAAAGCGGAAATATATTCGATATGCATTTTCGCCGTGACTGGGAGAACACATCGGACGAGGCTGAGCTTATTATGATAGCCAAATCCTCCAAGAAGGGATTTATGACTGGAATTAAGGCAGGATTTGTCATGTGGATACTTACGTTTATGAGTATGTTTGCATTTGACACAGGCGTGATGCCAATAGTGGCTGTTGGACTTGTGTTGATTGTAATGTATGTGGCTTATTGCAGAGAGTTTGTGAGACTACAGAAATAAAATAAATATATGTGATATAATGGCGGATGGCTGTGTGACAATTGCAGGGCATTCGCCTTTTATTGTATGACACGGTCCTGAGATTTTTCATTGCCATACATATATATAAATGACCAGAAGGCAGAAAAATATAAAAAAATAGAGATGTAGGAATAGAGCTGTACTATTTTGGACAATAATATCTATGCGATGGGATGAATTTTAATCGAAAGGAGTATTGCTATGATATTAAAGGAAAAAGAGAGAACAGTTATCCAGGATCTTCAGACACAGGAGAAGTCCTGTGTGGAGAAATATGGAAGATATGCGGAGCAGGCGAAGGATCCTGAGCTTAAGAATCTGTTCCAGACTATACAGAAGGAAGAGCAGAAGCACTATGATTCACTTACCCAGGTGCTTGACGGACAGGTTCCACAGTGTGACTGCAATGACAGCGATGGAAAAGATTATGAGCCAAAGCAGACATACAAGATGATGGACGATTCCGAGGATAAGAAGAATGATGAGTTCCTTGCAACAGACTGCATCGGAACGGAGAAGCTTGTGTCAGGCGAGTACAATGGAGATATATTTGCATTTGGCGAGAGCGCGGTGAGAAAGCTTCTGGCGGATATACAGATCGAGGAGCAGAATCATGCGGAGATGCTCTACAAGTATAAGGTCGCAAATGGAATGGTGTAGGGAAAAGCTTACACAAGGGAGCATAAATTGTAAGGAGGATATGTATCACATGTGGTATATATCCTCTTTTTTGTTGCAATGATTCGTTAAAGCAGCTAGTGAAAACTCTTTGTTTTGAATTGAGGTTTTATGCGGGGATGTATTCACAAAACGGATGACAAAATGTAGAATGTTATTATACATTTTGGAAAAAAGATAGCTAAATTTTAATAGGATGTATATAGGCAGGGATAACATTTTCAGAGAGGAGAATGTGACGTGAAAAGAAAATTTTACAGTGTACTGTATGTAGCAATATTTGCATTGCTGATGTCCGGGTGCAGTATGTCAGAAATTGCGGATGGCAGCAGGTCCGCGGTAAAGGGATATGAGAAGGAGACTGTAGAAGATACCTCAGAATCAGAGAATACCACAGCTGCGGAGAAAAAAGATAACGCCGGCAACACGTCACCTGAAAGCAGTGCGGCAGCATCTGAGAATATTGCAGATCAGCAGGCTTCGAGCATGGAGATTGCTGATATTCCCATATATTCGGGAGAGGCATATTATGAGATAAATGGCAATGTGCCTTATTTCAGTGAGGATGAGATGGTGACGGAGGCATTTGAGAATTACAGCGATCTGGACTTTCTTGGAAGATGTGGAGTTGCCTATGCCAATATCTGTAAGGAGATTATGCCAACGGAGGAGCGCGGCGAGATAGGTATGATAAAGCCTTCAGGGTGGCATACAGTTAAATACAATGATCGTATAGACGGCAATTATCTGTATAATCGCTGCCATCTGATCGGATATCAGCTTGCCGGGGAGAATGCAAATGAAAAGAATCTGATAACTGGAACCAGATATCTGAATGTCACTGGCATGCTGCCATTTGAAAATGAGGTAGCTGATTATGTGGAAAGTACTGGAAATCATGTGCTTTATAGGGTTACACCTGTATACGATGGAGGCAATCTGGTTGCGTCCGGAGTGCAGATGGAGGCGGAGTCCGTGGAGGATAAAGGCGCAGGAGTAAGTTTCAATGTGTATGTGTACAATGTACAGCCAGGCGTGATAATCGACTATGCTACAGGGGACAGCGAAGCGGATCCGGATTATGTGGTACTGGGAGAGAATGCCAGCACTAAAGTATCAGAGGAAAAAGGAGATGATGACCAGACAGCAGAAGCTGGAATGATCGGAGAAACTCAGGATACGGAGTCAGATATTGGCAGTGATACATCGGAGATCCAGAAAGAGTCTGCGGATGAGGATACATACATAGTCAACACCAACACCGGTAAGTTTCATAAGCCATCATGCAAGAGTGTGAAACAGATGAAGGAAGCGAATAAATCTGAGAGAACGACCACAAGGGACGAGCTTATATCTGAGGGATATGAACCTTGTAAGAACTGCAATCCGTAGTTGGACTTTGCTTGGGATTCTGATACACTCAGAACAAATTAGGAGAGAGCTTCATCGGATAGTGACCGCAGTTAAGAAAGATGGAGAGGTAGGTCTTGAGTATATGAAGAGTGTGGAGATAGAGAAAAGAATAAGACAAGAGAGCAGAGAAGAAGAGATAAAAACTAATTAGACAATCACTTGATATCGTATTGTATATCAGGTGGTTGTTTTTTATAAGGGTAAAGCGCATATTTTATCAAAAATTTGATATGGCTGAAAAATTATCAAAACAGCACTTGACAACAGGGGGATTATATATAAAATATAACAGTGTAATATAACACTGTTATATTTGCGCGTGCCTGATGTTTGGTATGGCACTTGCATTTGGAATCTGTTTCGGTCAGAAGCGAGGCATATTAAACGGGAGAGGAGTCTTTATGACAGAAAAAGCAGAAAATACAAGACAAAACATACTGAATACGGCACTGAAGCATTTCCTTGAGTACGGATTTGCAGGGACATCGCTCAGAAGCATTGTGAAAGATGCCGGACTTACAACAGGTGCATTCTATAAATATTATCCTACAAAGGAGGCTCTTTTTGATGCGCTGATAGATCCGTATGTGGAGGAGCTATATGGGATATATGACAGCGTTCTTGAGGAGTTTCAGAGCCTGCCACCGGAGAAGCAGACTGAGAACATGGCAAGCGCATCTGGGAACGGAATGGATCAGATGGTGAATTACGTGTATGACCATTATGATAATTTCAAACTTTTACTGCGGTGCAGTGACAATGAGAAGTATGGAGATATGATACATAATCTGGTAGGCCGTGAGATGAGATCTTCAAAGCAGTATGTGGATGAGATGCACAGAGCCGGTATAAATGTGCCGGACATAAGCGACAGCCTTTGTCATATGATATATAGTGGTTTTTTTTCGGCGATATTCCAGATCATAGAACACGACATGGATCGCGAGACTGCGATAGAGAATGTGGGCAAGCTCAAGAAATTCTACACTGGAGGTTGGGAGAGACTATGGAAGGTGCAGTTTCCGGAGTAGTCAGTAGTTATGCGGCAAGGTAAAATACCGAACCGCATAATTTTAAACTATGAGGTTAGACGAAACTAATGCGAATAAGCGAAAACGAACAAGTTTTTGCTCAAGATATAAGGAGGAGAAAAAGTGGAAGAAAAAAAGAAATCAGCGGTGAGCTGGATCCTCACATGGGCGGGGCAGAAGAAGTCATCCTATGTGTGGAGCGTCATTTTGGCGGTTATCAATGTAGTATTCAAGATAGTTCCGTATTTCATCATTGCGGACGTGGTCAGGATGTTCCTTGACGGGGATAAGGATCTCAGGGAATATATGTTGAAGGCTCTTATCATAGCGGGCTCGTTTATACTTGCTGAGCTTTGCCATAGCGTATCAACGGCATGTTCCCACAAGGCAACATTCAACGTGCTTGCAAATATCAGAAAGTCATGCTGCGACAAGCTTGCAAGGGTGCCGCTTGGATACGTGAAGGATACGCCATCGGGTTCGTTCAAGAACATTATGGTGGAGAGAATAGACAGCATAGAGACGACTCTGGCACATGTTGTGCCTGAGTTTACATCCAACCTGCTGGCGCCTATCATTGTCATCGTGTATTTTTTCATGGTTGACTGGAGACTTGCGTTGTTCTCATTTATCCCGATAGTCGTTGGATTTGTAACGTACATGGGCATGATGATCGATTTCCAGGAGAACTACAGCAGGACAGTTGAGAAGACCAAGGCGCTGAACGACGCAGCAGTGGAGTACATAGATGGAATTGAGGTCATCAAGGCATTTGGCAAGACAGAGAGCTCATATGCCAAGTTCACAAAGGCGGCAAAGGAGAACGCAGACTCGTATATCAACTGGATGAAGAAGTGCTCATTCTTCCAAGCAGCCATGTTCGTCATCACACCGTACACACTTGCAACGGTCCTTCCGATAGGTGCGCACTATGTGTCAAATGGTTCGCTCACCACAGCGGATTTCGTTGTGTGTATCATCCTCTCACTTGGAATAGTCGGTCCGCTGCTCACAATCGGTTCATACACCGATGATCTGGGCAAGCTGTCGACAGTCATCGGAGAGGTTACAGGAATCCTGGAGCAGCCTGAACTCGTAAGACCTGAGCACACAAAGGCACAGCCGAAGGACAATGGAATAAAGGTTACAGATATCACATTTGGCTATCACGACAAGGAGATACTCCACGGCGTGAGCATGGATATAAAGGCGGGAACGGTAAATGCGATAGTCGGTCCGTCGGGAAGCGGAAAGTCTACAATAGCCAAGCTGATAGCTTCACTGTGGGATGTGAACAGCGGATGCATAGAGATCGGAGGCGTGGACATAAAGGATATCGCGCTGACGGATTTCAACGACAGGCTTGCGTATGTGTCACAGGATAATTACCTGTTCAACGAGACAGTCAGGGACAACATAAGACAGGGAAGACCGGATGCAACGGACGCCGAGGCCTTCGAGGTAGCCAGAAAGAGTGGTTGCTACGACTTCATCATGAACCTTGAGAACGGATTTGACACCGTGGTCGGCGGTGCAGGTGGACATTTGTCGGGCGGTGAGAGACAGAGGATATCCATCGCCAGGGCGATGCTGAAGGACGCGCCGATAGTTATACTGGACGAGGCAACAGCCTACACCGATCCGGAGAATGAGGCCATACTTCAGAGCTCTATCGCCAAGCTTGTGGCGGGTAAGACGCTGATAGTCATAGCCCACAGACTTTCCACCATCAAGGATGCGGATCAGATATTTGTGGTAAATGCAGGAAATGTGGAGGCTCATGGAACACATGAGGAGCTTCTTAGCAAATGCACACTTTACAGGGATATGTGGCAGGCGCACATCTCGGTCAAGGATACGGCAGGCGATGAAAAGGAGGGCGAGTAATATGTTTGGAGTATTAAAAAAGTTCTTCCTGTTCTCAGGTAAGGAAAACAGCCGCAAGTTCAAGCGTTCAATAGCGATAAGCCTGATAGACGCACTGGCATCGGCACTGAAGATCCCGGCTATAATGTGTGTCCTCATGGGCGTTATAGGAGGAAAAGACCTTGGAAAATATATACTTGGTTCAATAGCCATCATGGCGGTATCGATCGTAGTTGGAATACTGTGCAAGATGTCGTCGACCGTGCTGCAGACAGAGGGTGGCTACACCACAGCGGCATTCAAGCGTATAGAGATGGCGGAGCACCTCAGATATGTGCCGATGGGATATTTCAATTCCAACAGTATAGGCGAGATCGCATCCGTCACGACAAATACCATGGAGAATCTGGGAGATGTGGCTACGAGAGTTGTCATGCTCACGACCCAGGGACTCCTCGAGACATCCATGATCATACTCATGATCATGCTCTGCGACTGGAGGATCGCGCTGGTATCATTTGCAGGAGTTGCCATATTCCTTGTGATAAATACTGTGATGCAGAATGCCGGAAAGCAGGCATCTTCAGCCAAGGTTGACTGTGACACTGAACTCATAAATCAGATCATGGAGTACATACAGGGCATATCAGAGGTCAAGTCCTACAACCTCATCGGCAAGCAGACGAAGAGACTCAATGCGGCAAATGAAGCCTGCGTCAGGGCAAATGTAAAGATGGAGCTTGTCTATGTCCCATATCATTTTCTCCAAAGCATTGTGACAAAGCTTACAGGGGTAGCGATAATAGGACTTTCGGCTTACTTTTATATAAATGGCAGCATGAGCGTTCTGTATGCTGTGGGTATGTCGATCGCGGCATTCATGCTCTACGGGGGCCTTGAGACCATGGGAACATTTTCATCACTGATACATGTAGTCAGTGTGTGCGTAGACAAGGCAAATGTAGTGCTCGGACTTGACACAATGGATATAGATGGAAAGGAACTCAATCCTGAAAATCACGATATAGAGGTTAAGAATATAGAGTTCTCTTACGACAAGAGAAAGATAATAGACGGAATCTCACTCACCATACCGGAGAAGACAACGACGGCGATCGTCGGACCATCTGGCGGTGGAAAGACAACCCTGTGCAATCTGATCGCCAGATTCTGGGATGTGGATTCGGGTGAGATAACCTTGGGCGGAACAAATGTTAAGGATTACAGCATGAACAGTCTCATGAACAACTTCTCATTTGTATTCCAGAATGTATATCTCTTTGCTGATACCATAGAGAACAACATCAAGTTCGGAAGGCCGGAGGCAACCCATGAAGAGGTTGTGGAGGCTGCAAAGAAGGCGTGCTGCCATGACTTCATCAGCAAGCTTCCTGACGGTTACAACACTGTGATCGGTGAGGGCGGTGCAACCCTCTCAGGCGGTGAGAAGCAGAGAATATCCATAGCCCGCGCCATCATGAAGGATTCACCTATCATCATCCTTGACGAGGCGACTGCAAATGTCGATCCTGAGAACGAGAAGGAGCTTACTCTTGCAGTGGATGCCCTGACAAAGGAGAAGACGATCATCATGATCGCCCATAGACTCAAGACCGTAAGACATGCGGATCAGATAGTAGTGGTGGATCAGGGAAGAATAGCCCAGAAGGGAACCCACGAAGAACTCATGAAGCAGGACGGAATCTACAGGAGATTTGTGGATTCGAGAGAACTGGCAGTTAGCTGGAAGATATAAGTGAAATGTATCCTGTGAAACACAGAAGACAGGTGTCAGATAATCGACACCTGTCTTTTGCTTTGGGATATTAGTTATCAGTTCGCAGCCTACTCAAAATCGTCCTCATCATAATCGCAGTCGCAGTTACAGCCGCCATCGCTGCAGTTGCCGTTGTATGAGCCAAATGTCTGGCTCTTTCTAGGAGAGCAGAGCATTCCGAGCACAAGCCCTGTGAGGAATGTGCAGATAGCGAAAAGCACGGCCTCTCTTGTTGAGTAGTCTTTATCCTTTACGACAACAGTGAATTTGTTCCATCCGTCTTTGATAGTTTTCATTGGTTTCATTGAAATCCCTCCTGATCATATTATATTGATAAATCCTGAATCAGGGAAAATCCCCCATCTGTAATGAATTTCCCTGAACAGTTAATTACATGATACATCAACATCACACATCAGTCCACCCCTGGGCAGGAGACTTAAGAACAAAATGAGATTTGTGGAAGTCAATCAGCCCATCAGTCTTCATCCTGCCAAGTTCAGTAGACAGTCCACTGCGGTCCACGGACAAAAAGTCAGCGAGCTGCTGTCTGGAAAATGGTATATCAAATTCGTTGCTGCCATGTCTGTGCATCTCCGATGACAGGTAGGAGAGCAACTTATCCCTGGTTGTTTTCTGGCTCATGTGCTTTGATTTTTCGCCGAGCCTCAGGTTCTTGCCGGCGAGATCGCACAGGAGATTTCTTATCATCTGATTATGTCTGCCACATGTTACCGGGCAGGTGGTGAGCATTTTTTGAACATTCAGAAACAATACAGAACTTGCAGCTTCAGCATATACGCTGACGTCGAGTACGGAGCCAGGGGTACAGGCATATGATTCCGCAAACGTGTGTCCGGGCAGGATGGCAGACATGACGCTTTGACCACCCCAGTAATCCTCCTGGATGACTATCGCTTTGCCTGTAAGCAGCAATCCTATATATTCTGTTGTGTTGCCAGCCATGAGAATACACTCATTTTTTTGGTATTTTTTGATGATTGCACCCAGACAGTCCAGTACGGAGTCAACGTCATCAGCGGTGATACTGGAAAAAAGACTGGATTTCAATAATGTGTCCATGTATTTGTTCATATTACCTCTTAGTGGGGACGCTTCTTTTGTCACAAGGAATATCCCTGAAAAGTATAACATTTTTATGTTGAAAATTCAACATACACAAATGCTCTGACTGAATATAATGACGTTAAAAGCAGGAAAAAGATTGGAGGAAATATATATGATAAGAAGAGTTATACAGATAGACGAGGACAAGTGTAATGGATGTGGAGCCTGTGCAAATGCGTGCCATGAGGGTGCTATAGGCATGGTAAACGGCAAAGCAAAGCTGCTCAGAGACGATTATTGTGATGGACTTGGCGACTGCCTGCCGTCGTGTCCTACAGGAGCCATAACATTTGTGGAGAGAGAGGCGGCTGCGTATGATGAGGCGGCAGTCATGGCAAACAAACAGGCAAGATTCGATGCAGAAAAATCCAAAAATATGGTTGGCTCAGGAGTGATGCATGGAAAAAGTCCGGCACACTCCGGTTGCCCTGGTTCTATGGCGAGAAGCATATTCAGGAGACCGGCAGCAGCTTCAGGTGAAGCAGTACAGGCAAGCTCATATGAACAGGCAGCAGTAGAATGCGTACAGAGTACAACTGATAAAACAGTCAATCAGCAGGCGGGTGACATATATAATTATGAGCGCCCGAGCCAGCTCACACAGTGGCCGGTGCAGATCAAACTTGCCCCGGTAAATGCGCCATACTTTGATGGTGCAAAGTTGCTTATAGCGGCGGACTGTACAGCCTATGCCTATGCATCGTTCCACGAGAAATTCATAAAGGGACATGTGACTCTGATTGGCTGTCCGAAACTTGACAGTGTCGATTATTCAGAGAAACTTACAGAGATTATCAGGCGAAATGACATACAAAGTGTTACAATAGTCCGTATGGAGGTTCCTTGTTGTGGAGGACTGGAGATGTCTGCGAAGAAGGCACTTCAGGACAGCGGCAAGTTTATCCCATGGCAGGTTGCAACAATATCAATAGATGGAAGAATTCTTGACTGACATTCTCTTCACAGCACCATGAAAGGTAAAGACAATGGAAGATAAAATAAGAATTACAACTGAGACAGGCAGTCGTCTGGTCGGTGCTCTGATAGGGCTGGTGAGAGCCACTGATGGGATGATGCATGTGACTGATGATACAAATAACATAATAATAGAAGGTTTGCACATGTCTGATATTGCTCTTGGCATCTCTGATGCAGACATGAAGGCGATGATCGCAAGGGTGCATGCTGATAAGCATACAATTGTCCCTGACTGCAGTGTATGCGGTGCACCATGTGGCAGGACTGCAGATTATGATTGGGAGAGCGTGTACAGAGAAGAACGGACAGAGCACGAGGAAGGCAATAGTGATGGCAATGTGGCAGAGCCTTCTGTCATATCGGACGTGCGGATAGACATACTTTCCATACTTCAGAAGATATCCCACAGAGTGATCTCCGGGGAGATCAACGCAGATGGCGAGGTGAACTTCAGTGTGTGCAGGGCAGTATTTGCACTGGGGGAGAACTGGAGTGACGGCGAGCTTGAGAGAGTAGAGAGTGAGCTTGAAGATTTGTCAACCAACAACAGTATGTAACAATGGCACACAAAAATGTAATACTTGAAAATAACAAGGCTTGGCGCATCACAGATGGAATGAAAGTGGTGCGCTTGTTAAAATTAATAAGAAAATACTTCATACTACAGGTATAAAGCCATTGCAAATACAATTATTCGGGAGTACAATAGTCGGACGCATCAAATTAAATGATGAAAGAGATAATAACAGGAAAAGGTAACAAAAATGGGAAGTGCTGCTACGGGCTTTGTAAAAAATAATAAAAAGGTGACATGGAAAGAATTTGCCAGAATGCTTGCTGTGCTTGCTGTGCCTATTGCGATGCAGAATCTGCTGGCGACCACCGCCAGTATGGTTGATACCATCATGATAGGAAGTGAGGGCGAGATCGCCGTTGCGGCGGTTGGCGTGTGTGCACAGATAGGATCACTTTTGTTTTCAACATATTGGGGATTTGTCAGCTGCTCCCTTCTGTTCATGTCTCAATACTGGGGTGCCAAGGATCCGGAGGGAATGAACAAAGCATTTGGTCTGGCGATCATATGTGCGGGAATATTTGGAATAGCATTTGCGGTGGTGACTGTGGTTGCACCGGGGTGGATACTTGGAATATATACAGATAAAGTAGAGATCATAGCACTTGCGAAGCCATATATGAGAATAGTTGGATGGTCTTATCCGCTTCAGGTATTTGCCGCAATAATTACAGCACTCCTTAAGTCAACGGAGAGGGTGAAGGTGCCACTGGTGTGCTCGGTCATCTCACTTTTACTCAACTTTTGTATAAATTTTGTGTTGATCTACGGTAGATTTGGTGCTCCCAAGATGGGAGTTGCTGGTGCGGCTATAGGTACACTGGTGTCTGGTATCGTGAACATAGCGCTGCTCATTCTGTATCTTGCAAAGAGCAGGCATGAGATAAAGTTCAGTGCGCGAAAGGCATTTGATATTGATATGGGATTTGTGAAGTCCTATGCGTCCAAGGCATTCCCGATCGTATGCAACGAGATCCTCTATGGCGTGGGCCAGATGATAATCAACGTTGTCATGGGACATCAGAGTGATTCCGCCATAGCCGCCATGGCTGCATTCCGTGTATGTGAAGGGTTTGTATATGCATTCTTTGGTGGTCTGGCAAATGCGTCCAGCGTTGCCGTGGGAAATGAAGTTGGCGCGGGTAATCTGGACAGGGGACTTTCCTATGCCAAGAGAGCTGCACTGGTATGTCCTGCCATCACATTCACAATTGTGCTCATCACGATGCTGCTGCACAATCCGCTGTTCGGATTGTTTGGACTCGGGGCTGAGGCGATGATGTACACAAAGTATATGCTTATAATATATCTGTTCTTCGGAGCAGTCAGAACATGCTGCTATATACAGAACGAGTGCTTCCGTGCAGGCGGTGAGGCCATCGTTGGAACAGTTATGGAGATCAGTGGACTGATGTTGTTTTCGGTCCCGGCTACATGGGTAGCAGGAATGGTGCTCAAGCTGCCATTCCTCGCAGTGTTCTCATTTGTTTACACGGATGAACTTCTGAGATTTGTCATACTCACGCCGTATCTACTGAAGGGAAGGTGGATCAAACCTATGACGGGACCTGGTCGCGCGGCACTTGATGAGTTCAGGGGCAGGATGAAGCGAAATAAGCATAGAGCGCGATAATCTATGGGGACGGAGAGGTCAGGTACCTCCGTCCCCTGTTTTGAAAAAGGAGAAAATAATATGCTGCAAATAAAAAATCTCACAAAGAGATACGGAGATAAGTTGGCGGTGGACAATCTAAGCCTACATATAATGCCGGGGGAGATATATGGTTTCATCGGACACAACGGAGCAGGTAAGACAACCACTATAAAGGCGTGTACAGGGATCCTGAATTTTGAGGAGGGAGATATCCTTATAGATGGTGTGTCCATAAAGGAAAAACCGCTGGAATGCAAGAAACAGATGGCATATATTCCTGACAATCCAGATATGTATGATTTTATGACCGGAATCGGATATTTGAATTTTATAGCAGATATATTTGACGTGCCGGAGGAAGTCAGGGACGAGCTCATAGACAAATATGCTGACGCATTTGAGATAAAAGACAACCTCGGACAGCTGGTATCCGAGTATTCTCATGGTATGAAACAGAAACTGGCAATCATATCGGCATGGATACATGAGCCGAAACTTGTCATCATGGATGAACCGTTTGTCGGACTCGATCCAAAGGCTTCCCATATACTCAAGCAGATGATGAGAAAAATGTGTGATGACGGAGGGGCGATATTCTTCTCCACACATGTATTGGAAGTCGCAGAAAAGCTGTGCGATAAAGTGGCGATCATCAAATGCGGACGACTGGTGAAGGCGGGAATAATGGAGCAGGTGAAGGGAGACGAGTCACTTGAATCCGTGTTCCTTGATCTGGAGGGTGAGTCATGATAAGGATATTGATGAAGAAACAGCTTAAGATGCTGTTCAGTGGATTTTTCGTTGACCGGAAGACTGGAAAGTCCAGATCCAAAGGTGCTGTAGTTCTGGGTATCATCAGTTATGTGGCAGTGCTGCAGGGCTGTATGGGAGCCATGTTCGGAATGGAGGCATATTCGGTGTGTGAGCCACTTTGTTCTGCGGGGCTTGATTGGATGTACATGGCGATGATGTCTATGATGGCGTTGACCATCGGTATATTAGGAAGTGTGTTCAATACATATGCGAGCTTGTATCAGGCAAAAGACAATGACCTGATGCTGTCACTGCCCATCCCGGTCAGGGCTATATTATTTGCAAGACTGTCAGGGGTGTACATCATGGGTGCGATGTTCGCCGTGACCGCCATGGTTCCCGGTATCATAGTATATGGAATAGTAGCTCATCCCGGTGTGTGGCCGGTCGTGTCATCTATTATAGTGCTGGTTCTTCTGACATTTGTCATACTGGTGCTCTCATGTATACTTGGCTGGGTAGTGGGGAAGATAGGCAATAAGACCAGAAATAAGAGCTTTGTGACAGTTGTATTGTCACTGGCATTTATAGCCGCATATTATGCTGTATACATGAATGCAAATAAGCTGCTCTCAAAGATCCTGGCAAACAGCGGAGAATACAGTGCAAAGATAAAAGGTGCTGCATATCCGCTCTATTCAATTGGTCGTGCGGCTACAGGAGATGGACTGCAGCTGGCGTTGGTGGCAGCAGGCACATTGATCATCTCTCTTGCAGTGTGGCTGGTACTTGAGAGAACATTCATCGGAATCGTGACGACAAAAGCCGGACATACCAAAAGGAAGAATATAATAAAAGCTGCAAAGGCGCAGAGCCAGGATGCAGCACTTCTTCAGAAAGAGTTCAAAAGACTGGCAGCATCTGCCGTATATATGCTCAACTGTTCCCTGGGGACATTGATAATGATCGCTATGGCAGTGGTTTGTCTTGTTAAAGGACAGTATGTAGTAGATATGATTACGAAAACTCCCGGACTACCGGATGGTGTACTTATAATTGGGGCGTGTATAGCCGTATGTGCCGCCGCGTCGATGAATGATCTGACTGCACCATCGATATCTCTGGAGGGAAAGAATCTTTGGATCGTGCGTTCGCTTCCAGTCACATCGTGGCAGATACTCAGGGCAAAACTGAGGATGCATGTGATACTTACCCTGATTCCGGCGCTGATCCTTGATATAGTGATGCTTGTTTTTGTGACACCATCACTTGTAGATGGCGTGATGATGTTACTGATACCATGTCTTTATGTGTGCCTGACTGCATACATAGGGCTTGCAGTCAATCTCAAGATGCCAAAGCTTGACTGGACGTCGGAAGCATCAGTCGTGAAGCAGAGCATGGGTGTACTTGTTGCTATTTTATCGAATTTTGTATATATTATTGTACTTGTGGTGGGATATTTGTTATTCGGAGGTTTTACCGGAGCGACAATGTATCTAGCAATAAGCACTGCATTGACGGCAGCCGCTGCAGTTTTGTTTAGAATATGGCTGAAGAGACGTGGGGTGCAGGTGTTTGAGGCGCTCTAGTGGTCTGCGATGATGAATCCAGGGCTGTGCTCTGCATGGAAGCTGGAGACTGCGGTTGTAAGACAGTGTAGATTATAGATAGCAGAATAAATTATAGATAGAGTTATAGATAGAAAGAAGTTTCAGGATTAAATATGGCAGAAATAAAGAACTCGGAATTAGATATGAGTAGTCAGCAGAAAGCTGAACTGGACAAAGAGAAAAGAAAAGAAGAGAAGAAAGAGGCAAAAAGAGCAAAAAGGCAGCACTACAGGGAACTGAATGAGCCGCCAAAGCTCACCGTTCTCGAGGAGGTGGGAAATGCTGTTACCCACGGAATAGGAGCAGGGCTTGCCATAGCCGGACTTGTCCTTCTTCTCCTGAAGTCAGACACAGGACTCAAAGTGATGGCATCGTGTTTTTATGGAATATCACTGATATTGATGTTTCTCATGAGCTGTCTGTATCATTCATACAAATCCGGTCTGGCAGTCAAGCGGCTCTGGAGAAGATTTGACTATTCCTCGATATATCTGCTGATAGGCGGAACATTTGCTCCACTGTACCTTGTGTACTGGGGAAATGTGCTTGGAATAGTGTTGTTCTGTGTGCAGTGGGCACTTATTATAGCGGGGATCACCATCATATGTGTGTTCGGCCCGGGCAGGTTCAGACCGATACACTATACGCTGTACTTCGTCATCGGATGGAGCGCTATCATGTTCATTCCGGGCTGGTTCAGAAATGACAAGCCGCTTCTGGGATGGATCGTGGGCGGAGGTGTTGTCTATACGCTTGGCATGATTCCATTTGTGAAGGACACCAAGGGGGCGCACTTTATCTGGCATATCTTTGTGATGCTGGGGGCCGCGCTGCATTGGTTTGGGATGTACCTTTATGTGTATTGATGACGGACGCCATTTTCAAGCGTATAAGGCCATGATATATGCGTGCAATCACATTTGCCTAGCCTCACTTTACTTTGCTTCCATATGCACTCGGCTCTGACCGCAATAAGGGCGCTGCGGTCGCCACCTCGGCAGGAAGCAGTAAAGAGAGGCAGTCTGCATTATCGATTGCACACATAATATCATGGCCTTTTTATATCGCCTGAAAATGGCTGGTTATGAATCACGCTAATCTTCCTTCGTTTCAGCTTGCTTATATTTGCACTGCGCTCTGCGCACGATAAGGGCGTTTGTGTGCGCCGCTCCGGCAATAAGAGCTGAAGTTCAGTCGATTACGCTATCGATTCAGAATACAGGCACACGGCTTATTATAATATCTGGAGAGCAGTTTTTCTGTTACCGATAGAAGTTTATTGCTTATATTGGATTCGATTTACGAGTAATTATATTTGCGGTTGATTGCAGCCATAAAGAATGGTATCTTTTAGGCAGATATAAACATGATGAGTAAATATTATAATACGAGGAGGAAATTCTATGGACAGAGTAGAGAAAATGCTTGGCAGAATGAAAGCTGGTAAGTTATATAAATGTGTGGACTGGGATCCGGAGGGGAAGGCGAAGGATCTGGTTGATAAGTTCAACGGTGCTCCGAGGTCTGAGACAATGACAAGAACAGGCGAGTATCTTGGAAAATTATTCGCACACATGGGAAAGGAGTGTTACATAGAGCCGCCATTTTACTGCGACTATGGAACAAATATACATGTGGGAGACTATTTCTATGCAAATACAGGGCTGATAGTTCTGGATCAGTGTGACGTCATCATTGGAGATCATGCATTTCTGGGACCAAGGGTCAATATATACTGCGCATGTCATCCGATAGATGCGATGATCAGAAATGCCGGTGTGGAGCTTGGCAAGCCGGTCACAATAGGCGATAATGTATGGATCGGCGGAAATACGGTCATCAATCCGGGTGTGACCATAGGTTCAAATGTTGTCATAGGCTCAGGGGCGGTTGTCACAAAGGATATTCCGGATGGTGTGATAGCTGCTGGAAATCCATGTAAAGTCATGAGACCGATAACAGAAAAAGATAAGCAATATTGGCTTGAACAGGTAAAGGAATTTGAGACAGACACAGGCGAGCAGGTGCTGTAGTGGGGACGCTTCTTTTGTCACAAGGAGTGTCCCCTGGATTGGATTTATATGACAGAGGGACACTCCTTGTGACAAAAGAAGCGTCCCTGGAGAGGACATATGGTAAATTACAGATTTACTTTCAGCTATGATGGCACACGTTATCACGGCTGGGAGAGCAAGACAAATGCGGATACAGTGGAGGGGCGAATAGAGACGGTCCTAACCAGGATGGTCGATGCAAAGGTCGATATCCATGGTGCAGGCAGGACTGATGCGGGAGTACATGCCAGAGCCATGGTGGCGAACGGAAGGCTAGAAACAGATAAGACTCCGGAAGAGATAAAAGATTATCTGAACAGATATCTGCCTGCGGATATCTGCGCGCTTGATGTTGCTGTGGCCGGGGACAGGTTTCATGCAAGGCTGAATGCAACCGGTAAAGTCTACGAATACACGCTGTATGTAGGTGCTGAGAAACCTGTATTTGATAGAAATTATGTGTGGTGTGTGCCACAGGGCAGTATACTTGATGTGGATGTGATGAAAAAGGCTGCATCGTATTTTGTCGGAAAGCATGATTTCAGATCTTTTTGTGGCAACAATAAGATGAAGAAATCCACGGTCAGAACTATATACGATGTGGATATAGTCAAGGAGGGAGACTACGTCCACATGAGATTCCATGGAAATGGCTTTTTGCAGAACATGGTGAGGATACTGACCGGAACACTGGTAGATGTTGGATATGGGAATATGAGTGCGGAGCATATTCCTGAGATCATAGCCGGGATGGACAGGCAGCTGGCGGGGCCTACGGCGCCTCCACATGGACTTTGCCTGATGAAGGTGGAATATGACTGAGTACAATTAAGAAAATGGGGTTAAAACAGATGATAAAGAAGCTTGGAACAAAGTACAGGATAAAATGTATTATTGGAGCAGTGATATTTGCAGCAATCGGAATCTCCGGTGTTGCTGCAGCAATGGGGGTAGATGAAGGATCGATATGGATAGGGCTTGGATCCGCGATGTTCCTCGCATTTGCGGCATGGTTTGTATCCCTGGCAATAAGGCAGAGCAACATAAGAGACGTACTGGATTACTGCAAGAAGAAGCCAAATCCTGAATATGAGATGGAGAGGATAGAGCAGTTTTACAGATCAGGTGCTGCAGTGAATGGCCTCAGATTAAATAACGAGTTCTTCATGTATATCAAGGGTGACACGGTGAATTTTGCCGAGACCAGGGAGCTTATGTGGGTATATAAGCTCATAACCCAGAACAAAGTGTACGGAATCAAGGCGGGTAAGTCTTACCAGATCGAGGTCAGGCTGAATGATGGCAGCGGAATGGCGCTTCCGATGAGGAAGGAGAAGGACTGTGATGACATCCTTGCATACATAGAAAGCATGGTTCCATACATAATAATAGGATACAACGATGAGATAAATAAGATATATAACCACAATCAGAAGGAACTGGAGAAAATGGTGGATGAGAGAAGACACCAGTACTTCCAGCAGGTTCCAATGAGATAGATAATGGCATGAGGTATATCTGTACAAAAAGGATGGTGGCATATGGGTATGGCGGATATTGACAGGCACAGCGGAATGGAGAAGCTGCGGGATATGCCTCAGGGAAGTCCGGAGGATGTGAAAATGCTCGGCCTGTTCATGGATGTGGGAGCCATGATGATCCGGAATGGCTCGGAGGTGAAGAGAGTGGAGGATACACTCAGACGAATGGGAGCTGCTTATGGAGCAGAGCGTATGGACGTATTTGCTATTACATCCACTCTGGTATGTACCATGAACATGCCGGATGGATCGGTGTGCTCCATGACCAGAGGAACCAGGGATGGGACAAAGACGGACTTCTGGAAGCTGGAGCGGATAAATGCCCTGAGCAGAGAGTATTGCAGACAGCCACTAGCCACTGAGGACCTGAAAGAACGAATTGAAGAGATAGAGCAGGCATCAGCGCCGAGATTCCGGGTGTGCGTGGGAAGCGTGCTGGCGGCGGGAGCGCTTGCGGTATTCTTCGGCGGAACCATACTTGATGGAGCTATGGCGGCGGCATTTGCTGTGGGGATATGGCTGATGCAGATATATTTCGCCCCGATATGTACCAACAACATACTGTTTAATTTTCTGAGTTCATTTGTCACGGGCGTACTGATCGGACTGGCAGGGCACGTGCTTCCAATACATGAGGACAAGGTCATGATAGGAGATATCATGCTGCTGATCCCGGGGCTTGCGCTGACAAATGCAGTGAAGGACATGTTTGTAGGGGATACCATAACGGGAAGTCTGAGGCTGGTTGAGTCGCTGCTCTGGGCGGCGGCGATAGCGTGCGGATTTGCACTGGCGGTATTTATCACGATTTAGGAGGTGCAGACAAGTGCAGCAAACGATCATACAGGTTGTCACAGCTCTATTAGGTTCGCTGGGATTTGCTTTTATGTTCAATCTAGGAAAGAGAAATGTGATACCGGCGGCGGTCAATGGAATGTGCACATGGATAGTATACATTCTGGTCAGAAATATCATAGATGACGTATTTATCCCATCTCTTGCGGCAAGCCTGTGGGCTGCCATATATGCTGAGATAGCGGCAAGGATCATGAAAGCACCGGCAAATCAGTATCTCATAGTCGGACTTATCCCGCTTCTGCCGGGGGCTCCGCTCTATTACACACTGAGCGCGGCATTTGATTCAGACTGGAAGGCCGCAAGCGCATATGGCAATTCCACAATGCTGTTCGTGCTTGGGATTGCGGTGGGAATAAGCGCAGTCTGTGGATGTGATGACATAATAAGGAGGCTTAAGAACAAAAAGACGGAAAGCTTGAGTAAACACATATAAGGTGTTATGATACAGGTTAAGTGTTATATTAAGGAGATCGAGGGTTATGCTTGAGAAGTATGGAAAAAAGCTGTTTATATTGCTTGGATGTGATGTAGTATATTTTATATTGTGGGTTATACCGGCCATAAGGATACCTGCTTCATCTGCGATTTTTACCGGACTTGGGCTTATGACCATGACGGCACTCAGCTTTGTTGAGGTTGAGGATGATACATTTGACAGGGTGACAGGTGATGAGAAGTGGTTTAAGATAGCCTTTCTGGTGGGAGCGGCACTCACGCTTGTGGGGATCATACTCCTGCTGATGTTTTTCAAATTCTAAATATAATGTGGATTACAGATCCCTTCCGTATGATTAGGTACATCATACGGAAGGGATTTTTTCGTCTTAAGAATATCTTAAAGTTCCCGGCAATTGTTTCTTAATGTACACCCATTTTACAATACATTATGAGCAGAGACATTTCTGAAGTTTAATGTGAAGGGAGGCAGAAAATGTCAGGAAATTCGTGGCGGAAAACTGCGCTGGTCATGTCTGTACTTGCCGTATGTGGCATATGTGGCTGTGAGAACAGGTCGAGCGGTGATGAGGACAGGACAGAATACATATATGGTGATTCCATTGAGGAGGATCATGGCGGAGGACTACTCGGTATAAGGCTTGGCGTTCCTGATAGCTGTGATCTAACATTTGATACCGGTCATTCAAAGCTTTCGGAGATAAGTCTTTTGGATGATGACATACAGGTTGCAAATGTGGACAGGGCGTATACTGTAAGCTTTGACAGGATGAGGATGGATACGTCGAGGATACAGGACATGGTGGAGAGTGTATTTGACAAAGACCAGGGAATATATTGCCGTGATGACGGCGACGAGAATATGACGAAGGAGGAGATACAGAAGGAGATAGACCTCATAGAGGTGTACAGGCAGCAGGCGCTGGAAGAAGGGCAGCAGGATGTTGCGGAGATATATGAGAGTGACATAGCAGAGACGAAGAAGCGGATGAAGGAAGCCCCCGATTCGTATACGCCGGTCAGAGAATATACGACAAATAAGATATACATAGGCCAGCATGACGGTGAACAGTACAGCCTGTGGATATCCGGGGATGACACAGCAGATGCATCTGGCAGGGTAAGCATAGTATATGAGCCGGCGGGTGATCAGGAGCAGAAATATCTTGCAGATGTGGAAGATGCAGTGATGACGGAGACCGCCGGGCAAAACTATTTTGGCGGCGATATTGAAGACCAGGAAAATAAATGTGGGATAGATGAAAATACAGCAGAGCATGAAGCTCAGGCATTTCTGGATAGGATGGGAATATCCGGAATGGCAAAATGCGGAAGTCAGGCTGTGGTGAGGTCGTGGCTGGACAGCGGATTTGAAATTATAAAAGCTGAAAAGAATGGGTACATGTTCGAATTTGGAATACAGATCGGCGGAGTGGATACTGCCTATATAGACCCGACAGGAGTGGATAACCTGAAGAATAAAAATGGTTACGTCATGTACGAAGGTGACAGGATATCCGTATGTGTGGATGACAGCGGAGTGTTTAATGTGAGAGCAATCTTAAGTACGGATACGGATTCATTTGTCAGGGAAAAGGTGGATCTCCTAAGCTGGGAAGATATGGTGAATAAGGCTGACGATAGCATAGCGGAATATTATGAAAAATATCCTACCGACTATTCAGAGGTGCGGTTTAACAATGTGAAATTTATGTATGTTCCCTGTATACAGGATGGAGAAAATCTTGTGTACATACCGGCATGGGTACTGACCCAGTCTGAAAATAATGACATCTCAGAGGAGCATGGCGCATACGATAATATAGTGCAGCTTGTGTACATAAACGCAGTGGATGGAAGCTGTGTAGATATAATTGAGACTGCAAAATGTCTTGAGACATGGTACGGAACAGACCCGGAGACTGGGGCAGGAACAAAAACCATATCAAAATAAATGTGCTGATATGGTCAGGTGAAATGTCTAATATATGAATATTTGCGAAATGACAAGGAGGAAGATAATCATGGGAAAGAGAGCGACAAGAATAGCAGCATGTGTGCTGGCAGGAGTGATGGCGATGCAGATGACAGGATGTGGAAATAAAAAGGTTGATTATACATTGGATGGAGAGTCGGGTTCGGCAAGTGGATACAGTGATGATGGCAGTAACGATGCGGGTGGCAGCCTTGCAAAGAGTCTGGGAATCCCGGAGAAGTGTGATGAGACATTTGATGTGGGCAATTCGGGCTTGTCAGAGATAAGCTGTTCCGGTTCGATAGATATTCCTGATACGGATTCCATGAAGAGGGTATATTACAGCACTATGAAGCTTGATGCTGCACAGATACAGAGCATTGTCGAGGGACTCCTGGACAAGTCCCAGGGCATATATATCCGCAAGGATGGAGTGCAGACCAAGGATGAGCTGAAGAGTATGATAGAGAGTACAGAGAAGTTCAAGAAGGAGGCTCAGGGTCAGGGGGATGATTCGTCGGATGCCTGGTATGATACCCAGATAGAGACATACAAGAAGCAGATGGCAGATGCACCGGATTCACTTCCTTTGCTGGAGAATTATGATGACCCGTATTCATCGTATACAGGCAAATATGGAGACAAGGAATATACGGTGAGTATATCACAGTATGGCGGTGAGGATGACAATACAGACGCAGGTGTGTATATATCATTTTACAAATCCGAGAGTGAGGAGAACAAGCTTTTGGATGGTGTGAGCGGCGCAACATACACCTATGTGACGGGCATCAGCAATGCCACAGACATAGATCTGACCAATGTCACAAATGAGAGCAAACTCACGGAGAACGATGCCATATCCCAAGCGATGAATTTCCTCTCAAAGATGGGGATAGACGGTATGGAGAGTACAAAGACAGAGCCGCTTGCCAGAATATGGTCGGATGACAATGGCGAGGTAAAGCAGACCAAGGTGAGTGGATACTCGGTAACGCTCAGCAGGTCTATATACGGAGCAAAGGAGAGAGAGGGCGAATTATATAACGTTGACAATCTCCAGACACAGAATGGCTATATGTTTGAGCCTGGTGACAGTGTAACATTAAATATTGATGATGATGGAGTTGTAGATATGTTTGCCCAGCTTTACACAGATCCTTCATCCCTGCAGGCGGAGGATGTGGAACTCATGAGCTGGAACGACATGATCGCAAAGGCAAATGAGGGCATTGCAACATATTATGAGAAATACCAGACCAGATATGGCAAGGTTCAGTTCAACAACGTGGCACTCAGATACATGGCGACAGCAGATGACGATGGAAAGCTCTGCTACATTCCTGCATGGATATTTACACAGAGCGAGGAGCTCCGGGGACAGGACACGGTAGGGGAGATATCCCAGATTGTATGTATAAATGCAATTGACGGAAGCTGCATTGACATAGTGGATAATGCCAAGAATATGAAGTTGTGGGAGACGTATTAAATGGATTATTACATCTAAATCTATCAAAAATTACATTTGCATCTATTATCACAAATTAGGGTATATAATATGTTTTGGTGTTAGCTTGTGTAATTTATGTGCAGATGATATTATGAATGATAGGAGAAGTTGTGAGATTTGTTTATAATACATTTATCTTGGATAGGGCAGAATATGCAAAAATCTGCAGAGAAATAAATACGAATTATAGTAAATACGAAGGAAAAACATACGCAGTACATATTTCGTATGGAATAGATAATAAACCATATTGGTATTATTTTGAGAATCATGGATATGATAACTATAATATATATATGAGAATAGAAATGTAAGGGGGCGTAGTTATGGAAGAATTAAGAAAACTGCTCAACAATATAGATGATTCTTATTTTGAGTTTGTCTCGGCTATGGAGCATTATGCTCAGAAGAATGCAGAAAGATTAGAAATGCTCACTGCTTATATCAAAAGAAATCCAGGCGTAAAATCCGCAGATGTTATAAAGTTTGTTTCGGATCAGCCGGATTTTGCAGATGATGCCGCTTACATGAGGGTATGCTAGATATTGTAGTTATAAGAAAGTAATAAAAATACAGACAGTCAATTGTTTTTTGAGGTCACTTCATTCACAATTGTGCTGTCTGTATTTTTATTTGAAAGTATCAGTTTTAAGCTGACTAATTCTACAGGTGAAGGACTCTGTCCTTGATCTCCTGTGTACGTCCCTGATTCCAGAACTGGGTTCCGATATAACCGCAGGTACGTCTTGCAACGAAGAGAGTGTTCTGGTCGCGGTTGCCGCAGTTAGGGCACTCCCACACCAACTTGCCATAATCGTCTGTCACGATCTTAATCTCGCCGTCATAGCCACATTTCTCACAGTAGTCGCTCTTGGTGTTGAGCTCTGCATAGAGAATGTTGTCGTATATGAACTTCATGACTTCAAGGACTGCGTCTATGTTATTCTGGAGGTTTGGAACCTCAACATAGCTGATGGCGCCGCCCGGTGACAGCTTCTGGAATTCTGACTCAAACTTCAGCTTGCTGAAGGCGTCTATGTGCTCGGTTACATGTACGTGATAGCTGTTGGTTATGTAATTCTTGTCTGTTACGCCCGGGATGATGCCGAAACGCTTCTGCAGATTCTTGGCAAATTTATAAGTAGTGGACTCCATAGGTGTTCCGTATACGGAATAGCTGATATTCTCAGCGGCCTTCCACTCAGCACATTTGTCGTTGAGCTTCTGCATTACAGCGAGCGCAAATTTCTTGCCTTCCTCGGATGTATGTGTTTTGCCGATCATACGGACACACATTTCGCAGAGACCGGCATAGCCAAGGGAAATAGTTGAGTAGCCGCCGAAGAGCAGCTTGTCAATCTTCTCGCCTTTCTTAAGTCTTGCCAGCGCACCGTGCTGCCACAGTATAGGAGCGACATCTGATATGGTTCCGAGCAGTCTTTCATGTCTGCATCTGAGTGCCTTGTGACAAAGCTCAAGACGCTCGTCCAGGATCTTCCAGAATTTGTCCATGTCGCCGTATGATGAACATGCCACATCAACAAGATTGATGGTCACGACACCCTGGTTAAAACGTCCGTAATATTTGCGGGATCCATCAGGATTCCTGATGCCGTCCTCCTTTGTAGGAAATGATCTGCAGCCCATGCATGGATATACGTCGCCGTCCTTCATCTCTCTCATGACTTTGGCGGAGATGTAGTCAGGAACCATACGTTTTGCGGTGCATTTGGCGGCAAGCTCAGTCAGATACCAGTATTTGGAATCTGTGGTGATGTTGTCCTCGTCCAGAACATATATGAGCTTAGGAAATGCCGGAGTGATCCAGATTCCCTTCTCGTTCTTAACTCCTTTGATCCTCTGATTCAGGACCTCCTCTATGATGAGTGCCAGGTCATCCCTTGTCTGTCCCTCAGGAACCTCATCCAGGTACATGAACATGGTGACAAATGGTGCCTGTCCGTTACATGTCATCAGGGTGATGAGCTGGTACTGTATAGTCTGTATTCCACTTTTGACCTCGTTCAGAAGTCTCTTCTCTGTTATCTTGTCGATAATGGCATCATCAAGGGATTCGCCACAGTCCTTGCGCTCCTCGATGACCTGTGCACGGAGCTTCTTCCTGCTAACATCCACAAATGGTGCCAGATGAGACAGGGTAAACGTCTGCCCGCCGTACTGGTTGCTGGCAACCTGTGCCACGATCTGCGTGGTGACGTTGCATGCCGTGAAGAAGCTGTGCGGCTTCTCGATCATGGTCTCACTGATCACTGTTCCGTTCTGTAGCATATCCTCAAGGTTGATGAGGTCACAGTTGTGCTCCTTCTGAGCGTAGTAGTCAGAATCATGGAAATGTATGATTCCGGCCTCATGTGCCTCAACTATATCCTCAGGCAGAAGCATTCTCTTGGTCAGATCTTTTGATACCTCACCGGCCATGTAGTCACGCTGTGTCGAGTTGATCACCGGATTCTTGTTGGAGTTTTCCTGATTGACTTCCTCGTTCATATGGTCTATGAGCGCAAGGATTCCGTTGTCCGTGGTGTTGGACTTACGTGCGAGCTCTCTCTTGTAACGGTAACGCACATATTTCTGTGCAACCTCATATCCTCTCATCTCCATGATACCGGTCTCGACCATATCCTGAATGTCCTCCACGTGAACTGCGTGGGACATTGATTCTATCTGTTTCTCCAGGTTGTCCGCGATGGCGTGAACCTGATATTCGTTGAGCTGGTGGAGTTTGTCAACCTCATTGTTGGCAGCTTTGATGGCATTCTCGATCTTTGACAGGTCAAATGTCACCTCTTCTCCATTCCTTTTGATTACGTGTACGTGTGTTTTAGCTTCCTCTGACACAGCAATAGCCTCCCTCTTCCAATTCAATGGTAAATTTATTCGTAATATTCCAATCATTCAAGTTAACTTAAATCAGGCCAATCAGGTCTGGTTCGACGTAATATAGTAGATGCGGCTGCCTGTGCCGCATGGAATTATTTATAAAGAAAAAATATGCAATAATTATTGTGAACACAATATATTTGGTGGAAATAATGTGAAGCACCCACTAGATATTGTGCTCTGTTATTATAGTCATCACAAATGATATTGTAAAGATGAAAAATGTGCTTTTACACAATAAAAATCCCGTGAGGCGCATAAACCTTGACAAATTTTGAGAAAAAATTTTTGAGGGCTTCCAAAGCCTTGACAAGCAACCATAAAAAGTGATACACACTTATATGAATACAATTTCTAACAGGTATTAATACAAATATCAAGGAGATAAAAAAATGCAGGAATTAAAGCCAATCAAAGAAGGTAAGGTACGTGAGATTTATGACAATGGAGACAGCCTGATCATGGTAGCTACAGACCGTATAAGCTGCTTCGATGTCATCCTCGACAATGTAATTTCCAAGAAGGGAACAGTTCTGACACAGATGTCAAAGTTCTGGTTTGACATGACACAGGATATTCTTCCTAACCACATGATCTCAGTTGATGTAAAGGATATGCCTGAGTTCTTCCAGCAGGAGAAGTTCGATGGCAACAGCATGATGTGCAGAAAGCTTGAGATGCTTCCGATCGAGTGTATCGTTCGTGGATACATCACAGGAAGCGGTTGGGCAAGCTACAAGGAGAATGGCACAGTATGTGGAATCAAGCTCCCAGAGGGATTAAAGGAGTCTGATAAGCTTCCTGAGCCTATCTACACACCATCAACAAAGGCCGAGATTGGCGATCACGATGAGAATATATCATATGAGCAGAGCATTGCTCACCTTGAGAAGTACTTCCCTGGCAAGGGCGAGGAGTACGCTTCAAAGCTCAAGGAGTACACCATCACACTTTACAAGAAGTGTGCAGAGTACGCACTTACAAGAGGAATCATCATTGCAGATACAAAGTTTGAGTTTGGTCTCGATGAGAATGGCAATATCGTTCTCGGCGATGAGATGCTTACACCTGACAGCTCAAGATTCTGGCCAGCAGATGTATATGAGCCAGGTCATGGCCAGCCATCATTTGACAAGCAGTTCGCACGTGACTGGCTGAAGGCTAATCCTGACAAGGGCTGGAAGCTTCCAGAGGATGTCGCTCAGAAGACTATTGACATCTACCTTGAGGGCTATGAGAAGCTTACTGGCAAGCCACTTGGAAAGTAAATCCTACACTATATAGCATCAGACTGTTATATTATTAAGAATAAGACTTCCGGCGTAATGATGTGCCCGGGAGTCTTATTTTTGTGTTTTTACGCTTCCCAGGCTGTGCTCTTTAAACGGTATTTTGAAACTGCGCTGCACTAGAAGTACAAGAGGTTCTGAATCCTGGTAAAACGGTACGCAGGAAATGAAGTATATTGATTAAAATGGCATTAAATGATAAAGTAAAAAATAAAAGTTATATACGGCAATTTTATAAACTAAATTTGTGAGACACTTATAAAACCAAGGACAGTTTTGGATTTAGATCTAAAAAATTTCTCTGCGCAAAATGGAAATTTTATTATTAGAATGGGGACCTCACTGGATAACGGATACAGTTATCCAACTCCGATATACTATTGTGATTTTTTTCTATATCCTGTGGCTTTTCTATATTATATGACGTTTTTACCACTTATAGTTGTTGGGGTATATCTTATTTATAATAGTAAAAAGCCGCGCATTAATGAGTGGATATATTTGGCGTTGGGAATGTCTGGGATTATATTGAGTCATGTATTGACCTGCGAGATAGTAGTCGTAAATCTTATTATTTTATGTATAGTTTTATTAAAAATAACATTAAAAAAAGAAAGAATTATGGCATTCATAAAAGCTGCCATAATGTGCTTAGTACTTACAATTTGGTATTTGCTTCCATTTATTGATTACTTCGTAAGCCAGGAAACCATAGTACAGGCTGGGGATTTAAGACTTTTAGATAATAGCTCACAAGAAATAATAGACATATTTCAGCTGTTTGCTCCTGGAAATGAAGGTTGGAAGTGCATCACTTTAGGTGCAGCTTTAATTTTATCTTTGGGGCTTACATTATATTGCCTATATAAATACTCTTCCAAAGAAGGTAATGAAAAAGCAATTTTTTGTATAAAAATCTTCAGTGCGTTTGGTATTGTAAACACATTATTCATATGTAAATTTTTCCCATGGGGTAGTATCCAGCAAATTCTGGGAATAGATGGATTAGGGTATCAGGTTGGAAGTATTCAGTTTTCATGGAGATTTGATTTCAGATTATCATAAAAACAAAGGAGATGCATATTTAACAATAAAAAACGATAGCACAATAGATGATGCGATTGTTCAAGTGCCTATTTTTAATTATAAGTATTATACGGTATTTGATAAAAATAATAAGAAATTAGATTTGGTTGGTTCTGTAAATAATTGTGTGACATTCAAGGTACCACCAAGATATAATGGAACATTAACTATAGGATTTAGAGAGCCGATAAGTTGGAGAATTTCAGAAATAATTTCAGCTATAGGTTTTATAGTTGTATTATTTATTGGTATAAAATTACTCGTTGCGAAGAGAAGAAAGAATATTAGATAAGGAGAATGTGTGATGATTAGTTTAATAGTTCCTTGTTATAATGAGCAAGAATCACTACCGATTTTTTATGATGAAGTAACAAAGGTAGTAAGAAATATGGGGGTAGAATATGAGCTATTGCTCGTAAATGATGGTTCAAAAGATAAAACATTGGAAATAATGAGGGAGCTTTCTGCAAAAGATGAACATGTTAAGTACCATTCTTTCTCAAGAAATTTTGGCAAAGAGGCTGCAATGTATGCGGGCTTTTGTAATGCAAAGGGGGATTATGTAGCTGTTATGGATGCTGATATGCAGGATCCACCATCATTGTTACCACAGATGTTAAAAATTCTGGAATCCGGAGAATACGACTCAGTAGCTACAAGGCGGGCTGATCGTAAAGGCGAGCCAAAAATCAGAAGCTGGTTTGCCCGTAAGTTTTATCAGATCATTAATAAAATATCAGATGCCGATATTGTAGACGGAGCAAGAGACTTCCGTCTTATGAAGCGCGAAATGGTCGATGCCATAGTGGAAATGGGCGAGTATAATAGATTTTCAAAAGGCATATTTGGGTGGATCGGTTTCAATACATATTGGCTGCCGTATGAGAATATTGAAAGAGTTGCCGGTGAGACTAGCTGGAGTTTTTGGAAACTGCTGAAATATGCAATAGATGGCATTATTAATTTTTCACAAGCTCCTCTTTCAGTGGCCTCTTGGTTTGGAATGGCAATGACTTTTGTGGGCTTTTTAAGCCTTATTTTGGTGATAGTCAGAAGATTGGTATTCGGAGATCCTGTTGCCGGATGGGCATCTATAATATGTGTAATCATATTTATAGGTGGAATACAGCTTTTCTGTTTAGGAATAATGGGGCAGTATATAGCTAAGATGTACTTGGAAACAAAAAAGAGACCACATTATATAATATCTGAAACGAATGACAAGAATTCAAAGAAGGTTAATTAGCAATGAAAAAAAAGGATATTTTTGATAAAATATTTGAACTTCCGGGGCTAAGAGTATTTGAACCACTATATAGTAAGTATAAAGAAGTGATTTTATATTTAGTATTTGGAGGATTAAGTTTTATAGTAAGCATTTGTACTTATGCACTATTTAATGTGTATTTGGGTATCAATGAGTTGATAGCGAATATTTTATCGTGGATAATTACTGTATTATTTGCTTTTTTGACAAATCGTATATGGGTTTTTGATTCTCCTACAAGTGGTGTGCAAGACTTTCTGAAGCAGATGGCAGCCTTTTTTGGTGGACGAATAATTACATTGGTAGTAGAAGAAGTAATTCTATTAGTATTTATATCTATACTTGGTTTTGATAGTATGGTAGTTAAGATCGTTGCACAGATTATCGTTATATTACTTAATTACATCATAAGTAAGTTGATTATATTTAAGAAAGACTAAACAAGATGAAAGCCAAATGTAAGGAGGAATTCATACATGAAGAATATGCTGCGTGTGGCGGCCGTTACGCCGAAGGTTCATATCGGAAGTGTCAGCGGAAATGTCAGAGAGATAATGGATATATATGAAGAGTATAAGGATGCTGCGGATGTCATAGTGACGCCAGAGTTGTCTATCACGGGATATACCTGTGCGGATCTGTTTGAGAACAGAAAGCTCATAGATGGCGCGAGAAGAGGTCTTCTTCAGCTTGCCATGGCGACTTGTACCGGTCAGTCGGCACTGGTGGTCGGTCTGCCATTTGAGGTGGACGGGGAGCTGTTCAACTGTGCGGCGTTCCTGCAGGGCGGAAGAGTCATGGCCATCGTGCCGAAGACTTACCTTCCAAACTATGGCGAGTTCTACGAGAAGAGATGGTTCTCAGCCAGAAAGTATGATGCGGTGATGGTAAATCTCATGGATCCGGAAGATGATGGAGATGAGCTTGAATATGATGGCAGCAGGGCTGTTGGCAGTGAAGTGCTGTTTGGCAATAATGTGATGATAGATATGGGCAGCGTAGACCAGAGAGTAAAGCTTGGTATAGAGATATGTGAGGATGCCTGGACGCCTGTGTCACCGGGAAGACTTCTCGCCATGGCGGGAGCAGAGGTCATACTCAATCTTTCCGCGTCAAATGAGGTCATCGGAAAGGCTGCATACAGGCACAAGCTGATAGGAAGTGTGTCGTCGGACTGCCTGTGCGGATATGTGTATGTGTCGGCGGGAATGTACGAGTCCACATCGGATCTGGTATTTTCAGGACACAATCTGATGTACGAGAACGGCAAGCTCCTCGGCGAGGTAAAGCCATTTGAGGAAGGAGTGCTGATAAGGGATATAAGTCTCACCAAGATCAGACACGACAGGATAGCAAACAAGTCATTTGCCGACTGCAAGCGTGATTTCGCATTCAGAAAGTATGAGACGGTGGTGTGCGATACCCCACTCATGGACAAAGGAAATGTGCTCATGAAGGTGAAGATGACACCATTTGTCCCATCGGGAAATAAGCTTGAGAGGTGCATGGCGATATTCAAGATGCAGGTTGCCGGACTTCAGAGAAGGATAGAGGCCACCCATTGCAAATGTGTGGTCGTGGGAGTGTCAGGCGGACTTGATTCCACACTGGCTCTGCTGGTTTCGGCACAGGCGGTGAAGAATGCGGGACTTCCATCCACAACTGTCGTGGGAATCACCATGCCGGGATTTGGAACGACAAATAGGACGAAGAACAACTCCACGGAACTCATGAGACTGCTCGGCTGTGACAGCAGAGAGATAAGCATAGCTGCATCGGTGAGACAGCATTTTGCCGATATTGGACAGGATGAGAGCGTGCATGACATAACTTACGAGAACTGTCAGGCGAGGGAGAGAACACAGATACTCATGGATGTCGCCAACAAGGAGGGTGGATTCGTGGTTGGAACCGGAGATCTCTCGGAGCTGGCACTTGGCTGGTGCACCTTCAACGGCGACCATATGAGCATGTATGCTGTGAATACAAGTATACCAAAGACGCTGGTGCGCTCACTTGTGAACGAAGTCGGACACTTCATGGAGATTGACGGATTTGCGGGCATCGCGCCGATCATAGACGATATTATAGACACACCGGTCAGCCCGGAGCTGTTGCCACCGAACCCGGACGGAACCATCGCGCAGAAGACGGAGGACACCGTGGGATCATACATCCTGCACGATTTCTTCTTATATTATACACTGCGATATGGAATGTCCCCTGAGGAGGTAAATGAGCTGTGCAAGGAGGCTGTAAGACAGAGTGACGAGTACAATTTCTCAGACAGCGAGATCGACAAATGGCAGAAGGTATTCTACACGAGATTCTTCCGCCAGCAGTTCAAGAGGAACTGTATGCCGGATGGCGTGAAGGTCGGAACCGTATCGGTCAGCCCGAGAGGAGATCTGAGACTGCCGTCTGAGATAGAATTTGAGGACTTTTTGTAGACATTTGCCTGGGATAGTTATTAATATGGCAGAATCATAATAGCATACCAATCAGGGGTCGCTCCCGCTTAACTCAGCCTGCAACGGTACTAAGGTGCCGCCTGTTGCGCCACCTAAGGACCGGCGGCATCGTATTCCCCTGATTTGGTAGTGCTATTATGATTCTGCCACAATATAGCATACAAAGACAAATGTCTACAAAAGTCGTGTATATATTTTATATGAATAATATAATTTAGGAGGACAAAGAAATGCCATTTATAGATTCAAAGGTTACAGTGAAGATGAGCGATGACCAGAAGGAGACTCTCAAGAGCAGTCTCGGTCAGGCGATAACAACGATGAACAAGACGGAGAGCTACCTTATGGTCGGCATCAACGATGGATACGACCTGTTCATGGGCGGAAAGAAACTTGATAAGGGTGCATATGTGGAAGTCAGCGTATTCGGTGATGTGACTCCTAAGGCATGTGATGCCATGACAGGAAAGATCTGCGATATATTTGCAGATGTACTTGGAATCCCGGGAAATGCGGTGTACGTGACTTACCACGGCGTACATGACTGGGGCTGGAACGGCGGTAATTTCTGATGTGGGAGATAGAAGTCCTTGACGCTCTCCAGAATATACATACCCCATGGCTTGACAAGATCATGGTGGCGATCACATCCCTTGGAAATGCGGGAATACTGTGGATAGTGCTGGCGGCTGTGCTGCTGATCATTCCAAAGACGAGGAAGGCAGGGCTGTGCATGGCCATCGCACTTATCCTTGATCTTCTCATAACCAACTGCCTGTTAAAGAATCTTGTCGCCAGGACAAGACCATATGATGTGGCGAATTTTACAGATCTGATAGTGAAGAAACCAAAGGATTATTCCTTCCCATCGGGGCACACGGCGGCATCATTTGCGGCTGTCACGGCGTTGTTCATGAGGAAAGAGAAGCTTTTGGGCAGTATAGCATGTGTTGTGGCTGTGTTTATTGCTTTTTCAAGGATGTATCTGTATGTACATTTTCCGACGGATATTCTGGGTGGTATAGTGGTAGGAGTGGCATCCGGAGTGGCAGCAGGATTTATACTTAGAGCGATTGATAAGAAGCTTGCAGCCAGGGCGGCAGGTACAGATATAGAAAATCAGTGAAAACCAGATTGTGAGGATAAAGATTTCCATGAGCAACATGATTTGGCGAGTCGTTGGTTTGGAGAAATACAATCATGAGTGGTAGACAGTTTTGAAGACATTGACTTTGGAGATTCAGGAATATCTTGAAAAAGAGCGGAAATTAAATATTAGATCTCTATAAAATGAGGCATATGGACTAAGAAGCTGTTCATATGCCTCATTTTTAATATGACATTAAATACTTTAAATACACAGAAATTTCACAAATAAAACGCCTCTGTATACTATTGACATTAAAAAATAGAAGTATTAATATTTATGCAACTTGCGTCAAATCACACATAGCTGACGATCAGATATCGCATATCATAAATCAAATTCCTGATTTTGTGCATCTGAGGATTCTGTCAGCATTTCAAACTGAAACAAGGAGGAAATAGAATGATCAAAACATTGCTTGGTCAGGTGGGCGAGTACAAGAAGGACTCGATACTTACACCTGTTTTTACGGCGGCAGAGGGCTTTATGGAGATCCTCATTCCATTTGTGACCGCCAAGATAATCGATGAGGGAATCAACGGACAGGACATGAGCAAGGTGTATATGTATGGCGGACTCATGCTTGTGTTGGCTTTCCTGAGCCTTTTCTTTGGAGTGATGGCGGGCAAATTTGCTGCCAGCGCATCGACAGGATTTGCCTGCAACCTGAGGGAGGGCATGTACAGGAATGTGCAGGAGTTTTCATTTACCAACATTGACAAGTTCAGCACCGCCAGTCTTATAACACGTATGACGACGGATGTGACAAATGTACAGAACGCGTACCAGATGCTCATACGAATAGCGGTCCGTGCGCCACTCATGCTCATTTGCAGTATGATAATGTGCTTTACAATCAACGTGGAGCTGTCACTTGTATTTGTGGCAGCACTTGTGGTTCTTGCATTTGGATTGTTCTTCATCATATTCAAGGTAACCCCTATATTTGACGAGGTATTCAGAAACTATGATAACCTGAATGCCAGTGTTCAGGAAAATGTATCAGCGATAAGAGTTGTAAAGGCATTTGTCAGGGAAGAATATGAGGATAAGAAGTTTGGCAAGGCTGCTGAGGTGCTTGCGGAGCTGTCCATAAAGGCAGAGAGCCTGCTGGCTTTCAACAATCCTATCATGATGTTTGTCATCTTTACATGTATGATGCTCCTGTCGTGGATCGGAGCACACTTCATAGTCGGTGGTAGCATGACAACTGGAAATCTTACATCACTTTTCAGCTATGTCATGAGCATGATGATGTCGCTGATGATGCTGTCCATGGTATTTGTCATGATCTCCATGAGTATGGCAAGTATGAGACGAATATCTGAGGTCCTTGAGGAGACACCTACCATGACCAATCCTGATGAGCCGATCATGGAGGTCCCTGATGGAAGAATAGATTTCAACCATGTGGACTTCGTGTATAAGGCCGGAAGTGCGGAGGATACACTGAAAGATATAGATATTCACATAAAATCCGGTGAGACGGTCGGCGTGATAGGTGGAACCGGATGTGGTAAGTCGACATTTGTCAATCTGATAAGCAGACTGTATGATGTGAAACCGGACGGTGGTTCGGTCTGTGTCGGAGGACATGACGTGCGTGATTACGATATGGAGGTCATCCGAAATGAAGTGGCGGTTGTGCTCCAGAAGAATGTGCTGTTTTCGGGTACGATACTTGATAACCTGAGATGGGGCAAGGCGGATGCCACGGAGAATGAGTGCCGTGAGGTGTGCGAGCTTGCCTGTGCGGATGAGTTCATAGACAGGATGCCGGATAGATATAACACCTGGATCGAGCAGGGCGGAAGCAACGTGTCTGGTGGTCAGAAGCAGAGACTCTGTATTGCCAGAGCGCTGCTCAAGAGCCCGAAGGTACTCATTCTCGATGATTCCACAAGCGCAGTTGACACCGCTACGGATGCGAAGATCAGGCAGGCATTTGCAACCAAGATACCGAACACCACCAAGATCATCATATCCCAGAGAATATCAAGTGTGCAGGATGCTGACAGGATCATAGTTCTGGATAACGGAATGGTCAGCGGCTTCGACACACATGAGAATCTGTTAAAGAACAACACGATATATAAGGAGATCTACGACGTACAGATGTCTGGCGGCGGTGATTTCGATGAGAAGATGAATTAATTATGAAGGAAAGGAGGCAGTGTAATGACAGGAAATACAGAGAAATACAGTGAAAATAAGATGGATGATAAAGTGGATGCAGGGCTGAAGAGACCTGGAAAGGATCAGGGCAAAAATCCCATGAAGGCACTTGGAAGATTGCTCAGATATGTCCTCAAGGAATACAAGCTGGCATGTATTACGGTTGTGGTCAGCATACTTATATCGGCGCTTGCGATACTGAGTATATCGATGTTCATGCAGAAACTTATCGATGTATATATTGAACCGATGATGAAACAGAGCTCACCTGATTATGGTCCCCTGGCCCACAGGATGCTGGGGCTTGGACTTATACTTGTGCTGGGAATAATCTGCGCATACGCATACAACAGGATCATGGTAAATGTGACTCAGGGAACCATGAAGAGACTCAGGGTTGAACTTTTTGAACGTATGGAATCCCTTCCGATATCTTTCTTTGACACACATGCACACGGAGATATCATGTCGGTGTACACCAATGATGTTGACACACTCCGTCAGGTCATAAGCCAGAGTATGCCGCAGCTTATAAACTCAAGCATCACATTTATCTCAACACTCATTGCGATGATAGTTCTTGATATACCGCTCACGGTGCTGTCAGTCGTCATGGTGCTTATCATGATAAAGGCGACGTCGAGCTTGGGTGCGAAGTCGGGAAGATACTTCATGAAGCAGCAGCAGGATCTTGGAAAGGTCAACGGCTATATAGAGGAAATGATGAGCGGTCAGAAGGTTGTCAAGGTGTTCTGCCACGAGGAAAAGACATATGATGATTTCTGCAAGTTGAATAGATCTCTTCAGGACAGCGCCTACAAGGCAAATATGATAGCCAACATTACCATGCCGGTGAATGCGAACCTTGGAAACATAAGCTATGTTCTCTGCGCTGTACTTGGAGGTGTACTTGCAGTAAATGGATGGTCAGGTCTTACCATAGGAACGCTTGTGGCATTCCTGACGCTTAACAAGAGTTTTACGATGCCGGTTACACAGATAAGCCAGCAGATCAACGCCATAGTCATGGCGGCTGCCGGAGCTGACAGGGTATTTACCATGACGGATGAGAAGCCAGAGGAGGACGAGGGCTATGTTGAGCTGGTAAATGCAAAGAAGGATGCAGATGGCAATCTCACGGAGACCGAGGAGAGGACCGGACTCTGGGCTTGGAGACACAGGCATGAGACTGGCGAGGTCACATACAGGGAGCTCACAGGCGAGGTTGAATTTGAGAATGTTGACTTCGGTTACAATCCAGATAAGATTGTTCTTCACGACATCAATATGTATGCAAAGCCCGGGCAGAAGATAGCATTTGTCGGAAGTACAGGTGCGGGCAAGACGACCATAACCAATCTGATAAACAGGTTCTACGATATACAGGACGGCAAGATAAGGTATGACAATATCAACATAGGCAAGATCAGAAAGCCGGATCTCAGACGAAGCCTTGGAATAGTGCTTCAGGATACACATCTGTTCACAGGAACAGTCATGGACAACATAAGATATGGCAAGCTGGATGCCACGGATGGGGAGTGCATCAAGGCTGCAAAGCTTGCAAATGCTCACGATTTCATAAAGCGACTTCCTGACGGTTATAACACAATCCTTACTGGCGATGGTTCAAACCTCAGTCAAGGACAGAGACAGCTTCTTGCGATTGCAAGGGCAGCGGTTGCGGATCCACCGGCATTGATCCTTGATGAGGCTACATCATCCATCGATACGAGAACTGAGGCCATGGTATCAAGGGGAATGGATGCCCTCATGGAGGGAAGAACGTCATTTGTCATAGCCCACAGACTTTCCACGGTCAAGGATGCGGACTGTATCATGGTCATGGAGCAGGGACGCATCATAGAGAGAGGCACCCACGATCAGCTCATAGATATGAAGGGCAGATATTATCAGCTGTACACTGGCAAGAAGGCCGTGGCTGGGCAGGCGTAAATTGAATTGTTTGTAAAAAACAGAAAATTACTTGCAATTTAAAAATGTTTGTGCTACCATAGGGGCAATTAATGGTAGTCGCAGTTAAGCTCAACGAGATGAAAGTTTCGTTGGGCTTTTTATTTTCGTAAGGAGGAAATTATTATGCCACAAAACAAATTACAGGAATTCGTATTCACAACAATCATGGCCATGTTCATGGTCTACGGAATGATCTGCTACAATGTAGCATTAAGCACAGGAGGTTTCACCAATCAGACATTTGTCATGGCACTTCATGAGATGCCGATCATGTGGCCGATAGCTATTGTGCTTGAGCTTTTCGTGGTTGGAAAGCTTGCACCAATGCTTGCGTTCAAGATCGTGAGACCGACTGACAGACCACAGGTGATAACCTTCATGATATCATTCTACATCTGCATAATGATGTGTCCAATCATGAGCCTTATAGCAACTGTTTTGTTCAAGGATTCACCAAGTGTTGGTACATTTATCCAGACATGGGGAATGAATCTCCCTGTTGCACTGCTCTGGCAGCTCTGCTATTGCGGACCGCTTGTGAGATTGATATTTAGAACTATATTTAAGAGACAGCTTGCGGGTTCTGGCTGTGTAGAGCCATCCAAAGAACCTCAGCCAGAGTCATAATTCTCCGTTTTGGAGAGTTTTGCCTAAAGTATAGACAAAGGCTGGGCGAGGTGTTACAATCCGTTCAAAGCATAGGTTTCAAGTCGAAGGTTTCTATGAGTCCGAACGTAAGAAACGGACCATTCCAACGTATCTATAATTTGCGAATTTCTCATGCTTTTATATCACATTTTTCATAAGAGCAGGAATAATATTCTGGCTGATTTTTTGAAGAAGAATAAGGCGGAGATTTTACGTATGAATATATTTGAATATGATCAGGAAAAGCATATGAGGCAGACATATGAAGAAACGAGGGGCTGTGTATGAGTGAGGAATACATAACGCTGGATGGATTGTGTCAGCAGCTTTCAATATCGAGGGCAACGGGGCGGAACTGGCTCAGACTTGGGAAAATTGAATCACAGGGCATAGATCCGGCCGGTCAGATGTATTTCACAGAGGAGTACGTAAGTAATCTGAAACAGTCACTGGAAACTGGCGAACGAAGGTCGCTCAGAAGCCGGCGGAATAAGCGGTATGTGTCCGGCAAAGGATTGTATGACAGATATGTGTCAGACATTTGCGAGAGTACAGACACAGTAAAAAGTCTGGTGGATAAGCTGGAGAGGCAGAATATATGTGTGACTGAGATGGTCATGAGAACTCTGCTGGCGGATTGTGCACTCAAGCTGCTGGTAAGCAGTGGTGAGATTACTGTTGACAGAGAAATATTCCCTGCATATATAGATGGAAGCTTGACAATTGGTGTATGGAGTGCGCTGATCGATGATATAATTCAGGACAAAAAAGCAGCATTATCATGGGCAAATAATAACAAAAATCTTATGGACACCAATTACTATTATCAAAAGGGGGAGGACGTACTTGGACTTCTCTATATGTCTATAAGAGATGCAGGCAGCCGGAAGGCGGCTGGTTCATATTATACGCCGACAAAGGTAGTAAGAACGCTGATAAGTGATGTGACCGGTGATATGGGAAGCAGAATATCTGAGGGTGGTAAGCGATTATTCGATCCATGTTGCGGAACCGGTAATTTCCTTATACAGCTTCCGGATGATATAGAACTAAATAATATATATGCGTGCGATATAGATGAACTCAGTGTACAGCTTGCGAGGTTCAATCTGGCACTTGGGAGATTGTCCGGAAGAAGACATGTCAATGTGGACGAAGCGATCCGGACAATATATGAGCACATAGAGCGCAGAGACTTCATTTCAGAATACAGGAATGATTCAGAATGTGGTGGGGATGATAAGAAGCTCTTGGCTGATCCGGGATATGATATCATCATCGGTAACCCGCCGTGGGGATATACATTTGACAGGGAGACACGGACATTACTCAGGAAAGCATACAGAACTGCAGCCGGAAGGGGCGTGGAGTCGTCTGATGTGTTCGTGGAGTGTGCGCTGAAGCTGTTGACAGATGAAGGAGTTCTTGCATTTGTGCTGCCGGAGGCATTGTTAGATGTACATAATCATAAGACGATCAGGGAGATCATAGCCGAATCGGCAAATGTGAGCCGGGTGAGTTTCCTTGGCGATGCATTCTATGGTGTGCAATGTCCATCGTTGGTGCTGCAGCTTGAAAAGAGTTTTGATCCTGGACATAGCAAAGGTGCGGTGATCGAGAGAGACGGCAGAGAGTTTGTTGTAGGAACGGACAGGCCGCTTGGCAGTGAGAATTTTATGCTTAGGCTCACTGATGATGAGTACAGGCTGCTTTGCAGAATAGAAAATACAGATAACTGTGAATTTCTGCGTGGACAGGCAGATTTTGCACTGGGAATAGTGACCGGGGATAATGCGAAATATGTGTCTACAGAATGCGGAGAGGGAATGGAGGCAGTGATAACCGGAGCAGATGTATACAGATACAGATGCGGAAAAACGGAAAAATATATGTATCCGGAACTTACCCTGTATCAGCAGGCGGCGCCGCTGGAGCTTTACCGGGCTCCGGAGAAACTGATCTACAGGTTTATCAACAGACAGCTTGTATTTGCATATGACGACAGGCAGAGGCTTACGTTGAACAGTTGCAATGTGGTCATTCCACATATACCGGGACTTGATATGAGATATATCATGGCGATACTCAATTCAAGGGTGGCGCAGTACATATATGAGAAGCGGTACAACGCAGTGAAGGTTCTGAGATCCCATATAGAGAATATTCCTGTTCCAGTCGCAGACGAGGAGACACAGAGACGCATAATCTCAAAGGCAGAAGAGCTTATGGCAGAAGAACTTATCACAGAAAGTTCTGTGAATTCAGAAATGCAGACGTACAAGACAGGTAAAGACCATTTGCAGCGATACAGATTGTATGAAGAGATAGATGACATTGTTAGGAAGCTGTACTCAGTTACCGATGAAGAGTACGAGTTCATAAAGCAGTCTTTATCCGGTGACAAATATATGTTATAAAAATAATATACTTTAATTAATCAGGAAGAGGAAGAGACTATGAATAATATACTGCTTATAAACGATATGGCTGGTTATGGCAAGGTTGCACTGTCAGCCATGATACCGATCATGTCCAACATGAAATTTCAGGTGTACAACCTGCCGACAGCCATTGTGTCAAACACACTGGACTACGGTAAATTCGATATTCTTGAGACCACCGGCTATATGAAGAACAGCATGAGAGTGTGGGGTGAGCTTGGATTTACATTTGACACCATAGCAACCGGATTTCTTGTATCGGAGGAACAGACCAGGCTTGTGGCTGAGTTCTGTGAGAAGAAGAAAGACCAGGGTGCGTTTATATTTGTCGATCCGATCATGGGCGATGACGGAATCCTGTACAACGGTGTTACGGAGAATACGGTTGGCTATATGAGACAGATGTGCAAAGTGGCGGATCTCATAGTGCCAAACTGCACAGAAGCAGCATTTCTTGCCAGCAAATACACTGACAAGAGGATACTGACCATGGCGGAGGCCGAAGATCTGGCACATACGCTTCACGGATATGGAGCAAAGACCGTAGTTATTACCAGCGTGAATATAGATGGACAGACAAGCACTCTCCTGTTGGATGGCGAGACAGACAAAATGAACGTGTTCCCATATACAGAGATTCCTGTGAGATTTCCGGGAACCGGTGATATATTCTCTGCTGTGCTTATCGGAAAGTACAGAGGCGGACACAGCATAGAAGACAGTGTGCAGTCAGCCATGAAAGTGGTGGAGAAGCTTATAGCCTTGAACAAGGACAATGTTGACAAGTACAAGGGAATCCCTCTTGAACAGTACATAGAGGTGATAACGGAATGAGCAGACCGCAGATCAAGATAACACTCATAGACCGCAAAGGCCCTCATGGCTGCCACAGGGGGCATAAGATAGGTGACAGCTACGATTTTGATACTGAGCGAGGGCAGCTCTGTCCCATGGCCATGCATGTGGCATTTCCATATGTGGATATTCTTAGATATGGTGGAACCATCCCGGGAAATGAGTCGGGAACTGCAGTGTTCTGTTGTCCTGATGTGGACACGATCAATGTGTTCAGGATAGAGGTTGTCCAGCCTGAGCAGGATAAGAATTGACAAATAAACGGCAAAGAGACAGCTAAAGAAGCGGTGTATCGGAAGAAAAAAACTCCCTTATATAATATAATACATGGTAAGTAAGACAGATGTATTTATCAAGTATGGGAGGTGGCACATATGGCAGGATGCAGAGCGCATTACAATATATATGCATGGATAATTGCTGTGGTTATGTGTGTCTCATTTCTTGGAGTATGCGGACTTTATAACGTGAATGTCAGGAATTACTCCGCCCACTCAATATCATCACTGGGTGAGAGTCGGGGAATAGACGCCGGGAACAACGATGTGCTCATGGTTGACAGTTCTGCGGGGCTTGTGATCCAGACAAGAAACATACGGACTGGAAATTCAGAAGAATCCATAGACGATACATGGATGCTGTCGGCGGTTCTTGCGGCATTGCTGTTGAGTCTGATATTCTGTGTATGTGCATCTGCAGGCAGATATCCCGAGATGACAAACAGCCGCAGATGGATACTCCTGGAATATATACACAGGTCAGACGGGAAGAAACGCACCTTCATTGGGAATTAAATGTAATAGAGATTACCAGTGAAGGAGAGATAATTATGGCAATGGATATATTGGCTTATACATTTGGGGTTATAGCACTCGTAGCAGCAATCAAATGCTTTGTGGACGAAAACTGGGGTGAGAAGATGCACCGTGAATCAGAGGATATCACGGCTCCAGATGCAAAGGATATGATTCAGGATAATAAAGCGGCTTAGATAGTAAGCAGTTTAACCAGACAACAAAATAGAGAGAAATTAATGATCCCACAGATATTACTATGGATATCTGTGGGATCATTTTTATTTTTTCATCCGGTTAAGCTCCGGTATTACGGTTAACAGCATTGTGAAAAAGCATGCGCTTCCTCCGAGTATATTTGATATAGGTTCAGCCATGAATACGCCATTTGTTCCGAGATGGAAAGCATACGGCAGCAGGTATGTAAGAGGGACTACGATGATCGCCTTTCTGAGCAGAGAGAAGAAAATCGCCTGCTTTTTCTTGTTCAGCGATTTGAAAGTAGTCTGGCCGATATACTGAAGCAGCATAAATGCAAATGCAGCGAAATATATTTTGAGAGCCGGGATGGAGTCACTTATAAGTGAACTGTCTGAGCTGAATACAGATATAAGTGCTCCCGGAGCAATCAGGATGATTCCCCATGCTATGACCATATATATCACTGCAAGCAGAGACATGATGGCTATGGATTTTTTGACATGATCGGGCTTTTTGGCTCCATAATTGTAGCTGATGACTGGGGAAGCACCTTCGGCTATTGACCAGATAGGAGTTTCGACGATCTGTCTGACGCTTGACACGATGGTCATGACTGACACATAGACATCGCCTCCAGTACGTGACAGGACACTGTTACAGCATATTGATACAAGGCTGTTTGTGAGCTGCATCACAAATCCAGCGGTTCCCAGACTGACAATATCCTTTGCATATGTCACACACTCCCTGAATTGTCCCAATGAAAGCAGCTTTACCTGCAATTCGGCTTTGTTCTTCAGAAAGTAGAGGACAAAAGCGGCAGACATGATCTGCGATATCACGGTGGCTATGGCCGCACCTCTGACGCCGAGATGTAGGACAAATATAAATACGGGATCGAGAATACAGTTGGCGGCAGCACCGACGGCCACTGTCAGCATACCTGTTACAGAATATCCCTGTGCATTGATGAATGGGTTCATGCCTGTTGATACCATGGATGGCAGAGTGCCAAGCAGATATATCATCATATATGGGTACGCATATGTGAGTGCGCTTTCCGATGCTCCGAACAGGACCAACAGCGGTCTTGCAAATATCATACCGACAGCCATGAGAATAATGGCAGCACCACATAACATAGTGAAGGCTGTATTCATTATGGTATCTGCGGTTTTATCATCCCCCATCCCTCTTCTGATTGAGAACAGAGGGGAACCGCCACTGCCAAACAGATTGCTGAAGGCAGTGATTATGATGGTGATCGGGAAACAGAGACCGACTCCGCCGAGAGCAGCGGTGCCCACATCAGGTATTCTTGCTATGTAGATCCGGTCGATCACGTTGTACAGCAGACTTATGAGCTGAGCCACTAGCATAGGCATGGCCACACCGAGTATATTTTGAGTTATCTTTCCATTTTCAAAGTTTACTCTTTTCATAGATTTCATTCCTTACAAAATGCATTGAATAGTTTACTTTCATATAATAGAACTGCAGTTAAAAATAATCAATAGACGTATATGGGGGTGTGTTATAGATATGAAACTACCTTCTCAATCATATTTTGTTTAAAATGATTAAAAAATAATTAATATTTAACTAAATTAAGTTTGACTATTAGGTAGAGCTTAACTAATATGAAAACAGAAATGTATAATGTATATAGAACAAATGGAATGACAGGAGACAATATTATGAAGATCAAGCCAAATGATGTTATGATCAGGTATACAGGACGTATTGACTGGACAGATGCGGAGAAGCCGGTGTGGGTATATCCTTGTACATCTGCGGAGATGAAATTTACGGGCAATACTCTTAAGATAAAGGTGTCCAACAGAAACAATTACTGGAACAATTATCTGGGCTGTATAATTGACCAGTCACAGAGAAGTTATTTTTTGAACAAAGAAGGGATCACGGAACTGGATATAGCGGTTCCGGATAACGATACAAATGAACATTGTGTGCTGTTCTTCAAGAGACAGGATGCATGCCATGAGGTAACAATATTTGAGTATGAGATTGGAGATGGTGAGAGACTTCTTCCTTTGAAACCGCTGTCAGGCAGGCGAATAGAGGTGTATGGAGATTCGGTGTCAGCGGGCGAGGTATCGGAGGCTGTCGACTGCGTTGGAAAGGAAGACCCGGTACACAATGGCGGTTATTCAAACAGCTGGTATTCGTATGCGTGGATTACTGCAAGAAAGCTGAAAGCACAGATTCATGACATAGCCCAGGGAGGGATAGCTCTCATGGACAGGATAGGATGGTTCCAAGAGCCGAATCAGATTGGCATGGAAAGTGTGTGGGATAAGATTCACTACAATCCTACATTTGGTCCGGTGACACAGTGGGATTTCTCCCAGTACACACCTCAGGTTGTTATAGTTGCTATAGGACAGAATGACAACCATCCGTATGATTTTATGAAAAATGACTATAACGGCAGGCAGGCGGAAACGTGGCGTGACCATTACATGAAATTCCTGGGAAAACTCAGGAAGACATATCCGGATGCACACATAATCTGCTGTACCACACTTCTCTGTCACGATTGTTCATGGGACAAGGCTATAGATGAAGTGGTTGACACTATGAATGATAAAATGATAACTCATTATGTATATGGAAGAAACGGATGCGGCACGCCAGGACATTTGAGGATACCGGAGGCGTGTGAGATGGCAACGGAGCTGGCCGAATATATAGAAGGTCTCGAAATTGAGGGGTGGAATTAAATTATATCCTAACTTAGAGGTAATATAGGATTATTAATGAGCTGATGTTCAAATGGGGAGGTTAAACCATGGAAAATTATGATCTTGAAAGAATAAAATCAGTTATACAGCGCGCCCAGAGTGGACAGGAACTTACAATAGGGTTCCTTGGCGGTTCGATAACGCAGGGAAGTTTGGCGACGGAGCATGAAAATACTTATGCATACAGGGTATACAAGTGGTGGTGTGATACATTTCCACAGGCAAAGTTCAATTATGTGAATGGCGGAATAGGCGGCACAGACTCATACTATGGTGTGTCCAGGGCTGTGACTGATGTGCTCATGTACCAGCCGGACTTTGTGGTTGTGGATTTCAGTGTAAATGATGTGGATAACATATACTGTGAAGAGACCTTTGAAGGTGTGCTGAGAACACTGCTTTGCTGGTCATCAAGACCGGCGGTGGTGGTGCTCAATAACGTTTTCTACGACACGGGTGTAAGCACCCAGGATATCCACAACAGACTTGCAGATCACTATGGAGTGCCACATGTGAGCGTGCACGACACCATATACAGGCGGATGAAGGCGGGAGAATATAACAGGATCGACATAACCCCGGATGGACTTCATCCAAATGACAAGGGACATGGCCTGGTAGCCGGTGAGATAACAAAGTTTCTTGAGAGAATTATGGATGATCTCATACAAGATGAGAATTTGGCTGGTGACTCAAATACGGATACCGCAGATGCTGGCGCGGACACAGAGAATGATATCCAGGACGAATCAGCCTGCTCATGTGTACTTCCTACCCCTGTTACCGCAAATGCTTATGAGTATGCAAAGAGGCTTACCATACGCGAGATATGTCCTAAGCTTTCAGGGTTCAGGGCTGATACTCATGAGAAGATGGGACACCTTGATCATTTCAAGAATGGATGGACAGGTGTACATGCCGGTGATAGCATAACATTTGAACTTGAGGGCAGCTGCATAGGAATACAGTACAGAAAGACAATATCAAGACCTGCTGTCAGGGCTCAGGCTGTGCTTGATGGGGACGTCGAGCACCCGGTTTTATTGGATGGCAATTTTGATGAGGACTGGGGTGACTGTCTGTATATAGAGCCTGTGCTTCATCATGGTGAGAAGAAGAAACACACACTTGAGATAACGGTTCTTGATGATGAGAGTGTGGGTACAACACCATTCTATCTTATGTCCATAATAGTTGCATGATAAGTATGTGATTAAGAGAATGACAATGTTCAGATTGGCATAGATATTTGAAGAATTAAATTAAAATAAATAATATTGTGTATTGCAATATTGGGGATAGAGGACTATTATTAGCTCAGATGTACAAAGAGGTACTGCATAATCTTGCAGTGCCTCTATTTTTTTATGATGGATTTTATATCCGTACAGATTTTTGAGGAGGATGATATTATGACACCGATGAACAATGCAGATTATCTTATCAGATTGCAGCACGCAGATGAACTTGACGCTATGAAGACAGCAAAAAAGGCAAGCGGACTCACATACGAGGCGCTGGCAGAGAAAATAGGTGTGAATAAAGTATGGCTCGCATCAGCATTTGAGGGACAGCAGTATGTGCCTGAAGAATATTGCGATAAGCTTGCAGAAGCACTGGGAATAGATAAGTCAGCCACGGCATTTCTTGCAGAGCACCCATATAAAGGCAACACGGATCCTATTCTCTACAGACTTCATGAGGTCATTGATACATATGGTCCTGCCATTAAGGACATAATCCATGAGCAGGGCGGAAATGCCATCATGAGTGCCATCGATTTTGGCCTTGACGTGGATGTGACTGAGGATGCCGAGGGCAACCACAGAGTCATCATCAAGTTTGACGGAAAACTCCTGCCATACGCCAAGAAGGGTCAGTATCCTTGGTAGAGTTGATGTGTTGACATTACAATTGTTGTAAGGTTTAATATCATGTGTGGACGGAGGTAACGGACGCCCTCCGTCCACATCAACATGAAAGACGAGGACATACATAATGGAGAAGAACCTTACGACCGGAAGTGTGCCAAAGACGATGGCGTATTTTGCACTGCCTTATCTATTATCTTATTTTCTACAGACTCTATACGGGATGGCGGATCTGTTCATCATAGGGCAGTTCTGTGGCAATGATGCCGGGGCCACCACAGCGGTGGCAAATGGCTCCCAGGTCATGCACATGCTCACAGTTATTCTGGTGGGACTTGCCATGGGAACCACAGTTGTCATAGGAAAAGCAGTGGGGGCGAAGAAGCTTCAGGATGCACAGGCGGCCATCGGAAATACAGTCACCATCTTCATGATAATATCAGTATTGCTTACAGTAATGCTGCTCATTTTTATAAATCCAATAGTTGCAGTTATGGATACACCCAAGGAGGCTGTAAAAGGAATCACCGATTACCTGATAGTCTGCTTTATAGGAATTCCATTTGTAACAGCATACAACGTGATAAGTTCCATATTCAGGGGACTCGGCGATTCCAAAAGTCCAATGTACTTCATCGCGGTTGCATGCGGCCTTAATATTGCACTTGATTATATATTTATAGGCGTCTGCGGCATGGGCCCTCTTGGCGCAGCACTTGGAACAACGCTGGCTCAGACGTTCAGTGTCATCATATCATTTGCCGCAATAAAGAGGATGAATACCGGGCTGAAGCTCACGAGAAATGACTTTGTTCCGAGAAAAAACGTGCTCGGCGAGATAGTGAAGATCGGTCTCCCAGTGGCTGTTCAGGACGGATGCATACAGATCGCTTTCATCGTGATAACAGTCATAGCCAACAACCGTGGTGTGAATGATGCCGCGGCAGTTGGAGTTGTGGAGAAGATGATAAGCTTTATATTCATAGTGCCATCCTCCATGCTGGCAACTGTATCCGCGCTTGCCGCCCAGAATATTGGCGCAGGAAAGCATGACAGGGCGGAGCAGATACTAAGGTATGCACTGGGGATCATAGTGGTATACGGAGCCATAGCTATTGCGGTAGTTGAAATATTTGCACCGGAACTTGTGGGACTCTTTAGTAAGAACAAAGTAGTTGTAGCGATGGGAGTTCAGTATATCAGCAGTTATATAGTGGACTGCGTATTTGCAGGAATCCACTTCAGTTTCACCGGATATTTCTGTGCCTATGGCAAATCCTATATAGGGTTTATTCACAATATGATAGCCATAGTATGTGCAAGAATTCCGGGATCATATCTGGCATCTGTCAAATATCCTGACACCCTGTTCCCAATGGGATTTGCGGCGCCGGTGGGATCATTTATATCCATAGTGATATGCGTGGGAGCATTTGTGTGGATGAAGAGGCGCGGTACGCTGTATAAGGCCAACTTATAAGAGATATGTATTTGGTGATAGGAATGTTTATTGTGCGTTCATTTCGTAAAGGTATTATGATCGTTCGGATACAAGTGGCAGTTCATTGATCATCAGTCGTGCGGAATATCATGGAATCTACCGTCCAGCTCCTCGGTCTTGACCACGTTGATAAATGCGTGCTCATCGATCCCACGGATCATCGGTATGAGCTCACGCTTCGCTTCCGAGTTGATGACGGAGTAGATGAGGGTTTTCTCCTTCTCCTCGTAACATCCGACACCCTTGAACAGAGTAGCGTCATGGTGAGTCAGGTCGCTGATGGCGTGGTAGATCTCATTTGACTTGTCGGAGATGATGAACAACGTTTCTTTCTTATATCTCTTATACAGAAGCTGGATCACCTGCGTGCTGCAGAACTGGTAGATGATGGAGTACAGAGCCTTTGACCAGCCGAACAGTGCACCGGCGGCGATCAGCATCACGATGTTTCCGAGCAGTATGTAGTTCCACGCATCTATACCCTTCTGGTGGGACAGGAATATGCTGATGAAATCAGTTCCCCCGGTGCTGGTTCCAACGTTCAGGCACAGGCTGATGGCGAGTCCGTTGATGAGACCGCCGAACAGGCTTACAAGCATTATGTCGTCAGTGAATACATATGATGGCAGGATATCCACAAATATACTCGACAGAAGTATGACTATGATCGAATAGAGGGTGAATCTTTTGCCGATATATTTGTATGATATGTATGTGGGAAACAGATTCAGCCCAATGTTGAAAACTGCAAAAGGCACGCTTATGTGCAGAAATTTTATTCCAATGTTCTGGAGAAGCAAGGATGCTCCGGAGAACCCGCTTGGAAACAGCCCTGCGGTCTTGGCAAAGCATCGGAGATTCCATGCGTATAGTATAGATGCAAATACGACGATGAACAGGCGAAATACCTGATAAAATCTTGGGTGTTTTAACTCTAGAGATTGAAACATAGCGGTACCTCCTTTGTAAGTGTCACTGTAAAATGCGGTTAATTTTCAAATGGGCGAACCCTCAAAGTCACGCCTAAATCCTTGCATATCTGGCGGCATAGCTCGATCTTATCCTCGGGCATGACCTTGTCAACAACTGTCATGACAACGTGTGGCACGTACCTTTTGGCAAGAACGGCAAAATCCTTGATGGCCGCGTAGGACTGAATCCCATAGCGTGATCTGGTCAGCTCAAGAAATTCATTTTCATCAGGGGCGTTCAGGGATATTGATACAGTGTCGAATCTGCCCTCAAGCTCTGGTGTGACATCTCTCCCATATATAAGATTGGCAAGTCCGATGGTGTTGAGACGGACTTTGAGATTGGGATATGTGTTTTTCAGTGAATCGATCACCGCGCATACGTCTTCCAGTCTCTCAAGAGGCTCGCCAAATCCGCAAAATACAAGTTCATTTATGACACTCAGGTCATACTTTGAGAAAAGTTCCAGAACCTCTTCTATGGAAGGCTCGCCATCCTTCAGCCAGAGAGTATTGTTCTCCTGCTGCTTTTTTGTCTGCCTCAGGCAGAACACGCAGCTGCAGGGACATTGGTTAGTCATATTCACGTATATATTTTTACCGGTGAGGTCCCCGCTCTCTGCTATGTCGAGGTAGCCCTCCTCACCAACTTTTCCGGTCACAGTGTATAAAACCATAGTTGAATCTCCAATCGTTTAAGTTATTCCTCAGTCAGATCCTTCATGTACATCTCAAAGCACAATCCCCAGTTCTCCGGAACATTGTTCTCAACGCAGTAGCTTATGCACTTTGATACATATGAAGCGGCCTTTTTCACGGACTCATAGACGCTGTGTCCGTTCAGATACATACCCGCAATGATGGCTGCGATCACATCTCCAGTGCCGCTCCTGTCGCCGCCGATCCTGTCAACCATGACCATCTGGAAATCCTCATCCTTGTTGTAGATGAAGTTGGCTATCTGAGTCTTATTGAAATGTATTCCTGTCACAACGATATGTTCCGGTCCCTGCTCCGCCAGGGTCATGCACATTTGCCTTAGCTCGTTCACGGTCACAGTGTGCTCCGGATATGGAAGATCAAGGAGGGTGCAAAGCTCCGTCAGATTAGGAGTGATAATGTCGGCATATTTTACAAGCTCCTTCATCTTGCTGCACATAGACGCGGTATAGGTTGGGTACAGCTTGCCGTAGTCACCCATGACGGGATCGACGATAACAAAATTCTTCTCGTTTTTAAAGTATTTGATAAAGTCGATAACTATATCAACCTGTTCCTCAGAGCCGAGAAATCCTGTGGATATGGCATCGAACTGCAGATCCATATCTTTGTAGGTCTGGATGTAATCCCGCATTTTGGGTGTGTAGTCATCAAAGTAAAATATAGGAAACTGTGTATGTGTAGATAGTATTGCTGTTGGCACAGTGACAGCCTGGATCTTCATGGCGGACACTATCGGTGCCATGACAGCGATGGAACATCTTCCGAATCCTGTAACATCATTTATTAGAGCGATTTTTTTCTGCATCTTAGTTCTCCAAATTCAATAAATATAGTAGATTTTATCATCAAATACAGGTGTGTTCAATATTTGAATTCCGTCAGATCAAGTGAAATTTATGTGCAAAAGGGAGAGAATATGTAAAATTTCCGCATTGCCCCATATCTTGATAAGTAGTAAAATATAGGCAAATTTTGTATGGCTGGTGTTCAGGAGGAATGAGTATGAATGAAGTCGTTTTGAAGATATATGTCTTTTCGTCAATTATAATAGCCGCCATGGATATTATACTGGCGATGAAATCCATAAAAAAGAATAAGACGACGGGAAGGTTTCTGGGGCTTGCCTGCATAGGAGCAGCTATAGTTGATATCAGTTATCTTATCAGCATTATAAGCGATTCGTATATGGCCATGTCCGTCATGTCGAGTATATATTTTGTAAGCATTGATTATATGCTGGTATGTCTGCTCATATTTACTGTTTATTTTACAAACGGACGTTTTTCAAAGTATGGAAAGGCGGCGATAGGCTTATGCTTTTTTTACTGTCTGTATGAGCTTGTAATATTTGCCATAAACCCATTCAAAAATATAGCGATAGGGTATGTCAGAAGGGACACCGTCATAGCAAAATACAGCTATGATATGAAGCCGCTGTATGATATGCATCTGGTTTTTTCATATGCGCTGGTGGGTGTGGTACTCATACTCCTTGTAAAGAAGCTTTGCACGATTCCGCATGAATATCGTTTGCAGTACAGCAGTGTCATTCTGGGACTCTCTGTGCTCGTTGGGATAAATGCAGTATTTCTCTATGTTCCGGGTGCTGAGGTGTACAAGCTCCTGGATTATTCCATCTGCGGCTACAGTCTTACATCATATATTCTGTACTGGAGCTGCTTTAATTATTCAACCCACGGAATGCTCAACAAACTAAAGACGAATATATTCGAGAATATAGGTCAGGGAATAGTTTTGTTTGATTATGACAATCATTTGATCCTGCACAATGACAGAGCGGATGATTTTCTTGGAAAGGAGTTCCTCTGCAGATGTGAGAATCTTCAGCAGTTTCTTGAGACGTACGATCTGTCCGTTGATCTTGCAGCTGATGATGACAGTTTTTCTCTGCAGTGTTATATAAAAGGTGATGATGGAGACAGACCTTTAAGGTGTGATATCAGAAGGCTTGACAACAAGGAAGGCCGCAGACTTGGTCAGATGTTTGTATTTTCTGATATATCTCTGGAGACGGATATGCTTACAGGATTTCAGAAATGGGATAGCTTTCAGAGACTTGCCATGGAAGAGGTGGACCATTTTACGTTTCCGGTTGGAGTGGCAATATGCGATATCAACGGATTGTCTGTGATCAACAGCACCCTGGGTAATCAGGCGGGTGACCAGAGGATAAATGCACTTGCGGGCATCATGAGAAAGAACTTTCCAGAGAGAACATATTATGTCAGGGGTATTGATGCGCACCTGATAGCACTTTGCAGTCACAGCAGTGAGGAAGAGATGGCGGCATGTGTCGAAAAGGTCAAAGAACAGTATGATGGAAGTATACAGTATGCAGTGGGGGTGGCTGCGGATGAGGGACAGAGCATCGTCGCTGCAATCACTGATGCGGCAACAGCCATGAAGACAAAAAAGCTTGTGGACAGTGAATCATCGCACTCAGATATGCTGACATCGCTTATAAGGGCTCTTGAGGAGTGCGACAGCGATACGGAACAGCATGTGCGTCGTACACAGGAGCTGGGGGCTGAGCTTGGCAGACGAATAGAGCTGTCAGATAGCCAGCAGAGCAAGCTGGCGCTGCTCTGTCTGCTCCATGACATAGGAAAGGTAGGAGTTCCTATGGAGATACTTAACAAACCGGGAAAACTCACGGATGAGGAATGGAAGATCATGCGTTCCCACGTTGAGAAGGGTTATGAGATCGCCATGAGCAACACAGAACTCAGACAGATCGCGGAGGAGATAAGGCATCATCATGAGAGATGGGATGGAAATGGATATCCGGATGGACTGAGCCGTGAAAGCATACCGGTTCTGTCACGTGTGATCGCGGTGGTCGATGCATTTGACGCAATGATCAATGACAGACCTTACAGAAAGGGCATGCCGATATCAAAAGCGATAGAAGAATTAAAGAGCTGCGCGGGCAGCCAGTTTGATCCATATATAGTTTCGGAGTTTATAAGGCTTGTATCAGAGAAGTATGCAGATTCGCTGGCAGCTGACTCAAAGCAAGGGGCTGCTGATGGTGGTGTCGGTGCAGATGGTAATGGAGAGAATGTTGGTGATCGAACTGCCCCAGGAGATGGTCTGGCGGACGCTGATGGTGATGGCGCCAGCACAGACGACGAACAGACAGAGATCCGGATTATGGCGCGCAGACAGATGGTGGATTCTACTGAATATGGCAAGGATGCGTTTCGTGTACATACAGTCAAATATAGCAGATATCTGGTGGATGAAAACTGGAGGATCATATCTGTAGACGATAATTTTGAGGAGCTTACGGGTTACAGCAAGGAGGACATAGAGAATAATATCATAACCCAGATCGACCTTATACCGGACGAGGATAAAACAGAATATCTCTGTCAGGTAAATGCGAATCTGGCAAAGAGCACATTTGTATTTCAGGAACACAAGATACACCGGAAGGATGGCAGGGATATATATGTATTATGTACTGGAAGAATGTTTTATGATTCGGCACTTCAGAAAGACAGAGGAGAAATAGTAATAGTGGATGTATCAAGTACATATGCTTTGAAGATGCTGACAGATGCGGAGCAGAATAAGGCGGATGTGAGACTCAGAAACTGGGAGAATACCTATCGTACAGATCCCCTCACAGGACTTTTGAACCATGCGGCATTTAGAAGTGACATGGAGCAGAGACTTCTTGAGTGTACGCACACAGCGGTGATGATCATGATGGATGTGGACAAATTCAAGCAGTACAACGACACTTACGGACATCACAACGGTGACAAATATCTTGTCCTTGTGGCACAGGCACTGCAGGCAGCACTTCGCGGTGATGACCATGCATGCCGTATGGGCGGTGATGAATTTGCAGCTATGCTGTTCTTCAACAAGAGTGTGTCTGATGATGTGATAAGGGAACGTGCCCAGCAGATATTTGACAAGGTGAACCTGACTGTGAAGGCCACAGAGGGAGGAACAGGAATCTCCATGGGTGCGGTGATCGCAAGAACTGAACTGACATTCAACGAGATGTATGAGGAGGCGGATAACGCCCTCTATGATGTGAAGGAGAGTGGAAGAGGCAGGATTGAGGTGAAGAGGCATGGGGAGTAGATTTAAGGGTGCATGATTTGTGAAAGTGACGAGGTATTGCTTATGATAAAACGAAAATTTGCAACATTTATGTTGACATTAATACTGGTGATGACAGGTGTATCGACGATTCGTGTGATAGGCTATGCGCAGGAAGAATCTTCTGGTTCATCAACAAATCCCCAAGATGGAGTTACAGAATATAAGTACAGTGCTGAAAGTGATTCTCAAAAAGGTGTCGCATTAAAGGTTGAATGGAACGAACCCAAATTAGGAGAGGATACAACATTCCACGTTTCGGCGGATGGTGGCAGTGGCCGGTATTTGTTTAGAATGGATGCACCGAGTTATTCCAACCCGGGTGAGTATAGTTTTGAATCCGTGGCGGATCCAAGCCGCGGAGCGTGGATTCAATACACAGATGAGTGCGAATCTCACGACTTTGAATTCACAATGGCTGCTTCGGGAGTCTATAACTTCAGGTTTTATGTAATGGATAAAACCTCAGGGGTCTATTATATGCGTGTGAGCACAAATATACAGGTATCTGACAGGGCTTATCCGAGCGTGGGTGACATCGTGAATGCTGCGGTAAAAAAGTGCAGCAAGGAGACTGATGGTTCAGACTATGAAAAGGCATTGTGGCTGCATGACTGGCTGTTGCAGCAGCTTGATTACGATCATTCCCTGAAATGGTCTTCGGCAGAGAGCGCACTGACACGAAAGCTGGGGACATGTCAAGCCTATGAGAGTGCCTATTCAAAACTGCTTACTGCAGCCGGCATAACAAATGCTGAGACAAGGGATACCTATGATGGACATACCTGGAATGCCATGAAGCTGGATGGCAAATGGTATCAGGTGGACTGTACATGGGATGATACAAAAGACAATTATTATAACTTTGATCCTACGCATTTGTATTTTGGACTGACGGATGAACTCATGGCGTTGGCACACAACGGTCATAATAAGATTTATATGGCAAGCGGTTATGGTACACGTTCTACAAGCCTGGCAGACAACTACTTTGTCAGAAACGGAGATGCCGCAAAGTGGGCGCGGGCCTACGCTGACAGGATTCAGAAAAATCTCAATGCAGGTAAAACCAAATTCGAAGTTAGCACTGACAATGCGTCATATCCGCCGAGCATTTCGGGTATTCAAAATGGGATTATCGCATATGCCTTAAATCAGATGACGTGGAAGGCGGGAAGTAAAAAAGTTACATTGCGTGTGGCGGGAGCATCCACCAAGCTTTCTTTTACTGCAAAATATACGGACACAGTAAAGCGCGTGAGAATAGCATTTGCTCCAAATGGAGGGCGTGTGAGTTCTGGAAGTAAGACAGTCATTTGTGGAAAAACTTACGGAGCACTGCCGGCACCGACCAGAAGGGGATATACATTTGCAGGCTGGTACACAGCAAAGAGTGGCGGCAGCAGGATCGGCAGCAGCTCGGTTGTGAGGACCACCAGGAATCAGACATTATACGCAAGATGGAAGCTGGTAAAGTATAAGATCCAGTACAGGCTTGGCAAGGGGACAAACAGCCGGTCCAATCCAGCCGGTTATACCGTCAGATCTAGGACTATAGTCTTGAAGAAGCCGGTCAGAAAGGGTTATACATTCAAGGGGTGGTACAGCGATCCAAAATTCAAGAAAAAGGTTACGAAGATTGCAGCCGGCAGCACCGGCAGCAGGAAACTCTATGCCAGGTGGGTGAGAAAATAAATTCGTATAAATCGATGCAAAACGAAGAATAGCCCCTTTGTTGTCGAATTGTGAAAAATATGCGATAATGAGTGCTGGAGAAAATATTTGGCGCCAAGGAGGCATAAAGGGGATTATGGCAAAGATTGCGTTTTGTGATGATGATGTTTCTGTGCTTGCTGAGATGCAAAGGCTTATGGAACAGTATTGTGCGGAGAGAGACTGCAAAATAGAATACAGTATTTTTAATCATCCTTTTGACCTGGTGGCGGAAATAGAGAAGGGAAACAGATATGATATCCTGTTTATGGATGTCTTGATGCCGGGAGAGAATGGAATTGAAGCGGCAACGGAGATACGAAAATACGATAAAAACGTCAAGATCATATTTGTCACTTCGTCCTCTGAGTTTGCGGTGCAGTCTTACGTTATAGGTGCATACTATTATCAATTAAAGCCCATCTGGGCAGAGAGCTTTTTCCGTTTGCTTGATTCTGTGCTTGCAGCCTGTAAAAAGGAGGCGGAGACCAGCCTCATTCTGCGATGTAAGAGTGAATCACCCGTATAGATATAAAAGCCCTGGAATATTGCGAAGTCATTCACCGCACCCTTATATTTCACCTGAATACAGGAAAAGTACTGGAAAGCGCCGGCAGCATGGATGAGCTTGTAAAGCAGCTTTCCACGTATCCTTTTTTTCACAGACCTCACCGTTCTTATCTGGTAAATCTGGAATATGTGCAAAACATAACATTTAGGGGGATTACCATGTCTAGTCTTGCAGAAATACCGGTTCCACGGGGAAAATACAATGAAGTAAAGGATGCATTCCTTGAATATGCGTTCCAGAACAGGCAGGTAATGATATGAGCCTATATATTTCGCTTCTTAACAATATGGCTGTGAGCTTTTTTGGGGGAATATTATCAGCGTCTTTTTGTAATGCGCTGTCCACCAGGAAAAGAAAACTCATTTTCATAGGATGCATGGTTTTACTCCCGCTGATACAGAGCATATTATATTTCAGCAAGGGCGCTGATTTTGTAAGACATATTTATCCGTTGGCGGTGCATCTTCCATTGGTCATTGTTCTCTGGATGTTGACGGGAAAATTGCTGTGGTCTGTTTTTTCTGTACAGGCGGCATACTTGTGCTGTGAACTTAGAAGATGGGTTGCACTTGCCACAGTTGCTGCATTTTCGGGAAGGCAGATGATGCAGGATATTACCGAACTTGTGGTTACAATCCCTGCATTGCTGCTTCTGCTTCATTTTGTGTCACCTGCAGTCAGAGGATTGTCAGATAAAAGTCTCAGGGAGCAATGGCAGTTTGGAATCATACCGGCGCTATATTATGTATTTGACTATTTTACAATAGTGTATACGAACCTTCTTTTGAGTGGTAGTTACGTTGTAGCGGAATTTATGCCTTTTGTATGCTGTGTTGCATATCTGGCCTTTCTCTTATATAACTCCAAAAAGGAACAGATGCAGAATGAGATGAAGCTGATCCGGAATAATCTGGATCTGCAGTTAAGTCAGGCGGTGAGGGAAATCAGCAGTCTGCGTGAGTCGCAGACATTGACCAGACAGTATCGCCATGATATGCGTCATCACCTGCAGTATGTGTCTACATGTATAGAAAATGGTGAAGTTGAACAGGCGCAGGCTTATATATCGGGAATATGTAAGGAGATTGAGGCGCAGAAGGTCCAAATATACTGTGAAAATGAGGCAGTGAATCTGATCCTATCTTCATTTGCGGGTAGAGCCAGGAAGAAAGAAATTGAAATAAAGATACAATGTGCAATTCCCGCAGATCTTACGGTGTCGGAAAGTGATCTGTGTGTGCTCTTATCTAATGCCTTGGAAAATGCCTTGCATGCATGTGTGCCTTTGGCTGCAGAGGGAAGATCATGCGAGATTGATGTGAATTTTTATGAAAGAAATAAACACCTTTTTTTACAGGTGGTAAATGACTGTAAAGCTCCCATAAAGTTTCAAAATGGAATACCTGTGTCTGATATGGAAGGACATGGTATAGGCGTTCAGAGCATATGTGCGATCGTGCAGCGTTACGGCGGGGGTTTCAGCTTTGCAGAAAATGATGGCAAGTTTACGCTCAGACTGTCATTGTAAAAGAGTGTCGATTCGATACATTTTTGGTACGATTCGTGCATTTAGACCTCACTGATTGCAAATACATAATAAAATATACTCAGATTATGTGATTGCAATAAAGAGGAGGAAATTATTATGAAAAAGACAATGAAAAAACTGATGGTTCTCATAATGACCATGATGATGGGAATGTCGCTGGTGGCGTGCGGCGGTGCAGATAAGCAGCCTGCGATTGATGCGTTCAATAAGACAAGTACATCTTTTAATGAGGTTGCAAACATTATCAACGAAAATCCACAGGCTTATGATCAGGATTTGGTTGATACAATGGTCGACATGGCCGGAGTGCTCAATGAGCATAAACAGATCTTAGAGAGCGATGATGATGTTGAGGAAGAAAAGCTTCAGGAAATGATCGACTGGTATGGTACGGTTGATGAGTGGGTTGCTCAGGTTAAGGAAGAAATTTCAAAATAGTTTATTATTAGATCATGTGGTGAAGACTGTATACCAGAGGGGCGGGCGCATTGGAGTGCCTGCCCTTTTTTAATAGCAAAAATTAAATTTCTCTTGCTATATTGCAAAAAGACGTATAAAATGCATGTGTATTTTTATGTTTTATATCTCAGTCTGGACTCTCTATCTTCGACGGAGATATACACTCCGTGAGTATTGCTGAGCCGCTGATATGATATATGTCAGCAGAGCTGACTGGCAGCTTGCGGCAAGATTCGCCAGCGAATCTTAAGAAGAAAGACATTCAAATAAGAATATGGCAAAGGAAATAGTGGAATTATGAAAAAGGTAGTAAAATTTGGCGGAAGTTCATTGGCAAGTGCAGAGCAGTTTAAAAAGGTTGGAGCAATCATCACATCAGATGAGAGCCGTGTATACGTTGTTCCTTCTGCACCTGGAAAGAGATTTTCAGATGATACAAAGGTAACAGATATGCTCCTTCATGTGTATGAAACTGCGAAGGCAGGGAATGATTTCACAGAGGAAGTGAAGGCGATCAAGGCCAGATATGATGAGATCATCACAGGCCTTGAGATTAAGGATTTTTCACTTGATAAGGATTTTGAGGAGATTACAAAGCAGTTGGAGGATCTTACCAATCCGGACCCAATGTGCACACTGGACTATGTGGCATCAAGAGGAGAGTTCCTCAATGGTAAGATTATGGCTGCATATCTTGGCTTTGAGTTTATAGATGCTGCAGAGGTTATCTTTTTCAATGCAGAGGGCAATCTCAATAGCTATAAGACGGAGAAGGTACTTGGTGAGAGACTTGCCAAGACACAGCATGCGGTTGTTCCAGGATTCTATGGACTTGGCAAGGATGGCAAGGTAAAGACATTTTCCAGAGGCGGTTCAGATGTAACGGGCTCGATAGTCGCACAGGCAAGCAGAGCCGATGTATATGAGAACTGGACAGATGTCTCAGGCTTCCTTGTAGCTGACCCACGTATTGTTCCAGATCCAAAGCCGATCAAATATATTACTTACAGAGAGCTTCGTGAGCTTTCATACATGGGTGCATCAGTTCTCCATGAGGATGCGATATTCCCTGTACGCCACTGTGGTATCCCAATCAATATCCGCAACACAAATGCGCCTGAGGACGCAGGAACATGGATCGTTGAGAGTACCTGCCAGAAGCAGGATTATGTTGTAACAGGTATTGCAGGTAAGAAGGATTTCTGTACAATATTTATTACGAAGGCTATGATGAATTCAGAGATAGGATTTGGAAGAAAGGTGCTTCAGGCATTTGAGGAGAATGATATCTCATTTGAGCATATGCCATCAGGTATTGACACGATGACTATCGTAGTTCATGCAGATGAATTCGTACACAAGGAGCAGAGAGTTATATCTGCCATCCATAGACTTGCAGAGCCGGATTCAGTTGAGATTGAGTCAGGACTTGCACTTATAGCTGTTGTAGGCCGTGGGATGAAGTCAGCAAGTGGTACAGCAGGCAAGTTGTTCAGTGCACTTGCAAAGGAAGGCATCAACATAAAGATGATAGACCAGGGTTCATCAGAGCTGAATATCATAATCGGAGTAAAGAACAGTGATTTTGAGACAGCCATAAAGGCAATATATAACACATTTATAACAGACAAGTAATAACAGATTGCTAAGCATCGTAGGGGTGGGCACGTATTAGTGCTTGCCCCTATTTTATTGATAGGTATTTTGGGAAGCTATTTCAAATCAAGATGCTATTTCTTGGAATGAAGTGGTTGGAAGAGGTTAGAACGGCATATCAACCTTTATACTATAGGGGAAAGAAATGAAAAAATGAGTGCTTGATTAGACAATTTGAAAAGATACGAGGAGAAAATGAAGAAAATGTCAAACGATTTAGAACGAAAATGGAGTAATTTTTTGACCAGTTTAGAAAATAATCATTGCGAGGAAAAGAATTATTTTGAGGCTATAAAATATGTTTCAGATATTGACAGTAAAACGATTGATGACGAAGAGATAAGAGAAAAAATAAATGGTTACATTGAAACGATTGTACAGTTTATTGGTAAGCATAAAAATTATTATGAATTGAGTAATGTTAAGGGATTTAAAAAAAATGATGGTAGCATTAGAGGACGAGATTATTATTACTATATTGCAGATCAGCAGATTAAAGCAACGGTGTATTATGCTAGATATTTGAACTTTATTGAAGGCTGCGAAATTACAGCGGAACGAGATCTTGATGTACGCGTTAGACTACAGAATATATGTGATGAACATGGTGTTCAATTAGATTGTTCTAATAAAGATAACAAGGTTGAGTGCATATGCAAAAGCCTAGTAGAACATATTGAAACGAACGATTTTCCGGCTATGAAAACTTTGGAGAAAGAAGTGCTCGAACAAGTAGATAATCAGTCCGGCAACTTCGAAGACACAGATAGTCAAGTATCAAACTTGGGTGATAATGGGCAGTTAACATTAGATGAATTAAAGAGTATACGAATAGAGTTATTACGGTATGGGGAGGAATACAAAATCTCAAATAATATAGATTACAGATTATATATGATGCTTAACAATATGATGCATGAAATCCGTTTTTGGGGAGCTGCATACCAATATCTATGGCATTGGAAATCTTACAAAAAAACGTTGTATAGAAGTGGACTATTAGAAAAAAAAGATGCTGAAAAAAAACAAGATAAAAATGATGATATAGCTGTACATAAATTTATGAAAGACATGTTTCAAGAATGCATAGATCATATGAATTCGCCATCACTAAGTAGACATTCTTTTTCTGAAAATCTATTGATAGATGTTTATAAATACTTAATTCTAGAAAAAGAAGAACACAATGCGTTAATTAAGATTAAGGATGAAAATGGATTATGTATTGTTTGTAAGTCTATAAAAAATGAAAAGGAAGTGGAATTTCATATTATTAAAGGTGCTAGCATTAACAGTATTTTTGTTGATGGTAGTGATCAGGATTTTTCTACATTCATTCAGAATAATAAAATACCTGTCGATTATGGTTATACAGTCGAAATATATCCACAGGAGCTACAGGGGGAAACAAATGATAAGGGTACTATTAAAGGAATGAGAGATACCTTATTACCATTATACTTTAAATCATGGGGGATAGATGCAAGTCTAAGTAGGACAAAGGTTGCAGATGATAAGGAAGTAATTACATATGGTAAATGTTATTCGGACAGCGTGAAGCTAGATGCTGAAAATAAGTCATCTTTTATTGAAAAAAAAGATGGAACATTGTTTAGTATGAATTTAAAAAAAGATGATATCATCAAATTATTGTTACTATTATATCAAAAAAAGAAGGATTCTGATGAGGCGATTAAAATTTTGGTTGGAAAAATAGTCAACGGTATGAACTATAATCCAGGTTTAAAGGGAAAGTTTAAAAGTTTTTATGAGGGTGCAGATATATGGAGGCAACAATTAATTTGGAACAAGAATGACGGCGCCCCATTTAAGATTGATATAAATGTAAACAAAGATTATTTGGATCAGATGTCTGTGGATGCTAGAAAAGACCTTAAGAGTGCTAGTGACACAATAATAAACAAAGTTAGGGAGAGCATTTCAGATTTTTTAACAAATAGATATGCATATATTTTAGCGGAAGATAATACAAAGATAGAATTTATCATGAGTACAATAGAATATAAAGATTTTAATTTTTGGCTTGTAAGTCAGTACAATGAGTATATGGTAAATATAGAAGATCCTGAGATTGCAATGCTAAAATATATAGTTTTTAAGGAGGCATAATGGCTGCAAAATCTGAATTATTATCTCTTAGCGAGATATGTAAAAGATTAAATGAAAAAAGTGTTGTGATACCACTTTTACAGAGAAATTATAAATGGGATGTCGAGGGGAACAGTGGTAGCGATAACACATTAGAAATAAATAGTATGGCTGACTATTATGAATTGTTGGAGAATAGTGAAAGTACCAGAAAATCAAGACCATCCATAGAGAATTTATTTAACGATATTTTATATGCAAGGGAAAATAAAAAAGATGAATATACAATTGGAATGATAACATTATATGAAGAAAATAGTGAAAAAAAAGACAGCAAGCCTATTGTTCATATATTAGATGGACAGCAGAGAATGATTTCACTTGCTATTATTTCTAAAGCTTTAGGTAAATCAAAAGATTTTGTTCGTCTTACATTTGAAAGAGATAAAGAAAATAAAGAAAGAGAAAAATTTTTGTATAGTAGCAGTAGTGAGCAGGTAAAATCTAATAATGAAAAATCTGTTGATGTACAACATATGAAGACGGCGTGCGAGTTTTTGCAGGAAAAATGTTTAAAAAAGAATGAAAAAAAATGGTCTGGAGAAGAAAAGAATGATTATTTTGATTGGATGATGAGAAACGTAATGATTATTTGCCGATATACGGAAAATGAGCCATTGCAAGAATTTTTGTGCTTAAATGAGAAAAAGACACCATTTTCATCGACTGATTATGATAGAGCATATCAACTAAAATATTGGTCTAATCAAGAGATTACACAGGAAATGGTTCTAAAAGAACATGCAGAAATTCAAAGGTACTTATATACAAATGATAAACTGTATGATCTTGTAAAATATAGATATCCGGGCTTCCTTAATCATATGGATGTAATATTTCAAAAACTATTAGAAGATAAATATGATAAAGCAGAAGGAACAACTGGACAACATAAGGGCTATAAGGATGCTTTCTTTTATTTGCAATTATGCCATGTAGTATTAAGAAGCATTTATCAAGAGCTGGAAGAACAAGGAAATGCAAGTATGAATGTTAATGTCTATAATGCTGTTATGACATTATATCAACTGGATAAGAATTTCAAATTTTTCGATTTGGTTGATATAAACAGCAATGAGACATTCGAAATTCAATTGAGAAATAGATTCAATTTGTTGGGAAAAACATATAACTATATGAAGCAAAAAGAATATCAGAATGAGTTTTTACAAAGTCAGTTATATGGGAAAATTATTGTAGAAAATGGTAATATTGATAATGCTGTTCTCAAAGATGCATATAAAGAGGAAAAGCAATATATATCACCAGGCATATATAATATTGTTTCAGAAAAAATAAAAGTTACAGAAGAATTGATTGAGAGAGGGAAAAGCTTTTCACAATTAGTAAATGGAGGCAAAAAGTCTTTTTATGACATCTTAAATCTTGATGATATCAGAAGTATTATTGTTCCAGCAGTTCAAAGGGATTATACATTGGGAAGCAGTCAAGAGTACTTGGAAACACTTTTATTTGATATCAGTAAGTCGTTTTTGCAGAATAAACTGCCGGATAAAAAATATAGTAAAGGTAGTCCGGAATTGGTTGTATATAATTCTTTTTATGAGGGGGTGTTATGGGATCAACCTGAAATTCATCAGTATAATTATTATAGTGAGAATGACTTAACACCATATTTCATATTATGTCAAAAAGCAGGATATAATATTAGATCAGAATTTTATACTAATTGCCGAGACTCGGGTGGGAAAAAGAGACTAGTAAGCAAAGCAGGTGAACTGTTAAAAGTCCTTGACTTGAATGATGATTTGCAAAAATTGAAAAATGCAGATTTTTTCAATGACAAAGGGGCAAATGATAATAAAAATACATTTATCCTTAGTGCTATATTGGGATATTTAGAAGAAACGGGTATTTTTTATTTATATGATGGACAACAACGAGTTGTTACACTGGTTTATCTTTGTGCGTATTTATTAAACAATAAGTTTAGTGATAAAGATGAATGTGTTAATAAAGAAAAATATGAATTATATAGGAAGTTGTTGAATAAGTTCCGTTTTGAAAAGAGAGAAAAGGCAAATGAGATACTATATATATTGTTGAATGAAAGCGGAGTTACTTTAGATCAACTCAAAGAATATATAGTGGATCACTCTACGTATTCTATTTACAAACTATTAGAAACGTACGAAAATTACCAAAATAAATATGGGAAAAAAATACTGGCTTTTGATGTAGATTATTTATTGAAGTGTATACAGTTTGAATTTGCTGTTATTCAGGAGGCATCAATTGCAGATCAATTGTATATGGATTTGAATTCAAAAAATGAGCCACTGACAATATATGAGAATTATAAAGCTGAACTTGTATATATGTTAAGTAACAGAGTGAATGAAGAATATAAAAAAGATTGGGAAAAACAATTAGATAATGATTATTTGGATAGTTGCTATAGATTTGAAAAAACAGATGAAACACCTATATGGAAGAAATATTTAGCAGAAATAGCAGAAGAAAAGGAAATGCTGATGATACATTGGTGTTTTAAGATGGCATGCATGGAATATGGAATAACAATTCAGAATATAGATAATAAATCGAGGCTGGCATGGATTGATTCGAATAATCATACAGATGTTAAAAATATCGTACGCATTACCGGAAAAATTGCAAAAAAAGTATTCTTAGATGAAATTGCATTTATTGACAAAGTGTATAATGACTATACACAAAACATAAGAAAAGATGGAAAGTATTTTAAGAAATTAAAGGAATATGTTGATATATCTGAATTTGAGTCATGGATGGAGTTGAGATTTGAGGAGCAAAAAAATGAATATGCTTTTACAAAAATTGGAAGTTTTTTGCTACGTGTTCATAATCTTGATCTGGAATATCTAAAATTTTTGGCGGAATATATTAAAATGTTAGTTCATGAAAAGAACAATGGTATATCAGAAGAAGTAGTAGTAAGAAACTTAATGAAGAAATATAATTGCTTATGGGAAAATGGCTATCTTGAAGTGAATACATTTGAAGGTATACAAATATTTAGTAATGTGACACAAAATAATCAACAAACAAAAGATATAGATGGCATACCTGATTACTTGAATTATTTTAATGAGAACTATTTGTGTGCAACAGGTTCTGGGGATGGAGAATTCAAAAATGAAATAGATTGGATTGATTATATTTTCTTTGTAAAAATATATGAGCGATTGTTTATTGAGCTTTATGATAGCGTTAAGGAATGGGAACAATGGGAATTAAAACAAAAGAAAAGCTTTTCATTTCTAGAAAAGTCACTAGCTAAAGAAAAACTGAATGGAAATTTGAATTTGTATCTAAGATACAGAGAGATTTGTAAAACAGAGTGTTCTGTTCATGGGAGGTTATGTCAAGAAAATAATATATCCAAAGAGGTATTATCGTCATTAAGCGAAGAGCAGTGGAAAGTATGCATATCAAAAAAAGTAATAGAGAATCAACATACTGAATTAGAGGTTTTCATAGATTTTGACGATAATCAACAGGCAAAAGAAGCTATTATTAAATACATGTCAGAGAATCATGATAGTAAGTTAACCAAGGATTTTGTGGCAAAGGTGATAGAAGAATATTACTTTAACAAGAATAAAGATGAAATATTCTTTTGGAAATGGGATGACACAAATAAGAATTACTATGAGATACAAAAAGAGGAGGCGATTACTGTAGGTAAATTTCATATTCAAGTTTCTAAACTAGTTAAATTTAAAGAAATGTTTAAGCGGAATACGAGTGAGCATTTATTAAAATATATTTGGACAACGTATGAAGGTGAAGATAAAGATAATTGGTTAAGTGATAATTTAAATAAATTTGACTATAGTAGAGCGATGGGAATACTTGAGTTTGATTGTGAAGACTTTAAGAAAAAATGGATGGAATTATATGGGGATAATTCTATTTAGAAAAGAGGAATGTGCATGAAAGAGCTGAAAGAAGTTATTCAAGAACTATCGATAGACAATTTGCAGAAGTGTCAATTTGAATATAGTGATAAGTTCGATTTTGATGAGCTAGAGTTGAGTGATGGTATTGAAGAAGACTTTTGGATGCGTATGTATTACGGAGGTTCTGTTACCTCAGAGACACACAAAAAGTTCAAAGAAAATGGCAGCATAAAGCATGGAAATGTAAGAAAAATAATGAAAATATATGACTATATTTTCGATATGAGAGATGCATCGACAATAGAGGATAATGAAGCTAATGAGATAAGGCAATGTCTTGTTGATCTGTACATAATGAGACCAAAGGAAAACTTTAGTTATGAGGATAAGCTTAAGGAATTAATGTTTTACACGTATTTACATACAAAGGATAATTGCCTTAGGGAAGCTGCATTAGAATATTTTTCAAGATTAAAATATCAGAATGTCGATCTAAACAACTGTGAAGATATATTACGAATAAAGAGACCGAATGGAAAAGGCTACAACACGAAATATGGAATACAGTGTGAATCGTGTGTAGAGAAATTAGATGAAAATAAATCAACAGGTGATTCTCTAAATTGTATTGATGAAAAAAACGATGACTGGATATCAAAATATTTGAGTGGAGTGGAGTGGAGAAGGAGATAAATGACTAAATGACTAAATGACAGCCAGGGCATCATGAGTCCTGGCTGTCAGAGAGTAACGAAAGTGCTTCTTATCTAGGGGGTGTATATATATCCATCGCTAGAAGTTGTTCCTTTTAGCTTAAAGAAAGTACTACCAGCTGCTGTTAGCTCAAATAGATATCGACATAATCTTGGATGGGGAAGTAGTCCCATGAGATCAAATAGGTCTCGAGTTTCATAAAAGAGACCTTCTTGAAGCACTTGCGGTAAATCCGCCATCATTTTGTTAAATACCGCCTGTTCATTTTGGTTTAGCTTAAAATTCATAGATATTCTCCTTTTTGCTCAATAAGATAAAACCATAAGTAAAGCTTAAATGCGCTTTACCATATTATTGCATATGTTAAAGTAAAAGTCAATAACCCTATAATAAGATTTACTTTGTTGAATACCTGTGGTAACATAATTATTATGGAGGTATTAAGTATGTATATTTATGAACTTTCGATTTCAATGGCAGATAAAAGGATAAAATTTCATAGTGATGAGGACGAGTTGGTATTAGCTATCAAAAGGTCAATAGAGATTGCTAATAAATCATATTCCGCAACGCGTTACCATAGACATATAGAATACATAGAAAGAATAAATGAGGATAAAATTCATATTCAAATGACATCTCCAGAACCTATAAATCCTGTTAGATGTATTACTAATCTTTCGCGTGCTCTGTTAAAAGATGCATATTGGATAGATAATTTCAATGAAGAGAATTTGCCAAATAAGTGCGTGTTTTCTACAAAAGTATTAGAAAATGAGAAACATGAAAAGATAACATCATTGTCAGATACAGAGATATTAAAAGAGTTGATATCAATATTTGTAGGGCAAGGTGAATCGGATTCGTATACAGATAAGAAGCAAGCACGTGAAGTAGCTGAAAAGATAAGGGAAATAGTAATAGAATATGTTAATAGAAAAAATGATATTAAGTAAAAACTTGACATTTGGCAGCAAAAAAGGAGTAAATTAAACTATGATAAAAGTGCTCTTCATCTATTACGGCACTCCAATTTTATGATAATGCATACCTTTGCAGAATGGGGCAACACAGGGCAGAATATGGCGGAAAACCTTGGAATTACTACGGTTTAGACTACTAAGCGATGGCAGATGTACAAGAGTTTGAACAGATAAAGCCACAATCTTTGGTAGTAAGACTACCAGGATTGTGGTTTGGGGAGTATCCTAAAGTTTGTGTAAACCTCCAAACTGATGTAAGATAAAATTACTCAGTTTGGAGGTTATTTTTATGGCAATAAGAAAAGACGGCCCACAAAAAGCAGTAATGAGAGAAATGATGCGTGACTATCTGAAAAATAATGATATCAGCATCAAAGATGGCACCGATGTTAACAGCATCATGTGTGACATGATGTTTGTCATTTTGGAAGGTGCTTTGGATGAAAAATTAGGATATTCCAAAATGACGGTAGAACTGTTCACAAGTTTTAGGGTATAATTTGAATGCAAATTGAGCAACAAATCTGGGAAAACATAATCATCAATGTGTAAAATGTGATAGTCATGAGGAAAAAACGAGAATTACCGAAAGGGTGTGGGAGGCATTGTGCGGGAAGAGGACCAAACAAGCAGTAGCCTTGGCTGTATTATTTGTTCTAATGTTTATTGGTGGATGTTTTTTTGTGAAAGCCAATCAAGCAAAGAAATTTGAGAAAAACGATTATGGGGTGTTTTTAAATGCGGACGCCTCATCTTTGGAACGATTTAAAACGTATGAAACGATTGTAATTGATGCACAGTATTTTACAAAAAGGGATATTGAATTGCTCCATCAAAATGGAACAGTCGTATATACATATCTAAATATTGGGTCGATTGAAAACTTTAGGGAGTACTATACAACCTATGCGGAACTGGCAATCGGTGAGTATGAGCACTGGGAGGAAGAAGAATGGGTAGATGTAGCAAACCCAGACTGGCAGAAGTTTATAGGACAGCTTTCTCAGGAACTATATGAAAAAGGTGTTGACGGATTCTTTATAGATAATTGTGATGTATATTATTACAATCCGCACGAGAGTATTTTTGAAGGCATTACAGCGATTCTACAAAACATAATGACGTTTGGCAAAGCGGTCATCATCAACGGTGGAGATACTTATGTGGCGGAATATAGGGAACGCTATGGGGCGATTGATCAGATTATGACAGGTGTAAATCAGGAATCAGTATGGAGCAGTATTGATTTTGATAGTGGAACTTTTGGTGAACAAACGAGCGAGACGAGAGATTATTTCTGCAAATATTTGGAAACGTGCAAGGCGGATGGGATGGAAGTGTATCTTTTGGAATATACAACTAATCAAAAACTGATTCAAAAAATAAAAGAATACTGCAAGGAGCAAGATTTCCATTTTTATATTTCCAATTCCCTTGAACTTAGATAATGAGTGTTGAGAAATACGAAAAAGATGAGCAAATTAAGTTTCGTCAAGGTGGCTACACCCCCTTGCGCCGCTAAAGCGGCTATCCCCTGTGGACTTGCCGTCCGCAAACAGCATAAAATGCTGTTCGCCGCCAGCAAGTTTGAAAAAGAGACATAAAGCTTTAGAGGTGCTTATTTGAATGAAAAAGTTGATAGCATTGCGAGCCGTCCGTCACATGGCGAAATCTGGCAAGAATCCTAAGACATTGCAGTACCTCATGGGGCATTCGGATATTGCCGTGACACTTAATGTTTACACCCACGTTGGACTTGAAGATGCCGAAAAGGAACTTCAGAAAATGCAGGGGTTAGAAAATGCAAGAAAAGAGGTGGGGATTTCGGACAAGGATGATAAGCCTTTGAAACAGAATATGTTCAAGGTGATTTGATAATAGAATATTGGTGGAAACTGGTGGCACTCAGGCATATAGCTTGGGTGCCTTTTTGACTGGTAAAAATATGCCTTGGCCGATATAATGTAAATTGAAAACAAAAAATATTTTGTTAAGGAGAGATTTGATGGGAACATGGGGAGTAGGCATTTATCAAAATGACATAAGTGCAGATGTGAAAGAAGATTATATTGCAAAACTTAAGTCGGGGAAAAGTGATGAAGTTGCTCTGAAGGAAATATTATCAGAATATCAGGAGGACATGGAGGATATCGACTGCAAATATGATTTTTATTTTGGTCTGGCAGATACGTTGTGGAAAAAGGGAAGATTGACAGAGAAAATTAAAACAATAGCACTTCAGTTGATAGAAGAAGATAGAATATCACAACGTTGGCAAACAGAAAGAATTAGGTATGAGAGAAGTAAGGTATTGGACAAGTTGAAAGTGCAGTTAGAAGAGACGATGCCGGAATATAAAAAAATTCCTGTTCATAAACCATATGTCTTGGGATGGGAAGAGGGAGATGTATATTTTTTTCAAATTAAAGAGAAAATAGAGAGTTATGAAAAATATCTTGGTTGGTATGCTTTGTTTTATGTGAACAAAATATATTTGAGGGATTGGAATGTAAATGGAGTGGCTGATGAAGTAGCAGATGTATACTTTTTCTTAACTAAAGATAAACCCGAAAGTATAGATGTTCTTCGTACATCGAAAAGAGTATGCTTTCATATAGGAAAAACAGGTAATAGATACAAAATGCATATTTATGAGAGCTCGAGGAGAAATCGTCCAAAGGATTTAACTTTGCTTGGGAAGTGTGACGGAATTCATTATCCTTTAAATAATAGTAGTAAGGGAGGCCATTTTTGTTGGAGTAGAGTAGATATAAGGGAGATATTATATGGTTACGAAAATCAGTTGAAATTAGACAAGCCTTTTTGATATGACGCTTATTGCGATAAGCACTTCAGCCAGCTCTTCATCGAGTTCAGCATCACGCTCTTCGTAAGCGTCCATTGTCTTGTCTGCCATGATTCGCACCGCCTTCCTGAAAGGTTTGTTCTTATCCCTTCACTTTCCTATGGACATCCTTTCCGATTTTGGGCGGGATTTTTTTGAAAAGTTGTAGTGGATTTTTCCTTTCACTTTCCTATGGACAGAGATGTGGGATTTGGGCGGGGAAAAAATTAAAATCGTTCTAAAATAGGGTTGACAGCCGCATAGAACGATGGTATATTCCTTATTGGATGTGCCGTACAGAACGAATGGGCTGAATAGCACAATACATGAATAATATTGTTTGCCGGAAAACAATCAGAACCACTAAAACTACACAGCGCGGGGTAAAGCGGATTTACCCAGAAAGGAATTGAATATGAAATTGAATCAGACAGAATACGATTATTATGAGAATACCTTAAAGAGGAAAGTGGTAAATGCACCTACTGGGATATCATTTACCCCAGCATGGCTTTTTGATAAAGATCCAGTTTCACCGAGGATGTGCAGAAAGTTCTTTGAAGAAGTATCAGCTGGGCTTATTCCTAACATTCGCAGAATTGGAACTAGATCGCAGGATGGATATACTGTCATATAGAAGATGAGTGCGAAGAGGTATCGAGAACGACTATGTCTTTTGGTGGATACCCCAACAGCCCATCCGAGAGAATTGAGGCTTGTATTTATTGGCATCTTACAGCCTTTGAAGGCAGAGTATATTATGCCGAGCCTGGTCCATCTGTTGTGGCAGATTCGAAATATCTTGCTGAAGCATATAAATTGATTAACTTCATTAACTCTCATGTGTGGCCTAAAAATCAAGATGGTGCGGATGGCCGTGTTTATGGTTCAAGTTATCTGATCCAGCCACGGTTTTATATAACAGATGAATACGACATCACAGCTACGATTGTTGCAGATTATTCTTTATCTATAGAAATTGCCCCGTTAGAACTTGCAGATTTTATTACGGCGGCGATCCCAGAATTATTAGAATCCTTGGCTCCATATATCTTTGGGGTGGTTGTTGGGAGTTTGCGACTTGAAGATGCTATACAAGGTATTAAACATAATGTATTATTTGAGGAGGCTTGATGATTTGAAAGTTATTCTTAATGAAACGAAACTGCCGCTTCCATCAAAAGATAGTGATAAGGAATATTCTGATGTTAAATTGCATCATATTTGCGAAATTTGTGGATCGGAGGCTTGGCTAACCCCGGAAGAGGGATTCGCTGAAGGCTGGGACTACGCACCAAGAATGTATCCTTTTAAGGTCATCTCGCCACGGACTTGTGGGAATTGTGGGGGTATCGAGGGAACGGCATGGTACGAAATTTGTGTAAAACACAAGCGGTTTGATGAACTCACAGATAAACAAAAACAAACAGTAATGAGGATTTATAATGAGCTAGAAAGTATATTGGCTACAGATAATAAAGGAGGAGATGAAGATGCAGATTAATGTATTGGTTGATAAAAAAAGTGATGAACAGGCAAAGGTGTTAAGGGAGAGGTGGTACCCGACAACTAATGCTTATCAGACCCGCGATGCCTTTATCTTCAATGATGCTATTGATCGGTTTAAAGGAAGCCCGGAAGATTTGATCGATTACATTGAAAGCGGCGAGGAGAATGAAACCATACAGAGAAAAGTTACTATAAAAAGCGAGTCTAATGATAGATTGAAAACCATTGCAGCAGCGATAAATAAGCCTGTTACGACAACCTACAGAGCCATAATAGCATATACTATAGCTAATCTTCCAACTACTGAAAAAGAAGAAACTGCTGAGCCGGTAGGTGTATCACAGTTATTAGTCGAGAAGATTTCGTTGCTGGAAAAACAGATGGAGGCTTGCAACCAGACATTGAAGGAAATCAAAGAACTTACAAAATAATATGAAACAACACATGACCCCGGGGAGTGAACTCGGGGCTATTTTTATAAAAAAGAGCGAACCCTGTTACGGATTCGCACCCTGAAAGGAGGTGTATATGGAAAGGAGACTATTTTTCGGAAGGAGTGTTGTTATCGGTATCAGACTCTTCGGTCACATCATCGGAGGGAGTTTCTTCTACTATTACTGTGTTTTTGTTTGCGGACTTCTGAAGGGTGTTAAGGATAACCTTGCCCTCGGTTTCTAACTGCTTTTTCTGTGTTTCATGGTATATGAAAGCAATTCCTCCGGCTACGGCAGCAATGCCGATTACACCGACAAGGCCACCCTGTATTCTTCCAAGCCTTAAGTTGGATGCTGACTCGGCTGCGAAGTAGCTAACGATTCTTCGGAGACCGTTCTGCATACTGCCGTTACCAAGTTCTGCCAGAGCGTGAGTTGTGATAGGTGCTGAAGGGTTAGGTGTAGAGATAATCTTTGCTATTTGGTTTGCTGTAGTGTTCATAATTGTTTTCTCCTTTGGAATGAAAATATTTGTTTTCTTGTTGTATAAATCATACATCCGTGCTATTCTAAAGTAAAGAATAACAGTTCGTAATACTAACCGTTATAAGACGATGAATATATTTATAACGAATAGTAATTCGTTTATGAGGTGAGATAATGTCCAAGAAAGCCGAAAAGTATAATACATTTGGTAAAAGACTGCTGACCGTTGCTGACGCAAGGCAGATGGGAGATACAGGAACTCTTGCAAATGCCATCTACAGTAATAAAAGATGCCGTGAAATAGTAAAGATACGTGAACACAAAGAGTATACTAATCCTTTTGAAGAAGTTGAGGCAATAAGAAGGAACATTCAGAATCATTTAACGCAGGATAAATATGATGAGGCTTGGAAGGTGCCGAGTCAGTATATGTATGCATACAGCGTTATCTTGGATTGTTCCCTCGATTATTTATATGGAAAGTCCGAGATAATGTCATCTGATCTTGAGGTTGCTGACATATGCCAGAAGACTGGTCTGTCCGAAGATGCCGTAAACTGCCTTGTTGAAAATATGCCGGAAGGCGATGGCGATTCTGATGAGGAGAATGTCTTTTCTTATACATCGTGGTGGTCTGATTTATTATGTGGAGACAGTTATTATGCGATACCGATGTCCTGGTTCAGTTATGCCAGTCGAATTATAGAAATGAATGATATTGATAAACAGATTCGTGGGTCGGAACGTGCAGAAAAAGAAGTAGAAATATCCGACATCTGTACATCATTATTATTAAATGAGGATGGAAACCATAAGTCATTACAGATAAAGAAACGCAATATGGAAGATTCATTTCTTGGAGCCCATCATAGAATGCTATCATGTATAGAGCATTTCCTGTTGGACTATGCAGAGGAATGGGCAGAGAAACAACATACTGATTATGAAGAAAAGTATTATAAAGAGGCTTTGAAAATCAGAAAAGCCTTGAAAGCAAAAGAAGATAAAAAATAATATGAAACGATTCACACGGCCTTGAGGGTTCTCCTCAAGGTCATTTTTTTTATTTCTTGAAAAAATACCCCGCCCAAAATGAAAAAAGCTGTCTGTGGGAAAGTGGAGGGATAGACATCCCTATCACACATGAAAGGAGCGGACAGAATGCTCGAATATAAGAACCCAGAAGGCTATGCCGACCCGACACCATATCACGCTCTGGCTGATAAGGGTAAGTACAGACCAATGGTTTATATCTGTTCTGCTTACAGCGGAGATGTGGAAAACAACGTAAGACGTGCGAGAGGTTACTGCCGGATGGCAGTCGACCAGGGCGCTATTCCGATAGCACCACATCTGTTGTTTCCACAGTTCATGTCGGAAGAGACCGAGAGGGAACTGGCGATGTTTATGGATATTGCTGTTCTTTCCCATTGTAAGGAATTGTGGGTGTTCGGTGAGCCGACAGCCGGGATGCAGAAAGAGATAGTCTACGCAGAGCGTAAGCAGATGACAATTAAATACTTTAACAAGGAGGATACCTAAATGCAGATGACAATATTTACTGCCGACTGCGTTGGTAATGCAGCGAACTGCTCCTATCCCAATAAGGCAGAGGTTAAGTGTCCGAAGGATATGGAGACTGCCGTGGCAAGGGATCATGTATGCGCTACATACACCAACAACTACCGTAACGAACAGAACTTCCTTGAATCGGATGTTATCCCGATGGATATAGACAATGACCATAGCGAAGATCCCAAGGACTGGATAACGGAAGAGAAGATGAAGGAAATGTTCGGAAGTATCGACTTCATTCTTGTACCAAGCAGGCATCACATGGTTGCAAAAGACGGAAAGCCTGCAAGACCCAAGTACCATGTGTACTTCCCGGTATCTGCCATCAGCTACAAAGGACTTCCAAAAGAGAGTATGTAATTGAGCCAACAAAAACAAATGCCGGAACAAGGGTTATTCCAATGACAAATGAAGGACAGAGATGTTTCGAGCAATTATTGAGGATAGACCAGATTATAAGGTTGAAAAAGTGGTAGACGGTTACACGGGATTCCTTTTTCTGGACAAGGATGGAATGCCGCTTGTAGCCATGCATTGGGAACACAGATTCAATCATATGGTCAGCAGGTATAATGAAATTTATAAGGTTCAGATGCCAAATATTACTCCTCACGTTTGTAGACATACATATTGTTCCAATATGGCAAAGTCCGGCATGAATCCTAAAACACTGCAGTATTTGATGGGACATTCGGATATAGCTGTGACGCTCAATGTGTATACCCATGTAGGACTTGAGGATGCAGAAAAGGAACTTCATAAGATGCAAGGATTGGAAAATGCCAGAAAGGAGATGGGAATTTCGGATACGGATGATAAACCTTTGAAACAGAATATGTTCAAGGTGGTATGATAATATAATATATAATAAGGAAGAGATTTTGAGGACACTCAGGCTATACGGCTTGGGTGTCTTTTTGGCTGGTAAAAGAAGAACTTGGATGCTATAATAAAATTTAATCATTTAATATTTATTTTTGAAAGGTAAAGCATTGTAAAACAGAGAATTCATCCCGTATTGATATTATAGACTATTGTTAGCATCCGGGCGAGTTCTGGGTGCTTTTTGAGTGGAGGGATAAAAGGCTATGATTAACCTTGGTACATTAAAAGAAATTACTGATTTGAGAAGTATATGGCCACATGAAGCTTTGAATTTTACTCCTTGGGTGGCAGAGAATGTTGAATTACTTGCAGATGCTGTTGGTCTTGATATTACGGTTGATGAGACAGAGTCCTCTGTTGGAGACTTTAATGTTGATATCTATGCATCTGAAACAGGAACAGATAGAAAGATTATCATTGAGAATCAATTAGAAGATACAGATCATGACCACCTTGGAAAATTAATTACTTATGCATCTGGTAAAGATGCAGATGTGGTTATATGGGTTGTGAAACACGCACGTGAAGAACATAAGGCAGCAGTTGAGTGGCTTAATAATCATACAGATGATAAGATTGGTTTTTTCTTATGTGAGATAAAGCTTTTCCAGATAGGTGATTCTGATATTGCTCCATCATTCACTGTAGTGGAAAGACCGAATGATTGGACAAAAGAGATTAAGAAAACTACGCTTACAAACCCAACGCAGCAACAGAGACTTGAATATTGGAATGCATTCAATGATTATGCCTTTCAGAATACTGAATTCGCAAAATCATTTAATAAGAGAAAACCTAATACAGACCATTGGATGGATTTCAGTATTGGCTCATCAGCTTGCCACATCAGTGTTACGCAAATTCAGAAGAGAAATAAAGTTGGAGTTGAATTATACATAAATGATGATAAAGAACTCTTTAAAGGTCTTTATTCACATAAAGACGATGTGGAGTCTGCTATGGGCTTGGCACTTGATTGGAGAGAATTGCCGGAGAGGAAGGCAAGTCGTATTATCGTGGAAAAAGATGTGAAGTTTGATGATCAGAATGCCTGGCCACAGCAGTTTGAGTATATTATGGATGTCTGCATGAAGATGAAGAAGGCATTTAGAAAATATATATAAATAGAAGATTCGATTTTATTATATAAATAAATTAGAATTTATGGTGGCATTATGAAAAAAACAATTGTTAAGCTGATACTTTCATTTACAGCTTTTTTAGCCGCTAATATGTGGCTTATGTTTAAGGCAGCTGCTAAAGGCAGTGCTGACTATTTCTTCTCTCCAGTAGTAGAGGAAACCATTTTATTTATCCTTTTACAGCTATTTGTCATAGTCATTTACTTTATTCGTCCTCTCACAACAAAAAGGTCACAGTTAATCTATTGGTGTGTTTCCGAAGCGTTTGTTCTTATTACTGTTTTCTTTTGGGGGATATTTATTGTTGGACCTATATGGCTTCAATAATATAAATTCCAGTTGATATTTCACATATTTTAGGAAATTTAATAACTGTTATATTTGATTATCAAATTCTTCGCAAACCCTTGAAAATACTAAGTTTGTAGCAAGTGTACTTCCCCTTACTCTTTCCCTTGTGTTACATTCTCCCATTAGCTTTCATGAACCTTAATATGGGAAAAATTAAGGGAAAGAAAATTTCATAACACAGTATAACATATAACAATAACGACATGGTGAACTGATTGAAATGTTTTCGATATTTAACTCTATAACTGATTATCAAAAGAAAATGGAGATAAGATACGATGAGAACAATTTATGCAGAATACAACATAAATCACGATAGTATTGATGTTTACACAAGTGCTGGATATATGCTTCGCATTGACTGCTGGGAAGCTGAAAAAGATTTAAAAACCACATATGGATCAGAATGTGCACTTACTTCATTAGCTGTGGATGAGCCTTTGGAATATGCAAGATTATATCTTGAGGGCAATTTACAGATGTGGGTGGATGCAGAAGATTCATTAGAACTTTATTAAGTGAAAGAGGGATAGTGTTCATTAAGAGTGCTATCCCTCTTTAAAGAATGTGCGAAATGCAATAATTACATATTTTCTATGGATTAACAGAGCGCCTAAAAATAATCCATGTACTTATGAAGTAACAAATCAATAAAATTACCAAAATCCCCATTGTTGCCCCTATTTGTAACATCAATGTACTAAACCCAATATAGGCTGAAATTTCTGCTGATATGGTTTGGATAAAGTAAGCTATTACAACAGCAGCTACAATGATTGCTGTGATAATTGGAAGCCCAAACCAAACACTTAATTGTTGCAAGATAAGTTTTCCGATATGCTTTTCTTCCGCCCCCAATTTTCGGAGTACAGAGAAGCGATATTTATATTGTCCTGCGTCTAAGAGTTGTTGCAAAGAAAGTACGGTAAGACATATAACCATCAGTACGACAGCACCATAAATCATTGCAGTCTGTAAAATAAAGTTATTTGCTATGGAACTATTGATTTGCAGTGTGCTAAAACGCACGCCATAAATAGCCCCGGTTTCTGCCTGCTCGGGATATTTCTCTGTAAAAAGTTTTTCCAGTTTCCTTGCATTTTCATAGGAGATATTTTCCGTTGTTGTAATATATCGGTTTTTTATTACTGGCAACAGCTTTTCACAAATATTGTCTGGAAGTACATACAATACATTTGTATAGGAATTGTACGCTGTTTCTCCAATCGGATCCTCATAATAGGACTGCCCGGAAAGAGTCAATTCTCCTGCGTCTGTCATAATGCTGGTGTGTTCTTTCAAAAAGCTATCCCGTTCTTCCTCGGTGGCGATTGCTTTCCATTGTGTTGTAAATTCATCTTCCTCCAGAGAAATCTGTTCGTAACCCAGCATTTCCCGTATAGTGTTATAATCACTCAAAGAAATTGCTACAATCGGAAAATCATATTTCTGTCTGTTGTGAAAATCGTCTTTCTCTGGCAGATATAGATTGAACGTGCAATCATAAACTGTATCTATTTTGTGTTCTGTCAGAAACTCAGTAATGATTTCATAACTGTCTTGCGGCAGATTTTCTTCTTCATATACGTCATTATATCTTGAATATACCTGCACATCATACATAGAGCGCATATCCAAATAACCTGAAGCCCAGCCCGTCAAAATAGGGGCGGCAATAAACATGAAGATTGCAAGGACAAGGGTTATACAAATCAGCGTCATTGTTTTGCTGGTTGTATTTAGTTTTGATATAATTTGCCCGAAAAAGAACAGGTTTTCTCCCTTGTATCTATGTTCCGGCGATTTTACTTTCCATGCTACAATCAAGCTGCTGGCAAGATAAATCAATGCACAAATAAAGAAGAGCAAATCAATCAATACAAATACCAGATATTGATTCAGTATTCCACCATGTAAAGGCAAATAGTATTGATTGGTAAGAGCAGGTACGCTTGCTGCTAAAAAGGCGTGCAATACAGAACAAATAAGCAGCCCATCAATCAACTTTTGAAAAGCAATTTTTTTCTTTTTCAACATCCATAATGCCGCCCAGCCTAATGTAACAACAGGGAGCAAAATATTTCCCCAATACATGATTTTCACCGGGAAAACAAAGCGGGAGTCATAATAAAATCGGACATTTTGTATTCCTGAAAACAATTCCCATAAAGTAAACATTAAAAACAGAATTACTACGACAGGAATGAATCGGCTCTTTTTCAATTCTGGCTCATTTTCTTTCTCTGCGGAAAGCATATCAATAATTTTTGTTTTTTTGATTGTGCGTGTATTGAAAACTCCTACCACAAAAAAACTTACCACAAAAAATATCACTGTCAGCAAAACGGTGTCCGGGAACAATGTCCATGAGATTTCATAAGGCTCTCCATAAGCAGTAAGGAGCATTGCGGTAATGAATTGAGAGCAAAATACACCGCAAAAAATACCAATCAAAATGGAAAACATATCCATAATCAGTGTTTCTGCAAAGAAAATCCTGCCAATAGTTTTTTGTTCCATTCCCATAATGGACTGGACAGCAAACTCTTTTTGCTTCCGTCTTAGCATATAATGATTGACGAACCGTATCAAAAATAACAACAGCAATGTTATCATGCAGATTGCAATTTTCATTCCGTCACTTAACAGAGTAAAATCATACTCGCTGCCTATATCCGGGCTATAATAACTACTGGAAATAGACAAGAACGCATAAAACAAGGTAACACAGATTGTCATTGTGACAATGTAGACCAGATAGTCTTTTACAGACCGTTTTGCATTTCTGAAAACAAGTTTAGCATACATGGCTTTGTCCCCCTCCGATCATGGTAAGGACATTCAGAATTTTATCAAAAAAAGCACTTCTGCTGTCGTTGCCCTTGCGCAGTTCCATAAAGATTTCTCCGTCTTTCAAAAAAAGAATACGGTTGGCATAGCTGGCGGTAAAAGCGTCATGAGTTACCATAAGAATTGTCGCCCTAAGCTGTTCATTGATACTTTGAATGGTAGACAGCAACATTTGTGAGGAATGGCTGTCTAATGCCCCTGTCGGCTCATCTGCCAGTAAGAGCTTCGGGTTGTTGATAATTGCTCTTGCACAAGCACAACGCTGTTTTTGTCCGCCGGATACCTGATAAGGATATTTGTTTAGAATATCGCTGATATTCAGCTTTCCGGCTATATCCAAAATGCGGGATTCTACGCTCCCGGCAGGGACTTTGTTGATTGCTAATGCCAGTGCAATATTTTCTGAAATCGTCAATGTGTCCAGCAAATTGAAGTCTTGAAATATAAACCCTAAATTCTCCCTGCGAAAACGGGCAAGGGATTTTGGTTTGATTTCCGTTATATCTGTTCCATCTAAAAAAATATGCCCTGCACTTACGGTATCAATCGTAGAAATACAGTTGAGCAGCGTTGTCTTTCCAGAACCGGACGCACCCATAATTCCGAGAAATTCCCCAGCTTCCACAGAAAAGCTAATGTCTTTAATGGCTTTGGTAATATTCCCTTCATTGCCATAATATTTCTGGATATGTTCCAGTTTCAAAATCGTATTCATCTGATAAACCTCCTTAACTGTTCCATATCTTTATTGTAAATGGAGTATCTCATTTTTTGTATCAAGTTTTCTTACACAGTTCTTACAAAAATGTAAGAAGTGCAGAACCTGTCAGCCCTGCACTCCGATAATAAAATCATTCATTTGAAAGATAAGTGAAATCGTTGTTCCTCTGTTTTCGGAATAAGCAGTAAGCCCTATTCCCAGTTTATCACATAGACGCTTGCAAAGATATAAGCCAATTCCAGTAGAATTTTTCCCGGTTCGCCCATTCTGACCTGTAAATCCTTTTTCAAAAATACGGGGTAAATCACTTTTAGGAATACCTATCCCATTATCGCTGATAGATAGCACAATCTTGTCATTCGTTTTTGTTGCCCCAAAGTGCAAAATAGGCTGCTCTGCATGGTATTTGATTGCATTACCGATAATCTGATTTAAGATGAACCGCACCCATTTTTCATCGGTATAAACTTTTGTTTCTATATCGTCTATCTGAATTGACATATTGCTTTGACGCAAAAGATACTTATTATCTGCGATTGCACTATGCACAACATCGCATAAATTGACTTCACGGACAGAATAGTCTTTTTCAGCGTGTTCACTCCGGGCATAGTAAAGTGCCTGTTCTGTATATTGGTTGATATTCTCTAACTCTGCCAATACCTCTCTGGAAAAGGGAGAACGGTTATTCTCACACAGCAGCTTCATCGCTGTAATTGGTGTTTTTACTTCGTGTATCCATTGTTCAATGTATTCTTTATATTCCCTGCGTTCCCTCTGTACTTCGCCAATCCGTTCCAACATAGATTTTTCAGCCATTTTCATAATCTGGTAAAAAACCTGTTCATCAGCCCTTTCCGGCACTTGCATGATTTCCGGCAATAAATATCGTTCTTCTAATTGCTCCGTCATATTGAGCAATTTATTCAGATATTTTTTTCGTGAGAAATAAAATGCCAGCAAAGATAAAACAAGGACAATCGACCAGACTGCAAAAATAAACAGGACTGTTTGGATAGGATTATCGCTTGCAATCAGGAACAAAGCAAGGACAAGCATACCCAGCAGATTGATTAAAATAACGGGGAGTTGATTTTTCAAATATTGTTTTCCACTCATAATGTATATCCTTGCCTGTGTTTTGTTTTAATGAAATCTACAAGTCCGATTGCTGCCAGTTTGTCGCGAATACGGGTAATATTGACACTTAGGGCGTTATCATCAACATAAAGCTGATTGTCCCAAAGAAAATCCACAATATCATTTCTGGAACAGATTTTTCCGGAGTTCTTAAAAAGGTAGTAGAGGATTTTCAATTCATTCTTTGTCAATTCTGCTTTCTGTCCTTTGTACTCTATCATGCTACTCTCCAAATGCAGGGTAGCTTCTCTCCACATATAAATTTCTGTTTGAGGGGAACGGTAGGCTTTCTTTAACAATGCAGCAATTTTAGCAAGAAGAATAGCGGGATTATAAGGCTTTGTGATAAACGCATCTCCACCCAGCATAATGCTGTTCAGTTCGTCCATATCTGTATTGCTGCTTGTTACAAATACAATCGGAATATCTGAAAAGGTGCGAATCCCCGAGCATATTTCAAAACCGTTATTCCCCGGAAGTTTTATATCCAGAATAACCAGATGTGGCGCAGCTTCTTTTAACTGCTCTATTGTTTTGGAAAAATCCGTAACTGCAAATACTTCATATCCATTCCCAGACAAAAGAGTTTTAAGCTGTGTTTGTATCGTAAAATCATCTTCAATGATTAGTATTTTTTCCTTCATAGAGATACCTCCCTGACACTTTATTATACTGTATCAGAGAGGTTTTCTCAATCGTATTATTGAATGGGAATTTTAGAATGATTTTGTACATAGCTTTGTAAAAAATGCTTAATAGTTTCTTTTCTCAAGGTACGATTCTAAATAACACCTAAGTCCAACATATGCGCCCTGCAAAAGTACAAAAAGCAATAGAAGATTTACTGACAGTGCTTTTTTGATTGCTTCTCCAAAATAAATGATGACAGCAGCACTTGTCAGTATCATCAGTAGAGTAATGACATCCCAACACTTTTCCCTATATAATTCTATAACCTTTATTTCTATCAGTATCGCCAGTATCCCTGTTCCTGCCACACATATTCCTACAATCAATATTAGCAATATCCAATATACCATTCCGGCTATAAAAGGATTTGGAATTTTTGTGCTAATCTGTGCCACAGATTGCCCGACCTCAATCGTCCAACCGATAAAAGTTTGTATGAATGACGCTGCATCATGGAAGAATGATTTGCAATCGGAAAGGAGCACATCTGACTGTACTGCCTGAAAAAGAGTGGTTGTCAGCGAATACCATGCAAGAAGGAACAAGGTTGTTTGGAACATTACCGTTTTTGCTTTATATTGTCCTGCAAGTCGCTCTTTTTGTGTTTCGTATTTTGCTTTTGCATTCTGATAGTCTGTCCGGTCACAGGCTTCACATTTTTCATAGAGTACCGGCTTTTCTACCGGTATCTCTACGATTTTCTGATGTGTCCGGGCATAATCCCGTTGTTGTGTTAAGCATCGTATTTTATCTTGACATTCCCCTATCGTGACGTTTGCGCTTCGCAGCTTCTCTTTCTCGTTCCGCAATGCTCTGTCTGCTAGCTTCAAGTCGTTCTTTAATGCTTGAATATTCCCGGCTCTGTTCTCTTTGTTTAATTTCTCGTTCAAGGTCAGAGATTCGTTGAGCTGCGTCTTTAGTTCCACGATAAGCTGGTCTTTCTGTTCCAGTTCTTCTTGTATCTCCTCGGTCAAGAGGAGAAGTTCTTCCAACTGTTCGGCGTTCTTTGATTCTCTGGATTCGTTCATCTATATCACGTCCTTTCTCTATCTGCTGTTCCAGTTCAGCAATTCGGTGTTCTGTTTCAGTAATAAACTGTTTTCGCTGTTCAGTTTCTGTACCAATTTCTGCCATTGCTGATTTTCGTTTTCCAAAAGTTCTATCTTCGTTTTCTGTTCTTCCATCTTGGAAAGCAGTTCCTCGGTATTTGGCAAAATGTTGAGCAGCTCGGATAACTCGCTGTTTAATTTTTGCAATTTCTGATTCTGTTCCTGCATAAGAGAGAGTTGGGTGTCCCGGTTCTGCATTTCCAGAATCATTTCTGCCATTAAGGTCTGCTGTTCTTCGATTTGCCCAATCATGGATTCCATTAAGGGTATAATTTCCCGGCTTTCTTCTAATGTCATTTAATCGCTCCTTCCATAATGATAATGCACCCGATACTTTTCCAAAGGTGTCCAGTATCTTTTGCAATAACGTGTTTTGTTGTTTTATGATTTGATTTTCCGCTACTTTCCACGAACCTTTTATTTCCTGCCCGGCAAGAAACTTTTGTTCAATCTTTCTTGCGTCAGCGCCTTCATGGATGGTAGGAATCTGGAGTTTTCCCTGTTTTTCATAAGAACGGTGATCGACCTGATTATGCAAAGGAAGATGTTCATTACACACCTTTGCCCATTCACTCCGCCACAGTTCACAATTTTTTGGATTGTTCCATCCGGTAGCATCGGTCAGCACCCGTTTCCATTGCAGGCGGTTTCTTGCACCCATTTTCTGAATTCCGTTTTCGTCTAATACAGGGATACGGATTCCATGACGGTCAGGGTTTTTCTTATCCTGCCACCAGTTCGGATGGGATTCATCAATCACGATATTTCCGTTTTTATCTCTGAGAAAATCCCAATCCTTGACTTCTTTCTTTCCCCAAGAATGATCCGGGTTAAAAGGACGCATAGTCAGAAGCAGATGGACATGGGGGTTGCCATCCCCTTTATCGTGGATACTCCAATCAGCACACATTCCTCTATCTACAAAAGTTTTTTGAATATAGTCAGTTGTATATTGAATTTGTTCCTGTCTGTTCCATTCTTTGGGAAGGGCAAATTCAAATGACCTGCCAAGTTGGGCATCTGCATTTTTTTCAATCTTCAATACCTCATTCCATAACCTTTGTTTCTGAAATGTGATTTTAAATTTTTCTAAAGCAGCTTCTTTATCTTCTGATCTTTTGTATCGGACAGATTTTTGAAAGCGTTTTATATTTTCTTCTGGTACTATCTGCCATTCAGGAGGTGCGTTTTCACACATCATCAGCCGAGTGTAGACCACTTCTTTTTTAGAAGTGTAATAACTGATTCTCCCGGTTTCCTCGTTTTTCATCACATCCCCATTGAGATATGCGGAAGCGGAGATAACAGATTTCCCTTTACTTCGTCCGACTATTTTGACTGTGTAATGAAAAATCGCCATGTCTGGATTCCTCCTTTCTGCACATCCGGCATAGATTTCCGGCAACATTGCTTTCGGTTTTAGGAAAAGCAGCATTGCCGGAACGCCCTCTGCGTAAGAGTGCCCTGCGCATAGCAGCCTGCATGGAATGCGCCTCTCTGGCGAAGAGTGCCTCCTGCGGCATGAGCAGGTCTGGCTGAAAGCCCCGCCGACGGAACGAGCCCGGCAAGCGTGAACGCAGACCGGTTGCCACTTGTGGCAAACTTATTGGGACGACCTCTGGTTGTCCATAAGTGCGCCCTTCATGAAAAAGCAATGAAGGGAATGAAAAACTCATCCCCTCCGCCATTACACTTCCTCCATATCGGTATTGACTTCTTTCTGCATTGCCTTTGAGAAAAATTTCCCGTTGGCTTCCTGCCTTTTCAGAAAACCAATCAGCTTTGGGATGTCTTCTTCCTCAATAGGCGCACCGAGAACGGATTCCACCGCACCGCCAATCTGACAGAGCCTATGGGTTCGTTTTTTACTTTCTTCGGCTTTCTTTCGCTTCAGAAGTTCTTTCTTCTGTGCCGCATATCGTTTCGCCTTTTCAAGGCTTTCCTGCTCTTTCTTTTCCATTTCAAGCATTCGTGCTTCATAACTTTTTGTTGATTTTGCCATTCTTACATTCTCCTTTCCTTCACAAACATAAGTTCTTGGTTGCGTATCAGAAGAAGCACATGGTATAATCTTCTTGCGTGTAGGTATATCATGGCTTCGGTCTGATAGAACCTTTGGCGGTTTCTTGGGAAGCCGCCTTTTTAATTTGCCGCAGTTCTTGTTACGGCTTTTACATTTCCTCTATCCCTCAAATCACGACCTTCATTCGCTTCCATAAACATTTCCAGAATATCGGTTTTAATCAGGACTTTACGACCAACCTTTAATACCGGAAGTTTCTTCCATTCTACAAGCTGTCTTAAGGTGTTTCTGCCGATTCCCGTATAGTCGGCAGCTTCTTCGATGGATAATGCAATTTTTCTTTGCGTCATATAATCACCTCCTTATAAATTGCATTATGCAATTCCTGTGATGTAAGTATATCCTTTTCACATCTTTTTGTCAAGCGTTACGAAATGTTAAAAATAAATATTGCATTGCATATTGCAATTTCGGAAAAACAATGCTATAATTCATACATACCGAAAAAGGAGGCAGTCAGCATGAAAGATAAAGAATTACGCAAGCTGATAGGCAGCAGAATAAAACAGCGCCGTCTGGAATTGAATCTGACACAGCCTTATGTCGCAGAGAAGATGGGAGTTACCGCTTCTACAATCCTGCGTTATGAGAATGGTTCGATTGACAATACGAAAAAAATGGTGCTGGAAGGTCTTTCGGAAGCACTCCATGTATCTGTGGAATGGCTCAAAGGGGAAACAGATGAATATGAAACCGACATTACGGATAAGAGAGAATTACAGATTCGTGATGCGATGGGAGATATTCTGGAACAGTTACCGCTTGCCCTTACCAAAGAAGAAGATGCTTTTTCAAAAGATTTATTACTGCTGATGTTAAAACAATATGGTCTGTTTTTGGATTCCTTCCAGTTCGCCTGCAAAAACTTCAAGGGAAATGCTGGTCAGACGGATATTGCCAAAACGATAGGGTTTGAATCGAATGAGGAATATAATGAGATTATGTTCTTAAGGGAAATCACTCATACCATCAATGCTTTTAATGAGATGGCAGACATTGTAAGGCTCTATTCCAAGAAACCAAAAACAGCAGAACAAAGGCTTGCAAATCTTTTATCAGAAGTCTTATACGAAGATTCCGAATCGGTATAGTAAGACAACCGGAGTTATGATATACTTACACGCACGAAGCATTTCATCAGTTCCGATTGTCTAATATCGAAAGGAGACATACGATTATGGCAAAAGGATCTGTAAGAAAAAAAGGAAAGAAATGGTACTACCGCTTCTATGTAGAGGACGCAAGCGGCAATCTTGTTCAGAAAGAATGCGTTGGAACAGAAAGCAAAAGTGAAACTGAAAAACTGCTCCGTCAGGCAATGGATGATTATGAGAAAAAGAAATTTGTTGCCAAAGCGGATAATCTCACAGTCGGACAGCTTTTGGATGTGTGGGCAGAGGAGGAATTAAAAACAGGTACGCTCAGCAATGGTACGGTGGAGAATTACCTCGGAACAATCCGAAATATTAAGAAACACCCATTGGCAGAACGTAAACTGAAAAATGTAACCTCTGAACATTTGCAATCTTTCTTCGATTTGCTTTCCTTCGGGGGAGTTCATCCCGATGGAAAAGAGAGAAAGGGTTACAGCAAAGATTACATCCATTCTTTTTCCGCAGTCATGCAGCAATCATTCCGCTTTGCAGTATTTCCAAAGCAGTATATTACGTTCAATCCTATGCAGTATATTAAACTGCGGTATCAGACGGATGAAGTGGATTTGTTTTCTGATGAGGATATGGACGGAAATGTCCAACCAATTTCACGAGAAGATTATGAAAGACTGCTTGCTTATCTGCAAAAAAAGAACCCAGCCGCAATACTTCCAATCCAGATAGCCTATTATGCCGGGCTTCGTATTGGAGAAGCCTGTGGTTTGGCATGGCAGGACGTAAATCTGGAAGAACAATGCCTTACCATAAGACGCAGCATCCGATATGATGGCTCAAAGCGCAAATATATCATCGGACCAACCAAGCGGAAAAAAGTAAGGGTTGTTGATTTTGGAGATACACTGGTAGAGATTTTCCGTAATGCCCGGAAAGAGCAGTTAAAAAATCGAATGCAGTACGAAGAACTTTATCACACGAACTACTACAAAGAGGTCAAAGAGAAAAACAGAGTGTACTACGAATATTATTGCTTAGACAGAACGCAGGAAGTCCCGGCAGATTATAAAGAAATTTCTTTTGTCTGCTTAAGACCGGATGGTTGTCTGGAACTTCCGACTACTTTGGGGACGGTATGCAGAAAGGTGGCAAAAGCATTAGAGGGATTTGAAGGCTTTCATTTCCACCAGTTACGTCACACCTATACAAGCAACCTTTTAGCAAATGGAGCAGCCCCAAAAGATGTACAGGAATTGTTGGGACACTCAGATGTCAGTACCACAATGAACGTCTATGCTCACTCCACAAGAGATGCGAAACGAAAATCGGTTCGGCTTCTTGATAAAGTGGTAGGCAATGACTAAAAAATTTCCCTTATTTCCCTTGTGATTATCTCATAAGGGCAAAAATAAGGGAAACTACATATCATTTCACTAATGAACAGGCGGGAAAGCCTGTAAAATAGGGAAAGTTAGAGGAATAATTATATAAATTCCAGTTTGTGTAACTGAAATTAAAGCAACAGACCCAAATTGATGCTTTAGTTTTATAGCCGATAATACAAGAGTATGCCTATCTCAGTCCCCTTTCGTTAAATAATGCACACCCCCGTCAGTAGTCTGAACCCCCTTAACTGACTACGATTTGACTACTACACATTGCCTTGAATTGCACCATTTTGAAGTATTTTGCAAAAAGTGTAGTTTTAGAAAATAAAAATACGATGCCCGGAAAAGTCGATAAACCAACGCAAAACACGGCAATACAGGGCATTTTGCGCGTAACAACGAGCCTAATATGTCAATATGCTTGCATAATTGGCTATTTGGCGACTGTCGCGACATCGAGCGATAGCGAGATAGAACAGGAGAAATTTATGATTAGGGTATTATTCATCTGCCACGGCAATATATGCCGTTCCCCCATCTCCGAGTTCGTCCTCAAGGACATGGTAGAAAAGCTCGGCATAGCAGATAAATTTGAGATAGCCTCTGCGGCCACCAGCACTGAGGAGATCTGGGGCGGAAAAGGCAATCCGATATATCCGCCGGCGAAGGAAGTGCTGAGGGAGCATGGCATAGGTAAGACGGCTTATACAGACTTTAGTGGCAAGCGGGCAAGACAGGTTACAAGGCGGGATTATGAATATTATGATTACCTGCTCTGCGCAGATACAGCAAATGTGAGGAACACAATGCGCATAACCGGTCCGGACTACCAGGACAAGATACATTTGCTGCTCGATTACGCGGGAAGGCATGGACAATCTATAGCAGATCCGTGGTATACGGGACGATTTGATGAGACATACAGGGATGTGTGTCAGGGATGCGAGGGATTTCTTGAGTATCTCAGGCAAGGCAATAGGTTGTAGATATGTGTTTACACTCTCGAAGGCATGGTTTTATATTGATTTTATATTGCTTGTTTTATATAGCAACACCACAAGAAACGTGATATGATTTACGCGTAAATGCATGAGAGAAAATATATAAACCACCAACGGAGGGCACACAAATGGAATTATACAAAGGCAGACCGGATACAAATGAAGGACGACTTGAGAGGGAGATCAGAGTTTATGATTTCCTTGATGATCACGGCATAGAGTATTGGCGCACAGATCATGCACCAGCAGACACAATGGAAGTTTGCAGCGAGATAGATGCGGTGCTTGGGGCAACCATTTGTAAGAATCTGTTTCTGTGCAATAGGCAGAAGACACAGTTCTATCTGCTCATGATGCCGGGCGACAAGCCGTTCAAGACAAAGGAGATCACATCGCAGATAGGCAGTGCGAGACTTTCATTTGCATCGCCGGAGGATATGGAGAAGTATCTGGATATCAGGCCGGGGGCGGTCAGCATCATGGGTCTCATGAATGACCATGAGAATCATGTGCAGCTGCTTGTTGACGAGGATGTTATGAAGGGCGAGTATCTTGGATGCCATCCGTGTGTGAACACATCAAGTATGAAGGTCAGGACGGAGGATATATTTGGAAAGTTTCTTGAGGCGGTTCACCACGATATGATCAAGGTGACTCTCACTGGAGAATAGGAGCGATAAAAATGATGGCAGAGCGAAGAAACGGGGGCAAACCTCGCAGAGAAGAAAAAAATAAAACGAGTGGCAGCGTAAACGAAAGAAAAAGACAGACACATAGCAGAAAGTACGATGTAACAGGTGGAGAGAAACAAATAAAAACAGGAAGCAAAGGTAAAAATGTACAGGGAAAACCGCGACAGGCACACTCATCACAATATAAGCTCAACCCGAACAGTAAATGTCCTATATCCCACCTGTGCGGTGGCTGTCAGTATGTGGATATGCCATATGAGCAGCAGCTTGCTGAGAAACAGAAGTATATAGATGACCTGCTCAGCGTATTTGGTCCTGTGGACAAGATAATAGGCATGGAGAATCCGTATCACTACAGGAATAAGGTCACTGCGGCATTCAGGAGAATGAAGAGCGGAGAAATAATTTCCGGGGTGTACGAGGAGGGAACACACAATATACTTCCAGTCGAGAACTGTTATGTGGAGGATGAGAAGGCTGCGGCCATCATCAGGACATTTGCCGGACTGATAAAGTCGTTCAAGCTCCAGATATACAACGAGGATACAGGAACCGGACTTATCAGGCATTTGCAGATAAGAGTTGGAAGAAAGACCGGGCAGATCATGGTGATCATAGTTACAGCGTCGCCGGTATTTCCGTCCAAGAAGAATCTCGCAAAGGCACTTGTGACGGCTCATCCGGAGATTACAACGGTTGTTCAGAATATCAACATGAAGGACACCAGCATGGTCATCGGCGACAGGAATCAGGTTGTTTACGGTAAAGGTTATATAGAGGATATCCTATGCGGAAAGCGTTTCCGTATATCGCCGGGCAGCTTCTATCAGGTCAATCCGGAGCAGACTGAGGTTCTATATGGCAAAGCCATCAAGTACGCGGATCTCAAGAAGAAGGAGACTGTGATAGATGCCTACTGCGGTATAGGAACCATAGGCATAGCTGCAAGCGACCGGGCAAAGAAGGTCATCGGCGTGGAGCTGAATGAGGCAGCAGTGCATGATGCCCGGGTGAATGTGAAGATGAACAAGATACAGAATGTTGACATTTACAGTAACGATGCAGGTAGATTTATGGTGGATGTCGCTGAGGAAGGGGACAGCATAGACGTGGTATTCATGGATCCTCCGAGATCTGGAAGCACGGAGGAGTTCATGTCATCGGTCATCACCCTTGGACCTAAGAGAGTAGTGTATATATCCTGCGGCCCGGAGAGCCTTGCCCGCGACTTGAAATATATGATAAAGAACGGCTACCAGGTCATCAGGATGACCCCTGTGGACATGTTCCCACTCACCCGCGGGGTAGAGACGGTTGTCTTGCTTTCCAAGGGTAAGGTCGACTCGAAAAAGATTCGGGTTGAGTTCTCTTTGGAAGATATGGATATGTCCGAATTTCAGGATGGGGCAACCTATCCGCAGATCAAGGAGTATGTGTTGGAGCATACCGGGTTAAAGGTGTCCAACCTCTATATCTCACAGATTAAACGAAAATGTGGGATTGGGGTTGGTAAGAACTATAATCTGCCGAAGTCCGAGGATTCCAGACAGCCCCAGTGTCCACCGGAAAAAGAGAAAGCAATCCGAGAAGCATTCAAATATTTTGGGATGATCTAACATCCCGCAAAATGGAGGTTTCTTATGGATAGATTGATTTCTTGTGAGTTTAACATGGATACCGCTTGTGTGGAACTGAAATTTTTAGATGGCAGCATGATTGCCATTGATACCATCGCCGTGGAGAATGAGGTTGCTGACAATATGTATCAACGGTCAGAACTGGATTATCTAATCTACAATGATCCGGTTGGATATGCAGACTTGATCTTGAACGGTGATCCCGAAATTTATCTAAAAACTGTAACTGAATGTAAACCCTTAGATTAAAACTCAGCCCTCTGCCTTTTCCTTGGCAGAGGGCCGTTTTTTGCTTAACAGTTATTGAGCATCCCTTAATTGCTCTACAACACTGCATTTCGCTGCATTGTCATACATCATGCAAGGAATCAGCCACCCCAGCAGAAGAAATACCGGAATTGTCAGCAGGACAGGCAGAATGGTGAATCGATACTCAAAGAACCAGAACATACTGCCCAGCATTTTTCCTGCAAGAGGTCCCACCGCCAGCGACAGAATAAAGGCCGCCGATACGGAGGACATTGCGTAAAACAATCCCTCGTAGATCAGCATGGTTTTGAGCTGCCGGTTCGTCATTCCTACAGCCTGAAGCACAGCAAATTCACGGCGGCGGGAAAGAATACTGGTCATCATGGCGTTGAAGAAATTTAAGAGTCCCACCAGCCCGATGATAGCACAGAGGATACCACCTACCAGAAGGAACATCTGCCGGAACTGAGCAAACTCAGAGCGAGCCGTGGCCTTGCTTTCATACATCAAGGGTGAAAACTCACCGGCAGTGAGCTTCGATAGATATTGCTCTGCTTCGGCCTCGTCTGCGTCGTCTGCTGTGTCGAACAGGTAGAGCATCGGAATGGCCGCACCGCCGCTGTCCCTCTGTGCGGTATCCACAGACAAAACTGTCTCATATCCAATACCACCATAACGATAACTCATGGAATACGGAAGCTCTACCAAGGCGCAGACCGTGTACTCTACATCTCTGGCTCCATACAGTTTTTCCTGAAAGTACTCCTCCGGTGTATCTTCGGTGCGGAGTTCCCCGGTGCGGCTGTCGATATATTTCACATCGTCCGCATAGGTGGCGGTGATCGTGTCTCCCACCTTGGGGTAGTATTCAGGATTGGGCAGATTACCGTAGTCATCTAAGGAAACCGCAATGGCAATAGCGTTATTGTTTGACTCCAGCATAGGAGAAATATCTCCGTCGAACACTTGCAGCTTGTCAAACAGGCTGTTATCCAGAGCCTCGATTCTGGTATCTCCCATCACCATATCGCCCCGGTGCTCCATGCGGCTCATATGGCTGTCCAACTGCTCAGCACTTTCGTACCTTGCATAGTCCTGCCGCAGAGCATCCTCCGTCATCCAAAGATATACGGGTTTTCGCACAGCATATCCCGTGCCGGAAAGACTGGACTTTGTGTTTGCTGCGATCTCTCCGATCTGTTCTGGCGTGATGAATTCATCTGCTGAGTTGTAACGGAAATAGTCGGGCGTGCTGACGATAAAATCGGCGCAGGTCTTGGCGGATACATACTTCTCCATGCTGAAGCCGCCCACAAAGGTACACAGTGCATTGAACAGTGTCACCGACAGTGCCAGAGACACCACCACCAGTACCGTCTTTTTCTTGTTTCGTCCCAAATTGGCAAAGGCCATCTGATGGAGCTTCGCTCCCCGGGTGCTGCGCTGTTTTTTCTTGGTCTGCATTGCATCCGTATATTTGGTAGCCTCCACCGGAGAAACCCTGGCTGCCATTTTCCCGGGCTTGGAGCAGGACAAAAGCACCGTCAGCAGGGCAAACAGCACGGAGCCAACAAAGATCACAGGCGAAGTGCTGATGGTGGTGATGCCTGCATCCAACTGGGTGGAGCGCAAGACAACAGGCACCAGAACAGCGCCAATGCCATAGCCCAACAGCAGCCCCGCCGGAATGCCGATCAGACAAAGCAGAAGTGCCTGCTGGCGAATGATGCGTTTGAGCTGCCGGGGCGTTGTGCCAATGGTTTTCAGAAGCCCGTAAAACCGGATATCCCCCGCAACAGAGATCTGGAAAATGTTATAGATGATAAGATACCCGGTGAAAATCACCAGCAGCAAAAAAGCTGCTATGGCGATCACAAGTTCCGGATCGAGATGCGACTCCAGCTGGGATGAGGTATATCCCCAGTTGACGCCGATCCGGACGCTGTTGGGATCGGTATAGCTGTCCCATGTGTAGCCGAGATCGGTATCCACCTGCTCCATCTGCCCTTGAATGTTTGTACTGGAAGCCATCATGACATTCAAATCGGTGCGGAAAGGCTGTAAACCTGTTTTCACTGCCTGCGCTTCGATGTCATCTGCGTAATCACGGCTGATGTTGATGTAATGAACAGGCATTAGTTCATCATAGTCCCAATAGCCCACCAGCGTAAAGGTATCTGTTACAGTAAAGGCGGTTTGATCCTTGTCCGTAATGGAATAGGAAACCGTGACCTCGGCGCCCAGCTCCGGCGTTACGCCAAGCAGCTGCAACGCTGCCGTATCCATGGCTACCTCTTTGCCGCTTTCGGGCATCCGTCCGGTAGTAGGGGTTGCATAGCTCCATTTAGTGCAGTTGGCATCCATGTAGCTGATCTCTGCCGGTATTTTGGCAAAGACCCCCTCCGCAGTGATACCGATTACCTTCCGTGCCCCCGTAGCCTTCACCTTTGGGTGGGCAGCGATGCGTTCCGCCTGCTCGGGGGAAACATCCTTAAAGGTGCCATGCGCATAGCCGCCTACCTGCCGAAACTGGTAGGTTTCATAGCTGGCGTTCAGTGACAAGACAATGGTGAACATGGAAGTAAATAGCAGCGTTGTCAGCGCAATGGCAAAAATGGCGATCAGATTGCGGCGACGGTTCGCATAAAGAGATTTTAAGCTGAGCTTTCGAATACATTTTCTGTTTTTGACATTCATCGTAGCCACCTCCCGTTAGTTCTGGGAGACGATCCGACCATCTTCGATACGGATAATGCGGTCTGCCATCTGCGCAATTTCTTCGTTGTGAGTGATCATTACGATTGTCTGGGCGAACTTTTGACTGGTGACTTTCAAAAGGCTCAATACATCCTGACTGGTTTTGGAATCCAGATTACCTGTCGGTTCATCTGCCAGAATGATAGCGGGTGCTGCCGCCAGCGCACGGGCGATTGCCACACGCTGCTGCTGACCGCCGGAGAGTTGATTGGGCAGGGCATCCAGACGCTCATCCAGCCCAAGGGTCTGCACGATCTGCTGTACGAAATCCTTGTTGACCTTGCCACCGTCCAGCTCAATGGGTAGAACAATATTTTCATACACATTCAGCACCGGAACAAGATTATATGCTTGGAACACAAAGCCGATTTTCCTGCGGCGGAAGATGGTCAGCGCTTCCTCCTTCAGGGAGAAAATATCCTGTCCGTCCACCATGACCGTGCCGCTTGTAGGGCGATCCAGCCCGCCCAGCATGTGCAGCAGCGTGGATTTGCCGGAGCCGGATGTGCCGACAATTGCAACAAATTCGCCCTTCTTTACACTTAAATCAACTCCATCCAACGCATGAACTGCGTTATTGCCGGAGCCATAAATCTTTTTCAGGTTTTTTGCCTGTAAAACTTCCATAAATGAGTACCTCCATGAAAAAATCTGTATGTATGAAAGGAAATGATCCTTTGATACATACAGATTATCGCATAGGAATCTTTCCACATTCTTTCCGGCGGAAAATGAAATCTAACAGTTTTGATAGAATTGTTGTTATTTCGGCAGAAATATGGAAAACGTACTTCCTTTTCCCGGAACGGAAGCAACCTTGATATAACCGCCCTCGCCGGATATGATCTGTCGGGCAAGGTATAAGCCGATGCCGACCCCTTCCTGCTCCTGAACCGCCTTTGAGCGGTAAAAGCGAGCAAATATCTTCGCTTGCTCACTTTCCGGGATGCCTGAACCGGTATCCGATATATCGATCCTTGCAAACATTTCATAGCTTACGGCAGAAATAGTAATGGTGCCATGCTCTGTATATTTGATGGCGTTGTCTACGATATTAGCCAGCGCTTCCGCTGTCCATTTGAAGTCGAATACAGCAAAAGCATCGGTATCCTGCAGTCGCAAAGACAATCCTTTTTCAGAAGCCTTGGCGGCATATTGTTCTACTACGCTTTCAAGCAGCGGCTGTAGCGCTGCCGGCTGGGGGGAGAGTGAAATGATCCCATTTTCCAGTCTGGAAAGCTTTACGAGAGAATCGATCAAAAATCGCAGCTTTTCCGATTGTTTGTACAGCGCCTCCACATTTGCCTTCGCCGATGCAGGCAGAGTTTCCTCCTTCAGAAGCTCGCTGTATAACAGCAGGTTTGCAATCGGCGTTTTTGTCTGGTGCGAGATGTCCGCAATCAAGGTTTTGATTTTGTCTTTTTCCTGCGCTACATTTCGAGAAGATGCTTCTGCTGCGGAAAGATAGTGCGCAAACTTCGTTTCCAATGCAGACAGCTGGCTTTCATCAAAATTGGTTTCAGAAAAGGAGCCGGTCATGGCAGCGTCCAGCATCCTTTCGATTTCTTCCATCGTTTTTCTGATCTTCCTCCGCTCCCATAATACAGCAGCTATCGCCGCCAGAAAACACAGCAGTATGATCACAATGCCGGTTTTATTCATCTTTTGTCACCCAGCTATAACCGATTCCGTAGATGGTTTTAATGTATTTCTGTGCGCCAAGCTTATCCCTCAGACGCTTGATTGTAACAGACAAAGCATTTTCATCCACATATTCTGCGCCATCTGTCCAGATCCGGTCGACAAGGTCTCCACGGGTCATGGTTCGGCCTCGGTTTTCAACAAGCAGACGCAGTAATTTTTGTTCTGTTTTACTCAATTCCACTTTTGAATCTCCCACATAAAAGGTCATAGTCTCAAAGTCAAAGTGAAATAGATCCATATGGAACGGCGCATTTTTATGGTTTGACGCTTGCTTTCGCAGTTGGGTATTCACCCTTGCCCGCAAAACCGAAAGAGAAAAGGGCTTGGTAATATAATCATCAGCGCCCCTCTCCAGTCCGTCTACGATGTCCAGATCGGTGTCGTTGGCAGTCAGCAGAATAACAGGAATATAGGGTGTGTTTTCCTTGACCTCCCGGAGCAGCTCGAGCCCGCTGCCATCCGGCAGATTGATATCCAGCAGGATCAGGGATACACCGCCGCAAAGAAGCTGTTCCTTCGCCGTTTTTAGGTCTTGGCAGGATATAATCTGACGGTCATCTGCTTTCAGTGCTTTACTTAAACCCTGATTCAACCCTATATCATCTTCAATAATCAATAATTGTTCCATGTATCTCACTCCCTCGTTATTCAAAGGCCACCATTATTTCCTTGGGTAATTTTTCGTTCTCACAGTTCAGAAGATAGGCGATTGCTCTGCTTGCAAATTTGTTTATTTTCACTGTATCCCAATCGGCAAGCAAAATGACCTCTGCCTTGCCGTTCTCAAAATCTAATGATATTTCGCCCCATTCGCCGTCGCAGTCTGCCTGATATTCGTAGATTGCGGCGGCGATTTTCTTTTTTCGCTTGATCTTGGATTTCTGTTTTAGCCGGACTGCATGGATTGCGCCCTCGGCAACCAACAATTCCGTCAACTTGTCCACTGCTTTTCGGTAGGCTCGTTCTGCACCGCTGGCTGTACTGCCCTCAAACATAACCGCCAGTTCTTCAAAGGTGGGGCGGTCTTTCCATGAGCTGACACGCCCACAGGTCATGCAAATTGCTAACCGGTTTTCGAGCAAGGTCTGTTCCCGGTAATTCAGCTTCTCAAATGCCCGCTGCACCTTTTCTGCTTGTATGCCGTTCCAGAGGATATCGGTATAGTTCCAGCTATCGTCAAGGGCTACATCCTCGCCTGTTTCCTCGCCGTTCTCGTCTGTCACATAGAATGGCTGCTGATTGCGGATACCTCGCACAACTTTCAGATAGTCTTCGGCAAGAGCAAGATCACAGTTGTATTTCTTGGAAAACTCGTTGACCGCATCCTTGGTATTGTGGTACAGCCAAGCCATTGACCGCACCATTTTGTAATTAGTCAGAGAGGATACCGACCATTTTTCTTCGCCCATGCGAAAACGGAGCATAGCATCCCGGATGAACGGATAGATGTATGTAGCATACTCTGCGCCCTTGGTAAGGTCATAGTCCATCAGCTTTTGGAGCATTTGCTCCCGGCAGGAGAGCTTTATATCTATAAATCGGTCTGTGTCGTACAAATCGCCGCCATCCACACCGAGAAAGTCTTTGATGCGCTTGTTCAGCTGCGGCTCGTAGTGGTGTAGGAAGAATGAGAAATGTATCAAATTCTTTTCCTGCAAGGCAGACAGGATATATTCGTTCAGACTGCCCACCTTTGGCGGCTCAGGTTCCAGTTGGAAGATGCGCTCTGCCACATAGGGAATGATACCATCACCGTGCGGATTGACTTGGTGTTTCGGTATGTATCCGGTCATATTCCATGTAAAATCACTCAGCATAGCGCACCCCCCTTCTCATTTCTATAAGAATCCCTTAAGACATTCTTTCATAAAAAGCATGAAGTATTTCTGCCAATTCCTGCGGTGATTCAATATTAACTTCATGTCCGGCACCAATAATCGTTTTTAATTCCACGTTCTTAAGCAATTCTGCCAATTCAATAGAAGCATTTTTATTCGCAGTATCTTTCTCGCCATATAACAATAGTGTAGGGCATGATATTTTGTGCAGAGAGTTGTTAAAGTCCAACTCCATCATGGTTTCGCATAGAAGTAAGAAATCAGCTTTTCTAAATCCCATTTGTTGAAACATGGATTTAGGCATAAATCTAAAGAGAAGATTTTGAAATTTCAGAAGCTTCTTGGGCATTTTATATTGTGTGGCGATAAGCACCAAGGAGCGAACTTTTTTCGGATATTGTATAGCATAGTTCAGAGCTAATACGCCCCCAAGCGATAAACCGCACAAATCAATAGGCTCATCATATTGATTGCAGTAATCTGAAAATGCAGCATATAGATTATCATAGGTCACTTCTTTGCTATGAACTAAATCAGGAAGATTCGGACACAAGCTGTAATCAGTAGTTTGCAAAATATCTATTGTTTTTGTCCAACTGTCAGATGTTTGTCCTAATCCATGCACATATATTTGTTTCATATTGTTCCCCCACTAAATATGTATCTTAGCTTCTGCAAGCAAAGCAGCCTGTTCCATTTCTTTTTCATAAGCTCCTTTGGCATAAGCAACATCACTTTTTGCCCGGAGTTCTTTATCTTTTGCCAGTTTCTTCATGACCTCCGCAAGGTCAGCGTCCAGAGTACCACGCTTTACATAGCGATTTATGGTGTTCAGCCTCTTTTCATATATCTGGATAATCGGATGATCGTCTGCAAGCTCTCGCTGTTCTCTGCCTTTTAGATTGCCGATCTGCCGGCAAGTGCGGTGCAGCTTGTCCCCCGGTGCATAGCCGCCGCAGTATTTGGTGTGCCTTGCGTTGGTGGTGAGGAACCACTTGCCGCAGATTTTGCATTTTTTCGGGGCATGACCAACACATAAGCCCTCAAAAAGATCAGACCGGAACATCCCTACAAAGGATACATAGTGCATCCGCTTGACCAGCTTCGCAACTTTTTCGCCGGGACGGATGACCGATATATACTGAACGGAATTGTTCAGGGTAGACATCCAGGCATTGCCCTCTGTGATGGAAAACTCCGGTGGGAAATAGGTGCCGAACATTTTCGCAAAGCCCTCTGCGGTGCGGTCTGCTTCGTTTCCGTCCGATTGTTCTGCAAAATCAAGCATCGCCTTTTGGTATTCCTCAAGGGAGTAAGCCAGATGCCCGCATACAGCGGTATAGCGCTGGAGCATCACCGCATCAGCATATTTCGGAACTTCTTCGAACGGTAAAGAATTGGTTACGGCTTTTATGGCGAACTCCACATATTTCAGAGCATTGTCCGCAGTAAAGACCCTTTCTATTCGTTCCCGGTGCTTTGGTATATCCATATAGGAGAACGGCGGCGTTTTGCTGAGAATCTCTAACATTGTCAATGCAGCTTCCTTTGCCATTGGAAAGAGTGCAGAAGTATCCTGTCCGGCATTCAGCATCCCGAGCAGCAGATTGATTTTCTCGCATTGCTCGTTCATTTTTGTAATAGTATCCGCAGGAACATTCAGTGCATCACAGGCAAGCGTGCCGACAGGGAATGTTTTGCCCTCATATATGACCGTATCCTGCCAGAAGTCCAATGTCATCAATTCTTGGTTCATGCTTACCTCCTGTCCTGTTTTTTCACTTTCTTAATTGTATCATGCTAATGTAAAGAAATCTACATCTATCAATAAGTTGTCCTGTTTTTTGAAACGGAGTTGTCCTCCGATTAGCCTGTTTTTTGAGAAATCCGTCATAACCATAATAGAAGGAGCAAAGCACCTGCCAATCACTGCGGGTGCTTCGTGCTTTCCAGAATATTATGAACGGAGGTTTTTTTATGACAATCTATGGAACCATCAAAGCGGCAATCAGTGTCAAGCAAGCCGCCGAACACTACGGGCTGAAAGTCAACCGAAACGGTATGGCTTGCTGCCCGTTCCACAATGACAGGCATCCGAGCTTGAAGCTGAATGAGGACTATTTCTTCTGCTTCGGCTGTGGAGCAAAGGGAGATGTGATCGACCTTGTGGCAAGGCTGTTCAATATGAGAAGCTATGAAGCAGCGCAAAAGCTGGCTTCGGACTTCGGACTTGACCCGAAACCGCCCACTGCCGCAGCTATGGCCAAGCCAAAGCGTCCTTATATCCGTCAGTTCCGGGAGGATGAAATGCTGTGTTTCCGGGTGCTGACGGATTATCTGCATCTGCTGGAAGATTGGAAAGTGCGGTATGCACCCAAAACACCGGAGGAGGCTCTGGATGATCGTTTTGTGGAAGCCTGCCAGATGCACTGTCCTATCGAATATATGGCAGATGTGCTGACCGTGGGTGATCTGGAAGAGCGGGTGGCATTGGTGGACGAGCTGATGAAGGAGGGAAAAATTACTTTTCTGCAAGAGTACATCACACGAAAGAAAAAGGAGGTGGCGCACCATGGCGAAGAACCGGAAAACGCCTGATATGAATTTGCCTGTCTGGTTTGATGGGCAGAACATCAACGAAGCTCTGTTTTGTGAAGAATTTCTGCATGAGCGCAGAATCATCTTCGCAAACGGAGCTTTTTTTACGCCCGATGGTCGAGTGACGGACGATCTTCCGCTCCGTGGGGAGATTTACGACAAGCTGAAATTCTGTGCCGTGAACAACATCCCCCGGAAGATCACCAACATTCTGGAAGTGCTGAAACTGGAAGCGCAAGTGCCTGACTTCCCACCGGAGCAGGATCGCATCCATGTGTTCAACGGTACGCTGCTATTGAACGGCACATTTACCGAGGGCAGATCGGCTATCGTGCGAAGCCGTCTGCCTGTTGTCTACAATCCCGATGCTCCTGCGCCCGTGATCTGGCTGAACTTTTTGAATGGACTGCTCCATGCGGAAGACATTCCCACCTTGCAGGAGTTTATCGGTTATTGCCTGATCCCCTCCAACAAAGGACAGCGCATGATGGTGATTAAGGGCAACGGTGGCGAGGGTAAATCCCAAATCGGTGCGGTGCTTTCGGCTATCTTTGGCACAAACATGAAGGACGGCAGCATCGGCAAGATTTCTGAAAACCGCTTTGCCCGTGCCGATCTGGAGCACATCCTGCTGTGCGTAGATGATGATATGCGGATGGAAGCTCTGCGGCAGACCAACTATGTGAAGTCCATCGTGACCGCCCAAGGCAAGATGGATTTGGAGCGCAAGGGTAAGCAGAGTTATCAGGGCTGGATGTTCGCCCGGCTGCTGGCATTCAGTAACGGTGATCTGCAAGCCCTGTATGACCGCAGTGACGGATTTTATCGCAGACAGCTTGTGCTGACCACCAAGGAAAAGCCGGTGGACAGAGCTGACGATCCTGATCTTGCAGAGAAGATGAAAGCTGAAGCCGAGGGTATCTTCCTGTGGGCATTTGAAGGCTTGCAGCGGCTTGTTGCCAACAACTTTAAGTTTACGGAGAGTGACCGTATCCGGGAAAATCGGGAAGCGGTCAAGCGTGACAACAACAATATCTTTGATTTCATGGATTCTGAGGGATACATCCAGCGTAAAGCGGATGCGTCCATCAGTTCCAAGGATTTCTATGAAATCTACCGGATGTGGTGCGAAGAAAATTCCCTTGCACCGCTGAAAGCCCGCAGCTTCAGCGACGCCATGATTGCCAATGCCGGGAGATTCAATCTGGAACATTGCAACAATATCACCAACTCTGCCGGACGGCGGGTTTGGGGATTCATGGGCGTGGAAGCTATTGCACGACCTCATATAAATGGGTTTTACGGAGATTCGCCGTGTACGTACGTACCGGAGGACATTCCGGAGGAATGGCGGCAGGTCGAATAAATCCCATTGCTGGTACGTATGTACGCAGCAAAAGAGCGTGAAACGCTTGTTATAGAAACAGCACACATCCTCTCGCTCGGGCTGTTTCTATGTCCACAGGCTTTTGAAAAAGTGTCTGTGGACATCGGCTGCAAGAGGAAGTTGACACAGAACAGCTTCATGCAGACGGGGCTGACCATGGGAAAAGGCGCAGACATTTTCGCCTTGGTCAGCAGAGGTCACCGCAGTGACCGCATTCCCCCTCGGGAGAGCCCTCGGAGAGCCCACGGCACTTTGCAGCCAGTATGGATGAAAGTGTCATAGTGGGTTATTACACTTTGAAAAAGTGCCTCTCCGTAGTTCTCCGCTGTCTGCAAATCTCAAAGAAAGGAAACGCCAATGGCAAGAAACGATGGAATAGACCGTACCGTAGCCAGAAATCAGGACTTGGGAAACCCGGCAGATGTGGCAAAGGTACAGGAACACAATGAGCGTGAAAAGGACAGCTACAGCAATCAGGACATCGTGCCGGAACGCACTTCTCTGAACGTCCATTTCAAAGCACCCACGGACGATTATGTAAAAATGTTTGAGCAGATGGAACAAGACGGCGTGATCTCCACCAGAGGTCTGAAACCGGATGCCGTCAAATACGGTGAGTTGGTATTTGATGTGAATTCCGCTTATTTCTACAATCATGGCGGCTATGAATTTGCGAAACAGTTTTATGCCGATGCCTACAAAGCTGCTGCGGAGATCGTAGGTGGTGAGCAGTATATCCTCTCCGCTGTGATGCACGCCGATGAGCGCAACCGAGCAATGTCCGAAGCTTTGGGCGAAGATGTGTACCACTACCACCTTCATGTGGTTTATATCCCGGTGGTGGAAAAGCAGATACTTTGGTCGAAGCGATGCAAGGATGAAGCCCTCCGGGGAACCGTTAAGGAGGTCATCACACAGGTCAGCCGCAGTAAGAAATGGGAGTCCAAGCCGGTGCTTGACGAGGACGGTAATCCAATGTTGAACGCAAGAGGGAAAAAGATTTTGAGGTCATCCTACAGTGTGTTGCAGGATGACTTTTTTCATTTCATGCGAGTTGCCGGATATACCGATCTGGAGCGTGGAGAACGTGGAAGCACCGAGGAACATCTGACTGTGACCCAGTTCAAGGTGCAGGCAGAACAGCAGCGGCTGGAAACTGTGGCCGGGCAGGTAGCACAGGCAGAGCAGAGTTTGGAGGATGCCAAAGCTGCCACAGCAAAACAGAAAAAGAAACTGGAATCTTTGCAAAAGGAAACCAAGGCGGTAAAGACCATTGCGCTGACAGTGCAGGACATTGAAGCAATGGGCAAAAAAGCCACATTCGGAAACAATATCACGCTGACACCGGATGAATGCGACACACTCAAACGCTATGCGGTCAATGGCATTATCGCCAATGCTGACAACAAGCGTCTGAAAGAAAAACTGGCTTCCGCAGAAAAGACGGTTTCCATCTGGAAGCAGCGGTATGAAGCGGTAAACGAAAAATATATGGAACTCAAACAGAAAGCCCAACCCTTTCTGGATGCACTGGAAATCGCATCCGAAAAGGTTCGGGCTTTTATCAATTCTATCCTCATCAGAGGAAAGGAAACACAGGAACACGAACACCCTGCCCGGAAGCGTGGACAGGATATGGAACTTTGATGGAGGAATCGCCTATTGAAGAAATATTATGAGGAAGCGAAATATAATGCGGCATTTGACCGCTGTGTGGATGTTATGAGCCAGATGCTCCAGAAATATGGACATCAGGTTTTGGATAAATTGGAACAGGACGCACCGCAGGGAGTGGAGCATTCCGAGGAAAGTAATCAAGCGCAGCTTTTGACGGATAAGGCTGCGTAAAATTTGCAATTTACACGTTGCGTATTCACTATGGCTATGCTATAATGATTACGCAACGTGTATTTTTTTGCTTTTGTGGAGAAAAGACGGATGGATTGTAAAAACAGAATTATAAAGTTGCGTGAAAGCACAGGACTGAATCGGAAAGATTTTTGCAAGCTCGTCCATATTCCTTACCGGACTATGACTGAATGGGAATTGGACAACCGCCATGCACCGGATTATGTGCTGTGGCTTTTGGAGTATTATATCCGCAACGAGGGACTTATGGTAAAAGGAAGGAATGAGGGAGGTGGAGATTCTGAAAAAGAAACAACTTAAATGCTATCTTTATACAAGAGTGTCCACCTCGATGCAGGTTGACGGATACAGCTTGGATGCCCAGCGTGACAAGCTGCGGAAGTATGCGGCATACGAGGATATGATCGTTGCAGGGGAGTATTCTGACGAGGGCTTTTCCGGAAAGAACATTCAAGGGCGGCAGGAGTTTCAACGGATGCTGAATGACATCCAGGACGGCAAAGATGATGTTTCTTATGTGTTGGTCTTTAAGCTGTCCCGATTTGGCAGAAATGCAGCGGACGTTCTGAACTCTTTGCAACTCATGCAGGATTTCGGTGTCAATCTGATCTGCGTGGAGGATGGCATTGACAGCTCCAAGGATGCAGGAAAGCTGATGATCTCTGTGCTGTCTGCGGTGGCAGAGATTGAGCGAGAAAATATCCGCACACAGACAATGGCAGGACGTGAGCAAAAGGCTCGTGAGGGCAAATGGAACGGCGGTTTCGCTCCATATGGATACAAACTGGAAAATGGAAACCTTGTCATTGCAGAGGATGAAGTGGAAGTTATCCGAGTAATCTATGATCGTTATATTCATACAAACGAGGGTGTTACAGGAGTTGCAAAATATCTGAACCGCAACGGGTTTGTGAAGAAGCTGCGGCAAAATAACACCATCCCCGGATTTTCAAGGAACTTCGTGCAGGACGTACTGGATAATCCCGTTTATATGGGTAAAATTGCTTATGGCAGACGGAGAACCGAAAAGAGGCAAGGTACAAGAAATGAGATGCACGTGGTTGAGCAGTCGGAGTTCCCGGTTTATGAAGGACAGCACGAAGCTATCATTTCCGAAGAAGATTGGTATCTGGCACAGGAAAAGCGCAAGATCAATTCTTTCAAGCGGGAAAAGGTCAACAATCCAGACCATGCACACATCCTGTCCGGTATCTTGAAATGTCCATGCTGCGGTAAGAGTATGTACGGCAATATCGCCAAGGCGCACAGCAAGGACAAAAAAACACGGTATTATTACTACTGCAAAAATACGGTTACACCTACCGGGCATGAGTGCAGCTTCCGACTGAATATCGAGCAGACGGAAATCAATAAATTTGTGGCGAAGATTATTTCTGCTATGGTCAACAATCCCCGGTTTGTGGAAGCGATTCAAGCGAAAATCGGAACGGCGGTTGATACAGAGGATATGGAAAAGCAGATCGCCGTTCTGCAAGGGCAGCTAAAGCAAGCCTTTGGAACGAAAAGTCGCTTGGAGCGTCAGATGGATACCTTGGACATCAACGATGTCCACTATGACAGAAAGATTTTAGACTTGCAGCGCCGCTATGATGAGCAGTATGATACCATAGAGGAAATCAAAGTTCAGATTGGCGAATTGCAAAGTCAGATCCGCAACATACAGCAGGAGAAGATTTCCGGTGACAATATCTATCGCTTGTTACTGGCATTTGATGAAGTCTACCATTCCGCAACGGAAGCGGAGCAGAAGGAGTTTATGAAGGCCTTTATCGAGCGAATTGAGATGTTCCCGGAAAAGAGAAAAGACGGTAGTTGGATAAAGAAGATCGTATTCAATTTTCCTGTGCCTGTTGATGGTGAGGAAGTGAAAGAACTTCCCTTGGAAACTGAAACAACTGTTGAAACCGTGGTGCTCCTAACCAGGGCGGGCGCTGGACAACATGGATATAAAACAAAATAATAAATTCTGCATGGTAAAACACTCCTGTAGTTTTATTTATACAATAACAGGAGTGACAAAAAGCCGGTTCTCTATGAGTGAGAACCGGCTTGGTTTATATAACTGGGAAGGTTCGTTTTATGTATTACATATATTTGACAAGCTCGCTGATGATAGGGGCATAGTGCTCGCCACAAAGACCGTAGTCCTTTTCCTTGTAGTTCCATGCTGCACGGCCTATTCCGTACTTTTCAAATACAGAATGGATATCTTTGTACCAGTTCAGAGTTCCATCAAGTGGTGCCTGATCTATAACACCATATTCGCCGCAGTACATAAATCCGTCTCTTTCTTCAACAGCTTTTATGCCGTCGAGGAACATTCTTTCGAACAAATCAGGGCCGATGGAATTAAGTCCAAGGCTACTCTCGGTGATGGCCCCATGCATACACCCTTCGATCTGGCGGGATTTCTCCATGTAGTCATTGAAATCCCCCGGATATTCGATATGGAAATCTGAAGGCATACCTGTTACCCAGTAAGCAGACTGGTGGGTAAATACCATTGGCTCGTAACAGTGGAAATTGTAAACTATGTTCTCATCGTTGTGATGAGGGAGAAGTTTTATAGATGTAACAGCATTGTAGCCAACCCCACCGAGCAGGATCTTGGCAGTAGGTGCTTTAGCTCGGATGATCTCGATGAATTTGCTTGATATTTCGTTCCACTCGTTTACAACGGTTGGACTTACGACCTCGTTCAACGGCTCGAACATTATTATGTCTGCATCCTTTGCATATCTGTCTATAAGCTTTCTCCATATTCCATAGAATCTATCCTGAAGAGGTTTCTCATGGAAGAATTCAAGAAGATGAGCCTCGTCGTCAAATATATATCCATATGTCTTGTGCAGGTCAAGGACCATGTTGAGTTTGTACTTCCGGCACCACTCAATGCATGAATCGATGTAAGCGTAGCCGTATTCCTTATCACTTCCGTCCTCATTTTCAAAATTATCGTAATCGATAGGAAGACGAACATGGTCAAGTCCCCAAGATGCTATTCTTGCAATATCTTTTTCTGTGATAAATGTGTCAAGATGCTCCTTGTCAAGTGGTCCCTGTGAAAGCCATCCACCTAAATTTACGCCTTTTTTGAATCCGTCTAAAGTTCTCATAATCTTTAACCTCCTGTGAAATAATAAAATATATATTGCACTCATTTGCCGTTCGGGAGTGCTTATCAGTTTCGTTTTCTGTGACTTTATAGTAGCATTTGCAGCTTTATGCAAATACAACAAATGTGTCATTAATATAATAATTATGCTATAGTAATATAATAGAAAGGAGGATGGACCATGAATATATCGAACGAGATCGTAAAACAGCAGTTTGTACAGAGAGAATACGGACTGGCGCACCCGACATACGACAGTGAACTTGACTTCTATCAGCTTGTCAGCAGTGGCAATGTGAAGGCACTGTCGGGTATGCTCCTCGCAGGAGAGGAGGATGCCGAGGTTCTGGCAGCCAGGGGAATATTGTCGGAGGATAAAGTCCGAAACAGAAGATATCACGAGATCGTGCTTGTGGCGATGATATCCAGATTTTGCATAGAAGAGGGCATGGAGGAGATGGAAAGCTACAATCTCAGTGACTTCTATATTAATAAGCTGGACAAAGCACAGACCACGCAGCAGGTCATAGAGATACATAATCAGATAATCATGGATTATGCCAAAAGGATGCGCCGGGTGAAGAAGAAAACAGTCATATCGCCACACTGTGTCAAGGCTATGGATTACGTATATGACCATTTGCATGAGCGGATAGATGTGCGGGAAGTGGCAGAATTTGTGGGAGTGGAACGCTCTTATCTGAGCAAACTATTTCATAAGGAGGTCGGTCAGACAATCTCAGATTACATCATGGAGAAGAAGCTTCAGACTGCCAGAAATATGCTCCTGTATTCAGATTTTTCCTGTACGGAGATATCGCAGTATCTGGCATTTGCCAGCGGAAGCTATTTTGCAAAATGCTTCAAGACAAAATATGGAGCGACTCCGAATTCATATCGCAGGATAAATTACAGGAAACACTGGAAAGAGGCGAAATCATAGTCTTGTTATGTGCTGGTATAATTGACAACATCTGTCAAAGGTTGTAGAATTACATGAGTTTTATTTGTATATATAAGGAGAATGAATAGCTATGTCATCTTTTAGATTTCATGTGGCTCTCGCAGCCGCCAAACTGAGCAAGGGACTCATCCAGCTCCTGGGTAGGAACGGTACGCATACACCTGGAGTTATCGCCCTGAAGATATGTCCGGATTTCCTGGCACAGGCGCCCAAGGCACCGCTTACGATATGTGTCACAGGAACAAATGGTAAGACCACCTGTAGTAACCTGATAACTGATGTTTTGGAGAAGGATGGAAGAAGAGTTGTCAGCAACAGAACAGGTTCCAATATCGTCCCTGGCTGTACGACAAATGTCATCAACAGCCTTACATTTACGGGAAAGGTCAGAGTGGATGCCACTGTATTTGAGGTGGACGAGCGTGCTTCAAGGCTGATACTTCCATATGTGAAGCCGGATTATCTTGTTGTGACAGGGCTTTTCAGAGATTCACTCAAGAGAAATGCTCACCCTGACTATATTTTCAGTGTCATAGATACCTACTGCCCTGATTCTGCAAAGGTTATCCTGAATGCGGACGAGCTTTGCTCAAGCATGTTGAAGAAAGACAGCTACAGAGTGTTCTATGGAATCGGCAAGCAGCCTGATGACAAGACCGAGCCATACAACCTTATCGCGGATTACCAGATCTGCCCTAACTGCGGCGAGAAGCTGAAGTACAATTACCTCAGATATCATCACATCGGCGATGTGGTATGCCCGAAGTGTGGACTTCACTCACCAGACAAGAAGTATCTGGCAACCGACATAGACAGAGAGAAGATGACAATTACTATACAGGAGGGAGACAAGAAGACAGTTTATCCGCTGATCCATACAGCTCTCTTCAATATATATAATGAAGTTACAGTTATCTCGGCACTGCGCGAGATCGGTCTCTCGGCTGAGAGAATCAAGGAACTCATGGGTCAGATCCATATACCGGATTCCCGCCACAACGAGACCACAGTGAATGGTGTTACAGTAATCCAGGCGCTCTCAAAGGGACAGAGTGCTGTTTCTTCATCCAGAACATTTGAGTATGTGGCAAATGAGGAGGGCAAGAAGGCTATCCTCCTTGCGATGGACGATCTTGAGGACAGACAGAAGAGTATAGAGTTCTCAGGCTGGATATACGATCTGGAGTATGAGCAGTTCAACAGGGATGATGTTGTACAGGTCATCTGCACAGGACCTAGATGCTACGACCACAAGGTGAGATGCTTACTGGCAGGTATCCCTGAGGAGAAGATACTCACAAATCTCAGCGAGGTCGCTGCGGCAGATGATGTGACTATAGATGGTGTTGACAGAATATATATCCTGTACGACTGTGAGAATTACGGAATGTCATGTGAGATGAAGAAGAAGATAATCAAGAGACTGGAGGGTGACAAATAATGAAGATTGAGATTTTATATCCGGAAATATGTACACTCTACGGTGACAAAGGAAATACAATGTACCTGCAGAAATGTCTGCCGGATGCGGAATTTGTGACAACAGGACTTAATGAGAAGCCACTCTTCCTCAAAGAGAATATAGACATGGTGTATATGTGTTCCATGAGCGAGAAGAGCCAGGAGCTCGTGCTTGACAGACTGATGCAGTACAAGGACGAGATCGCAGCATGCATGAAGGATGGAAAGGCGCTTTTCCTTCTGGTTGGCAATTCCATGGAACTCCTTGGTGATTATATCAAGAGAGAGGATGGAACCAGAGTTACAGGACTTGGCGTTGTTCCGGGCATGTACTCAGTCCGCCAGACTCCGAATCGTTTCAACACGCTCATCAAGGCGAAGTTCAACGATATGACACTCATCGGATACACAAGCCGATTTGCCCACACTTACGGAATACCTGATGATATGACATTCTGCAAGGTGGAGATCGGACAGGGCAGCAATCCTGATACCATGAATGAGGGAATCTGCAAGAACAGAGTAATTGCGACATACATTCATGGACCACTGCTCATTCAGAATCCTGATTTTGTACATTATCTGTTGGAAAAACTGGATGCTCCTATGAAAGAGATACCATTTGAGGCAGCTATGCGCAAGGCATATGATGTGAAGCTTGCTGAGTATGGCAAGCCTGATCTGGAGCTGTCATAATATAGAGAATTATAGTGATAATTAAGCCCCGGTGGCCTTTGATATGTACCTGAAATCCAGGACACATGTCAGTATGCTGCCGGGGATTTTATATGTAGTAATGTATAAAACTATACATTTTGTATAGTTATGTAAACCCATTGAAAAGAAAAAGATAATATGTCACAATACAGATGTTGCCACCCCTAGACAGGCTAGGAAAGGGGGGAGCGCAGTGACAGAACTTCTTGTTTCATTTTTAATTTCCGTCGTGGCAAGTATAGTAGCCTACTATATTTGCAAGTGGCTGGACGGAGATAAGTAAGTGGTAATCAGCCCAAGGAGTACGTCGCCTTTAAAAGACGGAGAAAACCCCAGTAGCGCCAACTACTGGGGTTTTCGTTATGCTTTTGGGAAAGCATATGTCAGAATTTCTTGTTTCATTGTTGCTGACATTATAGCATATGAGTTCTAACTCTGCAATATGCTTTCCCTTACACATCTTAATGTTTTTTCAGATGTATCAACTCAAAAGAAAGTAGTATAATGATATCGCAAGAAGAAAAATGCGCGACGCGAAGCGGCATTTGTTTTCAGAAAATGGGGTATATTATTCATAAAAACAAACGAAAAGACAACGTGAAAGGAGTGGGTTACATGTTAAAGGATTGGAACAGGCCGGAGCGCCCATCGGATGAGGAGATAGATACGCGGTTAAAGATTGCCAGAGAGAATCTGACACGCAATCAGATCAAGGTAAAGGAAGGTAAGATACCTGTATTTGTCATATTTGAGGGCTGGGGAGCCGCAGGTAAGGGAAGTCTTGTGGGAAGGATCATAAAGAATATGGATCCGAGATTTTTCAACGTTGAGTCAGTGAAGTATTCCACAGATGAGGAAAAACGCAGACCATTTCTGTACAAGTATTTTACGAGAATACCGGAACAGGGGGAGTTTGTATTTCTGGATGGTGGATGGATGAGGGACATAGTAGGTGGCAAGATGTCTGGAGAATTGTCAGACAAGGAATACCGGAAGAGAGTTGACAGCACCAAGAGATTTGAGAGGACTCTGGCGGACAACGGATATCTGGTCATGAAATTTTTCTTCCAGATAGACAAGCATGAGCAGAAGAAGAGGCTTGAAACACTTCTTGAAGATGATACTACAAGCTGGAGAGTGTCTAAGCATGATCTGAAGCAGAACAAAAAGTATGACGAGTATCTTGAGGCATTTGACAGCTTCATGTATGACACCAATCTGTCAAATGCACCGTGGTACATGATAGATGCAAAGGAGAGAAAATGGGCAGAACTTCAGATACTCGATATCATCAATCAGGGAATAGATACTGCGCTGCTCAATCAGGGGCATGCTGTACCTATACTGCAGAATACATTTGCGCTCAAGAAGATCCCGAAACTTTCCGAGGTGTCTCTCGACAAGAAACTGACGGATGAGGAGTACAAGGAGGAACTTGACAAGCTGCAGAAGAAACTCGGAAGACTGCACAATGAGCTTTACCAGAAGAGGATACCTGTTATCATAGGCTACGAAGGTTGGGATGCGGCAGGCAAAGGTGGAAATATCAAGAGGATAGCGGAGGCACTTGATGCGAGAGGTTATGTGGTAAATCCTATAGCAAGTCCTGAGCCGCATGAGAAAGCAAGGCATTTTCTGTGGCGATTCTGGACAAGACTTCCTAAGTCAGGACATGTGGCGATATTTGACAGAACATGGTATGGCAGAGTCATGGTTGAGAGACTTGAGGGCTTCTGTTCGGAAAATGACTGGCAGAGAGCGTACAACGAGATAAATGAATTCGAGAAGGAACTCCACGACTGGGGTGCGATCGTCATCAAATTCTGGGTTCAGATCGACAAGGATACACAGCTTGAGAGATTCACACTCAGACAGAACACACCTGAGAAACGCTGGAAGATCACAGATGAGGACTGGCGCAACCGTGACAAATGGGATGACTATGAGACTGCGGTGGATGAGATGCTGGAAAAGACCAACACCAGCTTTGCGCCATGGCACATATTGGAGTCAAATGACAAGAAGTATGCCAGAATAAAAGCCCTCAAGATCGTTATCAAGGCGATAGAGGATAAGCTGGAGCATCTCGACAACTAATGATGGGCGCCGGATGCGATCACTCGATACTCAGAATGATATAACGCATTTGTGACAGATATAAGTAAAGGTACAAAAAACACGAGGCGGTGATACACCATACTAAGGTATCACCGCCTTTTAAAAAGGTTTTAAGGTATATGTTCCGCCTGGCGTGTATGACCGCAAAGGATAAATTTCAGATATTATCCGGGAGGGAGGTACGGCTTTAGCAACAGGCAGACTGCAAAATATAAAAACTATATTTTCCTGTAGGGTAAGACAGGAAGATAAGTCATTACCATAATTATATTAATTGTTTTTCTTTGATGATGGCGACTCCGAGCGGGGTTAACTCAAGCTCTCCATCAACTACATTCTGAGTCTGAATATTGGTTCCATGAACATCGGATATGGACTGAGGTTCATCGGTATTATTCAGGTAGAAACCATATGAGGTTTCGTCATCTGCGTATCTGCGGTGATATTGAACTCCGTCAGGCAGACATTTGGTTGCTATTCCGGCATCTGCCAGCATCCGCTCCATGATCTCACCAAGTTTGCTGTAATCTATTCTTGCAGCTACGTAGTAGGCCTTGCCTTTGCCGTAGCTGTTCACTGTCACTGCTGCATTTCCGGCGTAGAAATCAGAATCGTAGGTTCCAAGTACATCCGCCGTTCCGACTCTCAGGATCTCAGCATAGTCACGGAGTTCGCATGAACTGCCATCTGTGAAGCTCACGCTGTTTCTGTCAGATGGATACAGGGTGTCTATCTCTTCACTGATGATTCCAAATACATCTGCAAGTCCATTTCCCGGGAATCCACCGAGTATACAGAGCTGATCCTTGTCTACATAGCCCGTAAAGTAAGTGGATAGAAGCTGTCCGCCCCTCTTTACAAATGCGGCAAGAGACTCGGCTGCGCCATCTCTCAGCATGTAGAGCATAGGTGCAACAACCACATCGTAATCGTCGAGTGGTTCATCGGATGCAATGACGTCCACGTCAACGCCGCGCTTTGTCAGCTCTTTGTATACAGACATACAGGTCTCAGGATATTTTTTTGATTCCTGCCCCAGAGCCTTGACATCATCTATGGCCCACATATTGTCCCAGTCGAACAGCAGTGCAACCTTTGATCTGATGAGTGTGCCGGTTATCTCGGAGAGCCCATCAAGCTCTGCGCCGAGGGCGGCAACCTCCTTGAATATTCTGGTGTCATTTGTTCCGAGATGGTCAACAACGGCACCGTGATACTGTTCAAATGAGCCTCTGCCCTTTCTCCACTGGAAATACTGGACTGTATCAGAACCGCAGGCGATTGCGTTGTATGAGAACAGTCTGTGTATGCCAGGTCTCTTCAGCTTGTTGTATGGATGCCAGTTTACAAGCCCCGGAGCACTCTCCATAAGCATGAAAGGTTTGTCCTTCTTCATGGATCTCATAACCGCGTGGTCAAATGTATTCTGGCCCATGACATCCGCAAGACTCTCGTAGTCATTGTGGAATCTAGGGTATGAATCCCATGAGATCACATCCAGCTCCTTTGCCATCGGTCTGTAGTCGAGACCGTCATAGAGCTGCATGAAGTTGGTAGTTATCGGTATGTCAGGGGTGAGTTCTCTGAGGAGCTTTATCTCTGACTTCATGTAATCGTTCATGTTCCATGTGGTGAATCTCTTCCATTCGAGATTCAGTCCCATAATGCTGAAATCTCCATTTTTATAAGGCGGCTCGATCTGGGAGAAGCTGTTGTATGAGTGACTCCAGAAGGTGGTCCACCATGCTTTGTTCAGCTTGTTTATGTCGTGGTCGAACTTCTCTGCGAGGTAATTCTGAAATCTTTTCACACAGAGACGGCAGTAGCACTCGCCACCAAGCTCATTTGACACATGCCACATGATGAGTCCCGGATGGTTTCCCACATGGGCGTGGAGCTGACGGATGATATTGTCAACTTTTTCTCTGTATACAGGTGAGCTCATGCAGTGGTTCTCACGTACACCCTGGTGTTCCCGGACATCATAGGAATCCACACGCCTGATCTCAGGATACTTCTGTGCCATCCATGCCGGTTTGCCGCCCGATGGCGTGGCAAGAACGGTGTAAATGCCTGCATTATACAGGTTGTCCATAACATCCTTCAGCCAGTCAAAATGGTATTCGCCCTCAACAGGCTCATATGCTGACCATGAAAATACACCAAGAGTAGCGGAAGTCATTCCTGCCTCCTTCATCAGCTCGATATCCTTAGCCAGGATATCAGGGCGGTCCAGCCATTGTTCTGCGTTGTAATCTCCTCCATGTAGGATTCCATTTATCTGTGGGAAAAGTTTGTTTTTATTCATTTATCTGAAACCTCCTGTGTTTGGAACGGAACACCAGCTATGCATACCAGCTTTGCTTAACAATATGCGCAAGCGGTTGCATAACTTACGAAATAAAGGTAACATAGATAGACAAATAATTCAATGGAGATTTGAAAAATAAAATTAAATTGTGCAAAATATACAAAAGACTGCCAGGCGTGACGATTGATACAATATTGCCTGAAGCACTCGGAGATTGGCTTAAATAAAGCTGTTAAAACAATTTTACAAAACGGAATATTGTTGTTCAAAATTGCGCAGTTTGACATATCCTACAAGATGAGACGAAATGACCTAAAGGGCTGTCGGATGATGGAAAAATCATATATAATATTAAGTAATTGGGGGATGAACGGACTAGTACAAAGAGTGTGGAAAAGGAGGAGCTATATGAGAAAAGATATGCGCAGAAGATTATGCGTTGGTGTGGTGGCATTTTTTACGGCAATCGCGGTAATGGGAGGTGTCCGATATAGTGCATTTGCCAGTGATTATCATGCAAATGAAGACAGCTTTGAGGATGAGGCATTGGTGGAAGAGACAGTTGACCTGTCGGATACACTGCAAAAGGGTGGACTTGGAATATCGCAGCCATCCGGCGATGTTGCGACTCTGGCATCCACATATGATAAAGATGCATTTGATGCCCGTCTGGTGGAGGCATTCAAGAATTACGAGAGCAGTGTAGATGTGTCTGACATAGGGATAACCCGTGATGAGGCGTACAACGGAGGGATAAATACTGTCATAAATTCACATCCGGAGATTATTGGCATTGCGGGCACATCATATTATTATAGTCCGAGTACAAATCTTGTCACAAAGATTGTCATTACATACACTTCAAACGCAAGAGAAGAGCAGCAGAAACTGGATGCTGCGATCAATGAACTGAACAGCAGGGTGGACATAAGCGGAATGACTGATGAGGAGATAGTTCTTGCATATCACGAGTATCTTACATCCACAGTTGCCTATGCATATGCTGCATATCTGCAGGGATCTTTAGGCGGAGCTCACGAGTACGATATGTATGGAGCACTGGTAAATCACAGCAGTGTGTGCCAGGGGTATGCAGAGACGATGTTTTATCTGCTGAAAAAGGCAGGATTGTCATGTGCCATAGCATCAAGCCAGAATATAAATCACGCATGGAACATAGTGAAGGTAAACGGAAAATGGTATCATGTGGATGCAACATGGGATGACCCAGTGTGGGATATGCCGGGAAGGTCAAATCACGATTATTTCCTTGTGAGCTTTGATACAATGAATAAGAATACGCTAACCAACCACACTAAGGACAGAACGGATATGGTTGTCAGCGCACAGTGGGGAGATACATACACATCTGCGATAGATACAACATATGAGAGTGGTAAGTTCTGGAATGGTGTAAATAAAGCAATTTTATATAAGGATGGTTATTGGTACAGTATAGGAAGTGGGGCATCAGATACTGGTTACCAGATAAATAAGTATCAGTATTCAACAGGCACAAACAAAGTTATATATTCGGGCACAGCAAAATGGACAGCTCCAAGTGGCGGATACTATCCAGGTGTTTACGGATCAATATATCTTCATGGCAATAGTCTGTATTTTGCAACGCCGGACAGCTTGAAAAAGATTGATCTGATATCTGCAGCGGCCAGCCCGGTAGAGATTTTAAACATACGGACAAAGTATAACAGTGCATCTGGAAGTAATCTGTATGCATTTGGAGAGCAATATGGCAAGGTTGTGTATTTCATTGCAGATACACCAAATCTGAAACAGACAAAGGATACGAGCGATTCTACAAAGTATAATAAAAACTATGAAGAGTACACACTGGATATTTGTATCAGTCATAATTGGGATGCCGGAGTAATAGTAACAGCACCAACGTATAAAAACGAGGGAACCAAGAAGTATACCTGTACAAACTGTGGCGAGACAAAGACCGAGACTATAGCCAAGCTGGTGTGCACCGAGCATGTATGGGATGCCGGAGTAGTAGTAACAGCACCTACGTATACAAGCACAGGTACAAAGAAATATACATGTGAGAACTGCGGTGAGACAAAGATCGAGACTATAGCCAAGCTGGTGTGCACCGAGCATGCATGGAATGCCGGAGTAGTGACAAAACAGCCAACATACAAGACAGAGGGAACCAGGAAGTACACCTGTACAAACTGTGGCGAGACAAAGACCGAGACTATAGCCAAGCTGGTGTGCACAGATCATGTATGGGATGCCGGAGTAGTAGTAACAGCACCTACGTATACAAGCACAGGTACAAAGAAATATACATGTGAGAACTGCGGTGAGACAAAGACCGAGACTATAGCCAAGCTTGTATGTACAGATCATGCATGGGATGCCGGAGTAATAGTAACAGCACCTACGTATACAAACACAGGTACAAAGAAATATACATGTGAGAACTGTGGCGAGACAAAGATAGAGACCATAGCTAAGCTTGTATGCACCGAGCATGTATGGGATGCCGGAGTAGTAGTAACAGCACCTACGTATACAAGCACAGGTACAAAGAAATATACATGTGAGAACTGTGGCGAGACAAAGACAGACATAATCGGGAAAATTGGTTGCACAAACCATGCATGGGATGCCGGAGTAATTGTAACAGCACCTACGTATACAAACACAGGTACAAAGAAATATACATGTGAGAACTGTGGCGAGACAAAGACTGAGACTATAGCCAGGCTTGTATGTACAAATCATGCATGGGATGCCGGGGTAGTGACAAAACAGCCAACATACAAGACAGAGGGAACCAGGAAGTATACCTGTACAAACTGTGGCGAGACAAAGACTGAGACTATAGCCAGGCTTGTATGTACAAATCATGCATGGGATGCCGGAGTAGTGACAAAACAGCCAACATACAAGACAGAGGGAACAAGAAAGTACACCTGTACAAACTGTGGCGAGACAAAGACTGAGACTATAGCCAGGCTTGTATGTACAAATCATGCATGGGATGCCGGAGTAGTGACAAAACAGCCAACATACAAGACAGAGGGAACAAGAAAGTACACCTGTACAAACTGTGGCGAGACAAAGACCAAGACTATAGCCAGGCTTGTATGTACAAAGCATGCATGGGATAATGGAACGGTTACTAAGAAAGCTACATATACAGCTACAGGAGTCAGGAAATATACTTGCAAGACATGTGGCGCAGCAAAGCAGGTCACAATTGCAAAGCTGAAGCTCACAAAGGTAACAGTAAAGGCCGCACAGCAGACCTCAGCGGTAAAACTTACCTGGAACAGATCTGCCGGGGCGTCAGGCTACAAGATATACAGGAGAACCGCAAAGGGAAGATATGTATGTATCAAGACAGTCAAGTCGGGAACGACAAGCTATGTAGACAAGACAGTCAAGTCAGGAAACAGGTATTACTACTGTGTAAAGGCATATAATGGAAATGTACTCAGTGGATATACAGAGGCAAGTATTCTCTATATCAAGGCTCCGGTTGTCACGGTCAGGAAGTCAGCACAGGGAGTGAAACTTTCCTGGAAAAAGTCTGCCGGTGCAAAAAAATACATTGTGTATAGAAAGACACCAACAGGCAAATACAGGGCAGTCAAGACTGTAACAGCGAAAACTCTCAGTTGGACAGACAAAACGGCAAAGAAAGGTCAGACTTATTATTACATTGTGAAGGCAGTGAATAATAAGACATACAGTGCAGCGTCACCGCAGAAGAGAATAAAAAGGTAGATGCTTACTGCGTAATTATAAGGGAGAAAAAGAATGAAATATGAAAATGTAAGACTCACAGAAGCTGTGCGGCGTATCAGGATGATATTTGTGGTGGGCGTCATCGCTGCGTGTGTGCTGTACGGCGGAAAAATACCAGCATTTGCGGAAGATACTCAGGAACAGTATGACTCATCACAGAGCAGCTATGGTCAGTTGCTTGAGCAGGAGGGCGATACTTCAGGCATCCTGCAATTTGGCGGACAGATAATAGAAGATGAAGCATCGGATTCATCGGAAGCGTCACTGGCAGCGGCAAATTCAAAGAAATATGAGAGTGCCATTGTCGGCGCTGTGGAGAAATTTTCACCGAGACTCAATGTAAAGAGCTGGGGATTGACCACACGAAATGTTGCAAATGTAGTCACAACCGCAATGAATGCGCATCCCGAGGTCGTGTATGTGGCAAGATACAGTTATCTGTATGACCAGACCACAGGAAAGGTCGTGTATCTGAAGTTCTCATACAAGCCAAATGCCCGAACCGAAAAGAAGCAGTTGGATGCAGCCATAGCGGAAGTGAACAAGCAGATAAATACAAAGAACATGAAGCCGGCAGAGATCGTGCTTGCATATCATGAGTTCCTGACATCCACAGTTGCATATGACACCAGCGGGGCTAAGGAATTTGATCCAACAACCGGAAGAGACCACATGTATGATATGTATGGTGTATTGGTTAAGAGGAGCAGCGTGTGTCAGGGATATGCGGAGACCATGTGGTATTTCCTCAGGAAAGCCGGGGTTCCGAGTGGAGTTGCCACAAGCCAGTATGTAAACCATGCGTGGAATGTTGTAAATATAGGTGGAAAGTGGTATCACGTTGACGCAACCTGGGATGATCCCGCAAGTGATATACCGGGAAGGTCGATGCATGATTATTTCCTTGTAAGCTTTGACACCTTGAACAGTAAGACTAAGGCCGCCAGCAGCGATTATTATCTTGGCAGATATGACACAAAGGTGGGAAATGTATGGAAGGGAACATACAGCAATGCCACGGATAAGCGATATGAAAAAGGCCAGTTCTGGAATGGCGTTGAGAAGGTCATCTTTTATAGAAAGGGCTACTGGTACAGCATAAAGCAGGGCAGCCAGTCATCATACTATCAGATAAACAAGTACAGCTTCAGCAACGGTGTAAATACAACGATATTTACCGGGCAGGATGAATGGCTGGATACAGATGGTACGACACTTAACAAACAGTATGGAACACTGTTCCTTGCACAGGAAAAGCTCTATTTCTGCACATCGAGATATGTTGCATGGATAGATCTTGAGGTAAATGAGCGCAAGGCGTGGGCTATATATGACATAAGACAGAAGTATGTATCAGGTGTAAACATATATGGAATGGGATATTACGGAAATGATGTTGTGATCTGGGTTTCCGACACTCCATCCTGTACAAGAAAGGACGCTTACTATCTCGGAGCATGTATGAGCCACAAATGGCAGGCGGGAGAGGTTACAAAACAGCCGACATTCACATCCCAGGGATCGCAGAAGTACAAATGCAGCAACTGCGGATATACCAAGAATGTCACACTTGACAAATTGAAGCTTGCGACGGTGACGGTCAAAACGAAGAATACAGGTAAGGGAATAAGCCTCACCTGGAATACCGATTCAAAAGCCACCGGTTATAAGGTATACAGACGCACAGGCAAGGGTGCATACAGACTTATAAAGACAGTGAAGGGAAGCTCTGTGAGATCAATGGTAGACAGATCTGTTGTAGGAGGAAAGACCTACACATACAGAGTATCGGCATACAACAGCTATACAAAGGGCGGCTCCAAGGCAAAGAGCCAGTATTATATAGGTTGCACGACCGCAAGAGCAAAGAATACCTCACAGGGAGTAAGAGTCTCCTGGAAGAAGACAAAGGGAGCCGCCGGCTATAAGATATACAAAAAGACAGGCAGCGGCAGATTCAAATGTGTGAAGGTTGTGAAAGCAAAGACCACAACATATCTTGACCGCCGTGTGAAGTCAGGAACAAAGTACACATACTTTGTAAAACCATACAAAGGAAAGACGGCAGGAACCTACAAGAAGGCTAGTGTCAAGTACAGATAAAAAGTAAATAGAGCGCGTAAAAAATACCATGTACAGCATTTCGCCTGTACATGGTATTTTTGCTTTTGTTATATGCTTAGAAAGATATTATTTTTCATTCTTGTGTTCAGTTATGTCCCTGTGGGAATTATCGAACAGATCTGTGTCGGCCACATCTGATGAATCATTTCGATTCAGGGTCTCGCCTATGCGGGCCTTTGCCTCAGTTCCGGCAGCCTTGATACCCTCGGTGATCACCTCGCTCTTTTCCTTGAGATTTTCACTTATCACAGCGCTTTTTTCCTTTACGTTTTCTGTAAGCTCCTCAGCCTTCAGTTTGATCTTCTTTGTTATGGAGAAGCTTTCAGGGTTATTCTCAAATGCTCGTTTGATCGATGCTGTATCGTGAAGAGAGAGAAGGAAGCTTGGCTTCTCCTTGAACTTCTCACGATCCAGAGCCAGTCGGGACTTGAGTTCCTCAACACGGACAATAAGATCATTCTCTTTCGCAAATTTCTTCACCTTGTTCATCAGGTTGAATGATACAACGCAGTCGATCACGAATACCCCGTAGAAGAAACCGATGAAGAAGGAGAATGTCAGGTGATCCGCCAGCCAGTACACAGCGTTCAGTATGTGTGGATGGAGGAAGAAATAGTACAGTGCCGCGATCACACCCCAGAAGAATGAGAACAGCGGACATATGATGCCCTGTATATTGCCCCACTCATCTGAGTAGTCCCACAGCTTGATGTTCATTCCTATTATAAATATACGTCCGGCAATGTATTCCACAACGGTCATGGCGATGGCCATGATCAGTACCACCAGAACCTTTTGCAAAACAGGATGGGCGTCAACAGCATCTATATGGATCAGGGACAGGAGATACAGCACCACCAGGCCTGAACCGTAGAGAGGCAGGTAAGGTCCGATGAGGAATCCCGGGTTGATCCATTTGTGGCTTGGGTTGCTCTTGGAGAAGAACTTTCTGAATATGACTTCAATGCACCAGCCCATGATGCATCCTATGAAAAATAAAAATAATATTACCAGAATACTTTTGATATTGAAATTATCCATACATGGAATCTCCTTTGTATATATGACTTTGCCAATAGTAATAAGATAGTATATAGAAGGAAAAAAAGCAACCTTACAAAATGTCACAAGTGTAAGATAGCTTGTTGATACTTATTGAGAAAAAAAGTCATTTAAATTGCGAATGTTATATTGGACTAACGCCGGGGACAGTGCTATACTTACAGCAAATAAAAAGCCACGAAACAGATGCAGACTCTTTCTACAGTACGAAGATCGAGAATGCATTTTTTACGTTAAGGAGAGTTTGATTGAACAAACCGTGATTAGAAAAATCGAATCACGGCGAAGCCTGTCATATAATCTATCATGCGTATAAGTGGTCATATCATTAATCAGAATAAATATATAATCAAGGAGGACAAAATCATGATGAAGGCATTAAAGAAGGTAAACTGGAAGAAGCTTGGAATATTTGCAGGTGGAGTATTATTTGGAACAGCTGGTATCAAGGTTCTCTCAAGCAAGGATGCAAAGAACGTATATACACATTGTACAGCTGGTGTTCTTAGAGCAAAGGATTGTGTCATGAAGACAGCAAATACTATCCAGGAGAACTGTGGTGATATCTACGCAGGAGCAAAGGATATCAACGAGGCAAGAGCACAGAAGGCAGCAGAGGCTGACTTTGAAGATACTGAGTGCACAGAGGCTGAGAGCGCTGATGCAGCAGAGACTGTAGAAGAGTAATCAGTATAAGACAAAACATAAGAAAGAGGCGAAGATCTTGAAGTTTTCTATTTTAAATGAAACAAAGAATCGTCTGCGTATACACATGGCACAGAGCCGCATGACCATGGCACAGGCCGACATACTTCAGTATTATCTGGAGAACTGTGAGGCAGTGGAAGAGGTCAAGGTGCACGACAGAACCTGTGACGCGATCATCATATATGATGGTGACCGTGCAGCGGTGATAGATGCGCTGAGACAGTTTGGATATGACAGGGTGGAGGTTCCGGCGGATCTCACAGAGACATCAGGCAGAGTCATGAACAGACAGTATGAGGACAAGCTGTTTTGGAAGACCGCCTGGTACATGACCAAGAAATGGATCATGCCAATGCCGCTTCGGTATTGTCTGACATCCGTCAAAGCTCTCAAGTATATAGGCAAGGGGCTCAAGTGTCTTGCGAACAGGAAGCTTGAGGTGCCGGTTCTCGATGCAACAGCCATAACAGCATCCATTCTGACAAATGATTTCGCGACAGCGGGATCAGTCATGTTCCTTCTGGAGATCGGTGAGATCCTTGAGGAGTGGACACATAAGAAGTCGGTGGATGGACTGGCAAGAAGCATGTCACTCAATATCAATAAGGTATGGGTGCGTGTGGATGATTGTGATGTACTTATGGACAGTGCGAAGATCGCAAAGGATGATCTGGTAGTGGTTCATATGGGCAATGTCATTCCATTTGATGGTGTTGTGGATCAGGGCGAGGGCATGGTCAATCAGGCATCCCTCACCGGAGAGTCAGTACCGGTCCACAAGGGACACGGAGACAGTGTATATGCAGGTACAGTTGTTGAGGAAGGTGAGCTGGTAGTCAGAGTTGTAAAGACTGGTAAGACCAGCAGATATGATAAAGTTGTTGCGATGATAGAGGAGTCTGAGAAGCTTAAGTCAGGACTTGAGAGCAAGGCAGAGCATCTTGCAGATGGTCTTGTGCCATGGACTCTCGGTGGAACTATCCTCACATACCTTTTAACAAGGAATATCACCAAGACACTTGCGGTACTCATGGTCGACTATTCATGTGCATTGAAGATGTCCATGCCTATAGCGGTATTGTCTGCTATACAGGAGGCAAATAAGCATCACCTCACAGTCAAGGGCGGCAAATTCCTGGAGGCTGTAGCTGATGCAGACACGATAGTATTTGACAAGACAGGAACACTTACAAAGGCATCACCTACGCTTGTACGCGTCGTATCATTTGACGGAAGAGATCCTGATGAACTGCTCAGGATAGCTGCGTGTCTGGAGGAGCATTTCCCTCATTCCATGGCAAGAGCGGTTGTGGCAGGAGCTGCAGCCAAGGGGCTGGAGCATGAGGAGATGCACTCCAAGGTTGAGTATGTTGTGGCTCACGGTATCTCATCAAGCATAGACGGCAAGAAGGTTGTCATAGGAAGCTATCATTTCGTATTTGAGGATGAGGGCTGTGTGATACCTGAGGATAAGATAGAGCTGTACGAGTCGTTGTCCAAGACTCATTCACATCTGTTCATGGGAATCGATGGCAGGCTGGCAGCAGTCATATCCATCAAGGATCCGGTGAGACAGGAATCGGCCGAGGTTGTTTCAAGGCTCAAGAAGCTGGGAATCAAGAAGGTTGTCATGATGACAGGAGACAGTGACAGAACGGCCAAGGCTATTGCAGAGCAGGTAGGAGTGGATGAGTATTACTCAGAGGTCCTTCCTGAGGACAAGGCAAAGTTTGTCGAGGCCGAGAAGGCTGCGGGCCGCAAGGTCATCATGGTGGGAGATGGAATCAATGACTCACCTGCACTGTCGGCATCCGATGCTGGAATTGCCGTAAGTGATGGCGCGGAGATTGCCAGAGAGATCGCAGATATAACTGTCAGTGCAGACAATCTGTACGAGCTCGTAACACTTAAGGAGCTCAGCAATAAGCTGATGAGCAGGATCAACAGGAACTATCGCAAGATAGTGACCATCAACACAGGACTTATCATCCTGGGCGTGATGGGAGTTATCCAGCCAACCACATCAGCACTGCTTCACAATTCATCGACGCTTCTCATAAGTCTTGACAGTATGAAGAAGCTGCTGGATTGATGATTGGAGCATAGAATTATATTGATGATCGAAGCGTAGAATCATATAGAATATAAAATAAAGCTGCCCTCTTCACTGGGATGAGTACCCGGGATTCCGGAACATTAGTGAGGAGGGCAGTTTTGTAGTTAAAAAATGATTTTAAATTTAAATAATAAAAATAATCTGTAAGAATTGTTGACCGGGCCGACAGGATATGACAAAATGTACGTATAAAACATGAGTAGATAGCTGAACATAAGGGCAGAATATTAGCAGATATTATCTGGAATGTTTATGAAATGAAAATATACAGATGTGTGTGGAGCACAGCATGATGCGTGTGTTCATCACAATAGAATGGAGGATGATCAGTATGGTAAAAACGGTAAAAGGCGATAATTTTGAAGATATAAAGGCATGCGGTGTGGCGGTTGCGGATTTCTCAGCAACATGGTGCGGACCGTGCAAAATGATGGCACCGGTATTTCACACGGTTGCAGATGAACTGAATGGTGAAGTGGACTTCTTCAGTGTGGACGTGGATGAGAATCCCGGACTTGCGGCTGCCAATAAGGTGTTCAGTGTTCCGACATTGATACTGTACAAGAATGGTGTTGAGGCATCGAGGAGTGTCGGAGCTATATCCAAGTATGATCTTCTCGATTTCATTGAGAAGATCAAATAATTGTCTGTGATATGTATCCCGGATATTTTCATTGGGATCTGAATTGAAGTGGGGATACAAACTAGAAACAGGAAAAACATAAAGCCCTGTCAGACTTAACATTCATATGGGTCTCATATTATGGATACATATGAATGTTAAGTCTGACAGGGCTTTAAGGTTATTGAAAACACATTGACTATCTGGCGTCTCTGTCTACATATTCTCTATACTTAACCAGACTCTTATATGCCGGTCTGATGATCTTGTCTGTAGTGACAAGCTCCTCGATTCTGTGAGCGCTCCATCCAACTATACGTGCCACCGCAAAGAGCGGTGTGTAGAGCTCCCTAGGAATTCCGAGCATCTCATACACGAATCCGCTGTAGAAGTCTACGTTAGGGCTGACACCCTTGTATATCTTGCGTTCCTTGGCGATGAGCTTTGGCGCGATCTTCTCAATGTTGTTGTACAGAGTCATATCCTCGTCCCTGCCCTTGGCAGCGGCAAGCTGTTCGACAAATGACTTGAAGACTTTTTCTCTTGGGTCTGACAGTGAGTAAACGGCATGGCCCATACCATAGATGAGTCCCTTGTGGTCGTAGGCTTGCCTGTTCAGCAGCTTATCCAGATATGCCTCTATGGCCTCTTCGTCATGGTAATCCTTTATGTGCTCCTTTATATCATCCATCATGTTCATAACCTGCAGATTGGCTCCGCCATGCTTCCTTCCCTTGAGGGATGAAAGGGCGGCGGCAATGGCAGAGTATGTGTCAGAGCCGGATGACGTTACAACTCTTGTGGTGAATGTGGAATTGTTACCACCGCCGTGCTCCATGTGAAGCAGAAGTGCTATGTCAAGAACTCTTGCCTCAAGCTCGGTATACTTCATGTCAGGCCTGAGCATCCTGAGGATGTTTTCAGCCACGGAAGCATCCTTGTCAGGTCTGTGAATGTACATACTTCCGTCGTTCTCATAATGGTTGTATGCGTGATAACCATACACAGCCATCATAGGAAATGTTCCGATGAGACCGATACACTGTCTGAGAACATTGTCTATATCCAGGTTGGTAGCCTGATTATCGTATGAAGCCAGAGTCAGCACACTTCTTGTCATGGAGTTCATTATATCCACACTAGGTGCTTTCATGATGACATCACGGGTAAAGTTGGTCGGCAGGTTCATGGACTCGGCGATGACACTGCTGAATTCTGAGAGCTGAGCCTCGGTAGGCAGTTCTCCGAAGAGAAGAAGATAAGCAGCTTCCTCAAATATATGGCGTTTTCCTTTGCCGCCTTTTACGAGATCCTGTACATCATAGCCTCTGTACAATAACTGTCCGTCACACGGAACCTTCTGGCCATCCACATCCTTAAATGCTATGATCTGTGATATATTGGTAAGACCGGTCAGAACTCCCTGTCCATTCTCATCACGCAGTCCTCTTTTTACTCCGTATCTGGCATAGAGCTCTTTGTCTATCACATCATGCTGCTGACAGAGAGAAGCCTGCTTCTCCACGTATTCTGTCAGATTCTCCATATACTCCATATAAGTAACTCCTTTCCGTTTGTATGATAAATCAGATGATCTTTTTGCATATGTCGCTTAGACAACATGCGTCGCAATGTGGCTTCGTTCTGGCTGTGCACACGGATCTGCCGTGATCCACCAGCCTGTGACAGAAGTCATTGCTCTCATCTGGAGGTACAAGCTTCCACAGTTCCATCTCAACCTTCTTCGGATCTTTTATCCCGTCAACCAGTCCCATTCGGTTGACAAGGCGTATACAGTGGGTATCTGTTACAATGGCAGGTTTGCCGTAGATATCACCCATGATGAGGTTTGCGCTCTTGCGGCCTACGCCGGGGAGCTTAAGCAGCTCATCTAGACTGTCAGGAACCTGGCAATCATAGGAATCAACAAGCATATTCATACATGCACTAATATCTCTGGCCTTGCTCTTCCCCAGTCCGCAAGGTCTCACAATGGCCTCGATGTCACTGACATCGGCAGCAGCCAGTTCTTTTACTCCCGGATATTTGGCAAATAAATCCTGGACTACCACATTCACCCTTGCATCAGTGCACTGCGCCGCCAGGCGGACACTGACAAGAAGCTGCCATGCGTGTGAAGTATCGAGGGTGCATACTGTGTCAGGATATTCCTTCTTCAGCCTCTCGATAATGTCCAGTGTTCTCTGTTTTTTCGTATATCTCTTCTGTGATTCCATAAAAAAGACCTCCAGTCTCTATATGATAACATGAAAGGCCTGCAAATGGATATCGAAAAAGAATTCTTAATAAAAATGTTAGAAGTGTGAAAATGTTGGGAAGAGAAGACATGCCGCAGCCCAGTATATGTGCTGGGCTGCGGCATGTCTTTGCTGGTATAAATATCATGTCTGAAAGATCTTACTTTGTTCCGAAAATTCTGTCGCCGGCATCGCCAAGTCCTGGGCAGATGTAAGCATTCTCGTTCAGCTCGCGGTCAACATGTCCAACATAGAGCTGGATGTCAGGATGAGCCTTGAGAAGTCTCTCAATTCCCTGCGGTGCAGCGATGATCGACATGAACTTGATATGCTTACCGCCGTGCTGCTTGATGAAATCAACGGCAGCAACAGCTGATCCTCCGGTTGCAAGCATAGGATCCGTGACAACTATAAGTCTCTCATCGATAGGATCAGGGAGCTTGCAGTAGTACTCGTGAGGTTCATGAGTCTCCTCGTCTCTGTACAGACCGATGTGTCCAATCTTGGCTGTAGGAACCAGAGCCTGAAGTCCACTGACCATTCCAAGTCCTGCACGGAGAATAGGTACGATCGCAAGATTTCTTCCTGCGATGACCGGAGTCATGCATTCCTCGATAGGAGTCTCTATACATACATCCTCGGTAGGAAGATCTTTCAGAGCCTCATATCCCATGAGCATGGCGATCTCTTCAACAAGTGCACGGAATTCGGCAGTTCCGGTGTTCTTATCTCTGAGCTTTGAAATCTTATGCTGAATAAGTGGATGTGTCATAACTGTGTAATCTGTCATATTGTGTAACCTCCTAATAAATAATATACAGATAATTATTATGCCTCAATGTCAGAGTTCTGTGGATTCATTCCAAGTCCGCGGCTTACATCACCCTTGGTGTTCTCACCAAATGTATAGTCGTTACCAGGCAGTATAGCGTTCAGCAGGATGCCGGATATAGCTGCGAGGGCAAGTCCTGTAAGAGTGATAGTTGTGCCTCCGATCGTGAATGTAAGGCCATTTTTGAAACCAAGTCCACATACCATGATAACGGCTGCGATGATCAGGTTTCTTGACTTCGTGAAGTCTACGTGGTTCTCAACCACATTTCTTACACCTATGGCTGAGATCATTCCGTAGAGGATGAAACTTATGCCGCCAATGATGGCGAAAGGCATTGAGCGGATGACTTCTGCAACCTTAGGTATGAAACCGAGAATAACTGCAAAAATGGCAGCCAGTCGTATAACTCTTGGATCGTGAACGCGGCTGAGCTCGAGAACTCCTGTGTTCTCTCCGTAGGTTGTGTTGGCAGGACCGCCAAAGAGTGCGGAGAGAGATGTTGCCAGACCATCACCGATAAGTGTTCTGTGGAGACCTGGATCCTCAAGGAAATTCTGATCTACAGTTGCTGATATGGCACATATATCACCTATATGCTCCATCATGGAAGCGATGGCGATAGGAGCCATGACAAGTATGGCAGTTAAGTTAAATTTACAGATCTGGAAAGGTGGCAGACCGAGAAAATGTGCGTCTGAAACTCCAGAAAAACTGAGTATTGCTGAACCATCAGGGTTGGTCATACCACAGAAGTGAAGTATGAGTGCAACGCCATATGAGATAAGTACACCCATGAGGATAGGTATGATCTTGAACATGCCCTTGCCCCAGATGTTGAACACAATGACAACAGCCAGTGCGATAAATGCAAGCAGCCAGTTAGTGGATGCGTTTGATATAGCTGATGGTGCGAGGCTCAGACCGATACATATGATGATAGGTCCGGTAACCACTGGTGGAAGGAATCTCATGACACGCTTCACGCCGACAAGCTTGACGATCAGTGCAAGTACAAGATACAGAAGTCCTGCAACCACAATACCGCCACATGCATATGGAAGCTTTTCGCCCATTGGCATGTCCTTGAATATGCCTGTTTTAAGGTCTGCAACTGTGGAGAAACCTCCAAGAAATGCAAATGAAGAACCGAGGAAAGCAGGTACCTTAAGCTTTGTGCATAAGTGGAAGAACAGTGTTCCAAGACCGGCACATACAAGAGTTACCTGAATTGAGAGTCCCTGACCCTCGAAGTATCCGTTTACGAGAAGCGGAACAAGAATTGTTGCACCAAACATGGCAAACATATGCTGGAATCCAAGTAAAAGCATCTTTGGAATTCCAAGCTTACGTGCATCACGAATGGCTTCTTTTTGATTATCCATAAGTAATAATCCTCCCATATTTTTTCTTAGTTAAATATTATAAAGTTTATTTACACTAAGGTCAATTTGAATAGTGTAATTTCCGTAAATTTCATGTCACAATTTTGTGAAAACAGCGAAAAAATGGAGACGATGTAATGCCGCGAAAGGTCGAAAAAGAATTAAGAAATGTAATATATGGTAACGCTTGACAAAATGTTACAGAATTGTTACAATTCTGCTTGGATTGAGTAAAGGGGAGAAAAATAAAGATACAGGTCGAAGGAGACTACAGATATTATGATTGAATTAGAGAACGTGAGTATGACATATCCTGGGGGCAATCAGGCACTCAAGAATGTCAATATTAATATAGAGAAAGGCGAGTTCGTATTTATCGTTGGAAGCAGTGGTTCGGGCAAGACCACTCTGTTCAGGCTTCTGCTCAAGGAGCTCGATCCTACGGAGGGCAATATCACTGTTGCCGGATACGACTACGGCAAGATCAAGAGGAAGGATATACCGAAGGTCAGAAGAAGGATTGGAGTCGTATTCCAGAACTTCAGGCTTCTGAAGGACAGAACTATATACGAGAATGTTGCATTTGCACAGAGAGTCATCCAGACCCCGGCGAGATATATAAGAAGACGAGTTCCGGCCATGCTGACGCTGGTTGGACTTGCAGACAAATACAAATCATACCCGAAGGAGCTCTCAGGTGGTGAGCAGCAGAGAGTTGCCATGGCGAGAGCACTGGTCAACAATCCGGACATCATACTGGCGGACGAGCCTACAGGAAACCTTGATCCTAAGAACTCACTGGATATCATGAACCTCCTTGAGGATATTAACAAGAGAGGAACCACAGTTGTTGTGGTAACCCACAACAAGGATATCGTCAATGAGATGAAGAAGAGAGTTATCACCTTGAAGAAGGGCGTTATAATCAGTGATGAGAAGGAAGGAGGCTACATAGATGAAGATTAGTACATTTTTCTATGTCCTCAGACAGGGCTTTGCGAATATAAGAAGAAACATACTGTTCTCACTTGCATCACTGGGAACCATCATATCATGTCTGTTCCTTTTCGGAATCATATATGCGGTGGTTGTAAACTTCCAGTCAGGTATGCAGGAGCTTGAGAAGACAGTCACCATATCTGTATTCTTCGACGAGGATGCGTCCGATGAGACCATACAGCTCATAGGTGAACAGATAAGAACGGTCGATTATGTTGAGACGATGGATTTCATCTCAGCCGATGAGGCATGGGACAAGTTTGCAGATCAGAACTACGATGATCCACAGGTTGCAAAGAATGCATTTGGCGGAGATAACCCGTTAAAGAATGCTGCGTCATATGAGATCACGCTCAAGGATGTATCAAGACAGCCGGAGTTCGTGGCATTTGCCCAGGGCCTTTCAGGAGTCAGAAAGGTAAAGAGTTCTGACGTGACTGCGGACAGCATCACGACACTGTCATCCCTTGTGGGATATGCATCCATAGGAATAGTTGTGATACTGATGCTGGTATCTATATTCCTTATAAGTAACACGATCACCATAGGTATCACAGTGCGAAAGGAAGAGATAGGGATCATGAAGCTGATCGGTGCGACAAATGTATTTGTAAGAGCACCGTTCATCATAGAGGGTGTGATCATAGGCGCGGTCGGTTCGGCTATACCCCTGGTCCTTCTGTACTACATGTACGATAAGATACTGACATACGTTGCCGGAAGGTTCAAGGTTGTCACAACGCTGTTCGCATTTGTGAGCCAGCAGGATCTGTTCAGGACTATGGTACCGGTCGGACTTGTGCTCGGTATCGGTGTTGGTCTGGTAGGAAGTATTCTTACCACAAGAAAGCACTTGAGAGTGTAGTGTTAAATGCGGTCAGAGCAATGCACAAAAAATTCACAAATTGTTATTACTTTTTTAGGGACAATATGTGTTATAATGCTGATAAGTAGGGCAAAAAGATAATAACATTATGAAATGCGTTTAGGAGGCATGAATGATGAGAATAGATTTATACAAGATAAAGAAGAAAGGTATGCAGGTGGCAGTGGTTACTACCGGAGCACTGCTCATGTCGTTTACATCCATATTTGCGGCTCCTGTGTTCAGCGTGCATGCTGAGGAGACCAAGGAGGAGGTTGAGCAGCAGAAGGAAGAGGCTCAGCAGGCTCAGGAAGAGGCGAATGCAAACGCAGAGAAGTATCAGAAGAAGGTAGACAAGCTTACAGCGGCTGTAAATGAGCTCGATAAGCAGGCCACAGATATAAGCACACAGATCGTGGAGAAGAAGCAGGAGGCTGAGGATCTTCAGAATGAGATAGATGAGACTCAGACAAAGCTTGCAGAGGCTCAGGTCAGTGAGGATAATCAGTATGAGGCGATGAAGAAGAGGATACAGTACCTCTACGAGGAGGGCGATGTTGCTTACATAGATGCACTTATGTCATCGGCTTCATTTGAGGATAGTCTTAACAAGTCTGAGTATGTTGATCAGCTCAGCACATATGACCAGAAGCAGCTCAACAAGCTGGTAAAGACTAAGAATGACATAGCAGAGTATCAGCAGACACTCAAGGATGATCTGGCGGATGTAGAGAAGGTAAAGGCAGACCTGGAGACCAAGCAGGCAGACCTCGACGATGTTATAAGCCAGAAGAATGCGGAGATCAACAAGTACAGTGATGATGTTGAGATGCAGAAAGCTCTTGCGGCTGAATACGCAAAGCAGGAGTCAGAGCTGGATGACAAGTTGGCAGAGCTTGCGCGTCAGGAACAGCAGAGACTTGAGGAGGAGCGTAAGCAGAGAGAAGCAGAACAACAGCAGCAGGATAACAACGGTGGAAGCGATAACTCAGGCAGTGACAGCGACAACAGTGGAAGTAACAATGGCGGTTCAACAACCGGTTCAGGTCGGTTCATATGGCCTGTATCAGGACCTATCACAGACTACTTCGGACCTAGAGAGTCACCGACAGCAGGAGCAAGCTCCAATCATATGGGTATAGATATAGGATGTTCATACGGAGTGCCTATCGCAGCGGCTGATTCAGGTGTTGTAACGGTAGCCGAGTGGGGCGAGAGTGGTGGTAACTACGTTATGATAGATCACGGTAATGGATTTGTGACGATGTACCTTCACAACTCATCACTTGCAGTAAGCGTTGGCGATGTGGTTTCACAGGGACAGACCATTGCGTACGCAGGTTCAACAGGATATTCAACAGGAACACATTGCCACTTCTCAGTATTCCTGAATGGCTCATATGTCAACCCACTTGATTATCTGTAAGATGAGGCTGAGACATGGCACAGGGATATGTGTCATATCATAAGATATTAATATGATCATATATAGAACAGAGAAAAAATGCGTGATTCATGAAATATGGATCACGCATTTTTTATGTTAATAGGGGCGTGGATATGGGCGAAGTACCATATGTTGTGGTGGTGAGAAAATATGTCGAAAACAATAGTTTTTTTAAGAAAAAATAGGATTAGTGTCGGTTGACATAAGTGGTAAAAGTATTTATACTCACACTGGACTGAGTATTTATTTAAGGAGTATATTATGGTTTTTTCGAGCATGGAGTTCTTATTTAGATTCCTGCCTTTATTTTTGCTTATCTATTTTGTGACAAAGCCGAAGTACAGGAATGTTGTACTGCTTTTAGGCAGCCTTGTGTTCTACGCGTATGGCGAACCCATATACGTGTTCTTGATGATGTTTTCTATTATATTTAACTATTCGGTGGCAAGACGAATCAAGCGTTTTTATGATATAGAAGTATATTCGGAGATCGACTGTTCATTTGAGAGAAACTGCTGGCTGGCGGTGGCTATGGTGTTTGATTTTGGAATGTTGTTCATATTCAAATATATCAACTTTTTTATAGAGATAATAAACACTGCAGCGGGAACAAAGATATTTGATAGCGTGGCGATCACACTGCCGCTTGGAATAAGCTTCTATACGTTCCAGATAACATCGTATATATTTGACGTGTACAGGCTCAAGTATCAGGCGGACAAGAGTATAATCAAGTTCGGAACATATGTGAGCATGTTCCCTCAGCTCATAGCCGGCCCTATAGTCAACTACGATGAGGTGAAGCCTGAGCTGGATCACAGAGAGGTCAAGGCGGACGATATAGAGCGCGGTGCGACACTGTTCGTATTGGGACTTGCGTACAAGGTGCTTCTGGCAAATAAGATAGCCAGTCTGTGGAACGATGTGCAGACGGTTGGCCCTTATGGAATAAACACTGTGACCGCATGGCTTGGTTCATGGGGATATTCATTCCAGCTCCTGTTTGATTTCATGGGTTATTCCGTGATGGCAATAGGAATTGGCCTTATACTTGGCTTCAGGATACCGGAGAACTTTGTCGATCCTTATATGGCACATTCCCTCACAGATTTTTGGAGACGCTGGCATGTTACACTCGGACGCTGGTTCAGGGAGTATGTGTACATACCGATGGGCGGCAACCGAAAGGGAAAGCTCAGAATGATACTTGCCATGTTCACTGTGTGGATGTTTACCGGATTGTGGCATGGTGCGGACTGGAATTTCCTGATATGGGGCTTGTTCCTGTTCGTGTTCCTTCTCATGGAGAAGCTGTTCCTTGGCAAGGTATTTGACAAGGTGAAGGTTCTTGGCCATGTGTACATGTTCTTCCTGATACCGATATCATGGACAATATTTAACATATCTGATCTGAAGCTTCTGGGACTGTACCTGAAGAGAATGTTTGGCATGAACATAGAGGGATCAGTCACCACACATGCCATGGACAAGCTGATCATGCTGGGACACACATACTGGTGGCTGCTGCTGATCTGCGTGATCTTCTGTACACCGTGGCCTAGAAAGCTCATAGAGAAATTCTACAAGAACTGGGTATGCAAGCTTATAATGCTCACACTGTTCTGGTTCTGTGTATATCAGATAGCAAAGGGTGGCTCCAATCCATTCCTTTATTTTAGATTTTAGGAGGTGGGCAGATGAAGAAATTATGGCAAATGATAAAAGGCTGTCCACTGTTCTCGATACTCATAATATCCGGCGTGATAGTTACCGCAGGCGGTTATGTGGGAGCTGCGCTTGGCGTGTACAAATGGGATGTCAGCTTTCATCATCCTATGGCCCAGACTGTGCTGCTTGATGAGAGGGTGGCAACCGGAACTGACGCAACAAGCACGGATGCTCCGGGAAAGAGCGAGCTGACGTCGGAGTCCATGGGCAGTGAGGCTGCAGAGGAGCAGACAACGGAGGTGAAATCCACGGAGAAGCAGACTCCTGAGAATGCATCCACGGAGAAGACAACAGAGAAATCTACAGAGAAAGCGACCACCGAAAAGGCAACTACGGAAAAAGCAACCATAGATACAGGCGGTTCGGCTGCTCCGGTGACAAGACAGACTCAATACAAGAAGGTTAAGAAGAGAAAGGCAAGAAATAGCTGCTACAGAGATCTCACACAGATCGCTCTTGAGACCCAGTACCCATATATAAAGGTTGACAAGTCTTATTTTGACGATGCTCTGTTCATAGGTGATTCCAGAGTGGAAGGACTGGCGTTGTATTCCGGACTGGACAATGCAGAATTTGCATATATGGAGGGCCTTACTTCATTTGGACTGATGGGGGAGAAGATAGCCGCAAATGGAACCAAGACACTCACGGAATTGCTGCAAAGCAAACAATTCAGGAAGATATACATCATGCTTGGTATAAATGAGGCTGGATATGATACGGAGACATACGCATCCACATATATCGATGCGGTGACCCAGATACAGGCGCTTCAGCCGGACGCAGTGATCTTTATGATGGGCTGCATGCATGTATCCAGCGACTATTCGGCAAGCCACGATATTGTGAACAATGACAATATCGATGACAAGAATGGTGCCATAGCTGCATATGCTGATGGAATAAAGCTTTTCTATCTGGATATGAATACGGTTGTGGACGATGGCAAGGGTGGTCTTGTAAAGGACTATACCTGGGATGACATACATTTGCAGGCGCAGTATTACAGTCTGTGGGAGCAGTATCTGTATGAGCATGGGCTCAAGGATGATGCTTTCAAATAGATAAAGTGCTGCGGGACCTGGTGGCATTTTATCATTATCGGGAGTTGATCAAATGGCAAAAAGACTGGTAATAAAAGATAAATACAAGGGAATCCTGTTCATAATCATGGCAGGGTTCTTTTTCTCACTGATGACCTTCTTCGTGAGACTGTCTGGAGATCTGCCAACTATGCAGAAGGCATTTTTCAGAAATGCAGTGGCCGCTGTTGTGGCCATTGCCATGCTCATGAGGACTGAGGAGAAATTCAAGATAAAGAAGAGCAGTTGGCCGGGGCTGGCGGCGAGAAGTATTTGTGGAACGACAGGACTTATCTGCAATTTTTATGCAATCGACAAGCTCAACATAGCGGATGCAAATATCCTCAACAAGCTGTCTCCGTTTTTTGCGATCATAGCATCGTACTTTGTGCTCAAGGAGAAGGCAAATAAGATAGAGTGGGCATCCGTGGCATTGGCATTTACAGGTGCTTTGTTCGTTGTGAAGCCTTCGTTTCATATGGATTTTCTGTATGCCATGGTTGGTGTGGCAGGCGGCCTTGGGGCAGGGATAGCCTACACCTATGTGAGAAAGCTTGGAAAACAGGGGGAGCGCGGACCGGTCATAGTCATGTGTTTCTCTGTATTCTCATGTCTGGTGACGCTTCCATTTATCATATTGGACCACGCACCTATGACATGGCAGCAGATTGTGTGCCTGCTCTGTGCCGGACTTGCGGCGGCTGGTGGACAGTTCAGTATAACCGCAGCATACCAGAAGGCTCCAGCCAGGGAGATATCGGTATTTGACTACAGTCAGGTCATATTTGCGGCTATACTGGGATTTGTATTCCTAGATCAGATCCCTGACATGCTGAGCATTATAGGATATGTGATCATCATTGGAAGTGCAGTTTTCAAATGGTGGTACACCATGAGACAGGACCGCACTTAGCATGATCGGCAGGGCTGAGAGTGGCAGTGCCTTGTACAAATACTTGTAGAATAATTGATATATACAAAAAGACGGATGTCAGAAATGGAAAATGGGTAAAAGTTTCATTGTCTGATATCCGTCTTTTTTATAAAAGTTATAAAGGAAGGTTTTAGGTGTTGTGACCGGACTTGTGAGGTATCCGGCCTCCCATCTATATAAATTGGATTGTTGATAGTTTGAGTGACGGCAGATACGCTGGTGCTGCCTGGGCATGTCGCACATCTGCTGTCCTCATCAATCTGTATATATAATAAGATGGTACTGTGTACATTCTGTGTATCGGATGTTAAAGAAATATGTTCATAAAAGAAATAATATATAAAGCGTAAATAAATGTTCTATAAATGGTAAAGCTTCTGAATATAGTGAGTATAAGGTTGTGGGTATAGTTGCTGACATGTTAAAATGAAACACACATATGATCATAATTGGTGGATATATCAGATGACAATATTGGATAGAGCAGCTTTATTATGGAATAGTAAGGGGGATTAATATATGGATAAAGAAAAGGTTATACAGGAGCTTCAGGAGAGAACAGAGGAGATAAAGGAAAAGGCCGGGGAGCTTCATAAGGCGATAGAGGAGACTATATCGCAGAAGAAGCAGATACATTACACGGAACTGGGCGGTCAGGACGGGCAGCCGGATGTGCCGGTTAAGGAAGGATACGGTCTGGTGCTCGGTGGCGGTGGTGGCCGTGGCTCCTATGAGATCGGAGTGTGGAAGGCTCTTGAGGAGTACAGAGATGTGATCGATATAAAGGCGGTATCAGGAAGCTCGGTAGGCGCACTGAATGCGGCATTGTACGCTTGCGGCGATCTGGATAAGGCTACACAGATGTGGTACGACATAACCAACGACAGGATACTGTCTAACAAGGATATAGACGAGGACAACAGGAACAAATGGTTTGAGTCCATCAAGGAGAAGCTCACGACCATAGACAATCCAGTCATACAGAGTGCAATAGAGTGCATAGGACTGGATGCTGTGGCAAAAGGCATGAGGATAAAGGATGGCTTCTTCTCCAGAGAAGGACTTATGGACATACTGGAGAATTCACCAGTACTTGATGGTGTGTCGAACAGTGACATGAGCTGTTATGCTACATGTCTCAATGTGGAGGGCAAGCCTACTCCTGAGAGATTCCAGCTGTCAGGCATGGAACCAGAGGAGATAGAACGTATACTTCTTGCTTCTTCAGCCATACCGGTCATATTCCCTATGGAGACGATAGACAAGACAAAGTATTATGATGGAGGCTTCTTCCTTGGGGGAGATAATGTGCCAATACAGCCTCTCTATGATGAGGGCTACAGAAAATTTGTCGTGGTGCATCTCGATGAGAGGAAGACCGACAGATACGATGATGCAGAGATGATACATATATATCCGTCCATTCCTCTTGGTGGTGCCATAGATGGCATGCTTGACTTTTCGCCTGAAGGTGTTGAGAAGAGGATAACACAGGGATATGACGATGCAAAGGCAGTGCTTGTTGAGAAGTTTGGCCCAAGACTGTTCTTCACCCGCCATGGGCAGACCGTGTGGAATGTGGAAAACAAGATATGTGGAGCCACGGATATTGAACTCACAGAGCTTGGACATCAGCAGGCGGAGCAGCTTGGTGAGATGATAAAGAATGGAGATTATCACATAGATGAGATCCTGTATTCGCCTCTGGTCAGGGCTTCGGAGACGGCAAGACATATATCCGAGATAACAGGAATTCCTATGAGAGCCGAGGAGAGACTCCGTGAGCAGTGTTTTGGCAAATACGAGGGAACAGCCAGAAACGGCGCTATATTCGCCAAGGCGAAGACGCATTTTCTGGATCACTATGAGGGCGGAGAGACCATGGTTCATCTGTGTCAGAGGGTGTACAATCTGTTAGATGAGCTTAAGGCTGAGTCGGAAGATTCCGGGAAGACATATCTTCTGGTTGCCCACAATGGAATATCAAGAATAGTACAGTCGTATTTCAATGATATGACAAATGAGGAATTCGCAGCATTTGGCATAAAGAACTGTGAGATACGAGAATATAGATTCTGATCGCCACATGTGTGGAATCAGATGTAAAAAAGAGAAAACAGCAGGCAGATCAATATGATGTGAATGTGGTTTTCTCTTTTTTCTGGGATATCCCCAAATGCTCCTGTAAATGTGTATAAAAGAATACTTGATATTATTTATCACTAATATAGTTGACACAGAGCCTACACATGTGTTAATAAATATATGAACATATAATCATGTGTTTAAATATTGGCGTACGGCATGAGAGCTATGCGATGTGTTTATGGAGAATATAAAATGTGGAAAAGGAGAGAATCATGGGAGACAACAGTTTTTTAAAGATCAGTGGGATAAAGAAAAGCTTCGGTTCAGGGGAGAACCGAACTGAGGTACTTAGAGGAATTGATTTTGAGGTCGCAAAGGGCGAGTTCTGTGTGCTGCTTGGCCCATCGGGGTCTGGCAAGTCAACTCTGCTCAATATCATAGGTGGGATCGACAGCCCGGATTCCGGTTATATCTCCATAGATGGAGAGATGACAGGGGATATGGATGAGAAGACACTGACCAGATACAGAAGAAAGCATCTCGGTTATGTATTCCAGATGTATAATCTCATACCTAATCTCAATGTAAAGGAGAATGTGGAGGTTGGAGCATACCTTAGCGATAACCCTCTTGATGTGGATGATCTGTTAAAGACTCTGGGGCTTTATGAGCACAGACATAAGCTCCCAAATCAGCTGTCGGGTGGACAGCAGCAGAGGACCTCAATTGGAAGGGCAATCGTGAAGAATCCTGATATACTTCTCTGTGATGAGCCGACAGGTGCCCTTGACTACAACACTTCCAAGGAGATACTTAAGCTCATAGAGGATGTGAACCAGAAGTATGGCAACACAATAATCATGGTCACACACAATGATGCCATCAAGAATATGGCGGACCGGACTGTGAAGCTCAGGGACGGCATGATAAGACGCAACATTGTAAATGAGAACAAGATATCCGCTGTAGAGCTTGACTGGTAATTGGGCAGACAGGGTAGACGTTCAATAGGAAAGGGGATCTGTTATGAGAAATCCATTGTGGAGAAGAATTCCAAAGGAACTGAAGGGAGAGCTTGGAAAATATATAGTCATATTCCTGTTCATGGTCATAACGACGGGAATGGTGTCGGGCTTCATGGTTGCAGGTGAGAGCATGAAGAAAACCTACGACAATACATTTGACAAATACAACGTGGAGGATGGACATTTTGATCTGTCGGATGAGGCGTCAGACAATATGAAGGGCAATATAGAGGATGAGGGCGTGAAGCTCTATGACATTTCGTATTATGAACTGCCTATGAGTAAGATCGGATCAGACTCTGATGGCAATAGTGGTAATGTGGAAAGCGATGCAGAGACAACAGATGATATGGTGGACTCTGTAAATGACGCTGCAGATGGTGGGGTAAGAACACTGAGGATATTTGCACCAAGACACGATGTAAATAAAATGTGTCTGATGGATGGTGAATTTCCTGCAGAAACTGATGAGATCGCCATTGACAGAATGTATGCGGTGAACAACGATATAGAGATCGGTGATGATATAAAAGTGGGTGACAAGGTATACAGCGTGTGCGGATTTGTGGCATTCTCCGACTACAGCACCATGTTCCAGAACAACAACGACACCATGTTTGACGCCACGATATTCGGAATTGCCATTGTGACAAATGAGGAATTTGATGATCTTCCGGCACAGAGTAAGACATGGTCATACTCATGGATGTACGATGAAGGAATGCCGGAGGATGATAGTGATGAGAAGAAGCTTGCGGATGATCTCCTTGAGACAGTGTATACACAGGCGGCCATGAATGGTATTACGATGGAGAACTATATTCCACGATATCAGAACCAGGCGATCAACTTTGCAGGGGATGATATTGGCAGTGATACAAATATGATGAAATGGTTTGAATATATTGTCATAGTGATACTTGCATTTATATTTGCGGTGACCATCAGCAACACGCTGACAAAGGAGGCGTCGGTCATCGGAACCCTGAGAGCCTCGGGATACACAAAGGGAGAGCTTCTTATTCATTACATATCACTTCCTGTCATAGTTACTTTTGTGGCATCGGTGGTGGGAAACGTGCTTGGCTATTCGGTGTTCAAGGATATGGGGGCACAGCTTTACTATGCAAGCTATTCCCTCACTAAGTATGTGACGTATTGGAATGCCGATGCATTTGTGCTTACAACAGTCATACCTCTTATAATCATGATCGTTGTGAACCTGTTAGTGGTAAACAGCAAACTGAAGCTCTCACCACTGAGGTTCCTGAGGCATGATCTCAGCAGATCAAAGAGAAAGAAGGCGGTGAAGCTGCCTCACTGGAAGTTCATGACAAGGTTCAAGACCCGTGTCATACTTCAGAACATTCCAGGATATGTGGTCATGCTTCTTGGAATTTACTTCGCACAGGTTCTGCTGATGTTCGGACTTATGTTGAATCCTATGCTGAAGCACTATCAGAATGACATATTGGATAATATGATAGCTGACCACCAGTATGTTCTGGATTCACAGGTGGAGACGGCAAATAATAATGCGGAAACCTACTGTGTGAAGACGCTAAGGACGACTGGAGATATAGATGATGAGATCATGGTGTATGGAATACACTCTGACAGTAAATATTTCCCGGTTAAGCTGGACGACGGAGATGTGCTGGTATCTGACAGCTACGCAGACAAATATGAGATAGTTGATGGCGACAAACTTAAGCTCAAGGAGAGCTATACTGATGACACATATGATCTCAAGGTGACGGGTTCTGTGGTGTATCCGGCAGCTCTTGCGGTGTTCGTGACAGAGGATGATTTCAGAGAAATATTTGACAAGGACGAGGATTACTTCACCGGATATTTCTCGAATGACAAGCTGACCGATATAGAGGATCATGTAGTGTCAGAGATAACAAAGGATGACATGATAAAGGTATCCAGACAGCTCACCAAGTCCATGGGAGGTATGTTCTACATAGTGGTTGTATTTTCACTTGTTATGTTCATGCTTCTCGTATATCTGCTCACAAAACTAATAGTAGAGAAGAACACGGTGTCCATATCCATGGTTAAAATACTGGGATATGACACTAAGGAGATCAGTAAGCTGTACCTGTCATCCACGACTGTCATGGTTGCAGTGGTGACGCTGCTTGATATACTGCTCAGTTACCTGTCAATCAAGGTTATATACAGGGCAATGCTGATAGATATGCTAAGCGGCTGGATGCCGATATACATGGCACCATGGATATTCCCACTCATGTTCGTGCTCAGCTTTACATGCTATCTGGTGATCTCACTGTTGCAGATGAAGAGGATAAAGAAGATTCCGATGGACGAGGCGCTCAAGAATGTGGAGTGATGCGTCAAGCTGCGTTCAGGTATTATATTGAAAAAAGGGAAAATTTTGTGCTATAAAATCCCCAAATTCCTGAAAAGGATACATAGATTAGAAGTCGTGTATCTTTTCAGGGGAAATCCGGGAGCTTGAGCACAAAATTTTCTCTTTTTTGCTATTTTCTGGGAAATGTTCCCAAGGCTGTCAGGCTGTCGACCCGGATAGGCTCATGCCAGCTATATGGTTCCAGTGACAGTCACGGTTGCCGTTCCCGGTGTTGTGGTGATAACTCCCGTGGCTGCATCCTGTGTGAATGTTGCCGCTGGAACAGTGATCTGTCCGGCAACTGTTGCGAACTCGCCTGTTGCTTCATTGTAGGTGTAGCTGTCCGGCGCTGTCCATGCCTTTCCATTGTAGGTCACAGTGATTCCGGTAAGGATCGGATTGAAGGTATCTGTGATGATGACGTTGTCACTTGCGGATGCCTCGGTGTTGCCGTAGTTCTCTATAAGGAAGGTGTAAGTGATCTGCCCATTCTCTGCAACTACGCTAGGACTCACAGACTTTGTGATGGCGAGATCGGGAGCCGCAACAGGGGAAACCGACTCAGTTGCAGTGACTGCGTTGGCAAGTCCTGCGCCGGTTACTGTAACAGTGTTGGTCACGGAATCCTCATTGCCTCTAGGTGTAAATTCATTTGTTGCTGTCTCATATATAATAGTAGCATTTCCGCCCGCTGGAACGGAGATTCCAGTGATCGTCAGCGGTGCTGCAGCACCGACAGCCGGGGCAGCTACCAGAGTTCCGTTGGTGTAGTATCTGATGGAATCCGGAATATATGTGAGAGGATATACTGTTGTATTTCCCACTGCATATGCTCCCAGATTATCCGTGAGAGACAGACCTGTGAGTGTGGTAGTTCCGGAGTTGATGAGACTTATCACATAAGTGATCTTATCCGGTGTTCTGTAGGTGTCCACCACAGCCGTCTTGGAGACTGTGAGGACTTCAATGATTTCTCCAGTTATGATATTGGAATTGGTGGATCCTCCGTTGTAGGACAGAGTTGCCTGATTAGTGAATGTTGCCATTACTTTACCTCCGTATTGTGTTGTCAGAGGTTTATATACCTCTGATATAAAATATGTGCTGTGGAGGCTTTGGGTTACAGATATTACTCACCATCTGCGGCACATTTATGTTATACTAAAAGATAACTATGTGGTTTAAAGAGCTGTTTTTATATACAGGAGGAATATAGGTGAGAAGGAAAAGGTGGTCGTACCTGATTGCCTGTGTGGTGCTGGCAGGTGGGCTGGCAGCGCCTGGCACATATACCAAGGTGTACGCGCAGGATTATGAAAATGTAGAATACGTAACCAGTGTGTCAGAGCTTAGAGATTCCATGGACGAAGCTGATGTGGTAAACTCTGCCGATGTGATGGATAGAGGAGCGGATGTCGATGCAGCGGCAATGTACAGCTGTGAGTCAGCCGACATATACAGTCTTCGCAGGATCATATTGTATACAGATGAAGTGCCGGAGACCTATGGCGCGACAACAGTCATCTGTTATGACAAATATGATTACTATGTGCTTGGCTACGATACCGAGGAAGCGACGAAACAGGCATACGAAAGGCTTCAGGAAGAGTACGAGCCTGACAAATGTATGCTTGATCAGGTCATATATTCAGAAGATGTGCTGGCGGATTCAGATTTGGATTCAAATTCGTATGCTGCACAGCGGAACGTTGATGCCATGCTTGCTGCATCGGAGACATATAAGGCTGTAAGCTGGGGCACAAGGTACATGGGAATGGACAGGCTCAAGGCGGAGGTGTCAGAGTACAAGCTGGATGCTAAGGTAAATGTGGCGGTCATAGATACCGGAGTTAATTCCTCGGATACTCTGTTTGAAGGCAGGATAAATGAGAAAGGAAGTATGAACTGCTGTGAGGGCGAAGACCGGAGCGACTACGGAGACAACATGGGACATGGAAGTCATGTGGCGGGTATAATAGCGGATGCGACACCGGACAATGTCCAGCTCACGATCATCAAATGTTTCACAAGCCGGGGAGCAACCACAGTGTCAACGGTACAGCAGGGAATCATGGCTGCTCTTGACAGCGGCGCAGACGTGATCAATATGAGTTTCTGCTTCTATGGTAAAAATGCAAATGACACCACCAGGGCAATGCTTGACGAGCTTCTGAAGAGTGCCAGGGAAAACAATGTGATCATGTGTGTTGCTGCGGGCAATACGAACAGTGCTGTGAACAACTGGGAGATCAGCGACGTGGAAGGTGTGTCATATCCTGCGGACAGCAGTGATGTGATAACAGTGTCGGCACTTATGCAGAAGGCTGGAACGGAGGAGACAGCAGACAGGATCGCTGCAGATACGGTGGAGTTTGACGATGCATATTCCTACTATGGTGATGCAGTGGATTTCTCTGCTCCGGGAACTTATATAACATCGGCGTGGAAGACCGGAACGAATCACGGACATGTCAATACAGGAACATCCATGGCGGCACCTCACATATCGGCTGCAGCAGCCTATGTGAAGCTGGCTGAGCCGGGGCTTGGCAGTGACCAGCTGAAGGACAGACTCATATCTTATTCGGTGGATCTTGGAACGGCAGGCAAGGACAAATATTGCGGATATGGATGTCCGTATATGGCAGATTACTTTGCAGATACATTTGCGGGGGAAACGCCGGAGACGGCGGTTGGAGACTGCAGTGTGAGCACGCTGGTAAACACAAAGGATGGACTCAGGCTGACCTGGACGGCTGCTGATGGAGCGACGGGGTACAGGATATACAGGAGATCAGTCACAGATGGATATACATGTATAGCTGAGCTCAATGGAGCGGATGTCAGAAGCTACACAGACAAAACAGCAGTGCCGGGAAGCAGATACCGGTACGCTGTGAAGGGTGTACAAGACTCTCTGACAGGAAAAGCTTCGGTTACAAAGGCATCTGTACGGCTCACCCAGCCAAAGTACACTGTGAAGAATGAATATTCCGGCGTGAAGGTATCTTGGAACAAAGTAAAGGGCGCGAGTGGATACAAAATATACCGCAGGGCACCGGGGCAGAACGGATGGAAGCAGTACAAGGTGCTGTCAGCGGGAACGCTCACATTTGTCGATAAAAATGTGTCAGATTACAGGAACTACACATACACTGTAAAGGCGTTCAGGAGTACTGTGGCGAGCTCATATGATATGGCTGGTGTCAGATTGTACAGGATGCCGGGATGCAAGGCGAAAACGGTCAGATCAAATTCCAGAAAGACGGTGGATGTAACATGGAACAAGGTCAGGTATGTCAGCGGATATCAGATCCAGTACAGTACATCGTCGAAATTTGACAGATATAAGGTGGCAACGATAAATAAGTCCACAAAGCTCAGGCGCAGGATAAGCTCCCTGTCCTCAGGAAAATATTGTTATGTGAGGATGAGAACCTACAGAAGAGTTGGCGGCAAGACCATTTATGGCGGCTGGAGCAGTGTACAGCGCGTAAAGGTAAAATAGTGAAAGGCAGATAAGATGGCAGAAAATAAGGATTTGGAAGAATATAAAGTCTCCACGATGGAGGATGAAGAGGATTATTTTGACAATGTGGAGATGGAGCTCGACTACAGCATCAGTATAACTGAGGGCTCCATGGAGCTTGGAAAGGACAATATAAAGGAACAGAAGAAGTACATGCGTGACAGCCATGGAGACATGGACGACGAGGAGTTCCTGCAGAACATGCAGTCGGTGAACAATGATGAGGCATTCCTCAGAAGAGCTGCGAAGCGCCTGGAGGTGTATGAGCACCAGAAGAAGGTGCCGTACTTTGGCAAATTTGTATTCAAATATAAAGATGACGAAGAGTATCTCCCGGTATATGTGGGTATGAGCGGTTATCAGTCAGATATGAATGGGCAGCAGCTTGTGTACGACTGGAGAGCACCTGTATCCTCTATGTATTATGCTTATGAAAAGGGATCGGCATCCTACAATGTCCATGTGGATGACATGGAAGATGATGAGTTTTCTGGAGACATAGTGGAGAAGAAACAGTTTCTGGTGTCAAATGGCAGACTTAAAGACGCGGTGGATACTGACTCCAACATCAACGACGCCATATTGCTGGAGGCCCTTGGCGGCAACAGTGGTGTTAAGATGAAAAATGTGGTGGCTACCATACAGAAGGAGCAGGATGCGATCATAAGAAACCGCACGGCGTATAACCTTATAGTGGACGGCCGCGCCGGAAGCGGTAAGACGGTCATAGCCATGCACAGACTGGCGTGGCTGTTGTACAACTACAAGACACTTGAGAGTGACAATGTCATGATACTGTCTCCAAACAGTATATTTGGCGATTATATATCAGAGGTTCTCCCGGAGCTCGAGGAGAACAGTGTGCCTGAGAAGGAATTTGACAGTCTGCTTGAGGAGCTTCTTTTCATAGAGGAGGAATATGAGAGCAAGCTGGATCAGTCGGAGTTCATTATAGACAGCGGCGATCAGGACAACCAGAGGATGAGAAATATCAAAGTCAAGTCGTCCATCTCTTTCTACGACAGTTTCAATGAGTATCTGGACAGGTATGTGTCAGGTATAAAGTTCAGAAATTTCCACTATCAGAAGGTGGAGTATACAGGCGAGGATATAGCTGCCATGTTCAATGGAAGATTTGCGAGAAAACCTGTGTATGAGAGATTCGAGAACATAGCATACTTCATAGTAGACAGGGTGGAGGATAATTCACCAAAGGAGTTCCCGGACGAGAAGAAGCGTAATCTGGCAAGGCAGATACAGAAGCAGATGGTAAATTTATTTGCAGAGAGGAATCTGGTTGAGCTGTATGTTGGATTCCTGGCGGAGATGGAGAAGAAATATCCGGGTATATCGGAGTACAGAAATGAATATGGAAAGATATGCTATGAGGATATCCTTCCTATACTTTACCTGCAGGTGTATTTCTACGGATGTCATTCCTACAACAATATCAAGCACCTCGTCATAGATGAGATGCAGGATTATAACATATTCCAGTATGCGGTGATAGACAGGGTATTTGACTGCAAGAAGACTATACTCGGCGACAGATATCAGGTGCTCTTCTATGATCCGGAGGAGACGGTTGTTGATGTCCTGACGAAGATATTTGCAAGAAGGAACGGACGAGGCGGTTATGAGCTCAAGGAGCTGCTCGCATCGTACAGATCCACAGCGGAGATCACCGAGTTCTGCAACGGTATACTTGGCGGAGAGGGCGTAGGCGGCAACACTGTGGAGAGACACGGCAGGGTGCCTGAGGAGATACAGTGTGAGTCACTGGATGAAGCTGTGGAGTTCATAAATGACAAGCTGAGCTACGGAGACATGGACGCCTACGACAACATAGCTATCCTGACAAATGACGAGGCAGACGCCTACGAAGTGTACAAACAGCTTTCCGAGTACACCGAGGTGACGCTCATCACCAATCAGTCGGTTGTCTATGCGGGCGGTGTGGTCGTACTTCCAAAGTTCCTTGCAAAGGGAATGGAGTTCGATGCAGTGTACGTCATGACGGACGGAACCTACGACGGAAGCATGGTCACAAGACATGCGCACTATATAGCCTGTACGAGAGCACTCCATGAGCTGTATGTGCTTGATGTGGAGCAGCCATAGGAGTGATACAAAGACAGAAATATTATATCTAGAAATATTTTTCGGGAAAATCGCGATTCCAACTGAACATATATGATGTACTATACGGCATTTCCGCTTTGGGAGATGCCGTATTTTTTATTATTGCAATATCTACAAAGAAATGTTATCATTAAGGAAACGGGAAAACTAAAAATAGTTTCCGAGTTTCCTGAGCGGGAAGTATGTACAGGAAGCTGACAGACACGGATGGACAGGAGGGAGTTATGGACGGAGAAGCACAGCAGCAGCTTAAATTGAGGATATATGAGGCGACCATAGAGGAGTTCCGGGAGAAAGGGTTCAAATTCACCATGGACGATATGGCAAGACGACTTGGAGTGAGCAAGAAAACCATATATCAGGTCGTCAGGGACAAGGAATCATTGTTCTTTGACACGGCGACATATATATACGAGCAGATCAAGAGAAGTGAACAGGCGGTCATGGATGACGACCGCCTGACCACGGTGGAGAAGATAAAGGCGATTCTCATAGCCATGCCGGACAGCTACAGCGAGCTGGATTGGCGGCAGATATACCAGCTGGAGAATTCATATCCACGGATATTTGCCCGGGTGAGAGTAATGATGGAGCAGCAGTGGGATAATACCATAGAGCTTCTGAAGCGCGGAATTGCCGAGGGTGTTATAAGGAATATTCCGATTCCGGTCATCAAGACGATGTTCGAGGCCACGCTTGAGAAATACATGGAGACTACAGTCCTGATAGACGCGGGACTTACATTTGACGAGGCGGTGCAGTATACACTTGATGTACTTATGGATGGCATATCCTGTAAGGAGTAGGAACCGCTATGAATGAAGTGATTATATGGAATTGATGCCCGCGGCCGGTTTCATTCACTGGGGCGAGATGGGCGGTATATATAAAAGACAGGAGGTTGTGTTATGGGTAAGAGATCTGAGGTTGTATTTGGCAACAGGATGAGCAGTCAGGTCGTCAAAAAGGCGGAGAACTCCAAAGAGAGATTTGTAAAAAGATTCGGTGATGACAGTGACGTGGATTATCCTCTTGCAGTTGTGAAAAATCCGTATATTGGGGATTCTCTTGGGGTTTCAAATATTGTGATCGATGGCGGAGTCAGTGATGATGCGGATGCCGGTGAACGTGAGGCGTTTGACAGGGACAAAGGAATCATAGTTGGCAATATCAGGATGGGATTCGGACACTACAGGATATCCATGGCGATAGCATCAGCGGCCAATCATCTGGGATACAAGCCGTACTGGATGGATCTCAATTCCTACAGTGAGACCACTGGAGGAAAGGTCATAGAGGCGCAGAACAAGCTCTATTCCCTGGGATCCAGGATCTCTGGAAAGAGTAAGGCTTTCAACAAGGCGGTGTGGGAGCCTATGAATTATGAGGGCTTCAGGAAGCTGTCATACAATGCCACAGATCAGATGAATGCGGAGCTCATGACACCGGTGTTTAGGAATGTTCCGAAGGATATCCCGCTTGTGGCGACACATGTGTGGCCTGCCCAGGCGGCGGTTCATGCAGGAATGAAACATGTGGTGAATGCAATCCCTGACAACTGGCCTATGGCGCTCCACCTTGCGGAGGGAAGCCTTCACACGGTTCAGACCAGATCGGCATACCTCGGATACAGGACCCTGAACGGAATGCAGGGCAACGAGGTGCTTAAGCCTATGCCCGGTGATTCAATCAGATACGTTGGACACTATATAGACCATGAGCTGGTGGCAGCCATAGAGGAGGACTGCGACAGGAGAATAGAGAGAAGAAAGAAAAAGGCACCGATGCGTTTCCTTCTCACCATAGGAGGTGCCGGAGCACAGAAGGATATATTTGCAGCTATCATCAGGACGGCGCTTGCCAGCGTGAAGAAGGGCAACATGGTCCTGTATGTAAATGTGGGCGACTACATGAACGTGTGGGAAGAGCTGGTGAGAGAGATACCCGCCGTGGAGAGCCTTGTCACTACACATTTCGATGACTGGAGCTACACCACAGCATTTGCGGATAAGGCTCTTAAGGAAGAGGTGTACGGAATACACGCATTTTGCCATGAGAATATATATGAGGCTGTGTACTGCACCAACCTTCTCATGAGAAGCTGTGATGTACTCATAACGAAGCCGTCTGAGCTGGCCTTTTATCCAGTTCCAAAGCTGTTCATCAAGAGAGTTGGCGGGCATGAGCAGTGGGGGGCGATACACTCGGCGGAGATCGGAGATGGAACACTGGAGTGCCGTGATATACCGCACACTCTACAGATGATGAAGCTGTTCATGCAGGATGACAGCATACTCACAGATATGTGTGAGAACATAAAGCGGAACAAACTGGATGGAATATACGACGGAGCGTATGAGGTCGTAAAACTGGCGATGAATATGAAGAACTGAGAATGGAGGGTTACATTATGTATAAGGTAAAGAAGAAAGAGACATTTATACCATCATCAAATGGCAAGGACAAGCTGCACGTTATCGTGTGGGAGCCACAGGGGGAGATAAGAGCGATACTTCAGATATCCCATGGAATGATAGAGCTGATAGACAGATATGATGAATTTGCAAGGTATCTTGCAGCAAAGGGCTTTGTGGTGGCAGGAAATGATCATCTGGGACATGGACTCACGGCGGCAAATATGGATGAACTTGGATATATGAATGCCTACGATGCGAGCAAGGCAATAGTCGCGGATCTTCATAGAGTCACTAGAAGTCTGAAGAAGGCATACAAAGGAGTACCGTTCTTCCTGATGGGACACTCTATGGGTTCATTTATGGCGAGACGATACATGAGTGACTACGGCTGGGATCCAAAATATCCGTCACCTTACACGGAGGGCTCAAGTGTGGACGGCTTTATCTGCATGGGAACTGGAAGCATGCCTGAGTATATGCTGCAGATCGGAAGACTTGTGTTGGAGCTTGAGAAGAGTCAGCACGGCGAGAGATACAGAAGTACCCTCATGGAAGTGTTGGCATTTGGAACATACAACAGGGGTATCCCGAAGACCACTATCGTGGACGGTGAGGTGAGAAAGAGGACGAATAAAGACTGGGTGAGCCGTGACCCGAAGCGCGTGGATGCATATGTGGATGATCCGCTGTGCCAGTTCTCATTTACCTTGAAGGGCTACGAGACGCTGTTCAATACACTCCACTATATACAGGAGGACAGGAACATAGCGAAAATACCGAAGAATGTGCCGGTTCTGTTTGTGTCCGGTGACAGGGATCCTGTTGGACATTACGGCAGGGATGTTCTGAAGCTCTACGAGTTATACCACAGGAGAGTTTCGCACAATGTGGCATGCTATCTGTATGAGGACTGCAGACACGAGATACTGAATGAGCTGTGCAGGGATAAGGTATTTGACGATATTGACAAGTGGCTTGAGACAAGGCTTGCAGATATAAAAGGTTAGGCCTTTAAGGAGGTTATATATGGGAGAAAATTCACAGGATAATACACAGAATGGCGCACCTGCGGGCGGCCTTCAGAAAAAGACAAAGATAGCCTACGGAGTAGGGGCCGTGGGAAAAGACATGGTGTATATGCTGGTAGCCAGCTATATACTGTACTACTACAATTCTGTGCTTGGCGTCAGCTCAGTGTTCATAGGAACAGTGCTGATGGCGGCGAGAGTGTTTGATGCATTTAACGATCCTGTCATGGGTATCGTGGTGGCAAAGACCAGAAGCAGATGGGGAAGGTTCAGACCGTGGATATTCTCGGGAACCGTGCTGAACGCGGTTGTCCTCTATGCGATGTTCGCCGTGCCGGAAAGCATGGGAGCTGGTGGGATGAAGGTGTTTTTGACAGTGACATATTTCCTGTGGGGAATCACATACACGTTGATGGATATTCCGTACTGGTCCATGATCCCGGCCATCACTGAGCCGGGCAAGGAGAGGGAGAATCTGTCTGCACTTGCAAGATCCTGCGCGGGCGTGGGTTCTGCCATCCCTACTGTACTTACTATGATAGTAGTTCCAGCCATCAGCGGCGCAGCCCTGGCGGCGGACAAGCTGAAGATCACGGATTACCGCATCGGCTTCAAGTGGTGGGCTCTTCTGGTTGCAGTGGTGTTCGTCATCTCGGAGGCCATTTGCGTGGCAAATGTAAAGGAGAGGGGTGACACAGTAGTGGAGTCCCATGGCATAGGTGAGATGTTCCATTCACTGGTGACAAATGACCAGGCTCTGGCGGTGGTCATCACCATCGTGCTCGTAAACTCTGCACTCTATATAACAAGCAACCTGCTCATATATTTTTTCACATATGACATAGGAAGTGAGAGCGGATATGCGCTGTTCTCCGCATTTGGCGGCGGTGCGCAGATACTTGCTATGATGCTGTTCCCGCTCTTTAGAAAGAAGATGTCCAAGAGAAAGCTGTTTGTACATTCGGTAGTATATGAAATCGTCGGATATGTGATGCTGCTTGCCTGCAGCCTTGCCGGTGTTACCCGTATGACGGTGGGCGGAGTGCCTTGTTGGTACGTTCTGTTCATCCCGGGACTTCTGGTATTTGCGGGAAGCGGACTTCTAAATGTGCTGATAACTGTGTGTCTTGCCGACAGCATAGACTACGGAGAGTACAAGAATGGGCAGAGAGATGAGAGCGTCATATGCTCCATGCAGACATTTGTAGTAAAGCTTGCATCGGGAGTTGCAGTGTTCTTTGCCGGACTTGCGATCAAATGGGTCGGACTTACCCAGCCGGCAGATGGAACATCGGAAGTCATAGAGCAGAGCACAGGAACTCTCATGGGACTTTCCATGATGATGACGGTCGTTCCGATAGTCCTTCTCATCATAGGACTTGTATTCTTCATCAGGAAATACAAGCTGACCGAGGAGAGGATGCAGGAGATCATGACGAAACTTAGATAGGAGGAACCGCTATGAACAGATATATAGAAGAACATCAGGTATTCATACTGGAGACAAAGTCGACGCAGTATGCCATGTGCGTGCGCCCGGATGGACACCTTGAGCACCTGTACTACGGTGGCAGGAGTCTGGACTGCGGAGATCAGAATATTGCGGGACTTTGGGATGTGGCACATGACCGCAGCCTGTTCGAGACCGGCAATGCCATAGCGCTGGATGGTGGACTTACCTTAGAAAGTCTGCTGCAGGAACTGTCGTCAACCGGCAAGGGGGATGTCAGCGAACCATTTGTCTGTATGACCCATGCAAATGGCAGTACGACCTGCGACTTTGTGTACGACTCATACGAGATAAAAAACGGCAGGGATGAGCTTGAAGGACTTCCGTGTGCGGTGGAATATCATAGGGGGACAGATGGCAGATTCAACACAGTAAATGAGCAGCAAGGCACAGAAGTGGGAAGCGGTGTGGCTGGTGAATTGCAGAGCATACAAGCATATGAGCGACAGAATACAGCGGGCGAGGTAACACAGCTCACAATAACCCTCCGGGACAAATTCTACAGACAGAAGCTTGAGCTAATATATGTCACATGGGATGACTGCGACGTGATAACCAGAAGTGCCCGCCTGACAAATGAAAGTGATGACGTGGAGCGGGTGGACAGACTTATGTCCATGCAGTTTGATATGAGAATGTATCAGGAATATGACATGATACATTTCGGAGGAGCCTGGGCGAGGGAAATGCACAGATCGGTGCACCCTGTAAGGCAGGGAAGAGTGTCTGTCTCATCGTCGACCGGAACCTCGGGCAGCAGGGCCAATCCGTTCTTCATGGTGGTTGAGCACGGCAGTTCAGAGGAACACGGTGAGTGTTACGGCTTCAATCTCATATATTCAGGAGACCATATGGAGAGCTGTGAACAGAATTCATATGGACGTATGCGTATACTCAGCGGCATCAATCCGGAAGGATTTTCATTTGCGCTTGAGCCGGGACAGTCATTCCAGTCGCCGGAGGCGGTCATGACATATTCAGATTCAGGATTTTGCGGTGTCAGCAGTCATATGCATGCATTTGTCAGAAGACATATAGTCAGAGGCCGCTGGGCGGACCGGGAGAGGCCTGTTCTGCTGAATAGCTGGGAGGCCGCATACTTTGATATAAATGAGAAGAAGCTGCTGAAGCTTGCAAAAGAGGCAAAGAAGTGCGGCATAGAGCTGTTCGTCATGGATGACGGCTGGTTCGGACACAGGGACAATGACACATCCTCACTTGGAGACTGGCAGGAGAACCGCAGCAAGCTTCCGGGCGGAGTGAAGCAGCTTGCTGACAAGATAAATGCACTTGGACTTGACTTTGGTATATGGGTCGAGCCGGAGATGGTGAACGAGGACAGTGATCTCTACAGGGCACACCCGGAGTGGGCGGTCAGAGTGCCGGGACAGAGCCACGCCGAGGGGCGTCATCAGATGCTTCTGGATCTCACCAATAAGGATGTGAGAGACCATATAGTGGAAGCCATGACAAATGTGTTCTCATCTGCCAATATATCGTATGTTAAGTGGGATATGAACAGGATTATGTCTGACCGCTACAGTCAGACGCTGCCGCCTGACAGGCAGAGTGAATTTGGACACAGATATGTGCTTGGACTCTACGACATCATGGGAAGACTCACGGAGCGTTTCCCTGAGATATTGTTTGAGGGATGTGCCGCCGGGGGAAACAGATTCGATCTCGGTATACTGTGTTACATGCCGCAGATATGGGCGAGTGATGACACGGATGCCAGGGAGAGGCTTGAGATACAGACGGGTTACAGCTATGGCTACCCTATGTCGGTAGTCAGCAGTCACGTGTCCGGATGCCCGAATCACCAGACACTCAGAGTCACCCCGCTTGAGACGAGATTCGGAGTGGCGGCATTTGGCGTGCTGGGCTATGAGTGCAATCTGTGCGATATGAAGAAGAAAGATCTGGAGGCAATAGAAGAGCAGGTGGAGTTCTACAAGAGACACAGGCGCACATTTCAGTTCGGCGAATATCACAGGATCGAGAATGGCACAGTGTCAGATCTCCGGAGGAATGTGTACCAGTTCATGGTGGTTTCCCAGGATGGCTCCGAGGCGGTGTCCTGCTATTATGAGGGACAGGTGATACCGAATTACACTTACAAGCATATGCGGACTAAGGGACTTGACGAGAATGCAGTTTATGTCATGGAGGGCAGAAGCCTGCAGTACAGCGTAAAGCTCATGGGAGATCTCATCAACACTGTTACGCCGGTGCATGTGAAACCTGATTCCCTGACCCAGAGTGCGATAGACAAGGTGGTAAAGCTTCAGGGCGAGAAGGAATATGTAAAGGCGTCCGGTGCAGTGTTTAACCGCGTTGGAGTGAACCTTGCTCCGAACTTTGCGGGAACTGGCTACAACGACCAGACCGCTCTCTGGACAGAGCATGGACTGAGGTTATATACCTTCACCAGACAGTGATATATATGATCACATGCAAATGCTCATATATGGAATCGAATCACAGGAAAAACTTACATTATAAAAATAGTGGAAATAATATATGGAATGTGTTATCTTACTCTTATAGAGAACTGTTCCTAATAGAAAATTATAAATACCAGAAGGAGGACTATACAATGAGTGAGAAGCGTAACACATGGCAGAAACAGGTCATATACTCTGTTATAAAGGAGCTCAAGACTCATCCTACAGTCCAGAGTCTGATAGATGAACTGGAAAAGAGAGGATATAAGATAGGCAAATCAACTGTGTACAGGGTGCTCTCTGATGCGGTTGATGAGGGAATTGTCATGAATGTGTATTCAGGGGACAAGATGGAGCATTTTGATGGCAATACCGAGAATCACTATCACATACGCTGCAAGGTATGTGACAGGATATTTGACAGTGAGCTTCCATATCAGGATTCCATCACACAGATGGGCGTGGAGGCGGACAGCGATTTCGTCATACTGTCACACAACCTGGAATTCATCGGGATATGTCCATCCTGTAAGGACAGCCTGAAAAGTCTGTGATGGGGAATGCAAAAGACCGGTACACATAAACGCATATTGTATGCGGTGTATGTGTACCGGCCTTTTTGTATGTGCAGGCAATGCCAAGAGCCTGTATCTTATCTGCTCTGTCAGTCTCTCTTTTTCTGTGAAATGATATTTGCAGATTTTATTTCCTTCTTTATAAATTCAGGAATCGCGGAATTGTCTTTCTGGTCAGATTCAGGTGTGTCCGGCTGCGCCTCAACTGTATGTGAGTTTACACTTATAGGATCCACGCGTGGATTGCTGATAAATGTCTTGTTGGCCGAAGGCTTTACAACTGTCATTCCGAGGATGGACTTCTTGTTGCGAAACTCTCTTTCCTCCTCTGGTGTGCGCTCAGGGGCGGCATCCACCAGATTGCCGTCTCCGAAAAGGTCTATCTCAAAGCTGCTGTCATTTTCCTCCTGCTCATCATCCGTATCGTCATCCAGCGCATCTGTAATTATCGGTTCTGCGTGGATGGAAGTATCCGTATCGTCGTCTGCAAATGCACTGTCGAGATCAGGATCGTATTCATCAGCAAATGCGCTGTCAAGATCAGGGTCATATTTTTCATCTGATTCAGTGTCGCCAAATTCAGGATCGGAGTCGACATACTCCTCAGGCTTCTCAAAAAATGTAGGATCTATATCGAGCTTGAAGTCGACCTCTGAGTGACCCACTTCAATGCCGCAGTCGTTGAACAGCTTGGTCGTGTAGCAGTTTTTCAGCTTCTCGATGAGTTCAGTGTTTTCGTACTTGAGCTGTTCGAGTATGTTTGCGATTATCATTCCCTGATATTCATCCGTCCATCCGTCCTCAAGCTTTACTGCGATACCGAGCTTCATGCTCTTTATCGCCATACATATAACACCTCTGGAGCCGTCCTTCATTATGAGGTCAGGATTCTGGTTGATATAATATGAAGGTGTTCCGTAATCGTTGATCTTCTCAGGATATTTGTGGATGCATGAGAAGTTGTAGTCTATAGTCTCCCGGAGTTCGTTTGACAGGCTGAATGGATCCATGAGCTTTGCGTAGGACATGGCGATGCTTCTAAGTGGCAGTGCAAATACCGGAACTCCACAGCCGTCTATGCCGAGCCCGATCTTGAATGTAGGGGTCTGGCTGAGCATGGATATGAAATTGATTATCTGCTGCTGTACAGGGGAATCCTTGAGCTGATAGCCGTCCGGCTTACCGGTGAGCTCTCTCTGGAGCAACATAAGGCTGAAATGTTTTCCCGAGCAGCAGTGCTGAAGTTTGCTCTGTCCCTGCCTTGGGTGGAGCTTTGACCTGTCGGTGAGCTTTGCCGCCAGCGCTGAAGCTGATGTGGAAGCGCATGGCTTCATGATCATGTCATCGGGATTCAATCCTGTCTTGCGCGAGATCTCCTCCAGCACAAATATATGATGGTTGCTTCCCCAGTGGGAAGAGTTGAACATGGCAACATCCTCGTCGGTGAGGTTGAACCTTCTGTGAAGTCCTGCCAGCAGTGTAGGCAGCACCTGTATAGGCTTGCTTGCGGAACGCATGAAAGTCTGTTTCTCTATGTCGCCAAGGTAGGCGATTGTATCTCCCGTGGATGACACAACTGCGATGGAGCCGCGGTGTGCATTCTCAACAATATTTCCACGGTATTCTTTTACTAATATCTCTGACATATATTCAACACCTCATTTGTATTTTGTATGATTTTCTTCCGATATAGTCATTATATGAAAAAGATATCCGTTTGCAAAATGAAAATTACATAATATATAAGAAAAATATGAGAATGTAATTGAGTGTAAGTAAGTAATAACTAAAAAATACCGCCTGATACTGACAAAATACATCATTTGTCATATATACCCTGAGTAAAAAATGTTTAAAAAAATCGAAAAATGCGCATTTTTTTTGTGAAAATGCATAAAAAACTTTGATTATTATAAAAAGGATGGTATAATGTCTTTATAATTTTGCATGGAGAGGTGACTTACATGATTAAAAAAGAAATGATCGCCATGCTCCTTGCTGGCGGACAGGGCAGCCGTCTTGGAGTTCTTACATCCAAGCTTGCCAAGCCAGCGGTAGCATTTGGCGGCAAATACAAGATAATCGATTTCCCACTGAGCAACTGTATCAACTCGGGGATTGACACAGTAGGTGTACTTACACAGTACAGACCACTCAGACTTAACCAGCATATCGGAATCGGTATTCCTTGGGATCTCGATAGAAACATTGGTGGTGTCACAGTGCTTCCACCATACGAGAAGAGCAACAACAGCGAATGGTACACAGGTACTGCCAACGCTATCTACCAGAACATAGAGTTCATAGATTATTACAATCCAGACTATGTTCTCATACTTTCCGGTGATCATATCTACAAGATGGATTATGAACACATGCTTGACTATCACAAGTCCATGAATGCGGATGTGACACTTGCCACATACCAGGTTCCATGGGAGGAGGCAAGCAGATTCGGAGTAGTTATAACGAATGATGACGGCATCATCTCAGAGTTTGAGGAGAAGCCGGAGAACCCAAGAAGCAACAAGGCTTCCATGGGTATATACATATTCAACTGGAAGATCCTCCGCGAGGCACTTGTTACCATGAAGGATCAGCCGGGATGCGATTTCGGTAAGCATATCATTCCATACTGCCATGAGAACGGCAACAAGATATGTGCATACGATTTCAAGGGATACTGGAAGGATGTAGGAACTCTCGGTTCATACTGGGAGGCCAACATGGAGCTTGTCGACATAGTTCCTGAGTTCAATCTGTATGAGGAATTCTGGAAGATATATACGAAGACAGACGCCATACCACCTCAGTACATAGATGAAGCGGCAAAGGTATCCAAGTGTATCATCGGAGAGGGGACCGAGATATACGGAACCGTTGAGAATTCAGTTATAGGCTCTTGTGTAACCATAGGAGAGGGTGCGGTCGTTAAGGATTCGATTATAATGAATGGGGTTACGATCGAAGCTGGTGCCTATGTTGAAAAGGGAATCATTGCCGAGAATGTCAAGGTTGGTGCAAATGCCAAGCTTGGAGTTGGTGAGGAAGCTGTCAATGAGATGAAGCCTAATATCTACGCATTTGGCCTTGTTACTATAGGTGAGAACTCAGTTATACCTGAGGGCGTAACAATAGGTAAGAACACTGCAATATTCGGTGACACAGATCCTTCGGATTATCCGGACGGAACACTTCCGAGTGGCGGTAGTATTATAAAGGCAGGTGAGTAGACATGAGAGCATTAGGAATTATTCTGGCAGGTGGTAACAGCAATAAGCTGGGAGATCTTTCAGCAAAGAGAGCCGTTGCAGCCATGCCTATCACAGGAAGCTACAGAGCAATTGATTTCGCACTTTCCAATATGACTAATTCTCATATTCAGAAGGTAGCGGTATTCACACAGTACAACACAAGATCACTGAATGAGCATCTGAACTCAAGCAAGTGGTGGGATTTCGGAAGAAAGCAGGGAGGTCTGTTCATCTTCACACCTACCATCACAGCAGCTAACAGCTACTGGTACAAGGGAACAGCAGATGCACTTTATCAGAATATCAAGTTCCTCAAGGAGAGCCATGAGCCATATGTAGTTATCGCTTCAGGAGACGGTATCTACAAGCTTGACTACAACAAGGTTCTTGAGGAGCATATAAGCAATGGTGCAGATATCACGGTTGTATGCAAGGATATGGCACCGGGCGAGGATGACATCAACAGATTTGGTGTTATCAAGATGAACGAGGATGGCAGGATCATAGACTTCGAGGAGAAGCCTCTTGTGGCAGGAACCAACACGGTTTCCATAGGTGTATATGTCATAAGAAGAAGACAGCTCATCGAACTTCTTGAGACATGTGCCAACGAGGGAAGAAATGATTTCGTAAGAGATATTCTCGTGAGATATAAGGGTGTCAAGAGAATTTACGGATACAAGATGGACAGCTACTGGAGAAACATAGGAACAAAGGAGTCATATTACAGAGCTAATATGGATTTCCTCAAGAAGGACGTAAGAGACTTCTTCTTCAAACAGCATCCGGATATCTACTCAAGAGTGGATGATCTCCCACCAGCAAAGTACAATGCAGATGCGGTGGTAAATAACAGCTTGATAGCAAGCGGTTGTATCATCAACGGAACCGTTGAGAACTCAGTTATATTCAAGAAGGTATACATTGGAAATAACTGTGTGATCAGGAACTCGATCATACTTAACGATGTCAACATCGGTGATAATTCCATCATCGAGAATTGTATCGTGGAGAGCAGGGATACACTCCGCGCGAACACAGTACATCAGGGAACACCTGAGGACATCAAGGTAATAGTGGAGAAGGATTTCAGATATGCGTTGTAGGATGCATACGGTATAAGTAGTACAAATGACAATTGCGTGTGGGATCGCAATGTGTGTCAGGGTTAAGGGGGTAATTCAGATGCAGATAACTGATATCAGGATCAGAAGTGTTGAGAAGGAAGGCAAGATGAAGGCGGTTGTTTCTATTACGATCGATGACGAGTTTGTTGTGCATGACATCAAGATCATCGAGGGTGAGAAGGGCATGTTCATCGCGATGCCGAGTAGAAAGGCAGCGGATGGAGAATATAGAGATATCGCTCATCCGATCAATACAGCTACAAGAGAGCGTCTGCAGAGTATGATTCTTTCAAAGTATCAGGAATCTTTGGAAGAGTAATACCAGTCTCAAATAGACATTCAGAGCCAGTGCTAGAGGCGTAAGTCACCAAGCTGATAGCATTGGCTCTTTTTATATGGCCTTGTAAAAAAATATAGTATAAAGTAGAATGTATCTGTTCAGATCCAGATAGAATATGGAGGATATAATAATGGTAAAATCAGTTATACTTGCGGCAGGCAAGGGAACAAGAATGAAGTCAGATAAGCCAAAGGTAGTTCATCAGGTGATGGGAAAACCGATGGTATATTATTCTATAGAAGCGGCGCGCCAGGCGGGTGCAGACGAGGTGTGTGTGATCGTTGGATACAAGGCAGACGAGGTGAAGTCAGCCATAGCTGCCAGTGTCAACGATGTGAAGGTTGACTATGCGCTTCAGGAGGAGCAGCTCGGAACAGGCCATGCGGTAAAGTGTGCTGCAGATTTTATTGGACGTGATGGGGATGTGATCATACTCTGTGGAGATACACCGCTTGTGACAGGGGATACACTCAGAAAAGCACTTGATTTCCACAAGGATAGCGGGAATGGTGTAACCGTAATATCGGCGATGCTTGATGATCCATTTGGATATGGAAGGATCATAAGGGACGGTGACAGCCTGGCAAAGATCGTGGAGCAGAAGGATGCTGACGAAGCGGAGCAGGCTGTGAAGGAAGTTAACTCGGGCATGTATATATTTGACTGCGCAGCACTTCAGGACGCACTGTCACAGATATCAAATGACAACGCCCAGGGAGAGTATTATCTTCCGGATGCGATAGAGATAATAAAGAAAATGGGGCTTCCGGCTTCCGCTGTTCCGATGGACGATGCTGACCAGATAAGAGGAGTCAACACCCTGGAGCAGCTTGCAGATGCTGAGAAGATCATGGAGGACAGATAACAATAGAACGATCCACCTGGGTGGAGGAAAATGGAGAGACCAAATGAAGATCATAGTTGGACTTGGCAATCCCGGTGCGAAATATGCCGGAACAAGACACAATGTAGGATTTGCGGTTCTGGATGAGCTGGCAGAGAGACATAATATAAGGATAGACACTGCAAAGCATAAGGCACTTATAGGAAAGGGTATAATAGACGGAGAGAAGGTCATACTCGCCATGCCTCAGACATTTATGAATCTCAGCGGAGAGAGCGTAAGGGCGATAATGGACTTCTACAAATGCACGGTTGAAGATCTGATAGTCGTGTACGATGACATAGATCTTGACGTCGGCAAGCTCAGGATTAGACAGAAGGGAAGCGCCGGCGGTCATAACGGTATGAAGAATATCATACAGCACGTTGGCAGCCAGGAATTTGTCAGGATCAGAGTGGGTGTTGGCAAAAAGCCGGATCACATGGATCTGGCTGATTATGTGTTGTCGAGATTTGGAAAGGAAGATCTGGCGAATATAAGAGAGAGCTGCGGTAATGCCTGCGATGCGGTGGAGACCATACTGGCGGATGGCACAGTTGCAGCTATGAATAAGTTTAATTGAGAGTGATGGAGAATGATACGTGTACTTGGTGAGCCATTTGAAAAACTGAATATATATACAGAGTTGAAGGAGTGGCTTGCATCCGGAGATGGATTTGTCAATGTGACAGGTACGACGGGCGAGGGCACGGACAGAGTATTCATGATGCAGGGCTTTGGTGATGACGCATCGGTGCGCCTGATACTGACATATAACGACAGGCGTGCGGAGGAGCTGTACAGCGATATGAAGTTCTACGGAAGGGATGTATATATGTATCCTGCAAAGGATATTCTGTTCTTCAGTGCAGATGTCCACGGCAATGCCATAACCAGACGGCGCATGGAGGTCCTTCGGCGTCTGGCAACGGGAGAACCATGTACGATCATAGCCACGGTAGATGCAATGTATGACAAGATACCTGCACTGTCCTATATGAAAAAATACGTGATAAATATCCATGCGGCACAGTCCCTTGATCTGGATGAGCTCAAGGGCAAGCTGGTGGACCTTGGTTATGAAAAAACTGACAGTGTGGAGGAGCCGGGACAATTTGCCATACGAGGCGGTATCGTGGACATATTTCCGCTGACTGAGGAATGTCCATACAGAATAGACATGTGGGACGATGAAGTCGATACCATCAAGACATTTGATGCGGAGAGCCAGAGATCCATAGAGAATGTGGATGAACTTGTAATTTATCCCGCGGGAGAGATGGTGCTTTCAAAGGAGAGGATCGACAGAGGTATACACAGGCTGGAGGCAGAGCTGAAGCCGTATGCGAAGAAGCTTAAGGATTCATTTCAGACGGAGGCGTATGCCAGGATAAAGGGCGAGATAGCCACGCTGAAGGAACAGCTCACGGAGTTCAGTGCGATATACGGAGTGGACAGCTATGTTGATTATTTCTACAGTGACACGGTGTCTCTGGTGGACTGCCTGCCGGAGGATGCGTACATTTTCATAGATGAGACGAAGAAGGTCACGGAGAAGGCGGATGGCAGTGAGAAAAGTTTTCTTAGCAGCCTGACGCACAGGCTGGAGGGGGGATATATCCTCCCGGGGCAGATGAAGGTTCTGTTCACTTATGATGATGTTCTGGAAAAATGCAGACGCTACAAGGTTGTGGGCTTTGACTCATTTGTGGGTGAGGATGACCGTGTAAAGTATGCTCACCGCGTGGAGATCGAGAGCAGGGAGGTTCACAGCTACAGGAACAATTTTGATGCGCTGGTTACTGATATCAAGAAATGGAAGAAGGACAAATACAGCGTCCTGTTCGTATCGCCATCATCGGTCGGTGCGAAGAGAATGGTCGATAACCTCATGGACAATGACGTCATATGTCATTACCTGAACGACCCGGACAAAGCTCTGGCTGCCAGAGAGATGGCGGTCATGCCGGGAAGGCTCAGAGCCGGTTTTATGATACCGGAGATGAAGCTCATCGTGGTCAGTGAGGGAGATGTGTTCTCCAGCAAGACATCACATTCGCAGGCTTCGAGGAAGAAGCTGCCGCGTGCCGGGGAGATAGTAAAGTCATTCTCGGATGTGAGCGTGGGCGATTATGTGGTCCATGAGAAGTACGGAATAGGTATCTATCGTGGGCTTGAGAAGATAGAGGTCGACGGTGCCTTGAAGGACTATCTGGTCATCGAGTATGCTGAGGGCGGCAAATTATATGTCCTGGCTTCCGAGACGGACAGGATACAGAAGTACAGGAGCAAGGAGAGCCGAGCCCCGAAGATCAACAGACTCGGTGGCAGTGAGTGGCAGAAGGTAAGAAACAAGGTTAAGGGCCATGTCAGCGAGGTGGCTCAGCATCTTGTAAAGCTGTACTCAGAGAGACAGGCGAGGGAAGGCTTTGCCTATTCTCCTGATTCCGAGTGGCAGAAGGAGTTCGAGGAGACATTTCCTTATACTGAGACTGACGATCAGTTAAAGGCCATAGAGGATGTCAAGGCGGACATGGAGAGCCATAAGATCATGGACAGACTGGTGTGCGGAGACGTTGGATTTGGCAAGACTGAGGTGGCGATCCGTGCTGCGTTCAAGGCTGTCGGTGACAGCAAACAGGTTGCGTATCTTGTGCCGACCACGATCCTTGCCGAGCAGCATTATGAGACGTTCACAGAGCGAATGAAGGATTATCCAGTGACGGTGAGACTGTTGTGCAGATTCTGTACCCAGAAGGAGATAAAATCTACACTCAGAGAGCTGAAAGAGGGCAAGGTGGACATAGTCATAGGAACCCACAGGCTGCTCTCAAAGGATGTGGAGTTCAAGAATCTGGGACTTCTCATAATAGATGAGGAACAGAGATTCGGTGTAAATCACAAAGAGAAGATAAAAGAGATGAAGACCAATGTGGATGTTCTGACACTGACGGCGACGCCTATCCCGAGAACACTCCATATGAGTCTTGTTGGAATCAGAGACATGAGCCTGCTTGAGGAGCCTCCGGTGGACAGGAGGCCGATACAGACCTATGTCATGGAATATGACAGGGAGCTTGCCAGGGAGGCGATTGCCAGAGAGCTTGCAAGGCATGGTCAGGTATACTATGTGTACAACAGGGTCGAAGGCATAGAGAGATTTGCGGATGATGTGAGAAGCCTCGTGCCATATGCAAATGTAGAGTTTGCCCATGGACAGATGGATGGCCGCACGCTGGAGGACATCATGTACCGGTTCAACAAAAAGGAGATAGACGTGCTTGTGTGCACGACCATCATAGAGACCGGACTTGATATTCCGAATGCAAATACCATAATCATACACGACGCTAACCTGTTTGGTCTGGCACAGCTCTACCAGTTACGCGGAAGAGTTGGTCGCTCGGACAGAAGTGCATTTGCATTTATGTTCTACAGGCGCAACAAGATGATATCCGAGGTCGCTGAGAAGAGACTTAGAGCGATAAAAGAATATACGGATCTCGGCTCGGGAGTCAAGGTGTCCAAGGCGGATCTCAACATCAGAGGTGCGGGAAGCGTCCTGGGCGAGAGTCAGTCGGGCAACTATGAGGTCGTGGGCTATGACCTTTACTGCAAGATGCTTAATGATGCGGTCAGGGAGCTCCGCGGCGAGAAGGTTTTCCATGAATACGAGACGGAGATAGACCTTCCGGTGGATTCGTTCATCCCTGAGACGTACGTCAAAAACGACTTTGTCAAGCTGGAGCTTTGTAAGAGAATATCCCTCATCAAGAATGAGGATGAGTACAATGACATAGTGGATGAGCTCATTGACAGATTTGGCGACATCCCTGACGAGACAATGAATCTTCTTGATGTGGCACTGTTAAGGGCAAATGCAAATATCTGCTTCATAACCCGTATATGGTACAAGGACGGAGACCTGAGATTTGTCATGTACAACAGGGCTGACATAAATGTAGATGGGATAGATGAGCTCGTTAAGAGTTATTCAGGCAGGATGAAATTTGTCATGGGGGCAAAGCCTGAGTTTATATTGAAGCTTGGACGGGAGGAGAAAAATGATCTTCTCAGAAAGGCGGAATTTGTCGTGGCGGATATGTCACAGATGTTGATAATGACCCACAGTGAAGAAGACAGTGTGGATAACAAAGCATAGATAATGAGTTAGAAATATACAGACAGGAGAATACAAAGATAAGGAGGTGCGGTTCAGTTGAAGAGATGGTTGTGTGTGCTGCTGGCGCTCATATGTGCATTTGCCGTGACTGGATGTGGTAGTGATGCCACTGAGGAGACTGGCAAGGAGGTAGTTCTCAGATACAATGGGCAGAACATAGAGATAGACGAGGTGTATATTTATGCCAAGACTGTGAAGGAGGAGTACGAATCAAAGTATGGCAGTGACGTGTGGAAACAGAGCATAGTGACTGATGATGGTCTGGAGATGGATGCCGTGGATGCAGCAAGGCGTCAGGCGATATCAAAGCTCATAAAGACCAAGACTCTTATAACCAAATCCGGGGAGTACGGCATAAGCCTGACTGCAAGCGAGCAGAAGGATCAGGATACGGCGGCGCAAGAGTTCTATGACAAATTGACTGATGCCCAGATCGCAGAGGTTGGACTTGAACTCGATACGGTGAAGAGAGTTTTGCGTGAGAGCGCACTGGCAGACAAGATATATGATTATGTGATGAAGCAGAGCTCCACGGAGATATCCGATGAGCAGGCCAGGATGAGTACATTTTATGACATGTTCTTTGAGTGCTACTCGGAGGATGATTATGGAAATATCACCCTGTACTCACAGGACAAGATAGATGAGCAGAAGAAAAAGGCGGATGAGGCATATGAATCCATAGAGGAAGCCTCGGATGGCACAGATATGGATATATCATTCCTTGGAAGCGCAAAGGAGCTTAAGTATGCGGGAACACATACGATGAGCAGGGATGATATATTGAGCACCTATGGCCAGGATACGCTGGACATACTGTACAGCATGTCGGATGGCGAGATATCCACGGTGGTGGAGACTGAGTATGGTTACCATATATTCCAGATGATAAGCATTACGGATGAGAAGGCCACGGCCGAGAACAAGAAGAAGCTCACGGATGCCGCTGATGCGGAATACTATGACAACCTTATGAAGGACTGGATAGATGAGCTGGACAGCGGATATTCATACAGTAAGAGTGTGGATATGGATGTGTACAACAAGATAAAATTTGACGAATAAGAGGAGAAGAAAGATGGCAACAGTATACGATATCAATATTAAGAAGCTGGATGAAAAGGCAGTCATACCGACATACGGTTCAGAGTACGCAGCGGGGGCGGATTTGTATGCGTGTCTTGATGAGGCGATTACTATAGAGCCGGGACAGACGGTGATGGTTCACACGGGTATAGCCATGGAGATACCTGAGGGATTTGCAGGACTTGTGTATGCGAGAAGCGGTCTGGCATCCAAGAAGGGGCTTGCACCGGCCAATAAGGTTGGAGTTGTGGATGCGGATTACAGAGGGGAAATCATGGTTGCACTCCACAATCACGGAACCCAGGCACAGACGGTTGAGCCTGAGGAGAGAATAGCACAGCTTGTGATCGCTCCTTATATCGTTGGAGCATTCCATCAGGTGGACGAGCTCAGCGATACAGTCAGAGGAGCCGGCGGATTCGGTTCAACAGGAAAGTAACAAAAAAGCGGCCGTGCATCATCATTTTAATGGTGTGCCAGACCGCTTTTCTTTTATTTAAAATACTTTCCGCTTTCATCCCACAGGACTGTGGTGCCTGTCTTCAAGGACTTTGGTACATCTATGATACGCTGGTTCCTTGAGCCCTTGAATCTCAGTGACAGATCCTTCTGTTCGTCTATGAATTCTCCGTCCACAAGGACGTCAATGTAGGAGAGAAGTTCTTTTGTATACTCCCATTCATTACACATGCGGTCTAAGAGATCGGTTTCAAATGTATAACCGGTGTAGCACCAGATGGTCTTGTCAGGGTAGGTCTCCTTGAACTTTCTTGCCAGAGGAAGAAGCCCCTGCTGGTTCACATATTCCATAGGTTCTCCGCCGAGCAGGGAGAGACCTGCTATATAGTCCTCCTTGCAACTATCTATTATGTGGTTGATCTCCACATCCGTGAACGGCTTGCCGTAGCCGAAATCCCATGTGTCAGGGTTGAAACAGTTCTTGCAGTGGTGTGTGCAGCCGGATACAAATACAGACACTCTGACGCCGGTTCCGTTTGCCACATCAAATAGTTTGATATCTGCGTAATTCATAATGTGATCCCTTCTAAATTTATCTTAAAACAAAAGTATGGCCTGCGTTGCCCTCTACGACATGCAGACCATACAATTGAAATTATTAATGCATATTGTTATTTTATATCAGTTGCCTGAATATATCAAGTGTTTTTCTATAAAAGACTATAGATGAAGCACTCTTGCCTTTATCTCTTTGGTCTTGCCCACGTTCCAGAAGTTCTCGCCAAGATAACCGCAGGTTCTTCTGGTAACATTCATCTTGTTGTGATCCTTGTTGCCACACTGCGGACATTCCCATTCGCCGTCATCGTTGATGAGGATCTCACCATCGTATCCACATACATGACAGTAGTCAGACTTGGTGTTGAACTCAGCATATTGTATGTTGTCGTATATATATCTTACGACCTCTGCCAGAGCATCCAGGTTGTTGCGCATGTTTGGTATCTCAACATATGAGATGGCACCACCTGATGATATGGTCTGGAACTGGCTCTCAAATCTGAACTTGCTGAATGCATCGATCTTCTCACGGACATCAACGTGGTAAGAGTTGGTGTAGTAGCCCTTGTCTGTGACATCCTTTATGGTTCCGAAACGCTCTTTGTCGATACGTGCAAATCTGTAGCAAAGGCTCTCGGCCGGAGTTCCGTAGAGTCCGAAGCCAAGTCCCGTATCTGCCTTCCATTTGTCGCAGGCTGCGCGGAGCTTGTGCATAAGCTTCAGTGCAAATTCCTCGCCCACAGGATCTGTGTGGCTCACACCACGCATGAGCTTGGTGGTCTCATATACACCGATGTATCCCAGTGATATGGTTGAGTAACCGTTGTGGAGCAGTGGATCGATGACCTCGCCCTTCTTAAGTCTGGCGATGGCACCGTACTGCCAGTGGACTGGGCTGACGTCAGAGGTTACACCCTCGAGGGCTCTGTGGCGGCACATGAGTGCGTCGTAGCAGAGCTGCAGTCTTTCATCCAGAAGACTCCAGAACTTGTCATCGTCTCCCTTTGCAAGTATAGCTATCTGTGGAAGATTAAGACTGACAACTCCCTGGTTGAAACGGCCTTCCCATTTATATTCTCCGTTCTCATCCTTCCATGGGGAGAGGAATGAACGGCATCCCATGCATGAGAATACATTTCCCTCGTAGTTCTCACGCATCTTCTTGGCTGATATGTAATCAGGGTACATTCTCTTGGCAGAACACTTGATGGCGAGCTCTGTGATATAGTCGTACTCACCGCCCTTGAGGCAGTTGTGCTCGTCAAGGACATATATGAGCTTAGGGAATGCAGGTGTAACATACACGCCTGCCTCGTTCTTGATTCCCTCAAGTCTCTGTCTGAGGATCTCCTCGATGATCATGGCGTTCTCCTTGATGTACTCGTCGTCCTCTCTGAGGTTGAGGAAGAGAGTGACAAATGGAGACTGGCCGTTGGTGGTCATCAGAGTATTTATCTGATACTGGATAGTCTGGACTCCTGACTTCAGCTCGTCCTTGAGTCTCTCTGTGATGAGCTTCTCAAGTGTGTCAGGGTCTATCTTGTCGCCGAACTCTTCGGTGTATCTCTTTTTATATTTGTTGTAGCTCTTTCTGAGGTACTTTCCAAGGTGACGGACATCGACTGACTGACCGCCGTACTGGCTGGATGCGACAGATGCGATGATCTGAGTCACGATGGTACATGCCACCTGGAAGCTCTTCGGGCTCTCTATGAGCTTGCCGTTCATGACTGTGCCGTTGTCAAGCATATCCCCAATGTTGATAAGGCAGCAGTTGAATATAGGCTGGAGGAAATAATCTGCGTCGTGGAAGTGGATAGCGCCCTCCTCATGAGCCTTGGAGATCTTCTCAGGGAGGAGCATTCTCTTGGTAAGATCCTTTGATACCTCTCCTGCGATAAGATCACGCTGTGTGGATGCGACGGTGGCATTCTTGTTGGAATTCTCCTCCATGACATCCTTATTCCTGTTCTGGATAAGACTGAGGATAGAATCATCAGTCGTATTTGCCTTTCTGATGAGCTCACGGCTGTATCTGTATATAATGTAGGTCTTGGCAAGGACAAACTTGCCGTCGGCCATCAGCCCCTGCTCGATGATATCCTGGATATCTTCAACGAGCATTCTCTTTCGGTTCTTGGCTTCGATGCTTCCGACGATCTCCTCGATCTTCTCGTCAGAGATCTTCTCACAAGGCTCCACCTCCGAGTTAGCCTTCTGGATAGCCAATATGATCTTGCTTCGGTCGTAAGTAACAGCACGACCGTCTCTCTTGATAACTTGCATTTCCCATTCTCCCTGTGTGTGATGTGAATGGGCGTTAAAAAAAGTACGCCCCCTAAATATTGTATACTACCATACAGGAGACATCAATATATGGTATGCCGGCTGAAAAAGCCGCAAAAAAATTAGCGACAAATAAGGTGCCTCGTCGCAAATCTCACACTGATGTCTCAACATGGTCGATTATATCATTCCCAATTTTGTTTGTCTACAGGTTATTTGCAAAAAGTACAAAATATAGAAAAATAAAAAATATGTAGACACAACATATTGTGGATTTGCCTTTGATTAATGTGGGACAGATAAAATACATCACAAAAACAGATGTAAAACTGCCTGTTATAGGAATGTGAAATCATTTGTGAGAATTCTATGAATTATTTCAAATTGCTTTATTTTTACAGGAAAATATGGTATAAGTTTACTCGTTGAAGTTTATCATGAAGATGGTTACACTTCTAATAAAAAGTAAAAGAGGTATGATTATGCGAAAATTTAATAAGGGATGTGCAGTTGTTCTTGCACTCGCTCTGTCCATGTCATTTATGACAGGCTGTGGCGACAGTAATGGTACGAGTGGAAAGCTGGATAATACAGCGAGTAAGGCAACATCTTCTGATGCTACAGAGAGTGCTGACAATTCATCAGAAGAATTTGCTTCTATAGAGGATATGGTGGATCAGTATGCGGCAGATGTCACACTCGGTGAATACAAGGGCATGGAGTATGAGGAGAAGGGCACTGATGTCACGGATGATGAGGTTCAGGCCAAGGTTGATTCATTTGTGAACGGACTTGCTACATTTGATAAGGACACAACCAGCGAGGCGAAGAACGGAGATACAGTAAATATTGACTTTGTCGGAACTGTAGATGGTGAGGAGTTCGAAGGTGGTAACACCAACGGAAGCGGATATGATCTCGTCCTTGGTTCTGGTTCATTCATAGATAACTTTGAGGATCAGATAGTTGGACATAAGCCGGGAGAGACATTTACCGTGAATGTAACCTTTCCTGAGAATTATGGCAAGGATGAGTTAAATGGCAAGGCGGCCAAGTTCGAGACGACACTTAACTATATAAAGATAGATAAACCGGCTACATACAATGATGAGCTGGTTGCAAACAATACTTCATATAAGACAACTGCTGAGTATGAGGCATCTGTACGTGAGCAGCTTAAGCAGAGCAAGGAGGATTCAGCTCTTGCAAGTGCTCAGAATGAGGTCATGGTTGCCGTTATAAACAACAGTACAATAGAGAACATATCAGCAGATGATGTTCAGGCGAATGCTGACAAGATCATAACATCCATAAAGACTCAGGCAGAGACAAACGGAATAGAGTATGACACATATATCTACTACTACTATGGATATGATGACAGCGCTGCATTTGAACAGTATGTACAGCAGGTTTGTGAGGAATCACAGAAGGAGAGAATGGTAGTATGTGCCATTGCCAAGAAGGAGAATATCAGTGTCACAGATGACGAGGCTGATAAGTATATAGCTGATTATGCAACGAAGAACAGTGTTGATGAGTCTACACTCAGACAGAATCTTACAGACGTTGAGATAAAGTACAACGCTCTGGCAGAGAAGGTCATGAATTTCCTTATGGACAATGCAAAGGCAACAGCGGCTTCGACAACTGAAACGACAGAGACCTCAGAGTCAACAGACAGCACAGAGGCCGCTGACGCAGAGCAGGCTGAAGAGTAAATAAAGGGGTACGGAGAAAAGATATGAGAGCAAGGAAGATAATTGCAGCAGGAATGGTGGCAGTCATGTGCGCAGGTCTGATGACAGGCTGTGGCAGCAATGACACAAAGAGCCAGTTTAAGAAGTTTTCAAAGTGTGCGACCATAGACAAGGCGGCATACACTGATATCGAATATGTTCCAGCATCGAGAGAGGTGACCGAGGACGATGTAAACAGTGCGATAAGCAGTTTTTGCAGTGACAATTCTGAGACTACACAGGACAAGACCAGCACAGTGGCAGATGGCGACAAGATCAATGTGGACTATGTTGAGACTGTCTCAGGAACAGAGAAGGACAGCAAGACAGATTACACACTGACCATGGGAAATAACACTCTTGGTGATGGCAGTGACGATCAGCTCATAGGAAGCAAGCCGGGGGATGTCAAGACGATCACAGTGACATATCCTGATGATTACAGCGACACAACAGTTGCCGGACTTACAGCAGAGTACAAGGTTACGATCAATTATATATCAGTTACCACGGTGCCTGAGTACACAGACGCACTGGTCAAGAAGGCTACTAATGGTGAGTACACAACAACCGATGACTACACAGCACATCTGAAGGAAGATGTTCAGAAGGACAAGGACGATTCCGCGGACGAGACAGACAGAGCTTCTGTTCTCAAGGCTGTTGAGGAGAAGGTTACATTTGACAAGTATCCTGAGGATGAGGTAGCTTCATACGTTCAGTCCATGGTGTCAAATGTGAGAAGTGCCGCAGACAACTACGGAATCGACTTCGAGGCATATATGAAGTATTTCTATGGATATGAGGACGAGGCATCATTCCTTGAGTACCTTCACACCACAGTTGAGAACGTCATGAAGGAGAAGATCGTTGTGTCATGCATAGCAATGGACAATGACCTCATCGCCGATAACGCAGACATAAAGGCGTACAGACAGAAGGTTATGGACAAGAACAATCTGGAGAATGACTCAGACGTGGACAAGTATTACTCAGAGTCAGACCTGATGTTCTATGCCACAGAGGAGAACGTGCTTGACTATCTCATGAACAGATCAGTTCAGGTGGAGGCAACTGCAACAGATGCATCTGAGGCAGCCACAGAGGAGTAAGCTGCACTCGATATATTTGAATATGGATAAGCTGATAGAGACCGAGGTTTTATGCCCGGTCTCTATTGTCGTCTATAGACAAATGAATCTGTGGTTTATCCACATTGACTAAGGGGCTCCGGGAATTTAAAATAAAAGAGAACATGTCTTTATTTTAAAGATAGAAAAGGAAAGGGGATATTATGAGAAAGAACATTGCGAGAAAATGTCTGTGCATTGCTCTGGCTTCAGCCATGATGCTCGGTGAGGCGGGCACGGCTATGGCAGCCAGTGTGGAAAATGCGGCAGACGGAAGAATTGCTGCCACAGTGGCGGCGGAGGAACAGGCTGATGTGGCGGCAGCCAATGTCAGCATATGGTATGCGGGAGCTTATAAGAACTCAAGGACCATAACGATCAATGCAAGCGGCCGGGCTTACAGAGTTGAGGTCTGGGTCAATGGAGTAAAGTGCGGGGAACAGTACAACGGAGAGGACCAGCAGTCCTTTAGTATTAACTGTGAGATCCCGGCGCTGCTTGATTCCACCTACAACGCAGAGGTCAGAGCCTACGATTCAAATGGAGAGGTGACTGTACAGAAGGTTTCACCGGTCAAAACTGACAAGGTGAGCTTTGATGGTGATCCTAGTGTTAGTGCAGGATATACAGTCGGAAGCACTGGCTATGCAAAACCAGGCTATGTGTCTGTCAGCGTATATCTTGATAGCAGGCATTCAGATGAGGTCAAGTATGAGGTTCAGAGAGCGACCAAGTCAGGTGGGCCATTTACCACGATCGCAACGGGAAGTGAATCTTACACGTCAAGACTTGCATATCTTGACAGCACTGCGAAGACCGGAACTACATATTATTACAGATTCAGGATCGTGAGCGGTTCAGATCAGTATGTGAAGACGAGCAAGGTCATAGCTACAAGTAAGACAGCTTCAGTAAAGGTGGGCATTCCAGAGGTGGATCAGCTCTATGCTTCAAGCATGAATGTATCAGAAAAGATAAGTAAGCCGGGAGTATTCCTGTGGATGACCAGCAATTTTGCAAATCAGTACGATGTGTACCGCTCAACAAACAAGAGCAAGGGCTACAGAAAGATAAAGACTATATATTCTGCTGATTTCACGGACACAGCGGTCAAGAGTGGAACGGTATACTACTACAAGGTAGTGCCAAAGTATTACGACTCACAGACACGAAAGATAACAACAGGAAAGACATCTGGTGTTGTCGGCGTAAAGTTTATCATGAATGCAGCAGGTGCACCTAGCCTTATACAGACAGGCAACAGATCACTGAAGTGTACATGGGCTGCGGACAATACCGCAGACGTATCATACGAGGTATGGGCAAAGAGAACCGATATAACCGGTGATGCATACAAGCGTATGGTGGTCACCAAGAAAAACTCATGCACCCTTACAAAGCTTGATCCGAACGGAACATACAAGGTGATGATAAGGACAGTCAAGAAATCAGGAGCTGCCGTGAGATATGAGACGACAGATACATCTGAGAGGACCATGGGTTACACCAAGAGAGTCCAGGATCTGACTGCGGGAGCTGTATCTTCATCACTGAACGGCAAGAAGGATGTCCTGTCTGTAAGATATTCTCTCACATGGTACAGAGACTGGGGCGCATCAGGATATGTTATATCAGGCCTCAACAGCAGTACAGGCAAGATAGAGACCATCAAGAAGATAACATCGGGAAGAAAGACATCATATACATTTACAAACACAAGTGCCAAGGGCAAGGAGCGCAAATACTCCCAGATATATGTGAGACCATATAAGGGAAAGGCAAGCGGCGAGGATAACACTCTGTGGAATTCAGAGATGCCAAGTGCAAAGCGTGTTAAGGCTGTAAAGAAGAGCGCGACATCGACCAAGATAACATGGTCTGCTGTAAGCGGTGCAAGGGAATACTATGTATACAGAACTACAGAGCTCGGTGTACGTCAGTACATAGGAGCCACAAAGGCGACCAACTTCACGGATGTGAACGTGACAGACGGAATGAAGTATACATACTCTGTTGTTGTAGGCACAGACTTTGGATTCAGCAGCGGATATGATATGTATGTCAGTGACTATACACACAAGCTTGCATCACCGGCCATAACAAAGGTTGTAAATGGTTCCAAGGGTACAGCGACTGTAACATGGAAGAAGGTTACAAATGCAACCAGATACTATGTATATCGCTCAACCAGCAAGAATGGAACATACAAGCTGGTCGGCAAGACTGGAGCTACAAAACTTTCATACATGAACAAGAAGCTCAAGAAGAGAACGACCTATTACTACAAGGTTGTGGCTTCAACAGTTAATGATGGAGGAAAGACAGTCAAGTCAGTTGCATCACATGCAAAGGGAATAAAGATCCGCAAATAGATGAAAAGGGGTAAACTATGAAGAATAGATTGATAAAGAAAGCTTTATGCGTGGCGCTTGCTTCAACCATGGTGTTTGGTGATGCATTGCCAGCAATGGCAGCAGACGGCAGTGCAGATGTACAGTCCGCTCAGGCTGAGGTGGCGTTTGCTGAAGAAGCATCCATAACATATTTTAGTGTAGGAGGTCAGGATACCGTAAGCAGCGGTTCTGTACATATAAGCGCTCTGGGATATGGAACAGAGGCTGTTCTCTATGTAAATGGAGCATGGTATGACTCGTGGACAGACAGTGACTATGACGGAAGCTGGCATGTGGATACGGAATTCAGAGGAGTTGCCGGTGCGACATATCAGTTTAAGCTGGTAGTCAGTGATGACAATGGACAGACGGTGTCGCAGGAGTCGGGAAAGATATATTTTGAAGCACCTAAGTTCAGCCGCAGCAGGAAGCCTTCAGAATACGTATCATATTCTACGGGAGATACCGGATATAGAGAATTAGGTGGAGTATCTGTGTCGTTCCCATTTGACAGCTACGTACAGAATGATATCTGGTATGAGGTGTACAGATCCACAAAGCCATCAGGAGGCTTTACGAAGATTTTGTCGGGCGTCGGTTACATGTATGGAGCTTCTGAAGTGAGGTATTATGATAATAATGTAAAAGTAGGAAATACCTATTACTATATGGCGAAGATAGTAACCGGAACTGACTCATACAATAAGACATCCAGGGTTGTAGAGACATCAGCCGTTGCAAAGGTGGACTGCAGGCTTGGAACAGCGGAGCTTTCAGTCGATAGAGGCGCAAAGGGTGCTGATATAACGGTAAGCGATTACGGCGCTGCCAACCAGTTCGATCTGTACCGTTCAACTTCAAAGACAAAGGGCTTTAAGAAGATAAAGACGATATACACACCGGAGTATACAGATACAACAGTTAAGGCTGGAAAGACATACTACTACAAGGTAGTTCCAAAGTATTATGATGCCTCTACCAGAGCGGTTTCAAAGGGAACTGCAAGTGAGGTCCGCGGCGTAAAGATACTCATGGGTACCACAGAGCTCACAGCGGTTCAGAACACAAAGAGCTCAGTAAAGCTCACATGGGATAAGGCAGCCGGAGCAAATATGTATGAAGTCTGGTATATGAGATCCGATATATCGGGAGACAGATATAAGAGAGCTGTTGCGACAAAGGGAACATCATGCACCATCAAGGGACTTGCATCTGGCGCTGAGTATTCATTCAAGCTTAAGAGCCAGAGCGTTTCAGGTGGAAAGGTCATTTGTGAGAACGTGACATACAAATGGCTCCAGACCGGATACACAGAGAGCGTGAGAGAGCTCGAGGCTGTCTCATCCACGGTATCTGCAAGCAAAGACAAGAAAAACCTGACGATATACACCAATCTCAAGTGGAACAGAGTCTGGGGAGCTTCAGGCTACAAGATATTTGCGAGAAATAACTACACAAATAAGCTTGAGCAGGTTGCAGTGATCAAATCTGCAGCCAGAAATACATACAAGTTCAAGAATACAGGAAGCAGCAGTAAGGGTATTAAGTATTACTCTGCATACGTAGTGCCATACAAGGGTAAGAAGCAGGGCGAGATGACATCCGTCAGCGTCAACTATATCCCTCTTGCTAAGAATGTAAAGGCTGTGAGAAAGTCCACATCCGAGGTCAGAGTTACATGGTCAGCGGTGCCTGGTGCAGATTCTTACACAGTATACAGAATGAACCCTGTTCTCGGCACAACCCAGTGGCTGGGACAGACAACGTCAACAAACTTCAGTGACCGCAAGCTCACGACCAAGCTTGAGTATACATATTTTATACAGCCATCGACAATTGTCAGCGGGGTTAACTGCAGCATTGACTATGAAGTTGCAAGGCAGTATAAGGCAGTGTATACACATGCTGTAGGTACACCAAAGATGTCAGGTGCATCTAACACCGGAGCCAAGAAGATCACAGTAAAGTGGAGTAGCGTTACAGGAGCGAAGAACTACGTAGTATATCGCGCAACAAAGAAGAATGGTAAGTACTCTAAGATCGGTACAACATCATCATGCAGCTTTACAGACAAGAAGGCTGCAAAGGGCAAGACATACTATTACAAGGTCGCTGCAGTGGCAGTTAACGACGGTGGATGTGCTGCTCAGTCAGCATACTCCAAGACCGCCAGTGCCAAGAGTAAAAAGTAATGGCATATGTTAGGTAATAACAAGCAGTAGATATATTTGCGGGAAAACATATATACATGCATGGAAATGTGGTAGATATGTTTTCCCTTTTTTATGGGAAAATGCTTGCGGAAATGCAAAAAAAGTGGTTGACATACCAAGGCAAACAGTATATTATATTAACGTTCGTTGTGAACATGCGGAAGTGGCGGAATTGGCAGACGCGCAGGCTTCAGGTGCCTGTGGTAGCAATACCGTGTGGGTTCAAGTCCCATCTTCCGCATTTTTTTATACCATAGTATGCGGAAATGCTGAGCTGTGGAGTCAATAATTTATGATATTTAGGAGGTATGTGCGGCAATGGCAGAGAAGAAGAATGTGGTTACTTATTCAGGTCTCAAGAAGATAGAGGAAGAGCTTCAGGATCTGAAGGTTAATAAACGTAGAGAGATCGCAGCTAAGATCAAAGAGGCCAGAGAACAGGGAGATCTGTCAGAGAATGCAGAGTACGATGCAGCCAAGGACGAGCAGAGAGACATCGAGGCAAGAATCGAGCAGCTTGAGGCAATGCTTAAGAATATAGAAGTAGTTGATGAGGATGAGGTCGATACAGGAGTTGTGGGTATCGGATGCAAGGTAATTGTATATGACTACGAGTTTGCCGAGGAGATCGAGTATGATATCGTGGGATCATCACAGGCTGATATCATGAACAACAAGATCTCTGATGAGTCACCAGTTGGAATGGCACTCAAGGGTGCAAAGGTTGGTGAGGAAGTTCTGGTGGAGGCACCGGACGGAGAATTTAAGTACAGAGTACTTGATATTAAGAGACAGGAGCTGTAAGAGAAGATGGCAGAGCAGAATAACAAGGGAAAAGATCAGGATCTTAATAAGCTGCAGATGGTGCGCCGCGAGAAGCTGGCAGACCTTCAGGCGGCAGGCAAGGATCCATTTGTCATAACAAAGTATGATGTGCAGCAGCACAGCGCAGATGTGAAGGAGATGTACACAGCACATGAGGCAGAGCTTCTGTCTGGTAGACAGACACCTTCAGTTGAGGACCTTGAAGAGGCAGAGAAGAGAGAAGTTTTAAACAACGATTACAATGAGAGAAGAGCCATCATGGATGCTTCACCTATCAATGTGAGCATCGCAGGACGTATGATGTTCAAGCGTGTCATGGGTAAGGCTTCTTTCTGTAACATTCAGGATCTTAAGGGCAACATTCAGGTGTATGTTGCAAGAGATCAGATCGGTGAGGAGTCATACGCTGACTTCAAGAAGTCAGATATCGGTGATATATATGGAGTTAAGGGATATGCATTCAGAACAAAGACTGGTGAGATATCCATACATGCAGAGGAGATCACACTTCTCTCTAAGTCACTCCAGATCCTTCCTGAGAAGTTCCACGGACTGACAGATACAGATATGAGATATCGTCAGAGATATGTGGATCTCATCATGAACCAGGACAGCAAGGAAGTATTTATCAAGAGATCACAGATATTAAAGGAGATCCGTAACTTCCTGGCAGGACGTGACTTCATGGAGGTTGAGACACCTATGCTGGTCAGCAATGCCGGTGGTGCCGCAGCCAGACCATTTGAGACACATTACAATGCACTCAATGAGGATGTAAAGCTCCGTATATCACTTGAGCTCTACCTGAAGAGACTTATCGTCGGCGGTCTTGAGAGAGTATACGAGATCGGACGAGTATTCCGTAACGAGGGTGTTGACACACGTCACAACCCTGAGTTCACTCTGATGGAGCTGTACCAGGCATACACAGATTACTATGGTATGATGGAGCTCACAGAGTCCATGTTCCGTTACCTCGCAGAGAAGGTATGTGGAAGCACCAAGATCTCATACAACGGAATCGAGATCGACTTTGGCAAGCCATTTGAGCGTCTGACTATGGTTGACGCTATCAAGAAATATACAGGTGTTGATTTTGACCAGGTTGCTGATGACGCTGAGGCGAAGAAGATCGCTGACGAGCATCACGTAGAGTACGAAGAGCGCCACAAGAAGGGCGACATCGTGAACCTGTTCTTCGAGGAGTTCTGTGAGGAGAAGCTGATCCAGCCTACATTCATCATGGATCATCCGATCGAGATCTCACCACTTACGAAGAAGAAGCCTTCAGACCCTACAAAGGTTGAGCGTTTCGAGCTCTTCATCAACACATGGGAGATGTGTAACGCATACTCAGAGCTGAACGATCCTATCGATCAGCGTGAGAGATTTGCCGCTCAGGATGCGAATGCCGCAGCCGGAGATGACGAGGCTGAGCACACAGATGAGGATTTCCTCAATGCGCTTGAGATCGGTATGCCTCCAACAGGCGGTATCGGTTATGGTATAGACAGACTGGTTATGCTCCTTACAGATTCACAGGCGATCAGAGATGTTCTTCTGTTCCCGACAATGAAAAGTTTGAACAGTGAAAGTTAGTAAAATCAAGGGCTGGAGCAATCATACAGCCAAAATTTAACACCAACTTAACACCAATTTTTGAAGTTTAACACTGAGAACAAAATATGAGGCAAAAAGAAGCAGTCGAACAATGCAATTCGGCTGCTTTCTTTGTACTATGTGATTGTAAGTATGAGTACAGGTATAGCGAGGTATACCTATAGGAATCTTTTCTTATAAGAGAACGGTGTATGAACGTCAACACTATCGTTTGATTACTACGGTGCTATTTTGTACCGATTTTATTGAATCAATTCTAAGCTGTCCCAGAGCCGTTCTAAGGCGTTTCAATTTAAGGGGTATAAGTTACTTATGAATCGTCATGCAGGCATCAGAGCAAGCGTACAGGCATATCTGTGTGTACTATACACTCCAATTCATGTACTGAGCAACAATACGCTTTACAGCTTCATTTGACAGATACTTGTGCAAGTCATCTGGAAAGCATAGAAACACGTTTGCCGGAAGTTCGGCTGTCTGGCATGGCTTGCAGTCTTTGTTCAGCTGGTAGTTTGTTGCAACGGCATATGGAATCCCCTGCTCTGAAAAGCCGAGAGAAACAGAAAGTTCGTCTTCTGTGCTTTCTGTATCGGCAAGAATTGCCTGTGTGCGACCATCAACAGTTTCGATTTCTGCCGATAGTTTTTCTTTGGTCAGAATGTCATCAACGCTGTCCAGAAAATCCGCAAGGTATTCGTCCATCAGTCCAATATAAATGACAACACGAGCAACAGCTTTCAGTTCATTGCTGAGAGAAGATGTCAGCATCTCGTCCAGATGAAACAAGTGAAGCTTTGGCGTATCACCGGAGTAGTCCCATGTGGAAGCGATTAACATAAAAATTGCTCCGTCAGATGCAATTCCGAGTGTCAGGGAATCAGAATGATGCTTTAATCTGATAGACGTATTGTAGCAGTCAAGCTTTTCAGATTCTTCAACAGAAACGCAGATGCCGTTTTGCTCAATAGAACTTGTCAGGAGAGAAAAACGATGCAGTTTCTCTTCTAAAGAAACAGCTGTGCGGTATGCAATACTGGCAAGCTCTTGCACTTCTGTACTTCCCTGCATCAGTTGCCTTGTGTTTTCAGAAATATATGTGATTCGATTCATCTTTTGTCACTCACCGTTCGCTTGATGTATCTTTTTCAGGTGTCGAATGATTCTTTTCCTGAAAATGTGTTTTTTCAAGTTCCGCAGAAAAAGCACGGTCAGTTTTTGCTGTCAGCTCTACATGGATTCCCTTGTAATCGCTGATACCAAGTTCTGCTACCAGAGCGATTCTGTTGCCCTCAAACTGCGGATAAGATTTTTCGTTATATGCCCAGTCTGCAATATCGAATTTTTCTTTGGTTTCATCATCGACAATACGAACAGATTTCCAATCCGGTCGTTGTCTTTTATAGAGCTGGTTACGATTATTTTCCTTGCCTTCCACAACAACAGACGGCAGTTGCAGTCCAGTACCAGTCGGTTCAAGAGCCATTACTTTTGCAAGTGTTTCCTGCGAGGAAATATCACTGAGCTTCATGTCAAGATATGTCCGGTCTTCCAGTGGCTTTTGTTTCATATCGTCCTGAAACTTATCAACCAACTGCTCCAGACGTGTGATGTCATTCAGAGCAGAAATGCCGATTGCATCGCTGTGTCCACCATAGGTCATTTGAAGCTGCTGGTCTCCGAACGCTTCTGCTTCTCTGGCAACAATGGAATCCACAAACGCTTTCAGACTGGTTTCGTTGTTTGCAGTATTTCTGCCACTGCCGGAGTAAGACTGCGTTTTATCTTCGTAGGTCACGCACAGAATTGCTTTGTCCGTTGCTTCGGCAAGTTTTCCTGCAACCAGTCCGGCAAATGCGTGAGGCACGTTATCCGGAAGCTGATAGACAGCAATGTTGTTGTCCTTGTCATTGCCGTAGCGTTGTTCCTGCACAAACGCCTTGTATTCGTCCGAGGTCGTCAGTTCTCCAATCAGAGCTTTACGCTGTGTGTTTTGTTCCTGCAAGAAATCAAGCTCCCGATAGGTTTTTGCTGACGATTCATCGCCAGTGATAGCTTTGTACATTCTTGCTGCACCATTCTCGCCAGCAATTTCACTCATGCGTGATGCGGAATTTAAGAACGCACCAACATTGAATGCCAACTGGTGTGCAGTCACACCGTCCGGAATATTGTTTCGTGCAAGCATATTGCCGATTACAAAATCCAGATTCTTTTCATCTGCGTTGTCGATTCTGCGTAGTCCGTCTTTGAGGATTTCACGATTGTTGCTGTGTGTGTCCAACACATCAACCATATCCGTGGCTGTACCGATAGCAGCCATGACAGCCATCGTGTTTTCCAGCTTTTCTGTAATTTGCGGTTGAATGGATTTGTTCTGTGCCAGAGCAGGCATTTCTTGAAAAACACGATACGCAAGTCCGGTTGCACAATATTGTGCATTCATTTCATCGTTTTCATGCAGGGCATGGGGATTCAGAAGTCCTTTGTTATTGTCAGTGTTGTCCACAAAAGCATTGCGGATTGCATCGTCTTCAATTAGATGATGGTCGATGATAATAACATCATCACCGAGCTGTTCTCTGGCAAAGGGAAGCTGATTGCTTCCCATATCAGAGATGATATAATGACGGTCATCTTCACCCTGTAAATCTGGAGACAAGCCGTAAGAACCACGCCTGTCATTCAGCTGCACATCTACATCGCAGTCCGGAGCAATCGCCTTGACGGTGTGTTCCAGAATGTATGCAGAGCAAATACCGTCTGCATCGTAGTCAGAGAGAATCGTCACTTTTCCAGACACAGCTGCATCAATCAGTTTTTCTGTAGCATTGTGAATCATTTCTGTGGTTTCTTGTGCTTCTTCTGTGATAGCTTCTCTCGCTTTCACATCGTCAAGCATTTCATCGAGTGTAAGTTTTGCCATGCAATGCTCCTTTCTCAGTCTAAGCTCATGTCAAGGTCGTTATTCATATCTGGTTCTTCCGGCGGTTCAGGCATATTTTCAAATTGGAAGTTGTCCTCTACGTCACTATAAGGGTCTTCTGGCAGTTCATCTGACGGATAGTTCGGGTCGAACGCAGCATCTTCCTGCTCCGGATAATCTTCATAGGGGTCGTGTTCATCGAACGGTGGCATTTCCGGAATTTCATCATGTTCAGGCTCAGTCGGAGAAGAAATTTCTTCCTTGCTGTCTGTTTTTTCAGGGATAGATTCGTCACGGTCTGCCTTTTCTTCTCGTGTGTACTCTGCGTAGCTGATAGCAAGCAGATTTGTGAAGGCATCAGAATTACCTTCCTTGAACTTCTGAGCGTATTCTTCCTGTGTAACAAGGCAGGTATGAGCATCATCGCCGGAAATTACGCCGAGTTCTTCCAGCGTGTGAATTGCACTGTTTGCATTAACATTCTTTTCAGCCATCGAAGGATTTATGATTATATCATCAACGGAAATGCTGCCTTTTTCAATAGTTTCCATAACCAGTTCAGTGATTGCTTCTGCATACTCCAGTGTACCCATATCGTGAGACATTTCATGCTGGAGAGCAACTTCTTTCAGATGAGCAATATCATCGCTGGAAACGAGAATCTTTTTATCATTTTCGCCTTCCACAATGCCCATACGCTCCAGCTCAACCATAATATTGCTTGCCTCTTGTGATGATTTTCCGGTTAATCTCTGGAGCTTTGCCAAGTCGATGCTGTCGTGTCCGTTGTTCAGTCTGGTTTCGATGGCAGACATGACAACATCAGCCAGACCGTATTCTGTTTTATTCAGAACAAGATACGGATTCCAGTCATACTGACAAGCATCTTCATAGGAATCAGTCAGATAGGTTGTGAAATTGTTCTGTTCAGCATCAGAATTGGAAAGCGATGAAAATTCTGCTCTTGCCTGCGGATTTCTGGCAAGGTCACTGATTGTCTTTGCATAGTCTTCTTCGGACATCAGACTTTCATGTTTCAAACTTTCAGAAACCACTCCCAATTTCACTAAAGCGTCCAATGCCTGCTTTGTCTTGATAGTGTGTCCTTTGGTTTCTTGCTTGATTTCCTTCATGGAAATGCTTCCGTTCCGAATTGCACTCAGAGCAAGCTGGTTGATGATTTTTGCATCATTTTTTTCATGTAATGGAATCCAAGAATCCATATCCTGTTTGGTCAAGCCACGTTCTTCAAGCGGAACAGCAGTGTAGATTTCTGTGTAAGAAGATTCTGGCTTTGCAGTTTCCTGTTTCTCGTAAGGAACATCGCCGAACTTCAAGATGCCTCTGTCCAAGCCCTGTTCCTGTAAAGCGTCAACAGCAATATTGTACAATTCACGGAATGCAGGGTCGTTCCACAGAATCGTATGATAGTTCTCAGAAGTAGTACGAGCTGCGATATTGTATGCGAACTGATTGTTGTAATTGATTGTCAGCGGTGTGCCGTCTGAATTGAAGGAGATAGAAAGCTTCGGGTTTTCTTCACCTTTTCCTTCATCTTTCACGACATTCAGGAATGTGTATGTTTTGTTGTGGTTCTTCTTCTTCGGAGTTGTTTCGTAAACCGAAGCGATAATCTTTTCATCAGGGTGATTTTTAGCAATCGACCTTGCACACGATTCTTGAAGAGCAATTACGTTGGACATTTTCGCTTCGTCTACTTTGCTCCATGTTGCCTTGCTGTCTGTTCTGTGGTGGAAGGACTGGTTTTGTGCTTCCAGAGAGATACCGTTCATTTCAAACCATTTCTGAACAGCGTCACTTCGGAGCATAGATGTTACGTTGTCACTGCCAAGAGAAAGACGGAATTTGCCTGCAAGGATTCCTTTTTCTTTCTGTTCCCACTGTCCAAGCAGAATTTCTTTACTGCCTTTCGGCACATCGAAGCTCTGTGTGTCCTGAGAAAGGAATACCTGCATTTTGTCTTTGTCAGACTTGATACGGAGCATTTCGCCAGTTGCTTTGTCACGAATCCGGAAAGTTGCATCATCACGCTTATAAATACTCTCCAGATTGTCTGATTCCTGTACAGCAGTTTCGTACCGTTCACCAAGAAATCTTGCCTGCGGAGAAACTTTTTTCTTTGCTTCTTCAAGAATCCGGCGTTGTTCCTTTTCTTTGTCGTACACAAAAGTTTTATCGCTTTGTTCGCAAAGTGCATTTAGCAAAACAAGCTTTGCATTTCCCTGCATATCTTCTGGAATTTCCGCAAAAGAATATCCTTGTGCAAGTTCTCCGTTTTCAGTGAAAACAGATTGTTCCGGTGGGATAGCACTCATTATCAGAACGATTTGATTTTGTCTTTCATCAAGTCTCGCCATCATGCAGTGTCCTTTGTATGATAAGATGGCATTTTCGTTGTCGCCATCAATCTTGACAACCTGTGCGTTCTTCATCAAGTCCTCGGCAAAAGCTTCGCTGGGGTCAGCCTTGACATAATATGCGATTTTTTTGATAAAATCATCTGAAAATTCCGGAGAAGTATAAGATTCTTCATTCCTTTCAGCAACAATTCTGATAGACTGCTGCAACTCGTCTACAAACGCATCGACATTTTCCGGAGTAAGCGTATGCAGGCGACCAGACATTGTATTGAATGTTTCTGTCAGTTCCTTCACTGCATCTTCGGTCATGCCGTTCTGAGCCAGCATATAGTCCATTTCCTGTTGCATTTTCTCCATTCGCTCCACAACACTTCTCTTATTGAAGATAGAGCGAAGTGCGTTCCATAGCTTTGTGAACGCTTCTTTCAGTTTGTTCTTGTCCTCTTCGGAAGCAGGTCTCACTTGATTCGCCATAGTTATTTTTCCTTTCTGGGTTTCTTCTTTTTTCGCTTTTTGTTCCATTGAAGTACGTTTCTCTGAGCTTTGGAAGCCTTCTGAGGTTTCCTCACTTCGATATAAGGCTGCACCTTATCCGCAAACCACGGAACAACAGGCAGCTCTTGTAAGCTCATTAGATAATCTTTTAACTGTTCTATTGTTAAAAAATTTCCGTCAATGATGTACAACGGTCTGTCTCGTGTACCACCAACATACATTGTCAGAAAACGCTCCGGTGTAAGGTAAGCAGTGATTCTGGTATCTTTATAGCAGATGCCATAAGCATTTTTATAAACGCTCTTTATCAGCTTTTTGGCTGTGTCATAAGCGATATAGACATCTTTCTTTTTCCATGAGGTGTGTGTGTTCAAGTCCTTTAAGCATTTTGCGGCAGTGTTGCTGAAAACGTCCTTTTGAGAGAACTTCATCTGCCGATACTGCTTCACGGCTTGATATACTTTCATATCAAAAACAGATTCTTTACCGCCAACTATATCTCTTTCAAGAGCAATATCTATCAGCATTTCTCGGTCGGAAAAGTTTATATCATTTGAAAAAAAGCGATATTTCTCGCACGGAACAGCAAGTTCCAGTTCTTCCTTTGCGATTTGTTCTTTCTGTATCACTTTTTGAAATCTGTGAAAGAAAACTGGTTGGTGGTATGTCAAATTGATACGTTTGCAGTCATACAGATTGCGTTCCAGTTCAACATATCCCACAGAAATCAAATACCAGCGTGGAGTGCCACGAGTGTCCTGAAAGATGCTCTGGAGCAGTTCGAGCATATCCGGCTGATTCAGCAATTCTGGGTGCTTATCCAGCTCATTTGCCATGCGGACTGCCTGTGAACTGGAAGACAATTCTGTTCTTGTGAAATAAACCAGTCGTTCCGAAGCGTAGAGAGGTTGTATCATGTAGCAATACTTAGCATTTTGCGTGTTGATACCTGCACCGTTCAAGAGTTCTGCAAATTCAGAAGTGAATCTCACAAGTTCCTTTGCACGAACTTCAATCGGAATGAAACGTATCATATTTTGGTTTGGTGGGAGAGGAAGCACTGTTCCTTTGCTGTCAATTGCGTATCTCATATATCATCTCTGTCATCTGTGTTTTTGGTGGGTTCTTCCACAGTAGAGCGATAGTTCTGTGGGTGCTTTTTCATATCTTTTTCTCGCTCTGCACGTCTTCCCATGACTTTTTTATAAGTTGCCTCAGCCTTTTCGTTTCTTGCTTCAAAATAACCGGAACGCAGGATTTCACGATAGTTGTAAACCTGCATAGTTTCAGCCATAGCACGTTCTACCTTTGGACTTTTTACAGCAGGCAAAGAAATGTCTGAGCCATTTTCCACACGCTCCAGTCCTCGTTCGATATATTCCATGCAAAGTTCTTTCAGACGATTCTGTAAATCAGGAGAGTAAGAAGCATCATAAGAAGCAACTTTTTGTTCCATAAACTCTTTATTCTTTTTGTTGTTCAGGAATGTTTCATCGCATTTTCCGATAATCATATCTTCAATGCTGATTTTGTCTTCCCAGTTTCCGTCCAGCCACATCTGCCGTAATGAGAAACCTTTCTGATTTTCCTCATTAGCAAAAGATTGCGGAAGAAAATCGTATTTTGCTGCTTCCTCAAACGACACTGAGATTGTACCGCCGTCTTTGCCTTCCATCGGAACATCACCGCAAACCACTTTGAAGTATTCATCTGCATCAAGCGTTACTTTGAACTGTGCGTTTGGAATCAATCCGATGTTTTCAATCTCACTATTTTCTAAATACCACGAATCAATAAACTTCCGTTCGCTGGCAGGCTTCCAGTATTCTTCAACTTCTGCAAGATTGGAATAACGGTACTTGTCCAATCCAAAATCCTCAACCAATCGTTCACACGCCTGCGGAAATGGCAAATCGCAGTTTTGCATTACAACTGTGATAGGCGTGAAAGTGGTAGCACACGACCAGCATCTGCAAGTGTTTCTGTCATGGTTTACAGTGGCAGAAGGGTTCTTGTCAGGGTGCTGAGGATTCGGGCAATGGAATTTTTTGTTGCGTTGCATTGTACTGCCAGCATAGCGAGACATAACTTCTTCGATAGGAATATCCTTGTTTATCTCTCTCGAATTGTACTTCAAGGACGGCATATCACTGGGGAGATTCTTCTTTGGGCTGTTGTTCCAATTGTTCTTTGCCATATGTTGCACACTCCTTAGCTTGCCGAACGGTCAGCGACTTCAAGATTTCGTTCGTTTTTCTCGTATTCATGCTGTGCTGTTGTCAGAGCTTTGTTTGCAGAAGTCATGTAAGCTGCTGCCGAACGAGGAAAATTTTCAGACATTTCCGAAATTTCTTCCTTCAAGCTTTCAATTTTCTCCACAGGATTCTGCTCTCTGGAAACGGAACGCTCTCCGGTGAGAGATTGCAGGATTTCATTCTGTTTCTCCAATGCCGACACCAAACGCTGATTGGTTTCCATTAACTGCTGATTTGTCCGCATCAGTTCTGACTGCATCTGAATCATGCTTTGTGTCTGCTTGCTCAACGCCTCAGACAGAGACGCTACAACGCCGTTTAAGGCTTCGTTTGTCTTGGCAAGGTTTTCTGCTTGCATAGTTTGCTGTGGAGCAGGAGATGGTTTCTGGTGGCTTTCTGACGGCTCACGAGTAATTGTTCTGCGTTTTCCCTCTTGCTGTTCTCCACGGCGGTATCTGCGAACCTTTCCAGTTTCCTGCTGTGCCTTTTCACTGGCAGCATTTTCAAATTCTTTCCGGATTGCTGCTTCTGCATCGGTAACCTCTTGCGGAGTAACGGAAGCAGGCTGTTCCTTTTGTGTTTCCTGAACAGGAGCAGATTCCTGTACCGGAGATTCTTTCACGTTTTCCGCAACAGGTTCTTTCTGCTGAGGAATATCGGATTCTTTCGGGGTCTGCTCTTTATCCTGTGGGTGGAAGAGTTCAATTTGCTGTTGTTCAGCTTCATCAAGGAGCTGTCCCATCAGTAAGCATTTTGAAATAGCAGATTTCGGAGCATCAGCACCACGGCTCTCAGCCACATCATTCAAGCCAAAAGCCTGCATTTTGTTCATGTCAAACAGAGCAACATCGCCATGATACGCCTCATCGTGGCTTGCAAGATAGGCATATTCTTTGATTGCTTGTGTAGCATCAATGGACGGCTCATTGATTACAGAGAAGTTGCCAAGATGCTGGAGACTTCTCTGAGCAAAGTCTTTGCTGAACGTAACAATGGTATAGTCTTCTGGTGGAAACATCTGGAACACTTTATGAATCCGTTCCTGTGCTTCTGACTGGCTGAAGACATCTTTGCCAGCTTTGTAATCGTCTATATTGATACCGGATTCTGCGAAAGTATCGTATTTTCCGGTGCGAATATTTTCTTCGACGTTTGCCATACTCCTTGCAGGAGCTTGAATCAGCATGGTTGTAGCAGCTTTATGTGACATATCAATTTTGCCTTCTTCGTCACGCTTATAAACTGCTGTTGCAAACTGAATCGGGAATCCAGTGTCAGTTCTGTTCCCCTTTCTCTCGAATCCAGTAGTAGCAGTATGAATCATCATAATGCCTTTGTTTTCGCCGTGTTCAATTGCATCAATCAATTTGTGGAACTGACTGTCGCCTGCAAGAATTTTTTCCGGATTGATAACGTGCTTGTTAATGAGTGTCTGGAACTTCTCATCAACATTGCTTTCACGGTACTTTTCCTTACCACGTTCAGACCACTGACGTGTCTTGGCAGCATCACTTTCACGCATACTGGTGAGATATTCGTTTTCCAGAATCTTTTCTTCTCTGCCATACTCTGTAATAAAGTTGCTGATTACCTGAATCCGCTGGTCTCCACCGATGATTTTTGCAGATTTTCTGTCAAAATCTTTCTTCGTCACATCGTATGAAGATTCTGAAATATCTGGGTGAGCTTCCATGAAAGCATCTTTTGTCATACCACTCAAATCTTTCAGTGTTGCTTTATCCGCAGTTGCAAGAAAGGAACTCTTAGGAGAACTCATGCGATAATTCCGCAAAGCTTCCAATGTTGCCTGTCCTTGTACATCGTGCTTTCGGAAATACGCTCTGGTCAGATTCACTTGGTCAAGTGTCTTGCCCTGTTCCCTGATTTCACGAAGCGTATCAGCCGACTGGATTTTGTCCATGAAATGAAATGCGTGAGTTTGATTGTTGATGATAAGGGTAGCATTGGATTCCTGAACCGCAGAAATTGCGGTCTGAAATTCTTTCTGAAATTCTGCAACAGGCAGCACATTTTCGCCACGGAGATACGCCTCTTTGTTGATTCCACCGTTTGCAAAAACATCGTAAGAACTTTCATTCTTCAACGCCTCTTGGATTGCCTCTTGCGGAGCTTGCACCAGCTTATCAAATGTGAAGCCACTCTGATAGCTTTTGGTTTCGTCATCAAACTCAAACTGCTTCATAACAACACGAGTAGGAAAGTGTCCTTCAAACTCGTTCTCTTTGTCAATCCCTGTGGTAGACACCACAAGGACAGCGTATGGTTCGTGTTCTTTCAATGTGCTTTCCAGCTGTTTCAAATCGCCAGAAGCGTAGAATTTACCTTTCATGCAGTTTCTCCTTTCAAGCCAATAGATTCACGGTCGAATTGATATGCTCTTGCAATATCAATGAACTCCTGCGGAATCTCAAACATTTTCAAGCCGCCAGTCATCGGGTTTTGAAACAAATGTGCATTTTGTCCGTTATGATAAGTTTTCTGCACAAGGATTCCGAGCTTTTTGCCATTTTCTGAAACAAGCTCCCCGAACTTCTGATAATAGAAATCTTCGCCTGCATCAGAAGCATGAAATATCACTGTGAGAGTGCCTTTGGCGTTTTTGTATTGCAGGGAATTTTCTTCAATGTTGTAGTAAACTGTCATGCTATCGCCAACACGTTTCTGTTCGTGCTGGAAGATGCGAAATAGGTCAACTGTGTTTTTCATGGTATCACTCCTTTTTTTCGATTACTCTGCAAAATATCCGTTATTTTGAGGTTAAGAAAAAGGACGCTCTCAGAAAATGATTCTCAGAACGCCCTTTGTATATTTATTAAGCCTGCTGATGTTTTGCTCTTTCCATTCACAAATGTTGCGTGACAAGAAAAGAACAGCAGGTAACAGCTAATAAATAATATAATCGGACTTTCCTTCCCTTGTGAAGGTGCTACCGCATTTGTATCATTATCTGCCGTCACGGATTGGACAGCATAGAAGTGCTACTATATACTTCCTTTATATTATAGCACAAACAATCCGTTACTGTCAATACATATCCGTTATTTTTGGTTAGGTGTACAAAAATCAAATCTCTGGTTCATCAATCTCTGACAATTCTCTTGATTCTTTTATTGCTTCGTCAAGATTCTGGTCAAGCGTTACACCGTTTTCTTTCTGAATGTACTTGTCTGCTTCGTCCAGAACAATACGCTGCTCTGTGTCAGAAAGTGGAACAGTAAGTTCCACATCATCGCTGGTATACAGTGTAAAGGAAACTTCTTTATCCTGATTGATGTCAATATATCCGTTGACTGCTGTTTTAACAGCACCGTCTTCATCATACATCAGTGTTTCAAAATTCTCTGCCTGATATGATGGATTGCCAAGCTCAAAAGCTCCAGCTCTGTCCAGAGCCTGTTCCATAAAATCGTCCGTCATGTACAATGCCAGATTGATGGTTGCCTTTGTTTCTCCATCGGCAGTCTCGGTGTCCATAATAACTTCGCTGTCAAACTGTACAATCTCGCTTTTTTCAAATTCCAGCGGTTTTGTGTACATTTCCATCTGCTGTGCAACTTCTACTGCCTGTTCCACGATTCTGTCAGGAAGAAGGAAGATGCCTTCACTGGTTGTCCGTTGCGAAACGTCAATCGCTTTGTCCAGTTCCGCAGTAAGTCTGGGCAGAATTTCGGGAGAAGTAAGTCCCTCTTCGATACGCTGAATATTCTTTTCCAGAGAAAATTCTTTTTCCGGCTCTTGATACTCCTGATATGCTGTCACGAATTTACCGACCGTTTCGGCAAGAGCGTGAACTTCTTCCTGCGAGTAATTATGATTCGGCTCGGCAGTTTCAAAAAAATGCTGGACAGAAACATCAAGGCTCTGTTCCACGTTTTCTTTGACAGCATCTTTGATTTCTGCAATTGTATTATCATCAAGAGACAAGGGTACTTCAATTTCCTCGTAACCGTCCCTCATGATTGCAGAAGCCTGCACGGATTCATCACGATTTATTTCTGCTGCCAAAATAGGAGAGGCTGCATCATTGAAATAAACCAGCTCGTGAATATCTTTTCCTTTCAGCAAGGGCGAGTTGGCATCATTCAGCATCTCTTCCATACGAGAACGATTCACTTCCATCGTGGCAAAGAGATTGCCGTCCTCATTTACCAACATATTTCTGACTTGAACAGTAGCCATTGCTTCTTCCATCAATTCATCAATTGTCATTTCATTGTATCTGGCAATGCGGTCAAGTTCGTCCCTTAACGCCTGTTTTTCGTTGTCTTCCAACGGTACAGCATAGCTTTCGTAGCCATAAGTGTCACTCTGCATATTCAATGTTGCAGACACTTCACCGTTCGGCGAAAAATTGACGTACATATCAAGAAATGTGTCGCCGTCTTCCAGAAGCTCTTCAAAGGTAGCCTCAGCGTCTTTCAGTAAATTTGTACGTTCGGCAAATTCCTTGTACTGTGCATCAAAAAGAAAGGCAACAGCATTTATCTTTCCGTCATCAATCATGATTCCGGCATTTTCGTCCAACATGATTTTGCTTTCGTTTTCCATAAAGTATTTCCTTTCTATGCTTTTTCAATAGCATCTTGTTCTGTAGCGTGTGTGTTGATTGCATCAGCAACAACATCAATTGCTTTCTCGAAATTTTCAATTTGCTTTTCTAAATTGTTGGCAATTGCTATCAATGTCGCTTCTTCTGGTTGCAAAAGCGGAACAGCAGTTTGAAAGCCAGATTTCGGGTCAGCAAAGTGAAGGTCAGCTGCGGTTTGCTCTTCGTTAGTATCTACATACAGAATACACTCACTCTCATCAAGTTCTTCACGTTTCGGCATTGGAAGCGTAGCTTCTTTTTTTGATACTACAACATTTACAGTTGACATACGGTCAAGAATCTGGTCAAGCAATTCTGCGGTCGGCATCAGAAGATAGCTGCCTTTTTCCGTTTCGCTAAACCGTTCCATTTCTACGTTTGAAAAGTCAATCGGTTCTTCGTCTTTTAATGATTCTTCTGGGAAGGTCAATACCGTTCCTTTATCAGAAATTACAGGAATATCAGGAAAAAGTTTTTTTCCTGCATCTGTAAGTTCCAAAGAAGAATCTCGAAGCAAATCTTCGGCTGCATCACGATTCAGCTCTTTGTAAATTTCCAAGTTCCACTCTGTATCAGTAGCAGAGTGATAATACTTATCATTCAGCTGGAACAACTGGTCAATGTAATTCTTGTTTGTTTCTTCATCTCTGAACTCATGTGAAGCAACAAGCGTTGCATAGTTCAAAGGGATTCGATTCCATTCTGCATCGGTCAATTCATATTCTTTTGGATTCCGCATCAGAGCTTTATCCTGTATTGCCAGAATTTCTTGTGCCTCTTCCGGAGAATAGATTTGCGAAGCAGTGGCATTTGAAGCGTCAACGCTTGTTTTCGTCCACATACTCGTCTTTTTGTCCTTTCTTATTGCTTAATCAAAGTCAGGTTCGATTTCATCATATTCCGGATTATCGTATGATTCATAAGCTTTTTCAAAAATTTTGTCCACGTCATCTGACCTGTCAGCAGTGATTTCTGCGTTTGCATCAGGATAACCAAGGTCTGCCATTGCCTCATCAATGATACCTTCTAAATCACGTTCTTCGTGAATCAGGTCATCAGCATCAGGCGGCTGATAATAGTCCCCATCAAACTCAGCGAACTTCACCGTGCCTTCATCTTCAAATTGAATGTTGACGTTGAATGTAGCAACCTCGTCTACTTTATCGTAGTAATCCAAGTCTACAGTTACAGTCGCTTCAACGCCCTCATTCTCTTTGATTTTGCTTTGAAGCTTATCCTTCAAATCAGCTTCAATGTCCATTGCTTTATCTACAGAAGCGGTTTCTACGCTTGCCTGCAAATCTGCGTCATAGTTGATTGTAACGCCCATAGAGCCATGTCTGTTGCCCATAAAATATCACTCCTTGTCAAAATCAAATTCCAACTGCACAAATTCTTTCTCGTTATCTTCCTTCGGCAGCTCTGGTTCAGCTTTGTCCAGAATTGCAATTTTTTCAGATAACGCATGGCATTCTTCTTTGTAAAGCGGAATTTCTACATCAATATCCGGATTTATCAGCTGTAACCGCATGGAAATACCATCGTCAATATCCGGATTCATCTCGCCATAAACCATATATGGTTCATCTGCTTCAATTACTGATTTTTCCGGCACACCATTTTCAACAAAGAAGTTTTGAAGGTCTTCGGAAACGTCTGCTGCCCGATTCAAGGCTTCCACAACTGTCTCAATGGACAGCTCAAATTCATAGAAGCCATCATCAGTTCTTGTGATGTCAGCAATATCACAATCAATTGCAACAGATTCTGAATGTTCTGGAGCAGGCTGTTCAGCATTTTTCTGCGTTTCTTGCTCTGCGTGAGCTGTCTTTTCCGCATCAGGTTCAGAAAGCCGTTCAATGTCGGCTGTGATTGATGCGATAGCCTGTTCAATTGCTGTGATTGCCTGCGGATTCAGTACATTTCTGCTGACTTCCAGCGTTTTCATCATGCTGTCAAGAGCAGTCTTTTGTGCTTCTAAAGCAGAAAGTCTTGCTTCATCAGCAATCCGATTTGTTTCAGATTCTTGTTCTGAAACAGCAGGAGAGGGTGGTTCAGTCTTTTCAGCCTCTTTTTCCGGAATCATTTGCTGTGCATATTGATTGATGTCTTCCTGTGTTAGCCATTCTGGTTTTTCAGGGAGCATATCATAAAGCTCCTGCATTTTTTCAATCTGAGCTTCCGGATTACCAGCACACAGATGATTGTTTTCTGCGGTTTCGCCTGTACCAAGGAAGTATTCACAGTCCGAACGCAAACGGTCAAGAAGCATATACTCATACGAATGGTCGTTTGTCGCTGACTGAGCATCTGCCTGTTCTGTGTTCTGAACATCTTCTTTCGGTTCAGTTACTTCCGGAGCAGGCTCTGCTTGTTCCTGTGCCATCTGCTGTTCGGCGACAACTGCATTCTGGAGAATTTCAGCAAGGTCATCTCTGCCAATCGACTTTACAAAATCTATGACACCACCATCTCCATCGCCAATGTCTTGACGGAAAGTTTCCTGTGTGCCGTCATTCAAATTTATCGTAAATGATGTTTTATCATAGCCGAGGCTGGCATAATAAGACTGTTCATCTTGTTGCTCCCAAGCCCTCTCACTGCCGTACTTTTCCAAGCCTTCTTTGCGGTTGCTGACACGTTCATCGTCAAGCTGTTTCATGGTCGCATCAAACTCTGATACGGAATACGTTTTACCACTTTCAATTCCAAGGCTTTCGGAATAAATGCAGGTAATTGTAACTGGACGTTCTTTCTGCTGTGATGTTTCCTGTTCAGCAGCCATTTGCTCTGCAAGCTGTTGTTCTTTTGTCTGAATCACATCGAAGCCCTGTGTGGCGAGTTTCTTTGTCCACGGTTCGTCCGGTGTAGAAAAATAAGAACTGATACCATTCATTTTTGTGCATTCTTCATCAGAATATGTTTTGAAACTGATAGAAGATTCACTAACAGAATCCACTTTTGCATATGTTGGTGGCAATTCGGTAGGTTTCATGGTTCTGGAATCTATGGCGGTATCACCATAAAGGCGAACAATATCCCCTTCCTTCAAACTTTCCGCATCGACCATCATCTTTGCTTTCTGCATTGCATTTTCAACAAGTTGCTGCAAGGTCTGTTTGGATTCTGTGCTTGTTTTTTGGCTTTCAGAGGCAGGAGATATAGCAGGAGAGGACTGAATCTGTTCTTCCTGAGCGTCTTTTTGCACAGTATTCGTTTGCTCTTTCGGTAGCTCTCTGCCACTGTCATGAAGAATCTCCATTTCTTTCAGCCGTTCAAAAAGCTTATCGAAAGCATCGTTGATGCGTTCTCTTTCTTTGCCCTGTGGAGAAATGGAAACTGTGGTTTCTGTCCCATCTTTTTTAGTGATGGGATAATTGCCTTCTGAATGACCTACCAGATAATCAGATTCGCCCAATTTATCATGTACATAAGATGCAAAAGCACGAGCAAACATTTCTGTTTCGCTCGACCAGTACAGCCCTTTTTTATTGCTGCCTTTCTGGTTTCCTGTTGTGCTGTAAGCATCGTCCAGTGCCTTAGCATCACGATAAAACTGTGTTCTGCCAGTATCACTATTGTCATACTTCATTGTGTTCAGCAGATTTACCATTGGATTATCTACGCCGTAAATGTGGTCTATCGAAGCACCATCTGATGCGAACATCTCATGAGAACCAATTTGCTTGGCAATATAATTGTCGAGAGCGTGTCCCCATTCATGTCCCAGAGAGCCAGCACCTCTCATTTTTGTGAGGTTGATAACATTTTCTGCTGGTTCGTAATGAGCAACTGCTCCGCTGTGACCTCTTGCACCATATGCAATTGCCAGCTGTCCACCAAGGGTAACATCTTCATCGTGAATGTGCAGAGCTTTGGCAAGGTCTTTGAAAGCATCAAATGACATATTCAGATTTTCCTGTCTGTCATTCTGGTTTGTCCAGTTGCCAAACTGTACGCCACGGAACGGAAAAGTAGCAGTAGAGCTATCTTTCATAAAATCGTTTTCAACCACGGGCTTACCCTGTCTGTAATCTTCTGTGGTCGGTCGGATATGCTGTAATTGCAGTGGCTTCAACGCCTTCTTACCAGCTTTTTTTGCCTTCTCTGTCTGTGGCTTTTCCTGCTCTATCGCAACAAGTTTTTCTTCTAAGGCTTCTCTTGACGGAATATTCATTGCAATCAAGTCTACTTTGCTTTTAGCAATCGCAAAGTATGTGTCCTGCTTCCAGTTGTCAGGGTTTGCCTCGGTTTCGTTATTAGCAAGAAATATTCGCTTACCGTACCCGAATGACACGTTCATGTAATCTTTGTGATAAGCTTTAGAAAGCTGCTCGTCACGTTTGACGTTCTTCCCATCATATTTGTAAATCTCATAATTACTCAACAATTTTTCCTTGTCGGAAAAGCAGAATTTATTTTTTTCAAGTTTGCTCTGAAATCTTTGATAAGTGTATTCTCCCCATCTACCGTCAAAATCCAGAACTTTCTTTGCATCTTTTAAGATTTTATCGCTCTTAGGGAGTTTGGCAGCAGACACTTCATTAAAGAACTTTTTGAAATCCTCTGGCTTTTCCAACTGCATCGCTTTTTGATACACATAGGAAACAGTCGTCAGATAATCTTCCTGAGCCTGCCTTTTCGCTTCTGGAAGCTGTTCTGGCGTATAAAGACTTTTTAAGGGATAAAGCGGCTGTGTAGGTAATTTGTCACGAAGTGTCTTAATGAAATACAAAACTTCTCTGTCTTTGCCGTCTGCATACTCTTTCTTGTAGTCAACTTTCGGGAATGCAGTATTCTTCGTTACATTTTGTTCTCTTTCAGCATCTGTCCAATCGCCGATGTCTGTAGCACGAAGTTCACGATTCAATTGGGCAAGATGTTTTCTTGCACCGAATATTTCTTCGCCGAAATCTTCGATTTTCTTCTTTGCCATGTGGTACTCCTTCCTTAATCTTTACAAACGAAAGTGTATGTGCCGTCACTTGTTTCAAAACTATATTCAGTCTCATCATTTTCTGCTACAGGAGAAATGGTGAAGCCAATTACATCGAAGCTATAAACAATGTTGCAATCTCTTGCTCTGAAAGAGAAGTGCAGAAAACTGTCATTGTTGTTCACATCAAGCAATAGTTGTCCGTAAATCGGAATATCAGCCGTTTCAATGACTTCCTGAATTGCATCATCAGGGCAATCTGTAAGAATTGCGTTTTCAATCTTTTTTACATTGAACTTTTCCATATAAACAATGCCTTTCTATTTACTCTGCGAAATATCCGTTATTTATGGCGAAATAAAATAGCAGGAGAGTGCCTGCACTTATCTATCCATATCATAATCGGAGTTGTCTTGTTCTTGCTGTTCCTGTTCTTCTTCGGAGAGAACACCCTGAGCTTCTTCAATTGTTCCGAGGTCATCAACTTCTTCCAATTCAATATTACCGCCAACTTCGGATAAATCATTGGTGGTGTATCTGGGCGGTTCGTTGTGAACAACTTCATTTCCATTTTCAATTTTACTGGAAACCTCGTGATAATTCTCAGCAGTGATTTCTTCGGAAGTATTCATAACATAGCCATCATTGCTTTCCACAATAACAACTTCATCATCGCCGTTATGCTCTTTGTCTTCTGAATGTTCTGCTTCATGCTCATATCGTTCTTCGGAAAGCATATTTGCTTTGTCAAACTCAATATTCAGCTGAATCTCGTCCATCGTATCTTTCAGAACACTGTCTTCTCGAATATCGTATTCAGAAAAAAGCTGGTTGGTGTAGTCGATTACAGCGACCATTTCACCAACAGTAAGTACATCAGCTTCTTTATCCGGAAGTTTCTCATCAATCATCTGCGAGATTTCTGGATTGTTCAGCGGAGCATTTGCAATGGAATTGAATTGCCCCACAGGGATTTCCAACTCTTTGTACACTGGGGTTTCTCGTGTGGATTCCATTGCTTCTGATAGTCTGTCATCAAATCCGGCAGTCAGCGTTGTTACAGCTTCACTGTACTCGTCAGCATCTTTGTACAGAGACTGTACCTGCGTATTGCCTTCTCGTGCATCTCCAGTGACAATATTCACAGTGGACGCTCTGGTAAAGTCCAGAGCATTCCGTGCGTGATTCAAAAAGTCACGATTTTGTTCGTAGTCGTCCAAAAGTTGTGACTGCTTCTCTGTAAGTTCTTCTTTTGGAACATCAGAGGGCAGAAGAGCAACTTCTTCTTTTAGCTTGTCATAATCGTCAAGCATCTCCTGAATGGTACGTTCATCATTCAGTGTGAACATATCTTCGTTCATCGTTCTACCTCACTTTGAATTACTTTTTCGTTTGAAGTAAGGGCTTTTATTCCTGCCTCATACTCTCTTACAAAATATTTCCCAATTTCTTCGCTGCCAAGTGTAGCGTATTTTTGGTGAAATATCTTGTCATTTAACAGCTTTGACGCAAATTCTTTTGTGTTTACTGCGGATAAATTAACATCAACAACAGTGCCAACAAAATTATCCAGCATATATATGCCGCTGATAGGAACATCTTTTCTTACAAAATCAAATTTCGCATATTTCAATTCAAATTCTTCCTTGTTTTTCAAAGGATTTGTAAGTGTGAAGAACAGATGTAAATTATACCGCTGAACAGGATTGCTCCCATTCATATACAGCATATCATTTTTTAATGCAGGGACACCAACACCTAACGCTTGTCTATTCTGGCTTAAAAAAGGAAACATCGTATAGTCTGTTATTCTTTTATCCGGCTGTAAATCAACAAACATTCCGCATTCACCTGTTGCAGTATTATAAAAAGGCATCACGTCAGAGACTTTACTCCAATGGAAATCGTTTTTGATTGCATCATCAACCATACGCTCTATTCCAGAGAGCAGGCGGTCAACGCCTTTCAACTTTGGAACACGATAATACTTCTTGTTGAAGCTTTCGTATTTCATGCCTTGCTCCAAGTCGTCAATCATATCCAGTAAACGATTGCCTTCATCAATCATATTACCAGCATCATAAAACGGCAAATCGCCAATTTTTTTGAGTTCATCATAAACGAATCCTCTCGCAAAAGTGTAATTCGCAACATAGCATGAGTGAGAGCAGAAGAGGGCAGGCTGCCCCTGATAAGTATGATGCTTCATCGGGTGAACACCACCTTCCATCGCATCATCTGACATCATGTTTTCTACTATCGGTATCAATCGTTCAGAAATAGCATCTTCTACAATGCGATAAGTAGCCTTTTCATTTTCGCAAGCAGTTAAATAGCGTCTTAACTGCTGGTCAACATTATCTACAGAAACTTTAATAGTATGGTTCTTAAAAAAAGAAGTGTCACTCATATGTATTCCCCTTTCACACGATTTTGTTCTTTGAGTGTACCATGTTTGAAACGCAGTGGCAACTTGCAAAGGGAATCTGTTGAGCTTGCTTAATCCAGTCCAAAATCGTCTTCCTTGTCATCTTTGATTACATCGTCTTTCTCAGGCTCGAAGTTGTTCAGCTTCTCGTATGTTTCCTTCATGTTTTCTTGTACTAAAGTCGGAGCTTTATCTGTAATTCCTTTGTAGGAATCCTGCCACTGAGTGCCTACAAAACCATAGGTATCATCAACAGAATATCCAATGTTGTCCTTTACAATATCATGTCTTCCAGAGGATTCCATTTGAACAATTTGAACCATTGTAGTCGGAATCACCATATCTTCGTCCAACTGAATTTCAAAGTCAGAACCTGCACCGTTCATACGGTCATACAGACCGATTACAGTATCAGTTCCAAGAACAATATTATCCTTGCCCTCTGCAACCTTGTCTAGCATCTCCACAAGGTTGTTACCGTTGATGCTTATGAGAGCAGTGAGCTGTTCATTATAGTCAGAATATGTGCCGTCCAGTTCATTGACAACGCTTTCAATAAATCCTGATGTATCGTAGTTGTTTTCAGCAATTCTTTCCTGTACTACGTGCATCATTTCTTCAACTGTATACCCCTGCTGATGTACAAGGTAGGAAAGAGCATTGTCAGAATATGTTTCAAGCTGGTCGGCAGCAGTGACCGTCTTATCATGAAAATCATTATAGTCCTTCAATGTCAGCTTGCCGTCTTCGCCTATGATGCCGTGTGCCATTCTGGAAATAGAAGTATTGTCGTAATTGAGTTCCTGTTCCGTTGCCAGAAGGAGATTTACCTTATAATCGTGGTCAAGGAACTCTGACATATCTACAGTTGCTCCTTCATAGCCGAACTGTTCCAGTAACTCATAAGGCAAGTCTTCGTCCAGATTTTCAAGAGCCTCTACGAACGCATCGCCTTTTTCTTCGGCAAGTGTTTTTATCTGTGATGCAAGTTCTTCTTCCAGATATGCAACATTATCAAACAGGGAATCCTGAATTTCATCGTACAGGTAGTTTGAAAAAGACGTGTTTTCTGGTCGTATGACTTTCGGCTTGTTTCCTGAATACTCCTGAAAAGCATTCAAAATAGTCGAAGAAGAAATGAAGTCGTCATATCCAGACGGTGTAATTACAAGTTGGTTTGTTCCGTTCGTCAAGTCACTAAGCGTTTCTTTGCCCCACGCAATAACTTCTTCTTTGGAAACCGTCTGTTCCTGCTCCGGAGCTTCCATTTCAGCAACGATGCCATGCAATGCTTCGGCTAAATCTTCTACGCTCATTGTGTCAACGTCCAGTTCTGCAAATGCTGCGATTTTTTCCAGTTCCTCTTTGTCTAAGGAAATGGTAACTTCCGCAGATTCACGAGTGTGTTCTTTTCTTTCTGCATTATTGTCCCAAGCCATAGTTTAATTCCTTTCTCAGCAAATAAAAAAACAGGTACAGTGAGCTACACCATACCTGTAAAATCGTTCGTTTCTATTCCCTTTTTCATTTCCTGCTATATCACAAGCAGGTTGTAAAAGCATAAAAACGGATTTTCCTTGAAAAATGATAAGGTGCTACCGCATAATTATGTTGCTACCTGCAACAAAGGGATTCTCTGCTTTTTATTATATCATTTATATCAATATAGGTCAATGTTTATTCTGTTAAATATCCGTTATTATGTTAAAGGAAAAAGATTTAGCTGGAGTACGAATCCGACCACCAGCACCAGCACTACGTTCAACCAAGTAAAAATCACGCTTTCTCGACTGCCGGACGGTATTTTCATCAGGTGCAAATGCTTCACACCGAATAAGAATGGCACACCTGCCGGATTAAACATATCTAAAAATAAATGCGATAAGCAGCCGATAAAAAAGCCGATGAGTGGAGTGAAGTGTTGGCAACAGAGAAACAGTCCTACAAGATAGACAAGAGGGTCATGCAAAATACCTCTGTGATTTGCTCCTGTTTTACCAGATGTCGTTCCCAACACACCAAACAGCTTGCTTAATGGAGAGGATAGCTTTCCGACATAGCTGGTAGGATTGTCAAGGTCAGGAAAAATACCGCCTATCAAGCCACCAAAGATAAACAATGTGATGTTTTCAGGAGAAACGGCAAGGGTGGGAATGATTGCGGATAGTTTATCCATATTCATGGACAGGGCAGTGGCTACGGAAGCACCATAAACGAAGTGACAGTTACCATTCACAGCTTATCACCGCCACTATTCAGCCCAAAATTCTTGAAACTTTGGGCATACGAAGTCTTCCAGTAAGCATAAGTCAACATGAGCCATTGTGTCCAGCCTTTCTGTGTCAAATTGACACGTCAATATTTATATGGTCGATGATTGGGCTTTTCTTTAGATGTTCAGACAGCTTGTTGGCAGCAGGCAAAAAGTCAACCTTCATTTTGCAAGGGCGAAGCAGAACGTGATAATGTTCCGGTTTGGCTTCTTCTGATTTTCCAATAAGTTGATTGAAATGTGATACCATGAAGAACAGATACAGGTCTGTTCCCCACAGTGCATTTTCAAGAAGCTGCCGAATCTCTTGAAAAGCTCCGGCAGTGTCGTACTCTGTATTTGGCTTTACAAATCGAAAGTCATACGACAGGTACATGGAAATGTAGCTTTTGGTTTGCAACTCACGCAAAATTGTAAGCATGGCATTTGCCCTGTCGCCGTAATAATCTCCGAGAGTGAGCGTTGCTCCGTTTGCGAAGAAAGGAGAGCAGAAGCTGTCATCTTCCAGAGATTCTTCTGGTCGTTTGAAAGTGCGGAAATAATTGTGAAATTCTCGGATTGGCTTTCTTGTTGGAAATAGCTTTATTTCCACTTGAAGACGAATATATTCCAAACGGTTGAGATGTGTAATCACAATCATTCTCCTTTCAAATAAATTTGATTTTTGATGCGTCATACCTCTGGAGACTTTCGCTCAGTTTGGCATGAGTGCTTTCCTGCTCCGGCGTATTTTCTGGCATCATATCAGAACAAAGAAAACGCTTATGCTGATTTTCTGCACTGATACACTGCCACGCAATATTGTCCAGCTCTTTTAATCCTTTGGCTGTTCTGTGCAAATCGTATTCTTCCTTTGTGATGGAGTAATAACGAGTATACCGCCAAAGAGCAAGTACATTGACTGCCAGCACATAAGTGTCCAAAGTGTAACTGTAGCCGATGTCATACACACCGCAAATTCTATGCTTGATTCTTCGTAACATGGTCTATCAATTCCTTTGCTTCGTCTCCGGACATTGTTTTTACTTCCAAAAGATGCTGTGCCAGAACTTCTACAGCATTGTAATTTTCAGAAAGAAGATGCAGTGCTTTTTCATAGAACTTGTTTGAAAGCTCCGAAACACGCTTCCGCACATCGTCACCGTATGACGTTGACTGGAATGCTTCCATATCAACCAGACCATACTCACTGTCAAAACCGAACTTTGCAACATAAGCAATCAGTGTTTTTGTTGCCTGAGAAATATCGTTGCAAGCTCCTTGCGTGATGTTATCAGAACCAAAGTGAATTTGTTCAGAAGCTCTGCCTGCATAGGCAATCATCACATGACTTTCGTATTCGTGTTTTGTTTCAAAGAAACGGTCACTGTCAGATTGGAAGACTGCACCGCCAACGCCACTTGTCATACCCATAATGGAAATTCTGGACACTTCTTTACCGCAGAGAAGTGTCATGACAGCGTGTCCTGCCTCATGATAGGCAACAATGGCAAGGTCATCTTCATGCTGCTTGTCGTCAGAACGATTCCCTTTGAAGACTTTTTTGTCGATTGCTTCTTCCAAAAAGTCAGGCGTGATAGTTTTGCTGTCCTCACGGAATGCAATCATTTTTGCTTCACGGCATACAGCAGCAATATCAGCCCCAGAAAAGCCGACTGTCTGTTTTGCCAGCGTATCAATCGAAGATTCTTCCATAGGATTTCCTTTCAGGTACAGCTGGAAGAGTTCTTTTCGGGTTTCCCATTTCTTTGGAATATCAATTCTGATTTGACGGTCAAAACGTCCGGAACGGAGCAGGGCAGGGTCAAGAGTGTCTGCTCGGTTGGTTGCTGCAATCACCAGAATATCGCCTCTGGCATCGAAGCCGTCCAGTTCTGTCAGCATAGCATTGATAGTTTGGTCGTTCTCACGATTGCTTCTCTGAGAACCACGTTCTGCACCAACAGCATCAATCTCATCAAAGAACAGAACGCAAGGTGCAAGCTTTCTTGCCATCTTGAACAGGTCACGGACACGTTTTGCACCCAGACCAACATACATTTCGATAAATTCACTGGAATTTGCAGAAATAAAATTGACACCTGCCTCATGAGCAATTGCTTTTGCAAGCATGGTTTTACCTGTGCCAGCACCGCCTTCAAACAAAACACCATGAGATAAGTCTTTGGCATCAGCACCGTTTTTCAGTTGCTTTACCAGCAGTTTGAGGTCGTCCTTGATTTCGTCATGTCCAATCACATCGTCAAAAGAAACATCAATATCTTTGGCGTTGATAATATGGGCGAAGTCTTTGCTGGAAGCAGGGGAGTTCTTAGAAATTATCCAGAACATCAAAACGGCAAGGAAAAAGAACAGTGTAATATCACCGTATCGGTCTAAAAATTCTGTTGCCTTATTATTTGATTTTCTTACCAAAACGCCTTGTTTCAGCAAATCGACTTTGAAGTCATCATTATCCGGATAGATTACCTCTCGAAGATAATCGTTATCATCGTATTTGTACTTCTCTCGTTCTTCGACAGTCATTTTTCTGGTTTTATCAGAAAAAAGGGCAACTGTCATATACTCATCGTTCTCGTTGTAGAACACGGTATCAACATCGCCCTTTTTCACTAAATCCATGTATTCTGTGTAAGTGATTTTCTCAATATCATTGCTGTTGCTCTGACTGTGGACAAACCACGCCGAACCACTTACAAGGACTGTGCCAATCACAAGAGCAAGCAGAGCTTTTCTTTTCTTAGTTGGCTTTTTCATATATCAATCCTTTTTTTGAGTGAGTTTTCTTAAAAAATATCGCTTGCACTTACCGTTTCAGCAGTGTCATCACCAGCGGTATTTTCGGAATCGCTTGCAGACTTTTCGGAAGATTCCATTGATTCCTGAATTGCATACAAGTCGTTGTTTGCAACCGCATTGAGCAGGTCGTCTACAGAAATGCCCTTGTCATTCATCATAGTGCTGATAGCTTCCAGCTTCTCAGCCTTTTCCTGCTTGCGGAGTTCAGCAATAACCGCTTTCTGCTCTTTGATGTCCTCATTCATGCTGTCCAGCTTCGCCTGAACATTGGCATTGTATTCATTACGCTTGGCAACCAAAGTGTCAAGCTTTTTCTGCTCCTTTGCAATTTTTGCAATTGTCTTTTCAGCAACATTCATTTTATATTCCTGCTTTCTTGTTATTTTGTTTTGTTAAAGGCTTTAACTCCTTATAGCTTACATCTCGCAGATACGCACAAGTTGCAACCGGTGTTGCTGGCAGTATCGTGTCTTTTGTATTCTCCTTACATCTCGCAGATACGCACAAGTTGCAACGCATCGTGCCAACCCCAACCACGTACTCATAGACTTACATCTCGCAGATACGCACAAGTTGCAACAGCAAAGATGTACAAAACTATAAGATGCCTGCACGGATTTTATGTGCAGGATTTCAAACTGCGTCTTGCAGTTTACCTTGCCGAGAGTGAATGCTACTCTCCAGAGAGAGGATTACGCACACTATCTCGGCTCAAAGACGTTAAGTCGCCTTAGTTTGAACTGCGAACGTCCCAGCATTTTTCTGGAACTTCCGGTTCGCACTTACTTTCTTTTCTTGTAAACGATTGCACCAACAGTGCCGATAATGGCTAAAACGCCAGTTGTAATTATAATTGCCTTTTTCATGTTTTTACCTTCCTTTTTGTGTGCTGTTGTTTCTTTGGCTTCTGGGTTTTTTAGTTCGGAGATAGTTTCCATTATGTCAGACAGGTATTCCGGTTCGTGAATTACCGCATTATCTGTATCAGGAACATTCCATACAACTGGAATCGGAACATTGTAGAACCATTCGCCTTCATCATTCTGGAAAACCGGAATGCAGTCAGCTTCCTGCATAATAGCGTCCTTAATCAGAGCTAAATCATCAAAACTCTTATCACTGAGTTCTTTGTCTTCTTCACTGGACAGGCATCTTTTCTCCCAGTTCAGGTGTGAATCAGACACCGATAAGAACTCGTCAGCAGTCATATTGATATACGCATGAGAAGTAGAACCTTTGATGTCATGAAGCATTTCTCTTACAAAAGTCGCCAGTTTCTCCAGCAGTTCCTGCCGAATCGGGACACAGTTTAATTTATAATTATTCATCACGATAAATCCTTTCATTTTTCAGCTGCTGCCATATCGCAGAGAGCTTGGTACTCTTCATCGGAATATCCATCAATGGAATCGACAATTATATCGACCTTGTAATATTCCGCACGTTCACGCTGATATGCAAGGAACTTTCTGATGCACTCTGCATAAACACTTTCCATCGTAGAGCTGACCGCAGGATTGGCTTCAAGGAAATCTTCCACAAGGGAATCGTCCATTGTTCTCTGCTTCACGATTTCCACAATATCTACCTTGTCTTTATCAGCCTGTTTGAGATAACCGTATTTATAAATATCAGGGGACAAACACATATCACAACTTCCTTTCTTTGTAAAATCTCCAAGAACCATTCGCTTTACCAACGGACGGCTTCAACGTGTTCTCACTTGCTATATGTAAGGTTTAAGGGAAAAACGGATTTACACCACGAGCATCTTTTTACAACGCAGGAAGTTCGAGATAATCCAAAAGCCGTTCAGAACGTCCACAGGCGGTCTGTAATGCTTTCTGTAGTGTTTGTGATGAATTTTAGCAGATAGCTTTCAGAAGCCCTCAGAATGGCTCTGAGAAGCTTTAGAAACGACATACACAAACAGTGCTATTTATAAGCAATCACATAACGATGATATGAAATAACATAGGTATATATCAAAAAGAACAGCTTTCCTCATAGAAATCTATATAGAATGCTATATAGCAAGTGAAATAATAGAAAGCTAATAGAAATCTATATAGATATTTATATATAGCAATCTATATAGAAAATAAGATATAGAAGTCTAATAGAAAGCTATATAGTTATCTATTAGAAGTCTAATAGAAGTCTAAATCATAGAATACATAGTCTAGTTAGAAATCTATATAGAATGCTATTTAGAAGTCTAATTTAGATAATAATAATTACTCATAGACATTCGTAATTATTATTATCTAGCTGTCTTAATTTATTTCGTGTATTCTGTGATTTACTTCGTGTATTCTATGGTGCAGTCTATGAACCAGCATTCTCCGGTGTCACGAAGTCTAAGTGCGTCTATGATGCAGTCTATGAGATTAACAGCAATGTGCAAGTCTACTGAAAGTTGTGTCTATGGTGCTGTCTGTGAGATAAGAAAGCGATTTCGCTTTCAGCGACAAGGGAGTAGCCCTTGACCCCTGCTCTTTGAGAGAGGGCGTGCTGTGTCATCGACTTCTATTCCTGTCCCAAAGACTGCAACCTCACTTGACATCGCAAACCATAGACAGAAGGGACACCTACCTCACAGACAAACAGTCGCTGAGCCAGAAGGCGAAGCACGAAGCGTAGCTTCGTTTGAGAAGTCTATGGTATAGAAGTCGCTAGAAGTCTATATCATAGATTTCTAGTAGAAGTCGAATGTTCGATGTCTATTGGAATGCGATATGTTCGACAGCGAAATAGAAGTCTATGGAATTTGTATAGCAACCGGACAATAAAACTGATAGGAGAGGACTGGAATGTCCGGCTATGATATAGAAGTCTATAGATATAAGAGGGCGTTTTTGAAGAATGGCGAAATTGCATTGTTTTCGGAAAAGCGAGTAGTCATACTGTGACTACTAACGTGTTCATACTGTGACTACTTACTTGTGGGTGTAGCGATTTTTTCAGAAAAGTCAATAGTCATAGTGTACAAAAATGGATTCATCAATGATAACGGATATTATACAGATTAACAGTTGACAAATGTACACTACTATGCTATAATAATATCAGAGGTGAACAGATGTTTGTCATCTCTGACATATAGATACAAGGGAGAAATGGCATGGCAGAAGAAATCACAGTCGGAAAGACAAAGGATTTTGACATGACTTTCGAGCAACGAGAACGGTATCTGAGAGAAACTGAAAAGGAAGAAATGCGAAAAAGAAAGCAAGCTGAAAAGTCTGCATACAGCAGATTTGCCCAGCAGAACATTGACAGGCTTGATGTTCTGATGAAGATTGCAGATTCTCCGTTGGCAACAAGAATTTATCTTTTGATTGTGAAGAAGATGAATCAGAAAAACGCACTGGTCACTTCTTATCAGTTTTTCATGGAATACTTTGGTGTTTCCAAGTCTTCGGTAAGGAGAGCAATCTCTTTGCTAGAATCAGAAAACATTCTGCAAATTAAGAGAAGCGGCGGTGCAAGCGTGTACTTGCTCAATCCTGATGTGGTATGGAAAGGCAAAGGAAATCAGGTACAGTATTGTGAGTTTGAAGGAAACATTATCCTTACAAAGAAAGAATGGGGTGATAACGATGAAAAATAATCGGATATTGCTTCCAGATGGGACATTTCAGGAACGGCAGTACGAGAATGCTCTTATCATGGAGCATGGTTATCAGGAACGCTACGAAGAGTTGCTGATGAATGACACAAGGGAAGGCATGGTACTGGCATTCATTATTTCCAAAATGGACGATGAAAACGAGCTTGTATGCAGTCTTGACACGATTGCACAGGCACTGCATTACTCAAAAGCTTCTGTAGCACGAGCAATTCGGTTGTTCCGAGAGCGATACACAGACCTTGTGACAATCGGAAAAGTTGGAAACACAAGCCGTTTCACCATCGACCGCAACAGATGCTTCAAAGCATAAGGAGAGATGTAAATGTTGACAATTACAGAAAAAGACGGAGCAACAATTATCACAATTGAGAATCCGTCTGCATCAGAGCAGGACATCATAAAGAAAGCAAAAAACGCCCAGCGTGTTTCAGCGTGGGTAAATGGAGCGAGCAAGGCACAGCCTGCAAAAGCTTCAACGCCTTCGACAACTTCTGCACCAGCTGCTGAAAAGCCTTCCAGCTGGGGAAAGCCGAAACAAACAAATGCGGTTTCCGGTTGGAAGCCAGTTGCACAAAGCCCTGCGAAAAACAATCAGCTTACGGAACAGCAGCTTTCCGAACTTGGAAACCTTGGGGATTTTGAAGAAATCATCTCAGAGGGAGAGCTTCCGTTTTAAGCGTAGAAAGGAGAGAAAAAGTTGTTTTTTGATAATCCTATCGAAAACAGAAATCGGTATAAGCCAAAAACAGTTCGTTCTTCCAGCAATTTGAAACAGGCAATTCTGTATGGCATTATTGGCGTACTTTGTTTGTTGAGAATCCGACAACTTTGGCTGTTCGCAATCATTTTCTTTGCCTGTATGGGTGTTTCTATCTGGCTGTATATCAGACACAAAAGAAAAGAAGAAAAGCTTGACGACATTATCAACGGTTTTGCAGAAGAAGATGATGACACAGACCGGAACGAATTGCTCCAGAGAGCTGATATGACAAAAATGTCATCAAAAGACCGTAAGCAGAGAAAGCAGGAGTACGGACAGTTTCTGGAAAATCTGGAACACGAACTCGGCGACTTCGATGAATATGAAGAGTATGACGAAGACGAGGTGGACGAATGAGCAGAAAAACATATCCAACGATGATTCTGTTTGGTGTCAAAGGACACAAGAAATGCCTTGTCGGGTATCATAACAAAATGCTTGGCGGTATCAGTGTGGCGATTTGTGAATATGCCGGAGCAGAAGAAGACGATGCAAAAATTGACTTAGCAGATATTGAAGGGCAATGGTCAACACTGCATTTCTGCAACAAAGAAGCACTGGATAAGTTCGTGCATTTCTTTGAAAATGTGCAGGAAAAGTGGGACGTGCTTTCCAAAGATACGCCGACAGAAAAGAAACCGGAAGTTCAGAAAAAACAACACAAGCCATACTTGGACTGTGTTGCTGAACTTGAAAAAATCGCAGAAAGGAATACGGAAGAATGAAAACGATTTTTATTACGGAAAAGCCGTCTGTTGCTCAGGAATATCGTAAAGTGTTACAGATTCAGAGCCACGAGAAAACGGACGGTTATATCGAAGGCTATTCCCCTGTTCTGAAAAAAGATGTCATTATCACATGGGCGGTTGGTCACTTGATTGGCATTTCTTCTCCGGAAGAGCAAAATCCGGAATGGGGTGGCAGATGGAGTACAGATAAACTGCCGATGATTCCTCGGCAGTTCAAGTATGAACCACAGAAATCTACATACAAGCAGTTCAAGATTGTAAAGTCACTGTACACCAGAAAAGATGTTGGTGCAATTTACTACGCAGGTGATAGCGGACGAGAAGGAATCTACATTCAGGCTCTTATCCGAAATCAGATTTTTAAGACTGCACCGAAGCTTGATGAACGTGTTGTTTGGATTGACAGTTACACAGAAGAATCAATTCTGGGTGGAATCCGAGATGCAAAGCCATACAACAGCTATCAGCATATGGTTGACAGCGGTTACGCACGAGCAATGTCAGACTGGCTGATTGGAATGAATTTCACAGAAGCGTTTACATTGACCAGTGGCAAGACACTCAATACAGGTCGTGTTATGACACCAACGCTGGCAATGATTGTGCAGCGTCAGAAAGAAATTGAAAATTTCACGAAGACCTACTACTATGGAATCAAGGCTGGAGAAAATATCTTCTGGAAAGCAGAAAAGAGAAGTCGCTTTTTTGAGAGTGACGACCTGTACAATGAAAACGGTTTTCTGAAAAAGGAAAAAGCAGATGCTCTGGTTACTGAACTGATGCAAGACCAGAAGCTGACAGTCGAAGATGTAAAGGTGCAGCAGAAGACAGAGTATGCACCGTATCTGTTCAACCTTGCAGACTTGCAGGCGTATTGTTCAAAGACTTACAAAATTTCTCCGGCAAACGCACTGTCGATTGCTCAGAGCCTTTACGAGAAAAAGTTTACAACCTATCCCCGAACAGATTGCCGTTTCCTTTCATCTGCGGTTGCTGTTGAACTGAAATCAAAGGGGTACAATGTTCCTCAGAGATACATTGATGACAGCAAAGTGACAGACCACTATGCTATCATTCCGACCTTTCACGGAAATGCTTCGATGCTGTCCGGACTGGAAGAAAAAGTGTATCAGGCAGTTCTTAAACGCTTCATGGACACGATGAAACCACCGTTTGTCTATGATGCAGTTTCTATCACATATCTGCATTCCAACAAAGAACGATTCTTCGATTCATTCCGAAAAATCAAGCAGACTGGATTCAAGGAATCTGTCAATGAAGAAGATGTGGCAGACAGAGAAGTTCCGTTAAAAGGCAACACGATTCCGGCAATATTTACACTCAGAAATCTGGAAACAAAACCACCTGTTGCTTACACGACTGGTACACTTGTCATGGCAATGGAAAAAGCCGGAAAGCTGATTGAAGATGAAGAACTTCGAGAGCAGATTAAGACTTGTGGCATTGGCACATCGGCAACCAGAGCTGCCATCATCGAGAAGCTACAGGACAAAGGCTTTATTGATGTTGACAAAAAGCAGAAAGTTTCTCCAACTGAGTTCGGTAAGGCAGTCATTCCGATTGTAGAACGATACGATGAAGCTCTTATCAGTCCTTTGAAAACGGCAGACATGGAAGCAAAGCTGAATGCAGTTGCATCTGGAGAGCTTGCGTTTCCGGAGTACATGGAAATTGTCAATCAGTATGTGGCTGACACGACCAAGAAAATTATTTCCGGCAACAAAGAAAATCTTGCCGGATTTGGCAAGAGTGGTTCGAGCAACACATACGATTGCCCTGCTTGTGGCAAGCAGTTGAAGTTCGGAAGATACGGTTGGTATTGTGACTGTAAGTTCTCATTCGGGCTGGAAATCTGCGGACACAAAATGAAAGAAACTGACCTTGCAGATTTGATTGCCAAAGGCAAAACCAAAGCGTACACTTTCAAGTCTAAGGCAGGAAAAAGTTTCAAGGCAAGACTGCTTTTGGATAAGCAAAATCACAAAACAACCTTTGAGTTTGTGGACACGCCTCAGAAGAAAACTGCTGCCGGAAAATCTTCCGAAAAAGCAAAGAGTTCTGGAAACAGCTGGGGCAATTCCAAACCGTCAAGCGGTTCTTCCGGCTGGGGAAAATCATCTGGCTGGGGTAAAAAGTAAACGTAATAACTGCCACAAAAAATTATCGTGGCTCTTATAAATTATAATTTTCACGAAGGAGTTTTTCAAAATGAACAAGAAAGAAATGATTCGCAAGGTAGCAGAGAAGAACAACATGACTAAGGTTCAGACCGAGGCTGTCATCAATACTTTTCTGGAAGAAATTGAAGAGTGTGTCGCCAGTGGTGACAAGATTACTTTTGTTGGCTTCGGCACATTCACACCTGTCAAGAGAGCAGCACGAACTGCTACCAATATGTATACCAATGAAACGATTGAAGTTCCGGAAAAGATTGTTCCGAAGTTCAATGCTGGGACTATTTTCAAGGAAAAGGTTGCATCTCACAACGCCTAACCACAACTGCATAAAGAAAATAACAAAGTGAAAGAGCAGGGCGTTGCAGAATCAAAGCGATGCCCTGTTTTCTTTATGTGAAATCTGAAAGGAGACATTCATGTCACTGCACGATTTTTTGATTGTGATTTGTGTGTATGGAATCCCTCTCGGCATCTTTGTTTGGTATAAATTTTTTCGGGCAGAAAAAGAATATCCGCCACTTGATTTTGTTCAGGCAATGAGTATCATTGAACGACTGAATCTGAATCAGAATCGTTTGAAAAGCATCGAAGATTTACTCACATCATCTCAGTTGTGCGATGATGAACACGAGCAAAACATCAAGTGTGTTTGGAGCAGTGCCGAGAATAAAGAAGGGTACACATTCACACTGAATGAAACAGCAAATCACTTTACTGATATGGCTGTTGAGGAACGAGAAAAGCTTCGCTCGGAGATTGTTTCTGACATCGACCTTTTGTGCGATTTAAGACGTAACGGCATAACGGAAACAGTAACGCAAAGGGAAGAAGAACCACCAGATTCAGAAGAAATTAAAACGGAAGGGGAGTGCGAAGATGAGCCAGTTGAAGCAGTACCCAGACAATGGATATGAGATTGATTACGACTTCAACAATCCTGCTCTTTGCAAAGTCAACGGTGTCATTTACAGCTACTGTACACAGTGCGGAACGTACATCGGCTGTGAAACAGATACAAACTGGTATAAGCTGATAAAGCAGGAGTGTTGTCCGAGCTGTCGAGAGAAAATTATTCGGGAGCAAACAGCAATCCGGCAGAAGAATTTTCGGAAAAGAAATCGTGAAGAAAAGCGTCTGGTCAAACAGCAGAACACGCTGCTGAAACAAGAAAACAAGTTGCTAAGAGAAGCAGTCATGGCTCTGCGTGATGACGTGGAACGGCTGAAAGCACATCAGGAACGAGCTTGCTGAATACGGAATACAGTCCGACAGAAAGAGGGAACAGGAAAAATTCACCTGTTCTCTTTTTTGTGCTTTCTTTTCTCCGAGGACAGCCTGAAAGCATCTTTAAGTATACCTTGCTATACCTGTACCTATGTAGAAACCACCAAAAACATTCCATTTTACATACCCCTTTCATGTCAAGATACATACATATTAAAAATATAGGGCAGTACGATGCTGTTTTTCCCTTAAACCTTACATATAGAGGGTAGAGGGTATAGATATATACCTGCGGAAAGGCGGTAAGCAGACCGAATGGCACAATTCAGTAAATACTCGCCTGCCAGCATTGGACGACTGTTCTTACACAACAACCGTATGCAAAATGACGGCGTTGTACACAGCAATGAATCCATCGACAATGAACGAACTTACCAAAACTATCACTTCAAAAAAGGGACACCGGAAGATGTCAAGGAGCGATTGTCAGAAGTGTTTATCGCAAAAAAACGAAACAACACAACTGTGGTTGGAGAGTTCGTTGTGACACTTCCGAAAGATGTCAAAGACGAAGATGAAAGAGATTTTTTTCAAGCCGTTTATGATTTTTATTGCAATGACCTTGGAGAAGAAAACATTGTCAATGCAGTTGTTCACAAAGATGAAACGACACCGCATATGCACTTGGATTTTGTTCCAGTGTTGAAAGGTGAGCAGCCACAGTTCACAAGCAATGAATGCTTGAAGTCGCTGGAAGATTGGAAGGCAAACCACGGCGGTGAAATGCCGACCGAAAGAATCTGCTGCAAGGATTTGATTTCCCGAAAATATCTTTCAACGATGCACCAGCGACTGAGTGATTATGTTCAAAGCTATCTGGGATATAAGACAGAAATTTTGAACGGTGCAACGAACGGTGGCAACAAAACTGTTCTCCAGATGAAAGTTGAAAGTCTGAAAAAACAAATCGGACAAATGGAAGAGCAGAAGGAGCATCTAGCAAAAGAACTGAACTCTATGCTGACAGTTGCAAAGAATTATGGAATTGAAAAAAACGACATCGGAATTTATCCGTTGCTGCAAAGAATTGCAGACCTTGAAAATCAGAATGACGTTCTAAAAAGTCTGATTACCAGACAAGGGTACTCGTGGAAAAAAGACGAACTTGTTGCAATGCAGGCAAAGAAATATGTTCCTGCAAAAGCAACTCCGGTGAATTTCTACAGCGGTTCACTTGTGGACGCTGAGATAGAAGATGATGCAATCGTCATCATCGAACTTCCGAATCAAACTCCACGTCCTTCGCCTCAGCAAAAGTTTTTGGACGAAGACATGGATTCGGAAAGACAAGCATTGTTTGCACGTTCCTCGTCCAGACCTATCACGGTTCGACCGTCCAGAACCAGCAAAAGAAGTTTGGTTTTCATTAAGACAGATAGTCCAAAGGAAACGATGGAAAATCTGATTCTGCTGGAACACCAACTGAAAGCTATGGACTGCAAAGGTCGCCGTGTTTACATGGACAAAATGGAAACCGATGAATACGACCTTGCTCGTGCGATTCTGGAAAAGAATCACATTGAAGCATCTTACTTCATTCATCTGGAAGATGAAAAGGAAAAAGCAAACGATTCACAGGAACAAGCACAGGAAAAAGCATAACCGAAAGGAGAAACTGCAATGGCATTTATGAAGAAAGCCCCTGCAAAGAAGAATACCAAAGGTGGAGAAAACACACCTGCAAAGGCAAGAAAAAAGCCGATGAAAATTGCTCGCACTGCACAGGAAATTATCGACTTCGATTATATCACCGAAGACGGCATCATCATTTCCGGCAACTACTACAGCAAGCTTTATAAACTGATAGACAGTAACTTTGTTACTGAACCGGAAGATAAACAGGTTGATTATCTGGTCAACTACACAAAGCTGATGAACCGCTTCCCTGATAATGTGGATATTTCCGTCATCATTATCAATGAACGCAACACAAAGGAAGACATCACAGCGGCTTATCATCTGAAAGAAGCTGGCGATGGTCTGGACGAATATCGTACTGACTATAACCATATCATCGACAAGAAAATCGAAGAGGGTCACAACGAAATCAGCAAGGAAAAATACATCATGCTTACCATTCGTACTGCCAACGGTTTGTCTCAGGCAGAGATGGAATTTAACTCCGCAGATGTTTCCTTACAGGAAGCTGTAAAGACCATTAACAAGGTCGGCGTGAAACAGCTGGACGCAATCGACCGTCTGGCAGTAATGCAGAAGATTCTTCGTGGCTCTGACTGCGTTCCGTTCCACAAGGAATATGAGCGTTACTTTGCAAAGCACAAAGACGATGAAGGCAACGAAAAGCTGTCCCTCGATTTGCCTGCTCTTAGAAAATCCGGTGTGTCTGTCAAGGACTTGATTGCACCGCAGGTAATTGCAAAGACAAGACAGTGCATTCAGCTTGACGATGAAAGATACTGCAAGAGCTATGCTTATGCAAACCTGCCTCAGCAGCTGGACACTTCGTTTCTTACCAACGTAACCAATCTTCCTTATGAGATGGTAACGGTAATTCAGTTCAAGCCTGTTCCTCGTAAGAAGGCTCTCCAGCTTGTAAAGATGCAGAACACTTCTGTAAAGGCTGACGTTATCAAAGCTTCTCAGCAGGCGTATAAGAGTGGTTACTCCACCGACCTTATCAATGAGGATTTGATTCAGGCAAGAGAAGATGCTGGTAAGCTTCGTCATGATGTTGTAAACGAAGGCAAGAAGCTGTTCTTCGCTACAATGGTTGTTTCTATCTTCGGCAAGGACGATGAAGAAATCAAGAACATCACAGCTCAGTACACAGCGAAGTGTGCAGACTATTCTGTTACACCTTCTTATCTGATTGGACAGCAGGTCGCAGGTCTGAACACAGCAATCCTTTGTGGCAACAGCAAAGTGATTATCGACCGTATGCTGACATCAGATAACGCCTGTGCATTGTTCCCATTCAACATTCAGGAGCTGACAGATAAGAAGGGACACTTCTACGGCTCGAATGCAATCTCCAAGAACATGGTTATGTACGACCGTAAGCGTTCTCGTCTGGCGAACGGACTTATCTTTGGTCAGTCTGGTTCTGGTAAGTCCTTCATCACAAAGGGCGAGATTATCCCGAACCTGCTCGATGGCAACGATGACATGATTATCCTCGACCCTGAGAACGAATATCATGTTGTTGCAGAACACTTTGGGGGCAGAACCATCGACCTTGAATTGAAGTCTCAGTATCACATCAATCCTTGCGATATGGCAATGGAATGGGACGACCCGAAGGCTACTCCGCTGGCTGAAAAGTGCGACTACATGGTAGGTCTGGTTGAATCTATTCTGGGTAAAGGCAGAGAGTGCAACATCTATGAGACAAATGCAATTCATCGTGCCTGCACTCGTATGTATGAAGACTACATTGAAGAGATGACACGCCGCCACAGAGATGGCTGTGAAGAAGGACAGTCTGACGAACTGGACACTGAAATTTGTCCGACACTGGTTGAGTTCTACAATGAACTGATGGCTGACGGTACACAGGAAGGCACTAAGGTTGCACTGGCTGTTGAGCAGTATTGCATTGGTAACTACAACGTATTTGCTCATCACACCAACATTGAAGGACACAGCAGACTGACAATTTACAACCTGCTCTATCTGCCGGAAAAAATGACAGAGATGGCAATGAAGGTGTGCCTGTCGAACATCTGGACAAAGATTGTCAAGAACCGTGAGGAAAACGAAAAGTATCACACTGGTAAGGCTATCTGGGTGTACCTCGATGAGTTCCACCATTTCTTCAAAACAGAAAGCTCTGCTTCTACGGTAATGGCTTACTACAAGCGTGTTCGTAAGTACGGCGGTATCATGACAGGTATCACACAGGACGTTGCCGACTTGCTGTCCACCAGACAGGGTACTGCAATGTTCAACAACACAGGTTTCTTCATTTTCCTGAACCAGTCTCCTATCGGCAGACAGCAGCTCCAGAACCTGTACGGCATCTCTGATGCACTGATTGATTACATCAAGGATAAGCCTTCTGGTACTGGTCTGATTTACAACAACTCGGTAATTATTCCGATTGACTATAAGCTTCCGACTGATAGTGAACTGTATCACATCATGTCCACAAACCCGAACGATGAAGCAAGAAAAACAGCTATCAAACGCAAGGCAAATGAAGAGTTTGATGGTGAAAAAGAAGACGAAGAATAAGTGCTGATTTGTAAGCAAGACACAGCCTATTGGAAGAAATTGGCAGTGTTTATTTGAACTGATATACCCCTTGTAAACCCTTGAATGTGTTATAATTTATGATGTACTCGTTCCCTGATTTCTTATGCGGAACAATGATATATCGTGGCACATTTAAGGGCTTTGCAATAACTAGAGATTGCAAGGACGATGTGCGTTTCTTATAGCCTAATCTGGCGTGTTTTCCAGAAACACCATCGGAACTGAATAAGGAGAGTGATTAGATGAAGCTTAACAAAGATGAAATGGAAGCGTTCCTCAATGATGTTCCCTTTTACAAAAACAATGAATGTTTTTGTCTCGGCAAAACGCTTGAAGACGCAGGAAAGATTTTGAAGCAGTTAGCAGATGAAAACGAGAGAAGAAAGGGTGACACCAATGTGGCAATGGATACTAGAAACTTTGACGAGAGCTGTAAGGTCGATTCCTCTAACAAAGGACATAGCGAGCATTGAAAAGGACGATGTAATATCCAATGTTTGTCTGTACTTATGTGAGCATCAGGACGTTGCAAAAGACATTTACGAAGGCAAGAAAGCTTCAAGCCTGTATCAGCTTGCGAAATTTGAAATTTACGAGCTGAGAAGTAAGATGTTTTTCAACAATAAAGCTGAACTATCACAGTATCAGAGAATAATGGCGGTTTGTGAGCAATATCGCATCGACCCAATTCCAAAAAATGCTTATAAGATTGCAGCGATATTAAATGACCGAAATTTCAGTATTTCTGGAGTGGCAGCACTTCTTTCCAACGACACGCCTTTGCATAAAGGCTATAGCAGATGGGAAGAAAGTCTTGATGCCCTTAGAGATAAAGAGATTGAAGATAAGAACCAGAAATAATCAATAAAAGGTGATAAGACAAATGGAAAACAGATACATTGACTATACTGGTGAAGCAATGATTACAGTCCCGAAGCGGAAGCTCTATACAGACAGCGAAGGCTTTCCGAATGAGAATGCTTTTCGTGATTTTGCAGAGCATCTTACGGCTGAATACTATCTTGCTTGCATCAGCGTAGACGTGACCAGAAGCAATGAGAAAAAAGGGTATGGATTTGGTTCTCGTGTGTTAAGAAAAGCATTTCTTCAATTGAGAGACAATTTTTATATTTTCCGAATCAGTGGCAATAAATTCAATTTGTTTGTCACGGAGAATGAGTTCTCAAAGTTGAAGAATATGCTGGAATCAGGAAACGAGGATTTTTTTACAGTCTACTATGGAATTGTAGAAGACACCTATGTAACCAAAGAGAACTACACGAAGCTCTGCGAACGTGGCAAAGAAATGATGTACCACTATAAAGCAGAGAAAATTGGAAAGGCATATACAGATGCCAGAGATGATGTGATTGTCGGAAACAAAGGTAACACCCCAGCTGACTTGCAGGAAACAGATACCTGTAAGTACAGAGAAACAATGTGGTATGCCACAGTACATCTGGAAGAGACTGAGCCAGCTGCCAGAACGGTGACAGCATATGTGTTCCCGACTGAATATAAAGAAAGTCTTGCATCTCTGAATATGGTCGTTGTTGTTGATGACTTCGTAAAAACACGAATCTACAGCGGCACAAGTGTCAGCTTCGGATTTGATGGTATGAAATTTATGATTTCTTCCAGATTCGACAATGAAGGACATATGAATGTGTCCTGCTTCGGAGAGCGAGAAAACAAAGGACAGTGTGACATCACGATTGATGTGCATGAGGGAAACTGTATTCCTGCTTCCTTCGGAAAACGTGTCAAGCGTGGCGTTTCTCTGTTCCCTGTAAAGCCAAACACCAGAGGCACATATGAATATGCCCTTTGGAATGATAATGAAAAAACAGCCGAATATCAGGAATCCGGACTGATTGCCATAGATGGAGCAGACTACGAAGTTCATGCGGATAAAGTTGCAATCAATCTGGTTCGCCAGTGAAAGGAGTATACATGAGAAAGTTGACAGAGCTGTCTACAGACAGTGATTTTGAAGAGTTTTCAACCATCTTGTCCAAGCTTCATGATTCTCACGCAGTAATTACCATGAAACAGGCAGTACAGCGAAAAGATGGTGAATATAACTATGTAGACTTACAGCAGACCGTAACAGAAAACCGGACTACCGTGCAGATTAACGGACAGTTTGTATTCATTACACTGCACAATTCCAGAAGAAAGAGTTCTCAGAAGGCAAGAACTATGTGGAACACTGTTTTGCAGAGAGGCACGAACCAGTTCAAGAAAGGCGAAGCAAACGATTATATCTTCGTACTGGATATGTGTCGTTCTGAACTGGATAAAGGAACTGCTTACTGTTTGTCTGCGTTCCAGCCGATTTTCATGTCTGGAGAAGGTGATTCCGACCTGTCATTTGTCTTTTCGTTGGAAAGCGTTGCTTGCGGAATCGAAAGTGTGTCAATGTATGACATTGAATACGAGCTGGAAAATGAAGAAGAAAGCAGCATCAACACCGATGCAGACGAAGGCGATTATTCTGATGAGCCGGACGATGCAGACGAAAACTACGATGCAAATGATGATTTCCTGAATACAGATATGTTTACCAATCCACAGTAACAGTAACGTATGAAAGGAGCGTGAAATTGCGTGGCAATCGAATTTTTTAACTTTGGTGTGAATGCTACATCAGAGGTTGCAAGCAAATTGCAGAAGATTGCAAATAACGAAGTCCAAAAAGAAACTGACGAAATGTTCGGCAGACTTCATGAGGACTATATAAAAGAACAAGAAAGAGAAGACGCTGCAAAGAAAAAAGCTGATTACAACCCTTACGAAGATGAGGAACGTCAGCAGGAACAAAAGCAGCGTGGTGGTTACAATCCGGACGACTATGAGCGTGTTGCTTTCTCCGGAGCTGTCGGTGCAAAGAATCAGGCTTTATACTTTGCACAGTACATGAAAGACCAAGGCGTAAATGATGTCGTGGTATCTCCGGTCAAAATCAACGGCGAATACATGGTGGAAATTCCGAAAACTGCTATGATTCGTGAAAAGATTGAACCGGAGCAGGAACAGCCTACGGTAACAAAGCTGAATCATGATGAGCAGGATTTCCTTCGCAGACAACTGGAGAATGTTGCTGCACAGGAAGAGGCAAAAAAGCCGAAGCCAGCTGAACCGGAAATGACGGAAGCTGTTACAGATGTTACCGCAGAACCACAGCAGGCAGCAGCCCAACCTGTTCCGGAAGCAGAACCTGCCTATAGCGAGCCGGACACTTACGAAAGTTCTTATACGGAGCATACTGATACAGCAGAGCCTGTATATGACCAGAATATTCCAGCAGCAGACCCGATGCAGGCAGAAACTACAGAAAATGCTCAGGTTGAGGCAGAATCCGTTGCACCTGCTCCGGAAAACAGCTATAACAGCTCATTCGGCATGGAAAGTACGTCTTCTACAGAACCTTTTTCTGCATATGGAGATGTTCAACCAGATGAAGCTGTTGATTATGGTTCGACACAGCACAATGATAACACAGGGTACATTCCCAAAGGTTTAGAGCCAGATTTCACATCACAGCAGACAACGGTTGCAGATAAAGCTACAGCAGAGCCACAGGAAGCAAAAACGAATCCGTTTTCCAATGAGCCTGTTTTTATGCCGAGTACAGCTCCAGAGCCTGTACATACAGACAGTCAGTCTCAACCATCTCCTTCTTATTCTGGGTACACTTCAAGTTTTGAAGAAACATCAGCAGAATCGCAGAATACAGCATCAACTACTCCGTACAGTGATTTTTTGAGTAATTACGACAACATGAAAACGCTGGAAAGAATCGTAGAAACTGGTGAAGTAAGAAATGATAATGACCGCAGAATCATGCAAGAGTTTGTGGCTTTGACAAATAATTCTTTTGGCGGTGCGGTTTCTGCTGCTGAAAGTGTCAATTTGACACAGCAAAAAGAGCCTGAGATGACATCGGTTCGACTGAACGAAAATGAGAAATCGTTTGTTCAGAAGAGCATGGATTCTACGCTTATGGGGCAGTTTCTGGAAGACCGCCCTGACGTTGCAGAAGCAATGGAAACGATTCAGGAAAAAGGAAAAATCACCACTCCGCATGAACGACAGATGTTTCTGGACTATCAGAATGCTATGCACGATATTGCGACTGAATTTCATGCGAAGACTGGTACAGAGTGGGATTCTAACAGCAGTTTAGAAGCAAAGAGCTTGGCAAGCAAGGCAAGCTTTATGAGGACGGAAAGTGCTGTTCAGTCACTGAATCAAAAGTTTCAGGCTGATGACAAACATGGTGCTTCTACAAAGCCGCAGGAACATTATCGAAATGTAGCAAAATCTGCGGAACAGTTGATTGCAGACTTTACAGAAAAGACAGATATAGATGTCAAGCAAGCTGGCGTTCATGGGCAATCTGATAAGAGCAAGGAAATACAGGAACTTCGTGATGAACAGGAACAGGGTGGACTGCGAGCTGTTGAAAGTGAAGAGCAGAAGCTGTTCACATATACGTTTGGACAGATGGGACTGTTCGGCAAAACAGTCAATAAGAGCATCAATGCTGTAAACGACCTTGCAAAGTACAGTGCTGTAGCGACCAATAAGCGAATCTTTGAAGAGGCTACACTTCGACAGGAAACATTTGAAAGAAGCAGCTCTTCAATGCGACTGGGTGCGGCTCAGAAAAATCGTGGCATTGGCAAGGCAATTGTCTTTGGCAATGATATGGTTGTAATCAACGGCGAAATTGTTACTGATGAAAAAATCAGGGGCAAGGTGCTGGCTGAACATCATAAGCGTGTTGCACAGTCGGCACAGATTTTGCAGGAATCTGCTCGAAGAAAAGAAAAGGTAAAAGAAAAGCAAGGGGAATACGATGATGCGTACAAAGTAAAGAAAGACAAATATTATGCTACACATCAAGAGGAACTTGCTGACTTTGCGAAGCAGGAGAAGAAACGTAAGGACGCTTTCGACAAGAAAGAAGACAAGCGATATGCCGACTTTATCAAAAGTGGCAGAAATCCGGACGAATTTATTCGCCGTGAGTATCAGGCAAGAGGCTTCTATAAAAAGAAGAAGAAAATTGCTACAGAACATATCAGTGAGAAGCAGGAGAGAATGGTTCGTAATGCACAGACCATTCAAAACAACCTGTATCGGCAGGAATATGCTGCTCCAGTCGTTACGAAGTCTGGCTTCCGAGATGGTGGTTCTCTGGACGAGATTAAAAACACCATCAACACAGGTGCAATTGCACTAGGAGCATCTGTAACAATTGCATTGTCACAGCCGGAGCTTGACTTTATCCGGAAGAATAAGTCTTCGTTTACCGCCGAACAGAGAAAAGTGCTGGAAAAGGTGATGAGAGGTGAAAGCATCTCGGTATATCACCAGAAAAAAGTGCTGTCTGAATGGTCAGAGACTATGAAACACGCTGCGGAAACAGGCAAAATCAAATTGTCTGATGATGATGCGGAAGTGCTGAAATCCCTTGGCAATAAGGTGAAGCTGTCTGACGGTGAAAAAGCTATTTTCGCAAGATATGACAAGTTTGCTCAGAACTTGAAGAAAGACCTTAATCTTGATTTTATTGCAGGTGGCATTACAAGAGCTGATGTCTTGAAAATCAATGAGGCGTTTCTGAAAAGAGCAGAGAACAAAGGCTATCAGTTTATCACTGCTACAGGCAAGTTTGATGTGGCAGCACTGGGTAATCTTACAGCAAAGCAACTGAAAGAACTGGGAATCAGCAACAGCACTAGAAACGCACTGATGCAGTTAAATAATCCGAAAGCATGGGGAGCGTTGGATATTGGTGTTGCCGCAAAGCTGGCTCAGAAAGGTATGTCTGGAGCTACAAAGCTTGCTGGCAATGATGAAGATATGCGAGCTATGATAAGCGGTGGTACAAAGACTTACAGATATGCAAGAAAGACCACTGACGGCGTAAAGAATACCGTCAAGGCGATTCAGAAGCATCAAGATGCAATGAAAGCAAAGTTTGCCAATGTAAAAAAGACAAACAGGCTGAAAAATGTAGATTCTGTAAAACCACCGAAAAAGAAGCCGACAACAAAGAAAGCCGCAAAACCGAATCCGAAGCGTAACGAAAGATTTCTTGCAAAGCAGGAAAAAAAGTTGGCTCGACTGCAACGCTCTGAAAACAGCGTGTTTGGTAAAGCAAGAGGCAAAATCAACGGTATCAAAGCAAAGTTTATGAACAGCAAGGTCGGTATGCTGGTGCAGAAAGTACAGGCAGGCGTTTCAAAGGCAATGCTGGTAATTGGTAAGTATGTGGCAATTGGCATTTTGTTTGTTGCGACAGCCTTGACCATGTTCGTTGTTGTGATGACTATTATTGAATCTTTCACCAACTTCCTTGCAGCAAAGACCTACAAAGATACTGTATGCTATAAGCTGTATGAATCGCTGGAAGAACAGGAAACCTCATGGAAAGACACGATTGTTGACTATGAAGGTTTGTGGGACGATAAAGCAAATGTAACCTATGGCACAAAGGGCATGAGCTATTCCGACTATTTGAAGCGTTTTGACAATCTGCTTGAAGCTGACACTCAAATCGCTATCAATCCGTGGCATCAGAAAGATGCTGTGGCATCATTGTCAAACAACACCAAGTATCTTACTTATCTTGATGCTTACAATGGCGAAAAAGAGCTGAGAATGACTGCAAATGCGAACCTTTATGGAAAGCTCAGTCCCAGTGCCGATGAAGCAGTGTACTATTCTTCAACAGAAAGCGGACACACCAGCAATATCAAAGATATTATCTCTATGACTGATGTAATGTACCAGTTTGAAACAGATGCAAATTCTGATAAAGAATTAGGCGATGTTCTGGGAATGTCTCCTGCGGAATTGAATTGGGAAAACTTCAAAAACAGATTCACCGGATTTTTCAAGATGTTAGGAAATAACATCAGCGAGTTTGTCAAAAATTTGTTTGGTGGCAAAGAAGATACTGAGCCGAATTACATTACATGGGCAGATGCTTCTGGAACAACCTTTAGTTACAAAACATTGCAGAACTATACTGCAACGCTGTTTTCTGCATCACATCAGCAGACGTGGGATTACACAGTGAAATATTGCAGTCGCTTGGGTAATCCTACTGTAAAGGTGAACGGTTCAATTGAAACGATTGATAAGCTGTCTGAGAGTGAAGCAGCAGAGCTGGGCTATTGCACGAATCCAAAAGTAGAAGATTTCTACGTTGGTATTGAAAGAAGTTCGGACGACAGCCCTCAGCCTTATATCATTGGCTCTGACTTCAAACGCTATTACACCAATCATGCAGGTGCTTTTGATATTACTGTTGATACGAACAAAAACCTTAACGGCAGTAAGAACGACCTGTGTTTATGGTCTGGTATGACGAGTAACAAAACAACATTTGATGCAGTTGTTACTTGGATAAGCAATCACAGTGGCAAGTGTTGGAGCAGCAAGACTGTTAATCCGAGCAGTGCTAGAATCAGTGGTGGTATATTCAATTACAACTTGCAAAACAAAAATGGCAAATGGTTCGATTCTGAAAGTGGTGCGAAAACAGATATATCGAACAAATTGAGAAGCTATCGAGATACATACCATTTGCCAGATGACGCTTATCACATTTACCGAGAGGAAGGAGATTACTCTGTCACAAGACTAACAAAAGATTTTGCGACCAAAAGTAATTCCAACCCGAATGTTGGCACATTGAAAACCAATGTAGTTCAAACATCGTCCAAGCAGGAAAAAAGATGTGTATACATACAAAATGCCACAAAATACACAACCGGAAACGGCTATGTGTATGAGCAAGGCGGAAAAGCAGAAGTTCCCATTCTTGATTATACAGATAGCACACATTTGATTATAGATAAGACAAACGATACTTGGAAAGACGAAGTGTCAGCAGAGCAGACAAATTACAATAACATTAACGGAAAAGAGAAAGCATATTTTTATATGCCAATTCCGAAAAATGAAGACGTGAATGATTTTGCCAATAACTATTTGAAAGATAGCTCTGGTAACTACCTAACGATTGATAAAATATATCAAAAAGTGAAAAATCGTTATCAGGCAGGCGGTAATGTGTATCATATCAACACTACTTTTGTTACAAATTACATGAGCTGGGACGACCTTAATTACATGATTGGCAGAGTGTTGACGGCGAGAGGATATACTGGACAATCGTATCAAGATGAATACGATTTGCTCACAAGCGTAATCTGGTATAGAGTTGCAATTCAAGTGAATACAAACATTAAACAATATAAAAAACAGTATCGCTATGAGAATGGCTCTATTGAGATATACCGAGATAGTACAACTACTCTGACAAGAAAGTGTAAGGGACATTCTTACCAGTATTGTGGCGGTCATCTTGGTGTTATCTCCAGAGGCAACGTATTCTCCATGACAAACGAACAGCTTGCACTTGTTGGCACATACAACGAAGATTATCAGTTCCCTGTTCAGATGGATTGGTCTGATGACAGATATGATGAAATTCGTGGCAAGGTGATTACGGATAAAGTGAACTACAGTGACACTGTTTCTGATGCGGCTTGGTCTGGTGGCAGTGAAACACCAGCATCTGATGTACAAGGAAGTTATATGGGACACAGCTATGGACTGAACTTGTATGTGGAAGGTGGCAATTGGAAAGAAGGCTTCCATGTTGTTGGTGAATCCGACAGTGAAGAAAATAAGCAGTATCTATGCCGAGACATCTTTGACGTTGATGAAATGGTTTTGAAGGGTTCAAACTGCTTTGGTACAAAGGATTGGGACGACTACGAAGGCTGGAATGGTGATAACATGACGCTTGCGGTTTTGAGGCAGACGATGGATTGGCAAGATGTATATGAATTTGACATTCCGACTGAACTCGGTGCAAAAGTCCTGTGTCAGGAAGACATTGATAAAATCGTAGATGCTTTGAAAAAGAAGTACGGTTCAAGCTTTAATGACAGCAGAGAACAGGCGGTAAGAATTGCTCTTAGCTGGGTCGGCAAGGCTCATTACAATGATGAAGATGGACATAATCATGGTCTGGTTCAGAGCTATTGTGTAGCTGCTGACAGAAACTTTAATGCAAACTGCACTGCCGGAACAGCATGGGATTTCATTCGTATGTATTCTTCATGGACAGGACAGACAGCAACTCAGAGCAACACGATTGATAACTCGAAGGCAATCAAGTCTCCGAGTGCAAGCTTGTATTTGCCAGCGGACATTATCCGTCATGTCAGAAGCGTTAGTGCTGGAGCATTGGTGAGCAGCGATAATGTAAATATTGATGCAAATGATGTGAATGAAATCAACAATTCTGGCTCAAACGAAGCACTGCTGATGATGAAGAGAGATTTGGCAGTTGTTTACATCGGTGAACTGAACGAAGATTTGGAATTGTCTGATGGTACAACCATTAAAGCAGGACAGTCTTTGACGGTAGACCTTAGTCCGAACAAAGATATTGGCACGATTTATCTGCGTAGAACCGATGCAACGTCACTTTGCAATATCGGTAAAACAAAAACATACTACTATGTGAAGAATCCTGATGGCAAGACTTGGCTTTATCGTTTTGATTGTGACAAGTACAAGGCATTTGAGGAAGCTCGTAAAGAAAAATAAGCAATAATGTTGCAAGGCAGTCCTTGTGGAATCATTCCACAGGGGCTGTTTTGTTTTTCCCTTAAACCTTACATATAAAGGGTAGAGGCATCGTTATGCCTGTTTACAGAAAGAGGTGCTTCTTATGGCAGAAGAAATGTTCAATAAATACCGCAGGCAAGACAACAAAGAGCGAATCTTACTGCTGTATCTTATCCTAAACAAATACGACTTGGACAAGGTGGAATGTGCAGTAGAAACTGTACAAAACAAAATGTTTGGCGTAGAACTCAGGAAAATTTATGGTGTAACCAGTGAATTTGTGGACGTTCAGCGAATCGAAGCAGAACTGGCAGAAATCCATACGCCAGTAATTTGCTCGATGCAGTCTTATGAGTTGTGTTCCAACACAGAGGTAATTCATACCTATATGCCGAAGGAATCCAACAAACCATTGTATATCAATGACATGGGCGTAATTTCTCAGCTGATGGTAATTACAGAACAGTGTGTTGTTTCCAGCAATCTGGCTGAACCAGTGGAGAGTGCGAAGGACATCGGCTTTATGTATTTTGTGGACTATGTACTTCATGGCGAATGCAAAATCGGAGCATGGGAAATTTCTTATAAGGACAAAGAATTTTCCGTCTTTTACACTTCAAAAGGTTCTGATGAACAGATGCACAAAGAATTGCTGTATCGTGCATTGGAACTTGACCAGACATCGACATTTAAGCTGGTGCTTTACATCATCAAAAAGGCGGCAGAGAGCATCGAAGAAGTTGTACCTGACAACTTCACAGAAGAAACTTGGAAATTGGAGAAAAATCAATGAGCGAAAAAAAGTTTAGCAACTTCACAGAAGATTATGAAGACATATTCGCCACTGGTTCTTTGCCGGAGCAACAGCCTGCTGCCTCAAATGACGAGGACGAAGATTACGAAACAATCGGCAATATTTGTGATACTTCTGTCATGACCAACATGGAAAAGAAAGGATTCTTTTCACAGGAACAGGCGAAACATATGGACACGGTTGCAAATTTACAGAAGTCTGTGGATTCTCAATCACAGACAAATGCAGTACAGAATGTCCTTGATGAATCTGTAAAAGCAGAAGACGTTGTTCACGAGGACGAAGTGCGATATGCAACGGCAGAAGATTTGCAGAATGAAAAATTGCAAAAAGAATCAGAAGACAATAAGCAGGCTCTTGAAATTGAGGGAAAACGAATTGCTCTCGATGCGTTAAAGGGAGCAACAGAGGAACTGGAGCGAACTTCTCCGAAAGACCCTCATGCTCGGCAGTACAAAAATTCAGCTGTGATGCCGAAAGTGTCTTTTGCAAAGCCGTCAACGCAAGGCGGTGGCTTGAAAAAGCTGTTCCTGTTTTTGATAGCCTGCTGTGCAGTAGGAATTTTCTTTGGCGTGGAAGCAAATTCTTATTACAACTATAAAGGTGGCAAGACAAACGGTGTTATGTCATGCACATTTAGTTGGCTTACAGTAGAAAATCTACCGATTTCAGTAACACCACTTGACACGGCAACATTCTTTGGAGCGTTTGCAATCGGAGCAGGAATCCTTGGCGTAATCGGCTTGTTTATCTGGCTGGATTCTGATGCGAAGAAAAAATCTCGTGTTGGACATGAGCATGGTTCTTCTCACCTTGGCACTTCAAGGGATTTTAAGGTGTACAAGAATAAGTTCATGGAAAAATAAAGAGAAAAGAGGGTAAGTTTTGGCAAAAAGTAAAGTACAAGACAGCTCTTATATCGACAACAATATGCTGTTTGGCGTATACAAAGGCGAATATTTGGGGCTGTCGTTAAATAACAAGAAAGTCAACCGTTCAGCGAATGTGCTGGTTATCGGTGGCACTGGTACAGGTAAGACGTTCAAATATATCAAACCGAACATCTTGCAGGAAAACTGCTCTATGGTGGTCACAGACCCTTCCGGAGATATTTTTCGTTCGTTTGCACCGTATCTGCTTTCCAAAGGATATAACGTATTCCTGTTCAATGCCTCAGACTTTACGCTGTCTAACAATTATAATCCGCTGGAGAATGTGTTTGACAGCTATGGCAACATCTCAGAAACACAGGTCAACATTCTGGTAGACCTTTACATGAAAAATGCGAAGGCTGGCAAGGAAGCTGGCGGTGGAGACCCCTTCTGGGACAAGTCAGAAAAAGCATTCATGACGGCACTGATTTATTATGTTCTGGAAGAAGATGAAGACCTGCTCCTTGATGGATTCCCTTGTGAAGGCATCAAAGGTGGCAGAACACAGCGATTGAACGGTGGAAGATGCTTTTCTACAATCTTGAAATTGGTTCAGGAAGCAAAGGTAAGCGATGATGGAAAAACAAAATCACCTCTTACTTGTCGGCTGGACGATTTCTTCAAGCGTTTCCCGAACAACAAAACAAAGCTGTATTATGATACGTTCCTGATTGCTCCGCAGAAGACAGCAAATACCATCTTGATTACTACAGCGGTCGATTTGCAGATATTCTCCACTTATGAAGTGGACATGATTACTCGCACCAATAAGAAGTACAAGAACATGAATATCAACATTGACAAGATGGCAACCCAGCAGTCGTATCTGTTTCTTGGTATTCCGCAGTCGCATCAGGCGTTCAACTTCTTGATTGCGATGCTGTATTCGCAGCTGTATGGACGGCTTTATGAACTGGGAGAGCGAAAGCTTCGGGGAAAATGGCATATCGGGTACAGAGTGGGAACTCCGGTGTTCGATTACTTCGATTCCGAAGAAGAAGCAAAGATGTTTTATGAGACTGTGACAGAGGATAATATTGTTGAAGAAGCCTATGTGAATAACACTTCTATTTATCACATTGCTTTCAATTCACCGGAAAAAGATGCTTCCGGCAAACGAAAAGGAATGAAGTATTACAAGTCCAGCGTTCTTCGAGAACCGCTTGAAACACTTATCAAAGATATGGACAAGATGTACATATGGGCTGGAGATGAGTTTGCTGGTGGCGACCCTTCGCTTCCTATTCATATCAACTTCTTGCTGGACGAGTTTAAGAATATCGGTGAAATCCCGAACTTCTTAACGATTTTGTCAACAAGCCGTAAGTACCGCATCGGCTCTCATGTAGTAATTCAGGATATTGGACAGCTGAAAACGATGTATAAGGACGGAGAACATGAAACCGTGCTTGCCAATGTAGATACAACGATTTTCCTTGGTTCTATCTTAAAGGAAGATAAAGAACAGATTCAGAAAATGCTTGGCAAGACTACAATTCGTCAGAAGTCAACATCGTCCAGTCAATCAGGAGTATCAACGTCATACACGCCGACCGAAGTAGACCTCATGAGCATTGATGAAATCGGTGCTATCAATGACCCTGCGAAAAATCGTGATGATGAGATTGTCATTATTCGTGATGTTACTCCTTACGTTTGCAGAAAGCTTCTTTTGACAGAGCATCGCCGTTGGAAAGACGTTCAGGCAGTCAAAAAGAAGAAAATCAATGCAGAGCTGTATTACAGGAATCTGAATACAGATGAAGAAAAAGATGTTACAGGCATAATGCCTACAACATAATTCAACGAAAGGAGCAAAAACATATGAAAAAAGCGGTTGAGTGGGTGCTGAACTTGGTGACAACAGTAATTGCACAGGCGTGTAGCCTTGACGCAAAGTATGTCACAATTCAAGGCGGTGGAGACTGGGATAAAATGACCTCTATTGTCAAAGAAATATACAACTATTTGGCTATCGCAGGCATTGCTTTTACTTTGGTCTATTTCCTGATGGAAATGAACGAAAAGCTCGCCTTGGAAGGCAGAGATTTGACGATGAAGAGCTTCTTTGCACCATTTTTGAAATTGATGGTTGCAATTGCAGTTATATCACAAAGCGGAAAAATTGTTTCGAGCATTATCATGTTCAATGATACATTCATCACAAAAATTTCAAGTATTGCAAAAGCCGGAGATACAACACAAGCCGACCTTGTAAAAGTCATGACAAAGCTGATGGAGATGTTTGGGAAACTTGGTTTCTTCATTTTGCTTGTTGTGCTGATTATCCTAATGCTTACAGCGATTATCGGATTGGTATTGAAATTGGTATGGTGGTACAAGGGCATGATGTATAAGTTGGAACTGCTGTTCAGACTTTCTGTTTTGCCGATTGCAGTGGCTGACATTTATGGTGGCAGACACTCCAACGCAATTCGCTATATCAAAGGATTCCTTGCACTTGGGCTTTATGGTGTGGCACTGGTTGCGTTGCCTCGGATTGCTTTAACACTTGCGACTGCGATGACAACAGAACAGCTGGCGGCTCTTACAGGTGCTGGTGGCGACCCTGACATCGTGGCAGGATTGAGCTGCTTGCTGATGTATCTGGTAGCACCGTTTGCAGCAATTGCAGCATCTAATGTTGCAAAACAAGTGAGCAAAGAAGCACTTGGAGCGTAAAAGAAAAAAGTTCACAAAATAATTTTCAGAAACGGAGCAGAAACGCTCCGTTTTTCCTTTAATTCTTACATATATATAGTGAAAGGAGTGAAAGGCAATGGAAATTCTGATTGGACAAGACATCAGAAAATACAAAACAAAGGATATTGGCAATTTCTCCTTCAAAGAAGCGGCGTTTCTTGCTGCTGGTGCGGCTGTAGGATTTTTGACTTACAAGCTGACAGGAAGCATTGAAATTGCAATACCGCCTGCCGGATTGATTTTGTTCTTTGGTTTTTTCAAACCGTATGGAATGCCTGCTTGGGATTTTCTCCGAACGGTTGGAAGGGAAAAGCTGAGTACACAATGTTACATCAATGAAACAGACTTTGTGTACGACCCCGAAGAAATCAAAAAGGAATACGGCGATGACTATGTTATCCCTGCTGATGAGTGGAATGTTATTCAAACAGCACCGCCAGCTAAGATAAATAAGCAGGACAAAGAACGGCTTATCTCATAAAGCTGTGATTGTTCTAACACACATTTTTTCATACAGAAAGGAATTGTTTGAGATGAAGACTACAGCAATGACAACTACTAAGAAAAAGAAGTGCGGTCTGTTCCGCAAGATTATGACTGGTGCAGGCATCATGTCTGCTATGGCGAGCATGAGTGCTACAACAGCATTTGCAAGCTTCGGCGAAGATGTTGAGGTGACAGCGAATGGAGGCACCGATGCAAGCACGATGATGGGCAAGATTATCGGCATTTTGCTGACCATTACTCGCTTTGTCGGCGTTGCACTGGTTGTGTACGGCGTTTATGAGGTTGTAATGTCCTTTATGCAGAACCAGCCGGAAGCAAAGACCAAGGGCATTATCATGGCTCTGGCAGGCATTGTTATGACTGCATTGAAGTCCATTCTGGTTGCCATCAAGATTGTGGGTGAATAAATACTTGCATACATTCTTTTATTCAAAAAGAAAACCCAAACGACAGGGTGAATAAGTAAGACTTCACAACGGAAGGGGCTAATTGAAAAAGTTAGCCCCTTTCTTATTAAACAGAAACGAGGAAATTATATGAACAAATGGAACAAACGGATTGCTTCTGCTGTTTTGGCAGCAGGTCTGACGTTTTCTCTTGTTGGCTGTGGCTCTGGCAGTGCAGGCACTCAGACATCGAATGCCACAGACAAAACAGGTCAGGAATTACAGCAGAACGACTATCGTGGTGGCGTGATTCGCACATTGACATTGAAGGATAGCGTTTTGAATGTTATGGAGCAGATGAAATCCAACAACACCGCTGTACGAGAAACCAGTCCTAACTCATATTGGACAGCAGACGGCTATCAGGATTTTGTGTCCACTTTTTTGGACACACCAATCATCACAGACACACAGTGGTTCAATGAGGAAGAAACAGACTGGGACACAGTTATTTCTCAAATGGCAAGTGAAACAAGTTCTTTTTCCGCAGGTGGAGATGAGGGACTTACCGCAAAGGTTACAAGAAATGAGAAAGATGATTATAGTGTAGCCGGAGTAAGCATCACAGACCCATTGCTTATGTCGAGCGATAATTCTACAGGTTTAACCGCAAACTACAGAATTTTATATGACTGCGATAAGGATTGGTGCAAGGCATATGCTACTGCAACAGTAGATGCTACGTTACCTGACATCACAACGCAACTTTTTGAGTATCAGCGAGTTGATGATGACACTTTTGCAATTCAGACAAATCGTGAACGGCTGGTTGTTGTTTTGAAGCCTGTTAATGGCGACAAAACAGAAGTGGCGACAAAGACAGAAAAGAAAGATTCGCAGAAATCTGACACCGTGCAGTATGTGGATATGCGAAATCGTGAAGTAAAAGAGTTCTACTACTCTAAGCTTGTGAAAGATGGTATGAGAAGCACTTTTACACCTTATGCAGAGCTTCCGGAAGTTGAAGGAACATCTGCCACAGAGCTGAATGCAAATATCAGACAGAACGAGTTGATGCAGAAATATCCGTTTATGAATGAGTATGGTGATATTGCGTTCTACTACGGAGAAAAAGACAGTATGTTCTTCCACGCTCCTGCGGACATGAATGAAAAGTGGGTGTTTGAAGACAAGGCTCTCCAGCAGGCAATCGTTTACAAGGACGGCATTCTGGTGGCAACTACCTACAACAAGCTTTCTGACAGCTATGAGCGTTTCATTTATGCACGTTCTGATGCGGATTCCTCAATCACAAAGAGCTTGGAAGACATGGTTGTTATCAATAGTCTGGTCGGCGTGGTAGAAGAAGCGAAGGTTTCGCAATCTCCGGAAGATACTGCTGACACTGGAGAAAATTCCGAAACAGACGCAACCAGTGAAGAATCTTCCGAAGAAACGGAGCAGGAAAGCTTGCCTGATACAGAATCAAGCACAGAAGAAAATAACTGAAAAAGGTGATGCAACGTGAAACAGCACGAATTAGAAGACAAGGCTTACGAGATAAGGAGCTACATTGCAGATAAGTTCCGTGATATTCAGTCCAACGCCACTTTACTGAAAAACGTAGAAGACGAAATCAAGGTGAAACAGATTCTCGGCAAAATTTCTGATTACAGTGAAGAAGTCCTTCGGGGCTACAGGCAGTTGGACGAACTGTCTTATGAAACACCGGACGAAGAAGAGCAGGACGACAGTGACTATGACGGCTCTGCATTTCTCTAAAGCAGACACTCCTTAATATGACAAAAAAGAATCCGTGCAAGGGCTTATTTCTTGTGCGGATTCTTTTATACCCAAATGACGATTATTTGCACAATTTTGGATTGTATTTTCTATGTATATAAAAGCAGATATACACGACATGAGAAGTGCAAAATGATAAGATAATAATACAAATATAACGTGAAAAAAGGTGTGCTAATTGAATACTTATATGGTGCTGAAAGCAACAGGACGAGGCACAAAACATGGTCGAAGTGCTGTTGTTATTGCTTTGGACGGCACAAGAAAGAAGAGCTTCCGTGTTGTAGGAAATATTCCGGAATTGTATCACGGTATGTTCATTCAAATGGAACTGGACGAAGCGGATAATGTTTTGGACTATGAGCTTACTCTGGACGAAAGAAATATCACTGCTCTGGAGAGAGCAAACGTAAATCCAGACGAATACGAAGCTGTTCTGGAACGGCATCTCATTTTGAAAAGTGATGGGATTGGGTGGAACACTGCCAGACTTTCGCTGGAAGAAATTTATTCTGTGTTACCGTTTGGCGAAGCAGATAGAGTTCACAAGGAAGTTGTGGACGATGCGAAAGAGCCGACCAGAGTAGATGCAATCAATCGCAAGATAATCCAGAATGCCAGAAACAAGCGAAAAATCTCCTATGGTATCGAAGAGTTTCTTGGGTATTTTTCTGCGGTAGAGCAGGAAGGTGCGTATCAGCAATTGATGGTTACGCTGAAAATGATGTGCTTGCAGGCAGAACGATATGGCTTGAAAAACGGCACTGTATGGGATTCTGAGATGAAGAAAAAAGAGGATTTTATTCGTACTGATATTCAAAGTCGAAAGAAGCTGGAATACGAGCTTTTGACAGAAGAAGAGGTACAAAACTTTTTTAATTCCGTCAAAGATAAAGGCTTGGAAGAGGAACAACTCAGAACGCTGTGGGGATTGCGAACAAGCCTTCCATGCGTAATTACAGGCGGTGCAGGCGTAGGAAAGACAACAGTGATTCAAACACTGATTGATTGCTATACCACTTACTATGCAAAGAAGAATGTACTTCTGATTGCTCCAACAGGAAAAGCCAGCAGAAGACTTGCAGAAAAGACAAATATGCCTGCTGCCACGATTCACAAGGCTTTGAGAAAGAATCCGGAAGAAGAGTACACGTTCTATACGGCAGAAAATAAATTGCCTTACAGACTGATTATTGTCGATGAGAGCAGCATGATTGATACGGCTTTAATGTATGACCTGCTCTGTGCGACTGACCCGACTTGCAAGGTGATTTTTGTGGGAGACCACAATCAGCTTTACCCTGTTGGGTATGGTGAACCGTTCTTTGATTTCATGAAGGAACTGGAAGTATATCGACTGGAAATCAATCACAGACAAAAAGAAGGGACTGATATTTTACAGAACGCAAACAATGTTTTGCAGGAGAAGCCTCTCCGAAACGGAGCAGGTTTTCATATGGAATTGATTGGGTTTGATGATATTGGAGAAATCATCATGACGAATAATGAAGATACACAAATTCTGTCACCGTACAACAATTTGAACGCACAGATAAATGCGTATCTGAAAAAGGGAGAAGCAGACTTCAATGTTGGCGATAAAGTGATGACTGTCAAAAACACAAAGAAGTATTGCAACGGAGATATTGGTATTGTTACAAAAATCAACGGTAAGGGAACAATCACTGTTGAGATCGACGGGAAGGAAGTGGACATTACTGCTGCCCACAGAGAAGACCTTGTGCTGGCTTATGCAATCACAATTCATAAGATGCAGGGCAGTGAGGCAGAACGTGTAATCGTTTTTATTCCGAAAGATGACCGACTGGTAGATAAGAGAATGCTGTATACAGCTCTGACAAGAGCAAAGTCACAGCTGGAACTTTACTACTACACAACAGAATAACGAAAGGAAGGTACGAATGGATTGGGGTTACTTAGATGAACTTGACTGCAATTTACTGTATACATACGCAAAGGGGTTTGCAAAATGTAGTGGTCGATTTTGTATGGAAAAAATCCACATCAGCGATGAAGAGGAAAAGTCTGAGCAAGAACAGCTAACAAGTGCAGAACGCAAAAGGCAGACTGCACTTTATATTATTTGGTGTGTCTTCCGGCACGTTCTTGGGTGCAGAACACTCGAAGAAGCTGAGGCTTCGGCAACAGAAGAGGTTTTACGAAAGTACAAGCTGGTTAGCCTTCTGAAAAATCGTCATATTTATATCGGCGTATATGGTGACAATGAGATTTACTTGTACAAATACGATGAAGGCGACATCAACGTAATTTTGGAAATTCTCTATAATCGCTATGACATGATGGCTCAGATGGAATGCTTTGTTCGCAGAACCGAAGGAAAACAACGGACTACCAGAAATCGTTGCTTGAAAAAAATAAAAGCATATAATGCTATGCTTTTGGAAAGTGACCGCTATCATGCACTTGCAAAAAAGCAGATAGAAAATGGAAGGAATAGCAAATGAAGATTGGAAAAAGGCTACTGGCTGCTGCCGTTATGGTTGCGATGTGTGTTTCCATGTCAACAATAACTGTTCATGCAAAAGAACAGCTGAAAGATACATTCATCGAAGAATTTGACCCTGACAACTTGAAGTATTATCATTCTTTAAGCGGTAATCAGATTTTGACAGGCGGCGTAAATGAACTGAATGGTATTCAATGCACAACAAGAAATGACTGCGAAGCGTTGGAAAAGTATTTGAGAAGTGCCGGATATGTTCTTGTTACAACTGATAGCAAAGATATATCAGATGAAAATTATGACCTGCTCCAGAAGGAGTTCAATTCTTTTTTGAGCCGATATATGGACAGGGACAATGAAGTGTACTGGACAAAGTACAGAGTGTATCTCAACAAGGAAACATATGACAATGCAATTTCAGAAATGAAAAAGGACGGTTCTTTTTCTATCGAAACAGAATTAGAATTGATTGATTCATCGGTTGTGCTGAATTATGCAGTGTGGGACAATTACGACAGGAAAGAAACTGTTGTATATGAAATCAATGATAACATTCCGGACTGGTGGAGTGAAACAGGCTTTCTGGAGATTTATTCTCCAGTAAATGTTATGGTAAAGCTGGAGTATAGAAACGATTGGACTTATCATGTGTTCTATGTGAAAGCGAACGAACCATTCCTTGTAAAGGTAAGAGCAGGCGGTTATTATGTGAGAACTGTCAACACGCAGGACGTTCAAGAGGGCGAAAACACATTGGTCTACGATAACAATGTACAGGTGCAACTGGAAAATACGATTGATGAACCATATCAGCTTGACATTTCAAAACTCACAGAGAAATATGACATCATGCCGATAGATTTATCTGACAAACCGGACTTCTCGTGGAACAACAGAAACAATATTAGCTTGAACGACTATGAGAACGGAAAGGTTAAGCTGGACTACGATTCTGAGCAATCGAAAGAAAATACAACAGACACAGCCGAGCTGCCTTCTGAAAGCTCTGACAAGGATTTTTCCAGCAACAGTAAAACTGGAGAAACAACAGCTAAAACAGCAACAGGAACAACAGAGATTCCAGAAGAATCTGTAATTGTGTCAAAGAAAGAAAAAGAAGAACTGCGAAAAAGTCAGATGAAATACCGAATCATTTTTATTGGCGGTGGCATCTTGATTGTATTGATAATCGCAGGAGTGTGCTACATCATTAAGAAAAAGAACAACAAAGAATAAAAATATCAGGTAAGAGAAAAAAGGAGTGAACCACGATGACAGGAAAGGAACTGGTTCTTTTATTCAAAAAGGACAGCCGTATGACAAATTCCCAATGGCATCGGTTTTGCAAAAGATACATTCATAAAGATACAAGTTCAATCGTAAAACTGGTAAAACAGATTTACGCAGATGAAGATATAAAAAGCACAAAATCGTTTGAAGATGCTCTCAAAGAGGAAATGCAACACACTTGTAAGCTCGATGAGAAGTGCTTGATTCACGGTTGATTCGTTAAAATATACAAGTTTCAACAAAATAAATAACGGATATTTTACAGATTAAACCCTATTTTCCTATTGACAACGCACCATAAAAGTGCTATAATAGTTAATGTAAGGTACAGAGAACAACAGTTCAAAGCCTTACGGTAGCCACAGGAATATATTTTGAAAAAGGAGCGTAATTATGGCTAACAATTTTAACATTTGCGAAAACTGGGGACTGAGATGCTACGAGCAGAAGATGACAGAAAAGAGTGTTATCTTGAAGTGTTCGATGAATCGTAAGGGCGATGACGGCGAGTATACCGCACCGATTTACATTGATGTTGTTTGCAGCATCGTAGGCGACAACCAGTGCGACATTGTTCAGGACGACTACGCTAAGTCTTTTGTAGACGTTTGGGGCAGATTCTCCGTAGGTGACTACACCAACAAGAACGGCGATAAGATTCCGACCATGACAATCTTTGCAACTAAGGTAGCAAAGCGTGTCAGAAACAACTAAACAGCACCGACTGATTTGACAGTCCTCCTGTAAATATGCTCCCTCTTCGTGAGGGGGCGAATATCGGGGATAAGGAATAGCAGTGATGTACTGCAAAGCGGTTCGATTCCGCTTTTCTCGACCAACATTCTCAATGAAAACCTCATACATCAAAACCCTTATGGAAAGAGGGCAACACACAAGCACCCAAAGCCCTGTATGTTGCCTTTTTTTCATGTCAGCAGAAGTTCACAAAAGTCCAGTGTATATTCACAGAGAAACGGCAGAAATATGGTATTACAACACTCAATGAGAGTTTACGCAGGTTCAAATCCTGCTCCTGCCACCATACAAAATTATAGGAAGTGAATCTCGTGGACAAAACAGATAAGACGTGGCTTTCAAGATATGCGTTCAGTGATATAACGGTGTATATGAGAAACGAAAAAGGAACGTATACCAATCTGACTGATTATACAATTTCAGATGACAATGAAAGCATTCGCATCAAGAGCAATTCGGAATATGTTTTGATGTTTTGCTCTTATTTCTATAACGCTTATAAAAGCAAGGTTGCCTGTCGTGTATGCGACATTTCACTGAACGGATTGCTTATCTTGGCTGGGATTGGCGATATGAGCTTTATAAGACGGTTTGATGATGGGTGCGATAAAAACGAAAGCCTGCTGGCAATTCTGTGTGCAAGAAAAATCACAAATTACAACTACGGCGTTGCAATGCAGGATAAAGAGAATCCCATGATTTATCGCTTTTACAGACAATTCTGGGAGAAAGACGAAGAAACAGGCAGAAACAGAAGATACAAAGGAGAAGTATTAGCGAAGGAATTTTACATCGCTTAAAGAGAATGGTCACATCGAAAGATGTGAAAGAGGTGTACTATGGCAAAGAAAAAACGAAAATGGACAAGAAATCAAAAAGAAAGTGCTGTGCTGATTACTCTTGGCGTATCGGTTTTGATTTGCGGAGCTTGTTTTCTGTCTCCGCTGAAAGATGCTGTGAAATTTGGCTCTAAGGCAATCGTGAAAGACTTGCCGATAGATGATATAAAGACAGCATATCAAGCGTATGATGAAAACAAAGATGAACTGCACAAAGAAATTCGAGAAGAGTACGCAAAGGAAGAAGCTGGAGACCAATCCAGCGAAATTCCCAGCGGTTCAGACGAACTTTCTTTAGAGCAGGCTACTGTGATTCGTGTGATAGACGGTGATACATACGAATTGGAAATCAGCGGTGAAAAACAAAAAGTTCGCTTGATTGGCGTAGATACGCCGGAAAGCGTTGCTCCGTCAGATTATCGTACAGAGAATACGGAAGAAGGAAAAGAAGTTTCTCAGATAGTCAAAGAGAAGTTTCAGGATATTGATACTGTATATGTGGAGTATGATGTTAGTCCTACGGACAAGTATGGCAGAACATTAGCTTATGTGTACTTTGAAGACGGTACAATGGTTCAGGACTGGTTGCTGGAGAATGGGTATGCCAATACTGCCACTTATCCACCAAACGTGAAACACGCAGACCACTTTGCAGAACTGGCACATACGGCAGCAGAGCAAAAGGTTGGCTTGTGGAACGGTTTCTTTGAAGAACAGAATTGATGAAAAGAGGAATGCGTTATGGATAGGATAATCATAATCGTGTGTGCTATACTGTTTGTAATCGTAGGCGGTATTTTGATATGGTGGCTGAAAATCGGAAAACAGCATTTTATTCAGAAACGCTGTCCGGAACGCTTGCAAAAATCAGATAACGAGAAAGAAAATAAGGAGTGATGATTTATGGGAAACATGACAGATGCAGAAAAGAGATTACTGACTGTACCATTCTTTTCAAAGGGGGCAGTTGGAGAAAAGCTTGCAGGACGCTTTCAGAAGCTCCAGCAGACTATTTTGAATCGGAAAGAGAATGACCCTCACGCACTGAATCCAAAGAATGTAACAGGTATCTGGTATCTTTCTGGATTACAGTATGAAGAGGGAAATCCGCAGATTCTGGTTCGTTCTGACATTCCAAAGGGAACATATGAAAGAATCCTGCTCCACAATGAAATCTTTGAAATCATCTACAATGATGTGGTATACGATTATGACAAAGATTTTGTGGAAGGCGAGAACGTGATTCATGGCTTGCAAAAAGAACTCTTAGGAGAACTCAGAGCAGGTCGTGTGTATGCAATTTACGACAAGGAGAGAAGTTAAATGGCAGTAAGTGCAAAAGAACTGGAAGTGATTCGAGCAGACATTATGATTGCCGGAACTGCAATGCAGCAGAAAGACAATCCGATAATGGTAAACATGGCTGCGTATCACTTTGCTCAGGCAATCGAAAAAAGCATCAAGGCAATTATCAGTGAGAAATCTGTTGAACCGCCGCCACAGGAAACGATGTACGCTCACAACATGGAACATCTTTTGTTTCAGGCAGAGCGTGTTTCGCCTAACTTCATTCAGGAGCATATGTTTATTGCAGATAATGCACAAACGCTGTCAGCGTTCAATGGACTGCGGTATGGCGACAAGTGTGTGTCAAAGGCAGATGCGTTCGTTCTGATGAAGAATGCAAAGGACTTGTTCTGGGAAATCGAAAATGCTTATATGAAAGAGCTTGGCGTAAAGCAGGAAGCAATTGCTGACCATGCTCATATACAGATGTTTGATGCGACAAGGCTTTCGCTGGACGATAAAAATTCTACTTGGAAGAAGCAGAACGGTAAAAATTATCATGGGGCTGGAAAAGCAGACCACGGCAAGAAATCTTATGGGAAGCATTATCAGAAGCCCAAGTATCAGAAGGAACAGTATGATAAGTGCGATGATTAAATCATCATATTTTTTTGATTAACAATAACGAATAAACAGCAGAGTAAAGGAGAATAAATCATGTTAGGATATTTAGCGTCAGGAGTTGTTGGCTTTTTTATCGGCGTAATTCTTTCCTGTGTTTTACTTAGTAAAAGAGGTTTGGAAGCGTATCAGAAGGTGCAGGACGGTGTTTCAACTGGGGCTGGAAGCGTGAAGACAAATTTTGAAGCAGCAAAGGCAGTCTACCGTGCAACCATTGATGAGTACGAAAACGGCACAGACGAAGACGATGCAGAAGAAGCGGAGACTGAATCCGAGGGAGCTGAGGAAGAATGAAAAAATTCATCAAGTTTACTGTAGTGACCGCAATGCTGGTCGGTGCGGTGTGGTACGGCTATCAGAATGGCAAGGCAGACGGCTTTGAAAAAGCAATGGAACTGGAACGCAGCAGATTTCACTGCACCAAAAAAGAAGACGAAGGAGAGGCGACAGAGCCTGCTCCTGAAAAGAGTGATGCAGATTGAATCTTGCAGACGGCAGACTGATTTGCGATAAGTGCGGAACAACAGTTGATGCACCAGACAAATATATCAAAGGATATTGGTGTGGCAATTGTGGCTATCTGCATTACAGCAATCATGTGTATACCAAAGATATTCGGACGGCAGGTGAATTTGCGGAAGAAATTCGCTTTGTACTGGCTGAAATTCATAGAATAATGCAGAAACCGCCTGTTGAACAGAAAGTCAGAGTAAAGCTTTTGTGCGACTTATGCGACTTGTTCGACTGGCAGCAGGTGCTTGATGAATACTGCACAATTTCTATTTTGAAAGTGCTGACTGCACTGATTGAGCAAGTTCCGGAAAGCTCACGCAGAGCTGTAGGCGGTGATGCAAGCCGAGAGGACTACATCACATTCATAAACTATTTCGACATGACAGAGATGAATCTGAATGTTATTACTGCATTTATCAACTTTTGCTTCGGCAGAGATATTGAAAGCTATGACTTTCGGAAAATTGATTTTACATTATCTGAACCAGAACTCTATCTGTTAAGCTGGTATTCTAACACGATGGAAGATAAAAGCATTTACAAGAAAATTGGTCGCAGTGCCAAACGCAAACAGGGCAAGTACATTCGCTGTGGTATATTCACCGGACTGATTCTGACAATCGCATTCTGCTTATTTGCTGTATCTGACATCATGGTCTTAGTTCGCTCCAGAGAGAATCCATCTATTCTGCCAGCGGTATTCTTATTGGCAACTCTTTTGATTGCAGACACGGTGGTTGCAATCATTGCTCTTGAAGCAATCTCAAAGAAATATAAAAAATCGAAAAATCAAATATACGATATTCTGGATAAAAGGTGATATTTATGACCAAAGTAACAAAGGTCTATCTGATTAGCGAGCAAATCGACAAGGACGGCAATAAGATTGATTTTAAGAAAATCAGCGAATTGCTGTGGAATTTGCAGAGGCAGACACGAGACATCAAGAACAAATGCGTACAGCTCTGCTGGGAGTGGCTGAACTTCTCCAGCGACTACTACAAAAAGTCAGAAGAATATCCGAAGGAGAAAGATACTCTTGGATATACGTTAAGCGGATTCGTTTACGACCGTATCAAAAACGGAAGCGACCTGTATTCTTCCAATCTCTCCACATCTTCCAGAGACACCTGTACTGCATTCAGCAATTACAAAAAGGAAATGCTGAATGGGGAACGGTCTGTACTCTCTTTTAAGGCAAATCAGCCTTTGGATATTCACAACAAAGCAATTAAGCTTTCCTATGAAAACGGCAACTTTTTTGTTGCACTGAAAATGCTGAATCGTGCTGGAAAAGAAAAATACGGCATCAATGATGACCTGCGTTTCCGTATGCAGGTAAGAGATAAGTCTGTCCGGACAATTCTGGAACGGTTGATGAACGATGAATACAAAGTCAGTGCAAGCAAGCTGATGTATGACAAGAAGAAAAAGCTGTGGAAACTGAACCTTTGCTATTCCTTTGATAACCATGTCATTTCTACGCTTGACCCTGAGAAAATCATGGGCGTTGACCTTGGTGTCGTTTATCCTATCATGGCATCTGTCAATGGTGATTACGCCAGATTCAGTATCAAGGGCGGTGAAATTGAAGCTTTCCGAAACCGTGTAGAAGCGAGAAGACGCTCACTCTTGAATCAGTCACGCTATTGCGGTGACGGACGTATCGGACACGGCAGAAAGAAACGTACAGAACCAGCTGCACAGATTGCTGATAAAATTGCCAGATTCCGTGATACCACGAATCACAAGTACAGCAGAGCCTTGATTGATTATGCAATCAAAAACGGTTGCGGTACGATTCAAATGGAAAAGCTGACAGGCATCACAAGCAATGCAGAACATTTCCTGAAAGAATGGTCGTACTTTGACTTGCAGACAAAAATCGAAAGCAAGGCAAAAGAAGCTGGTATCAAGGTAGTTTACATCAACCCGAAGTTTACCAGTCAGCGTTGCAATAAATGTGGTTACATTCACACTGACAACAGACCTGTACAAGCGAGATTCTGCTGCCAGAAATGTGGCTATGAAGAAAATGCTGATTACAATGCGAGCCAGAATATTGGCACGAAACATATAGATGTTATTATCGAAGAAACATTAAAAATGCAGTGCGAACCGGAAGTTCCCACAGAATAACTGAGACGTTCGCACTAAATCAGGGCAACTCATTGTCCTTGAATCGAGACAGTATGCGTAATTCTTTCCTCGGAAAGTGGTAGATACTCTCGGTAAGGTAAACTGTGTATGAACAGTTTGAAATCCTGCACACAAAATCCGTGCAGGCATCTTATAGTTTTGTACATCTTTGCTGTTGCAATCTGCGTATAGGCGTAAGATGTGAGGTTTAGGGTATGTAATTACAACACATCGTTCACAGTTGCAATCTGCGTATAGGCATTGTTTATTTATTTTATTTGATAACGAATAATTTACAGAGTAAATTGATATATACGCTTGACATTTGTACACTACCGTGCTATAATAGTTAATGTAAGGTAGTTAATCTACAAAGCACAAAATCAAAAAAATAAAAAAGGAGTATTCACTATGAACGGAAATTTTGAAGCGAAATGCGAAGACGAAAACAAGGTAGTTACAATGGAAGAAGCGAAAAAGGAAACCGCATCTGCTCCAGAGGAAAAGAAGCCTGCGAGAAAGCAGACAAAGACCACTAAGCCGATGAATATTTTTCAGAGACTTCTGGCTGTAGAGAATGCTCTTGCAGTCGTGGCAAAGAATCTGACTGTCAGCACTGGTGGCAGAAACAGTTACAGAGCAGTTTCTGAGCGTGACATTATTGATGCGGTAAAACCGTTGGAAGTTGAGTACGGTGTGTACAGCTATCCGGTAAGCCGTGAGATTCTGGAAAGTCACATTCTGGAATCTGAGAATGAATATCAGGGCAAGGTGACAAAGAAGTTCACTTTCATGACGAGAGTGAAGACTGTGTATCGTTTTGTCAATGTAGACGAGCCGACAGACTTCATTGAAACAACAGTGTTCTCTGAGGGAATTGATGCACAGGACAAGGGTTCTGGCAAGGCAATGACATACGGCGATAAGTACGCTCTGATGAAGATGTACAAAATCTCTACAGGTGACGACCCTGACCAGCAGGCAAGTGAGCCGACCAACTACAGAACCGCTGGCAGTCAGCCGAGACAGCAGTCTGCACAGACGGCAGCTCCGGCACAGTCCGCACAGCAGAGACCTGCTGCTTCTGGTGGCACATGGGGTTCAAGACCTGCTCAGGCAGCACAGCCTGCACAGCAGAGACAGAATGCTTCCGGCTGGGGTAATGGCAACAGCAACGGACAGTCCGGCTCTGGTTGGGGCAGACGTGGTGCATAAGCACAGAGAATAACACAAGCAATCACACAGGACGTTCAGGCAGATGCTTGGACGTTCTGAGATGCCGACATAGCTCAATGGCAGAGCATTACAGAGAGATACAGGTTCGATTCCTGTTGTTGGCTTCAATCTTTTTACACACGATTGAATCACCGTGGCAGAATGTGAGTATTTCCGTGATTTTGCGTTTTTGTGTTGGGTTATTGTAATTCGGACAGCAGTTCCACGGTGCTGTGATTCCGGATTACTTATCGTCTGATTGGTAGCAATTTAACAGGTGCAACTCCTGTTCAGATGACTAATGTATTGATGCTTTTATTGATACTTTGAAATCAGGGCGACTTAGCGTCCTTAAATCGAGACCAGTATGCGTAATTCTCTTTCCGGAGAGTAGCAGACACCCTCGGTGAGGTAAACTGTAAGACGCAGTTTGAAATCCTGCACACAAAATCCGTGCAGGCATCTTGTAAATATGTGCATCTTCGCTGTTACAGTTTGTATGTAAGTGCAAGATGTAAGGGTGAGGTATGTTGCTCATGGCAACATGAAACTCTGTACATAAAATCTGTACAGACATCTTGCAGTTGCTATTTATGCGTATGTGCAAGGTGTAAGCTGTCTGGTATGGCGATAAATCATATGTTGATTTGTTGCAGGCTGTGCGTATGTGCAAGGTGTAAGTACGGCTCACATCAGCAGGATAACACTGGTTAAACAGTTGCAGTCTGTGCGTATATGCGAGGTATGAGCAGTATATGAAAAAATAAAAAAGGAGATATAAAATGGAAAACAAAAACTATCGTTCAAGATACTTGAAAGTTGTGGTATTCAATTCTACAAATGATATTGGCAGGATTGAATCCACTGTGAATCATACGGTTGATTCGCTGAAAGCTGCACACGCAAAAATCGTGTCCATCACAACAAACATTTACGGCATCAGTCCGATGAATCTGCTGTACAACATTATTTATGAGGCAGACCATGCTATCAGCGATGCAGAGCTTGCCGGAAAGGGGAAGTAATTGCAGAAGATAAATTCCGAGAGAGTTCGTGATGCTTGGAAGAAATCCGGACTTAGTTATCGTGAACTTTCTGCATTGACCAAAATTCCACAAAACACGCTTGCCTGCTACATCACAGGAAAGCGGAATCCCACCGACATCACAACTAATGTCATCGAAGAGATTGTGAATGCTTATCTGAATGACAGCAGTGTTTACATCAACAAGACACTCTACAGAGATAAATTCATGGAAAGCGTGTACCGCATTTGTGAGATTATCCCAGAAGAGAGACAGCCAATTGAGATTATGAAAGCGTTTGATGCTCTGCCGTCAGTAATTATCAGCACAAAGGATTTGAAAGCGTCTACAGACGCTCAGGACGGCTCAGAACGAGCCGAAAAGGAATAGCCGATACAACAGACGAGTGATTCCGAGAAAGCCTTACAGAGGCTCAGAGAAGCCCTGTGGGGCTTTTTTATTTTGAAAGAAAGAGTGATTCATTTATGAGTGAAGATTATATCAGCAAGCTTGGGGCAGAGCAGAAGCGAATCTTCTCCCGAATGGTAAACGGTGAGAATATTTTTCTGACCGGAAATGCCGGAACAGGTAAGTCGTTTTTGGTAAAGGCATTCGACCAGTATTGTAAGCAGAATGATGTGAAAATTCTGAAAGCTGCACCGACTGGCATTGCCGCCTGCAACATTCAGGGCGTGACTTTACACCGACTGTTCAAGCTGAAAACTGATGTTAAAAGTATGCTTGCTGACGTGAGAAATGTTCCGACAGAAGTGATGCAGATTCTGAATCTGGCAAGTGTTCTGCTCATTGACGAAATCAGTATGGTGCGGATTGACGTGTTCGATAAAGTGATGAAATACATTGACCTTATCAATCGGGAACGCAAGGCACAGAAGCGACCGGACATTCAGATTATTCTGGTAGGGGACTTTTATCAGCTTGCTCCGGTAATTCCTCCGCTGGATAAAAAGATGCTGGACTTGTACTACGGCAAGAATATCGGAAACGGATTTGCGTTCCAGTCAAAGTATTGGCAGTCACTCCGGATTCAGTTTGAAAAGCTGACCGAAGTAAAACGGCAGGACGGAGACAAAGCGTTCTGCACAGCACTTGACCAGTGCAAAGAAGGCGATACGGATTGCCTTCCGTTCTTTGCAAAAAATACAGCAGCAAAAGAGCAGAAAGATGCAATTTGGGTATGCGGAAAGAATGTTACAGCCAGACTTCGGAATCAGGAACGGTTGGACAAAATCAAGAAGAAGGAATACAGTTTTCCTGCTATCTATACAGGGATAGCGACCGCCAGTGACGGACTGTGTGAGGATTCTTTCCAGTGCAAGGTAGGAGCAAGAGTAATCATGCTGGTAAATGAACCGTCTGGAGATTATCAGAACGGCAGTATGGGAACAATCAAAAAAATCTCAGGTGATGAAATTTATGTTGAAGTGGAGCGAATTGAAATCGCCACAGGAAAACCAGAAAAACATCTGGTTTGTGTAGAACGGCATGACTTCAACAAGTACGAATACAGAGAGAAAGAAATCATTGAAGAACTGAAAGATGAGCGTGGAGAGGCAATCATCAAGAAGCATAAGGAACTGGAGCTTGTGACTGTAGGAAGTGCAGAGCAGTTTCCGATGAAGCTGGGATTTGCAATCACAGTTCACAAAGCACAGGGACAGACTTATGACGCAATGAATTTCAAGCCGGAAATCTTTCAGGACGGACAGCTCTATGTTGCTCTTTCCCGATGCAAGGCAGCAGACAAAATGTTCATTGCTGACCCTCTGACACCAAAGATGGTTCGGGTATCTTCTGAGGTCGTCAACTACTACAAGAACCCAGAGAACTACACATTTTTCGGCAGAGAAAAAGATATAATTTCTGTGCAGACTTCCAGAGATTGCGAGGGTGCAGTAAAACTTTTGAACGAGGTTTTTGCAGACAACAAAGCAGAGATTCTTGACTTTCTGCAAGCTCTTTCTGCAAAGAAAAAGGCAGAGGAAAAGGAGAAAAAAGAAGAGGAAAAGAGTGAAGTGTCAGTCGCTGGCTGGAACAAAAAAGGAGCATAATCCAGCTTGTTTTTGGAAAGGAATTTTGCAATGACTGTGAAAGAATTGAAACTGTATTGTACAGCTACGCCCGACATAAAAGACACCGAGGCATTGCAGGAATTTATGGATAAAGAGAGAGCAGGAACGCATAAAGTTGCCTGCATCAAAATTGGAATCACTATCGGATTTGCAGTTGCTTTTTCACTTGTAATATTCGCTTTTTGCGGAAAAATTTCTCTGGAAAGCTTGAAAAATATTTTGCCGTTTTGCTTTCTGTGTATGATATACATTGGCATCGTTGTCATTACAATGTTGCTTCATGTGAGCAATGCTGCGAAGAAGTTAGAACAGGCAATTCAGGCAGGCTCAGGCATTCGCACTTCAAAGCATTTGTTCTTGCTTGATGAAATCAGCAAAGAGAAAAAAGCATCTGACAAAAAGCCCTCTACGATATATCATTTCACTGATGAGCAGAAATCATCTGCAAACTTTTACGTCAGCAAGCAACAGGCAAATTGCTTCTTCGACCAGACGGCGAAAGGTGTACATTACAAGCTGTATTGTTTGCAGGATAAATACATCTTTTTCCTTGCCTCTGATACTACAGAACTAGAATTGATTACAGAACAAAATAACGGATAAATGAAAAATATAAAGTGGCTGTTGTGTTTCATAACGGTCACTTTTATTTTATGTTTTGAATTTTAGGAATTGAAAAAATGTTTGACATCTTGTATAATAGCACTGAACGAATTTATGATAGGAGAGATGGATATGCGTAGAGGAACAAAAGAAATCCGCAAGGTTTTCACTGGCTCACGAGAATACTATGTATATGATTTGGACAAGGACTTTTTTGGAAAATCCAAACGCATTTATGCTGCTACCGAAGGTGAACTGAAAGAAAAAATTGCAACAGCAGAGGCTGAACGTACTGCGGTTTTGGAAACATATAGACCAGTTGGGAAAAAGCTTTCAGACTATGTGCGTTTTTATTTCAAGTGTGCTGTTACGCAAGAGGCAATACCAACTATCAAAAAACTGACAACGCTATTTGAAAACGCTGTTTTCGATTCTCCAATAGATAAAAATATTGATGAAATTACACAAGAAGATATGCAGAAATTTTATAACACGATTGTTCTGAAATTTGAGCAGGTGAACATTGATAAAATCACAGATGTGTTGAAGAAAACATTCACACTTGCGAAAGAAGCAGGTATCACTTGTCAATTCAATTTGTCAGACATCAGAAAGACAGTTCCAGCAGCCGGAACTGTATCAACAGCCTACATCATGTCACCGAAAGAGCTGGAATCTTTGCTTTCGTTTTGCATTGCAGAAGACTGTGTGAAGTATGGCGTAAATGAATTGGTTGCCATCTTTACAATGCTGACAGGATTCCGCTTCCAAGACATCAATACAATGAAAGCAAAAGACATCAATCTGGAAGAAAAGACAGCCACAATAGATAAGAAAAAATATCCGCTTTCCGACCAGTGTGTGTCATGGATTGAATCGCAAATTGAAATTGGAAGACTGCCGGAATGCAGAGAAGAAAATGACCGACTGCTGTTCCTGAACTCATACGGAAATCCATTGACAATGCAGAGTGTACACAGTACAATTCGCAACATCACAAGAGTATGCGGACTTCCAAAAGGCATTACTACAAAGACGATTCGCAAGGCGTTTATTGTATCTGAACTTGAAAACGGTACGAAGCCAAAAGAGATAAAAGACAACTTGCATATGCAGTCGATTCGTGAAGTTATGAACATAAAAGACGAATACGATTTACAAGTCAGCATTGGATAATCTGATTCAACCAGATTAAAGCAAACGGATATGTAGGTATACCTTGCTATACCTGTACCCTATACAACAGCCTTGCATTTTGTACACTGTAGCCAACATCACAGCACATGGTTTGTGCATGGCTCTGAAAATTGTGAACGCTGTCAGAATAATTTTCGACAGTGATTGACGTGCCAGTGGAAAACAAATATAATAGAAGTGCAGTAGTTTTACTGCATCTCCCCTCAAAACAGAATGTTGAAAAAGACGTTCTGTTTTTTTATGCGTTTCTTTGCAGGCAGCAGTCCTGCTCCAGAGTATTTTTACATCTATTTTATTTCAAGAATCTATCGACAAGGAAGAAGGAATCTTCATTGAATCAGACGAAAATCTCATTCAAAATTGATGGCGAACCCAAAGGAAAAGGCAGACCGAGATTCGGTAACAGCAGCACTTACACACCGACAGAAACCAAGGACTATGAAACGCAGGTTGGCTGGTGTTACAAGGCGGTCAGTCGTGGCTTCCAATTCTCCGAGAATGATGCGATTCGTGTAGAAATCATTGCTCATTTTGGAATCCCCAAGTCCACAAGCAAAGTGAAACGTGAAGCAATGCTGCAAGGCAAAATCCGTCCGTTGAAGAAGTGCGATGCAGATAATATTGCAAAGATTATCTGTGACGGATTGAACGGTGTTGCCTATCCAGATGACAAGCAAATCACTTCTCTTTCTGTAGAGAAATGGTACAGCGACAATCCGAAAGTCGTTGTGATTTTGAGCAACGACATTACGGAATAGAATCTTTTTCTTACAGCATCATGTTCCTGCTCCGGAACTGGTGCTTTTTTCTTGCAACTTCAAGCTTTACAGAATGTTTTCATTTCAGCAAAACAAAGCAAATTATATCTTACAGTAGATATGCTAAAATAATAGATGAACGAACATAAACAGCATGAACGAAAAAGGAGATGAAATGCTGTGAACCAGAAGTTAAATTTCTATCAGTGCATTCGGTTGTTGTCTGCATTGGCAGAAAAGGAAATCATTCAGCGAGACCCAGAAAACAAAAACAACATTCTGGTGTATCGCTCTGCTGGAACGGAATATCCAGAAGGCTTTTACTCTCAGAATTTGTTGTCCACTGCATCAGAGTTGGTTGATGATGAAGAAGGACAAAGTTATCTGGTCAGCCAGCTGGAAGAAGCAATTGGAGAGCCTGCTCATTTCGATGCAGACCCATTTCGGAAGAGGGAGTGTGTGTGATGCAAAACTATTCAGACGAACAAAGATATGCGTTTTTCAAAATGATTGGTGACATGAAAGCAAGTGATTTTGGTACGCAGAATTTTCTTACGCATTCGCTTGATGATACGATAATTCTTGACACAGAAATGCTTGACGAAAACACGATACGACTGCATATGGGACACAAAACAAAATACGGAGAATTACTTGTGCAGAAAGGCGATGCTGTTTGTGGCTTTTATCACAAGAACAAAGAGAACGGCAAAGGCGTTTCTGCAACAATGGACATTTCTCTGCACGAAGACCTGCATAAGAATGCTGTTATGGCAGATATTTTCTGCTTGCAGGCAGGACGGTTTCAAATCGAATCATTCATACAGGCAGATGAGTATGGAGCGAACTTTTCGTTAGAACGTATCTGGGCGAATGATGAGAAAGAGCCACGTCTGACATCTATGCCACAGCTGTTCGTTGATGGACAGTTCAGCAAAGGCTTTTACAATTTTGTTCGGGACATCGTTGGAGAAGTAAGAAAAGCGATGGAGATATGCTTTTGTGATGACGATTACGATGAAATGGAGTGCGATGACGATATATGATTACATACGGAATGCAGAAGGAAACAGCTGCATCAATTGATGTTGCAACCAAGCAGGCGGTCAACAGTGTAAAGAAAAATCTTATTGTTCTCCAAAAAGCTGCTGCCGAATACGAACGCTCCTGCGTTGCTTACTTCAAACAGGTTCTTACAGCCACCGGACTTTCTCAAAAGGTGGTCAACAAAGAAACTGGAAAAGTCGGAAAAATCCGCATCGTACATGGACGGTATCATTCGTTGGAATATCCGATGGAACTTCGATTTTTTCCGGACGATGAAAAGCCAAAGAAGAAGCCGAACAAGCTGCAACAGCACGAAAACGGCAGACAGATTCTTGCATCATACTTCTTATGTATGCAACCGAACAACGAACTCTCAGAGTATCTGAAACAGAATTTTGAACCGTACCACGAATAATCAAATCAGTCGTTTTCCTGCTCTGGGAGAACGGCTTTTTTGTAGCCAGCAATTGTAAAGATTCATACAATGTTTACAGACCAGAAAAGCAAACTGCAATATGTCTTACAGTAGATATTGTATAATAGATAATGTAAGGAACAGATAAAGGAGCGTACTGTTATGGGAATTGAAAAGAAAATCACTGAAATGCTTGTAACAGCTTCTTGCGGAGACCAGAAGCAAATTGCTGAAACAATCGCTAAAGAAATGGGGCTTGTTCTTGACGGAAGACCGATTACGATTTCTTTTAAGATGTCCATTTTTGATGAAGTTGTTGACGTAGAAACGGCACACGCAACAATTGAATGTCTGGTGGACTGGATTAACCACAGACTTGAAAGCAAAAGCTGGAAGCATGGGAATTATGATTTCTACGGCGAGGGCGAATGCGAAAAATTTGAAATCAAAGACAGAGTTCTTCGCAGAAGAAAAGGCAGAAGAGGTGGAAAAGGAACGACTGTATCTCTGGAAGCCATTCGAGAACAAGATGCGATTTATTTGGCTGAGGGAGATATGTAATCAGCGTCAGGAAAGGACGGTACGATGATGGGGTATTATCAGAGAAAATTTCATTTGCAGTATCAACTGCCGGACGGCAACACATGGAAAGGCATGATAAATGTCGATGCTGAAAGAAAAGAAGATTTGCCAGCCAAAGAAGCTATCAGAGGAACATTCTGGTTCTTCAAAAGCAAAGAGGGGTGGCATGGCGAATTTACGCTTGACAACTACGGGCAGCAGAAATATCCGTATGTTATAACACTGGGAGTGTACCGCCCAATTCGTCAGCTGACACATCAGATAAATTCCAGAGAAGAAGCAGAGGCTATGTTGTTTTATCTGAGAAAGGTGTCATATGATGAAATTCCACGATGCGAAAGCCGAATTGAAAAGTGCGTCTATTCCGAAGAAACACATTACTGGGACTGACCTATCGACCAAAGGAGCAGGATTGAAATGGAACAGTTTTACGAAATCACACCACAGAGCAAGCGGTTTGCAGAGTGCATGACCTACTGGAATGAATCCGATAAGCAAGCCGAAAAAGTCAGGAAGTTTATGAACAATCACAACATTCCATCACCTGCTCTTTGGAAAGGAAATATTCTCTACATCAAGAAGTGTCCGGATATGCCTGACGACAATTTCATGAAGAAAACAGTCGAAGACAATGGGAGTGTTTATTACGGCATCAAGAAGACAAGTTTTCTCGGCAAGGAACTGAAAGCCCTTGGAGTTTGCAGAGCATACAAACCGTTTGTGCCGTTCTTTTTTGAAGAAACGATTTTGCAGGCAGAAGTTCGGTTGTTTTCGGTTGACGGAAAAGTCTATTGCAGTGTAGAACATAATCTGGAGAAGCCTCTGACTTGTCCGGAAGGATTCGTTGAAATGAAAGGCAGTGCGTTCTACGAAATTATGGAAGGTGAAGAAGATGCGTAAGCCTTATCAGGCAAAAACCATTGCAAAGTTTCTGATAGAGGCAGCAGAAGCGGCAGAGCCTACTATCTGTATGACAAACAGCAAGCTGAACTCTATGCTGTACTATGTGCAGGCATGGTACATGATAAAGTATGGTACGCCTTGCTTTACAGACCAGCTGTACGCTCAAAGCTGGGGCGTAGCTGTAGAAGATGTACATTACACTTTCCGTATGTTTGGCAATTGCTCTTTGTGGGGCATTATGGCAAATCAAATAAAGACAGATGAAAAACTGGAAAAGAAAGACCAGAAGCAAATCTGTAAGGTGCTGTATCAAATAGGAACATACAGTGCAGCAACACTGAATCGAATCGTTATGAATCAGAAACCATACCGTGACGCTTATGCCAATACCAGCAATGCTAGTGTCATTACATTGGAAAGTCTGAAAGCATACTTTTCTGAGTGAATATGTTATATCATTAACTACACGCAAACAGATGTGTTACTGAGGTCGGCAATACACCGCTACCAGAAAGGAATCATGAATGACCATTTACATTCTGATTGGCTGTATTAAACTCTACGGAGCAGATGCAAAGGAAGTTCTAGCAGTGTTCAACACTCGCCGAAAAGCAGAAAGAGAAAAGGAACGCAGAAAAAGATTCCAGTCTTTTGATTATTACCTAATTGAAGAACAGCAGGTTCAATAATCTATCTACTCCCTGTTCTGGAAAATCTCAAAGAAGGATAACTGAATATGAATTTTGAAACACTTGTAAGAGATATGATTGCACTCCGGAAGGAATACCGAGAAAAAACACGGAGTGGAGAAGTCCACACACAAAGCGATGCAATTGCGGTTTGCAGAGCCTTCAAAAACAAATACAAGCTGTCTGACAGCGAGTGTGTCGGCATTGCAAGGGGCTATTTTGACCTTGATGATACTATAAACTTGTGGGACAGAATGCAGGGAAAAGAACCACAGACACAGGACGATATTTTCAAATTGTGATTTACTTAATCACCATTTGAATTGTCATAATGCACAAATTTTCTGGCACTTACATAACGAATGTTTGACAGAGTAAATATGCGTATATACTTGACATTTGTACACTACTGTGCTATAATAGATAATGTAAGGAACACACAGAAACGTGAAAGGTATGGTGTTGACAATGAAAATTTTTGCAATCGACCTGACTTTTAACAGTGGAAGAACAGAAAATGCTGTGTATGCTTGTGCAGCTTACGATGAAACCATCAGCATTCCGGAAAAAAGCGGTGCAACGGCTGTGGTTCTTGGCAACACAGAAAGTGATGCAATCAGAAGCCTTCTGAATGTGCTGATTAAGAGAAAAGAACGCACTGGTGTAACATGGAAAGCAAGAGAATTAAAAGAATATCGTAAATGAGGGAATGGCTATGAGTGAAACATATCAGGAAGCAAGAAAGAATGTTGTAAGAATGGCACAGCACTATATCGACTATTGTGCCAGCTATGGAACGAAATGCTCCTTCTATGAGTATTGCGAACCGGACATTCCGATGACAACAGAAACAAAGGAACTGATTGCAAAGGTTTCGGACAGCCTGCATGATGTTGTTTCTACTCTGGGAAAGTAACCTGCAACGCAGAGTGATTGCGACCGACACAAATGTCGGTTGCAAGTAATGCGACTGACAAGCGGTCACAAGTCCGCTGACAGGCTAAAAGATAAGGAATGAAAGGAATGAAAATCCGTGATTGAAACAGGTGCATATTGGGTAGGTAAGAGTAACGGCAATCATGGCAACTGTACTGGAGTATTGTGCCGTTGCAGTGTCTGCGGACATGAACACACTTTCTTTGCATACAGCCTTGAACCTTGTGCAAATTGTGGACGAACAATGATGGGCATGAAGAATGTTCCGTTCAAAAGAGAACTTATCGTTCCGAGAGATGTTTCTCCGGAAGCTCTGAACCTTGCGGAGCAGGTGCTGACGATGGTTCAGGAACAGCTGAAAGAGCGTTCCTTGAAGATGTCAACACTGAAACCTCTTGGCGATGACGAGTGGCATACAGTTCTGCGAGCTGTCGGCACAAACGAAATTGACAGGGTGATTGAGGACGTTCGCTATCAGCTGAAATGTGAGGGAGAAGCATGAGAAAGTTATTCTGGGTATTTTACCATTTGACAAGAGGACATCTTTTCAGAGCTGTTTTCGCAGTGTTTCGATAAGTGCATGAGGTGGAGCTATGACGATTGCATTTTTTGTCTTATTGTGGCTGTTCATCAATCTGATGATACTTTTTATCATGCAATTTGTTGAAGAAAAATATTCCCCACTGGAGCTTTTCGTAGAGATAATAGCAATAATCATCTCTCCGATACTGTGGATTTCTTTCTGGACTGTCGTGAATCGTATCAGGAAAGCTCGTAGAAAGAGAAAGAAAGCGAAAGAAACGAAAGAAAGCGAACCGAGGTGTTGAAATGTTAAGAAAAGTGTTGAAAATGACAATTCTGACGATGATTGCTGGAGCATTCTTGCTTGCCTGCTCCGGCTGTGATACAGCAACACCAATTCCGCTGTGTTATATGTAACAACGGCAAGCAGAAAGTGAGATGTAATCAATGAGAGAAGCTTTGCAGATGTTTTCAGTAGGCTCGCCCTATACGATGTTGCTGATTTACACTATGTTCGTCTTGGTGTATACGTTCTTCAAAAGCTGGAACAAAGTGTTAGATGTGGTGTTCTTTATTACAGGAATCACATTTTCTACTTACGGAATTGGAATAATTGCTACTGAATGTAGCATGACTGCTGGTGGAATTGAGAAGTCCATTGCATTCACTGTAACAGCTGCGGTTATGGCAGCAGCACATATACTTTTTGGTGTATATGTGGCAGCTGATAGATGGACAGAAAGGTAAATGACATGAACTCAAAGAAGATTTTTCAGTGTGAAGCTTGTCCGTTTGCGGTTTCAGGAAGCAATAGACGTGTATGAAGAATGGTAACAGGAGATGATAATATGACTTGGGAATTTGCGGTGCGATTGGCAAAAGCTTGCTTGGCAGCATCGTTTGCCAGTGCATTGATTGCTGGCATATTTGCAGCCTGCACTTCTTCTCAGGTTAAACAGAGAGATGCAGAGCAATCTTCTCAAATGGAAGAATACAAGGACAGCAGTAATGGAAAAGTGACGGTTTATACTGACAAAGATACCGGAGTGCAGTATTTGATATTTGAAAGCGACAGAAGAGGTGGTATCACGCCACGGTTGGACGAGAACGGTAATGTAATGGTTCAGAAAGGAAATACCGATGAAGAATAAGTTTCAGTGTGAAGTATGCAATATCCGCATAGAAGACTGGGTAACTGTGGAGCTTGACCCAGATGATGTACACCAGATAGATATGCAGTTTTCTTACTGTCCGAACTGCGGAACGCCTTTGGGGAAGGAACTGTATTTGAATCGCAGAGAGCAGGCTTTGAACAGTGTTCACGCTGTTGCAGGAACAGATACCTGTGACAGCATCAGAGTGGTAACAGATTTCGGCATCATTGCCCTGCGAGTGAACGAACCGTTCTATTTGCAGAAAAATCGTTACAGAGTATCTATTATCACAAGTAAAGTAAGCAACAAGTTTTTTTATAACGTGGAAATTTGCCAAAACAATATGTGGCAGTCCACTGTGATTTCAAAATCTACTATGACAGAGTGCCTGCTGACACTTGCGAAAAAATTGCAGAATGGAGAGGAAATCGTGAAATGAATGCAGTTACATATGCAGTTTTTACAATGTGGGGCATGGTTCTCGGAGCAGGACTGCTTCGCATTTTCCAGTTGATTTTTTGAGAGGTAAGATATGCTGGAGATTTATTTGAAGACTTGCAATTTCTATGTTGCAAAGAATAAGTTCGACATGGAATACGGACGAAAAAAACGATTCACAACAGCTGAACCGGAACTCGTTCTGTTGGATATTGTCAATCCGGAAGTGCAGAAGCATCTGGATATGGGTGTCTATCGGGGAGAAGGCTTTGACAGTCTGTGGAAGTTTCTCAAAGGCACGAAGCATACAGATATGGAAAATAATCTGCTCTGCTTTTCTGAACTAAGGGAAAGTGCAGAAGCCGGACGGCGTATCTATCTGTTTGACCACTATGCAGGTTCTTCGGAGAGATACGAATATCTGTACAAGGAGAGAAAAGAGCCAGAGCTGTGCTGGAAGCTTGTGATAAAGTATACCATTACCAGAAGACTGACATTGAAGAAAATGGGAGAACTCTTTCCAGAAAATAAGGTGATTTTGTACGCAAAGCAGCATCATCTGCTCAGTGATGCAATGCTGAAAGTGTTGAGCAGAGCAAAATAAGAGGTGATAGCGTATGTTGACAGAGTATGTAAGCGATGAACAATGGAAAAAAGAAGTGGTTTATGAAGTGGGTGATGTTGTGTACAACACCAGAACTGTAAGCGGTGACAAAGGCATCTATTCTGCTGGTTCAAAATTTCGTATTTGCGATATTCAGGCAAGCACAAGCACAAGAAAGCTGAAAGAATATGATGTCAGCCGATTTGTCACAAAGTATGTTTCTTTCGTTCTGGCTTCGGAAGAAACAGATGACCTCATTCGTTGTCAGGCTGGAGAATTTCGGCTGTATCACGAGGGAGAAAAAGCAAAAGAAAACAATCTGGCAATCCGATTGCTGGCAGCAGGAAGTGTGCTACTCATCTTGATGATACTGACAGTAGCCATAATTGCAGTCTTTTTTGACAAAAGCAATCGAATTGCATGGGCGGTAGCGTGGACAGTATGCGGAATTACAGGTGTCTATATCGCAGTGTTGTATTTGCTTTCAATGTACGGATTTAACCGGATAGACAACAGTCTGAGCTATCGTGCTGCAAGAAGAGAAAAGGAGTGCCTGTGATGAAAGTAAAGCGGAAGGAGCAGGACATTTACACGCCATTGTCATGGTGTGACAGAATGAACTCTGCGTATCAAATGAGCATCAGAAACAGCGTGTCTGCCGAAGCAATCATGGATATTCTGACTGCACCGAGTACGGATTCACAACAGGAGTTGCAAAAACGAAAAAGCGGCATCTTCTCTTTCTTGAAACCAAATGCAAAAGCCAATGCGTTCCTGAAAGGTCTGTCAAACAGTGAGCTGTTTGATGCACTGGAATCTATGGCAGTCATAAAGAAATGGAGCAGGAACAAGCAAGTCTTCCGACTGGACAACGATTTTGTCCATGAGCTTCTGAATACAGAAGAAGTGTTCTATGAAAAAGATTCTTGGAAGTTCCTGCCGTATCAGCTGTTTTATCTGGACATTGAAGACTGTCCGGAATACTGTGAGATGTTTTCCTGTCAGGGCATCTTTGTCTATGTTCACAATCTCTTTGAGGACGGAAAAGAAAAGGTTGTGATTCGCATTTACCGAGTGAATCAGGATATGTTCATCAAAGATATGTTTGAACTTGGTAACGTATCAGACCAGCTGGGCTTTTGCAATTTATCAGATACCAAAGAGGAAATCTATCTGTCCAACGGAGAAGAAAAGAAAATCACATCAAATATCCGAGGTCTGATGACAATGGTTGTGCAGATTCTCAATTACCTGTCTTCTGTTCAGCCGGACATCGAAGAAAATCCTCAGACGAAGAAAACGTATCGCAAGCCTGCTCCGCATACTGAGCCGAAAAACAAATATTCTGAAATTCAGAAATGGGACGTTGGCGTTCGGTTTGGTGCAGCTTTTCGTGCTTGGAAAAAAGAGCAAGAAAGTACCGAGCCAAAGGAAACGTCTGGAACACAGCACTCCAGACACGGCAAAGTCAGACCGCATTGCAGAAAGGCTCACTGGTCGCACTTCTGGTATGGCAGCGGAGAGAACAAAGTAAGAAGAGCAAAGTGGCTGAGCGAGTGCTTTGTTGGCGTAAGAACAGAAGAAATGCCAGCGGTAATACATAAAATTGAAACAGAACAGAAAGGGGAAGTGAAATGAATAAAGAAACGGTTCTTCTCGTGACAGCGATGCTGACAGTCACCTGCATCGTTTGTCTTGCCAGAGATAAGATTTTAGAAAGCAAGAATCAACCTGCTGCCAGCAGTGTTTCAGAATCTGCGGAATCCGAAGATTCCATGACATCTGTTTCTCCGGATATTGACATCAATTTCAACTCTGAAAATGATGTGGAATCAATATCAGATGAAAAGCTCCGTTCCATTGCAAATCACGATTTCAAAACCGCAGACTTTGTTCACGACCTTGCCTGTCAGCCGGACTTGTTTCAGACGGAATGGTACGGTGCAGGAACTGATACCGAAGAGAAGTTTCTCTACGCTCCTGTTTGGTTTAACGAGGAAACAAACGTCAAGAAGGCTATTTCTGCGGAAGAGCTGAAAGACTTTGCAAAGCAACGTAATGAAGAAATTGCTGTAAGCAGTGCTGATGCAGAGTATATCTTCTGCGGTGAAACAGACGATTATCTGGAATACAGCGTTCGGTTTACCAGCCATAATGAATATTATGACAACGACAGTCTGGTAGGCAACGACACCTACAGGGCATATCGTGTTATCTATCCGAAACATACAGTCATGCTGGAAAGCGACTGCTCTCTGACACAATATTTTGCAGGAACGCCTACGCTGGAGAGCGTTCAGTCCTGCTTTGACTTAGAGTTCAGCCTTGATGATGAACCAGTTCTGTATCGGGAATATACAGAAACGGACAACGCATTCCAATGCACTTACTATAACCTCACATGGGAAACATTGCAGACGTTTGATGTTGCAGATGATGCTACTTCGATTTTACAATTGAACAAGAATACGATTCTTCTCGACAAGAAGACAAATCAAATCACGAAGCATTCAGAACCAGTCAAGTCAACGACAACAGAATGAATTGCTGTCGTTTTGCACAAACATTGTGGTACTTACATAACGGATGTTCTACAGAGTAAACATTGAAATATGCTTGACATTTGTACACTACTGTGCTATAATAGACAATGTAAGGAACACATACGAACGACCGAAAGGAATGGTAAGTATCATGGCAAAGAACACAGTATGGCATACAGAATACAGTGCATGGTCGCTGGAAGCGTTGGTTGAAGAAATCAATCGCCTTAACTATTGGGAACTGGAAGCCTGCAAAGAACTGTGCAAACGTGCAGGACTTGAAAGCGACTGGGAAAATGCTGATGCAAATACTTTTGAGGAAGTCATCTATCATGCTGCTGAAATTCTCGGTGTAGTCATTGGCTAAGTGATGCAACAGGTTTTTTAACGAATGACGAGAGGTAATTGAAAATGAAAGTTAATCACGATTCAGTTATTGGAAGAAACGAGAGCATTACGATGACAAAGAGATTTAGAGCTTGCGGTCAGATTGCAAACAGCGTTTACAGCGATTCAAAAGAAGAGCTGATTAAGAAGGTCGTTGGTAAAGAGGTCTTCGGGCTGGATATTCTTCAAGAATATCGCAACGGAAGATGGACAACGATTGGAAAGTTTAACGTGCATATTGACTGAAAAGCAAAGGAGAAAAGGTGCATGGGACTGAATGAAGTGACTGCCGGAATGACACCGCAGGAAAAAGAAATCTATTTCGCACACATGGAAAAGAGACACAGGGAAGAAGCCGAGAAGATTCGGCTGGAGAAAGAGCGAACAAGAGCGTATAAAGAATCTTTGATTCAAGACATTCTGGCGAAGGGACTTAACCATAACCAATACACCGAAGAACAGCTTCGGGGCAAGTCAATCAGAGTGCTGGAAATGATGTGGTGAGGTGAGAACAATGAAAAAAGGCACGGTTCTGTTGAATACAGAAGCTTTGGCAAGCGACCCCTTTCGCATGAGTATTTTCATGGGAAGGTACAAAAACCACAAGAACGACACCATGAAGTTGTTGGTTCTGGACAGTGGCAGACCTACGATTATCCGAGAAGAAATAAAGAAGCTGTGTACCACACTGATTCCGGTCGGATATGTGGACATCATGGAAGAAGTCAAAGGCATCATGCTGAAAGCTTTTGAAAAAGCGGAAGCAGACCTGCCGAAACAGGCAAAGGAGCATATTGCATGAGCAGAGTGGAAGAAATTCGGAAAGTTGTGGAAACCGTTGTAGAGGAAACCGTTGTAGATGGAGAACACAATAACGTGTACAGAAATCTATGCAAGACAATGAAAGCATATTCTGTGGAAGAATTGACAGAATACTGCATCGCCATGGGAGAAGCAGGAACGCTTCACGCATATCTGACACAGCATATCTTGGATATGGCTGTTGCTAAGAAAGTATGGGGAAAGAAAGGAGCTTTGGCATGAAACCGGAGCATGAAATCAACTGGAATCAATACGAGTTCTCGAAGCCGATGGTAGTGCAGATGCACGATAGGGTAACAGATGACCTGAGAATCGGAAACTCACCTGTATTGGTAGATTTTTCTGTTTTTTCTGATGCGAAGAAACTGACAGCACTTGCTATCAAGGCTGGAGTTTACGACAAGTACGACAAGGCATACATTCTCCTGAATCTTGGCTGCCTGCAAAACCTGAGAGTGGGTGTTGCAGTAAATCACATGGGAGATGTTCGCATGACAGTTCGGGCGTATGGAAAGAAACCGGAAACCTTTGAAATCAAGTTATCTTTCCCTGAACGAGTTGCTCTTTTGGAGTGCCTTGACATCGTGTGTATGCGAGAGGTAGGAAGTACGCTGGAAACACTTTCTAAGAGTGCATATGAAGAAGTGGAGCAGGAAGATTTGTATAATGCAGTCCGTTGCTTCTACAGAGATGGTGTTCCGGTCGCCAGCAATTTGGACTACTTTCAGATTGAGAGGAATCTCATGGGGACAGTACAAGTCAGCTATGACATGGAAACTCTCTGCACCATTCGTGATGTAGAAAAAAATACATATGCAGTGGAAGGGCTGAAAGAAAATCGTTTTCGTTCCGCTATCAGCAGAGGCATCAAAAGTGCCATTGCAGATGCAACCGTCATGTAAAGGAGTTTATGTGAGTGAAGAAGAAAGGCAAGAAAGAGAAAACGAGCTGACAAAAAAGCTTTCTCTTGTCGAAACCACACATCTGATGCTGTTAGCATTTATCGTTCTCGGTATCATAGCAGTGGGTGAAACTGGTATGTTGCTTTACGCCTTGATTGCATTAGGAATCATACAGTGTGTTTCTTTTGAAATCACAAGTTATGTGTTGAAAAAGGACATCAAGCAGTTAAAGCAAAAAGAAGATAAGTAATTCATGCTGGATTATCCGGCTGGATATAAATTGAACTAGGAGTGATTATCATGAATGAAAAGAAGTTCACAGTTCGCATTGACACAATCAGTAAGGTAAAGGAATTTGTTCGTCTGGTATCGGCTCACAACGCAGATACCGAACTGCGTTCCGGCAGATTCGTGGTCGATGCAAAGTCTATCATGGGCATTTTCTCCCTGAACATCTCTGAACCTGTGGAGATGCGAGTATGCGGCGATGAAGATGACATTGAAAAGCTGGAACAGGACATCAAGCAGTTCATCGAATCGTAAAGGAGAAAGGACATGAGCGAAGAGAAGACAACGTATAAGGGATTCTCTGTTGGTGACAGAGTATATTACTACAAGAAAGGGTGTTGTCCCAGCTTGCCAAGCTGCCTGATTGGGGCAATTCTCAAAATCCAGACAGGCAAGGAATCCGCAACATTTGTGGTGCATGACGAAAAGGACAATATTGTCGATGTGCCATACGAGCATATCTTTAAGAATCAACAGCTGTGTTTTGCTTATGCAGCAAGCCTGACATAAAGGAGTGTGGAAATATGGCATATTACTGGTGTAGCTTGACCTTTGATAAAGTTGGAACATTGCTGGAGAGAAACAGCATTGTTTATGGCGAAACAGAGCAGGAGTTTATCCGGAATATGTCACGTTATCTCCGAGGACACTACGGAACACATCTTACCGCAAATGACTATGATATGCGATTAAAACGCATGGAAGCAGAACAGAATATGTCAGGGGCTGACCTTGGTTTGTATTCTCCGGCATATCCGGATTCAGACAACGATGATGCTGTTTACTTCGTGAGAAAGAAGCAATTGTGCAGTTTTGAGAGAGAAAATCTCCGAGTGCTTGACCTGCGAAACTACCACGAAGCAATTCTCGCTCATGCAGTATGCTTTGCGGAAGAACGTCTGAGATACTGCCGTAAGAAAAAGCAAGGCAAGCGACACAAAAAAGGCTGGAATTATCACTGGCACAAAGGAATCCGGAATAAACTGATACTGGATTCCAAAGGAATGCTCAGAGCAAAGTATTCCGCTGGATTTTTCTGTACATATCAGCTTGACCCGAAGTTTTATAAGTCAGAAAACAACTGGAAGGAAAACAAGAAATGCAGGCATCAATGGGAATGTCACAGCAATCCTCATGCGGACACCATTCCTGCATAACCAGAAAGGAAATTAAAATGAAGGCAAGGACTAAGAAAACGCCCAAAGTCGCTGATAATGAAAACGTAACAGTGGAAATTTATGAAGCCAGTAAAATGATAATGATTGTGGTTTCAAAACGTGGAAAACATTCAGGTGTCTATCCTTGATGTAAAGGAAAAGAAGTTGGGGTACGACCGTTCCAAAACAGTCAAAGTGTTCCGAAGTGATGCTCCAGAAGTTGTGCTGTGCTATATTACCGCAGAAACGACAGTGTGCGATGTTCCGAAGAAGCAGGCAAACAGTACAGGAAAAGGATTGCAGATTACAGGTATCACAGTCAGCAAGCCTAATACGCCTCTTCTGAGCCTGCTCTCAGAAGCTGGAATGGATAAGGCTGTGATATTTGACTGGGTAAAGAGAACACGGCTTACAGAGCTGCGTAAGTGTGTTGACATCGCAATGAATGTACTGGTAGATGCTGACGATGACAGCATCAGTGAAAGTTGCCGTGTAGCAGCAGAGTTTTCTGAAAAGGTGCAGAGCCTCACCAACACTTATGTGAAGGAAATCCGGAAAATTCAGTGACGAATGCAGACTTTATAAAACATTTACAAGTCCGCAAAACAAACAGCAATATATCTGCTGTAAGATTTGCTATAATGATAAGGTCAGCGGAAGTCCGCTGAAATATATCGCTCGTCTGCCATGAGTAGAAGGAGTTTCCGAGGACGTATGCGAAAAGCACCACGTCCTTTGTTTTTTACAGGGAACGGAGAGATAACGATGTCAATTACATTGGAATGCAGAAAGACGAAATCTGAAATGAAAATCGGCTATGGCAATTTCTTTTTTCTCAGAGCAAAAGTAGCTGAACTGTTCGACAAGAATGTTTGGCAGCAGTACATGAAAATCATGGAGATTCCGTATGGAGATGACCGTAAACAGGCTCTGGAGAAGTGGGACACAGACATGGACAGAATCCTGCAAGCCAGCGAAATGCCATCAGGTGTAAAAGACTTCCTGTTCCAGTCAGATTGTGCTGGGAATATCTCCAGAAGTGCTTGTATGGCATTGTATGAGCGAATACACAACTATGACAATAACATCGCCTATGGGTTTCGGATTGTGAAAGACAGCTTCGGAAACCTGATAAGGCAGGAACTTGGTTTTCAAGACTTTGTGGAACTGATAAAAGAGTGTATCGACACAAATTGTGACCTGCTCTGGTCGTAAAATATGCAAGGTGGTGATGGAAATGGAAAAAATACAACTTCTTGAATTGTTTGGTGGCATAGGTTCACCGAGGTGTGCGTTGCGGAACATTGGTGTTCCTGTAAAGTCCATTGATTATGTGGAAATAGATGAAAAAGCAGTCAGGTCATACAATGCAATGTTTGCTGCTGAACATGAATATTCACCGCAGACGGTTGTGGGTTGGAATTTGAAACCTGACATTTTAGTTCATGGTTCACCTTGTCAGGACTTTTCCATTGCCGGACATCAGGGCAAGGCAACCGCAGAAGGTGGAAGAATCAACAAAGGGAAAGGTGCAAATGAAGGTTCAGGAACAAGGTCGAGCTTGATGTGGGAAACGGTTCATATTATTGAACAGATGGGCGAATGGAAACCAAAGGTTGTGATTTGGGAAAACGTGAAGAATGTTCTGTCAAAACACATGGTTCATAACTTCAACCGATACCTTTCCTATATGGAGAAGTTGGGATATACCAACAATCACAAAATACTAGATGCAAGGAATTACGGACTGCCACAGGCAAGGGGAAGGGTTTTTACTGTGTCAGTGCTTGGCGATGAACAATTCAATTTTGACCTGATGCAGACTAAACCAATGGTGAACATCAAAACATTCCTTGAAAGTGGTGATGTTCCTGATTGCTATATGGTTACACAACCAAGTGTATACAATGCCATTGGTAAAAAAGGAATCAGGCGAGCAACTGTCATTGATGAATATGCAAACACTATCACCACAAGACAGGACAGAACCCCAGCACAGGTCATTGACCTTGGCGGTGGAAAATACAGATACCTGACAGAACTGGAGTGTTGGCGGTTACAGGGCTATTCAGATGACGATTTCTATGCAGCAGAATCAACCTGTCAGGTTGAGCGTGAGAAGATGAACAGAACCCTATATCATCAGGCAGGCAATTCCATTCCAGTTGTGATATTTGAAGCAATGTTCAAGGCAATGTTTGAACAGGGTATCATTGAAGTCGGCTCTTGAATTACTTTCAAAAATCAACATGCTATGATATAATAATGTAAGAACTTTTGTACTCAAACAAAGCTTGCGGAGGTTGAAACTATGAAAAAAGAAAACAATTGGATTGATAAAGAAATCGACATTTCCACATTTTATGATAAATTGAGTGATTCAGTAAAAGAACTCATCGTTGAGGCAGAAGAAGCCGAAAAAAACGATATGGATATGGCATTTTATGAGATTTGTGATAACATAGAAATTCAATCGAAACTGCTTGTACCAGATGTAATTTCTTTTAAGGAATGGGATTTGCTTTGCAGTAAATATTATCCACAAACTGATTGAATATGAAAGGATTGATTTTATGAAAAAAACAGTAATTCAGGACTTAAATCCATATATACCAAACGAAAGAAATGGAACGTATGGTGGAAAAGCAGGAGACAAAGAAGGAATCACTATAAACGGAGAATATTGGATTGTGAAGTATCCTAAAAGCACTAAGGGTATGAGGGGGACGTTGGATTCATATACAACTGCACCCCTTTCTGAGTATATAGGAAGCAACATCTATCAAATTCTCGGCATTGAAACGCATGACACGGTTTTGGGAATCAGAAACGACAAGCTGGTTGTTGCCTGCAAAGACTTTTGCAAAAGCGAAGGTTCTCTTCGAGAAATAAGGACTTTGAAAAATATATATAACAAAGAGCTGTCTGAAAAATTAGAAGAGACTTTTTCTTCTACTTCTTCTTCTCACTGCATTGATTTAGAAGATATGATGGTGCATTTGAAATACAATCCTATTCTGAAAGAAATTCCGGATATTCAAACACGCTTCTGGGAACAATTCATTGTCGATATGCTGATTAACAACAATGACAGAAACAACGGGAATTGGGGCGTTTTATATGAAAATGGGGAATATCGCCTTGCTCCAGTATTTGATAACGGTGCTTCATTTTCAAATAAAACTCCAGATTGCAAAATTATAGAATGCTTAAATGATGATTTCAAGTTGCAACAAAGTGTCGCTAGTTCGGTATCTATTTATCGAAACAATGGACATCAAATACACGGAAAAGACATCATTCAAATTAAAGACGAAACATTTTATGAGGTGGCTGCAAAAATAATTCCTGTCATTGATGAAAAAATGGGAGAAATTTTTGACTTCGTTCAAGGTATTCCTGAAAAGCAAAATGGTATTGCTGTGTGTTCTAAAGAAAGAGGACATTTTTATCTTGAGACTATGGAAATGAAATTGGAACAATATCTAATGCCAGTTTTAGCCGTGGCGAAAGAACATTTCATAGAAACAAAAGGCAATGCAATCGAAAACGATGATATAGAAAAATAGTAAAACAAGAGGCACTGTGGTTATCAATCAATGACTGCGGTGCTTTTGTTATTCTGCACAAAAAATCCGGTACTTACATAACGGATATTTTGCAGATTAAATTGCTGTATATGCTTGACATTTGTACACTACTGTGCTATAATAATATATGTAAGGTACAGATGACAAACACATAAAGTGAGGTTTGAATATGGATAAGGTATTGGTTTTGAAAGCGACAGAAAACGGAACGGTTGGCGTAGAAATGCCGTTCGACAAGGAAGCAGGACTGGACTTCTACTATCAGAATTTGGACTGCGACACGATTGATATTGTCGAAGCACACGGTTTGGTAGAATTGAAGCTGGAAGACTTCTGTCTGGTGTGTGATGATGAGGGCATCTTCAACGGTGGCAAGGTAAATGGAATTGCATCTTTGCTGTACGGTTTCATGGAACATGGTCAGCCGTTGGTTGGACACGTTATGGTATGCAAGAACAAATACACCGATGACGGCATTGAAACAGTCGGAATGACTGATGATGACCTGAAAACACTTTACACTGCAATTGAGAAGCTGGTACACGAATACACAAACAAGAAATAAGGAGATATTGCCATGAGATTGATTCAGACCATAGACAACGATGAATTTTATCCAACACCTGCTACACTTGTAAAACGTATGCTGGCAGGAATTGACTGGGACATGGTACAGACTGTCCTTGAACCATCTGCCGGAAAGGGTGATATTCTTCGGGGAATTGCTTTGGCAACCGAGAGTGTCAGACATGACATGGACATTGATTGCATCGAAGCAGATGCCAGTCTGCGACAGGTGCTTCGGTATAATTTCTCCGAGGAAAGAAAAGACAGCCTGAACCGTCAGCAGGGTGAGACTATCAAGAACAGCGGTTGCCCTAATGCAGAAAATCGCTTTGGGAAGTGGAAACAGTATAACAGAGATACTGGATATACTGCGATTCCGGAAGAGCTTGAAGCACAGCTGAATGCCATTGAAAAAGAAAAGAAGACATTCTTTGCCGATGGGATTCACATTGTGGGAGATGATTTCCTCACTTATGAGCCGTTCAAGCAGTACAATCTTATCGTGATGAACCCACCGTTCTCCAATGGTGATAAACACCTTTTGAAAGCTCTGGAGATGCAAAGAACGCATGGTGGTTCTGTTATCTGCCTGCTCAATGCAGAAACAGTCCGGAATCCGTATACAGCAACCAGAAAAGAACTGGTTCGCCTGTTGAATGAATACGATGCGTCCATTGAGTATCTGGAGCAGGAGTTTACCAATGCAGAAAAGAAAACAGCTGTTGAGGTAGCCCTTATCAAGGTGGCTGTTCCCGAAAAAGAAACAGAGCAGGATATTTTTGACCGCATGGCTCAGACGGAGCATTATGAAGAATTTGTTCCGGACGAGAGCAAAGAAATTGAAGTTGCCGACTTCATTCAGGCAATTGTCAACAGATACAAGGTTGAAATGAAATCTGGTCTGGAGCTGATTCACCTGTACAAAGGAATGAAACCGTATCTGGAGAGTTCTTTTGATGAAAGCGAACTGAAATACAGTAAGCCTTTGATTCAGCTGAAAGACGAAAGAGACCACGATTTGACGGTAAACAAATACGTCAAAAGCGTTCGCCTGAAATACTGGAAGGCTTTGCTTTCCAACAAGAAGTTTGTCGGCAAGCTGACAAGCACACTGCAACAGCAGTACAGAGAACAGACTTCCAGCTATGCGAATTACGATTTTTCAGAGTTCAATATTCGCACTTTGCTTGCGGAAATGAACACAAAAATCAAGGTGGGCATTGAAGAAGAAATCGGACAGATGTATGACCGTCTGACTGAGGAACACGCATATTATCCGGAATGCCAGAAGAACCGCCATCTGTATGACGGCTGGAAAACAAACAAAGCATGGAAAATCGGAAAAAAAGTCATTCTTCCTTGCTATGGCATCTTTGACAGCTGGAGTGGAAAACCTCGTACTTACGAAGCATACAACACTCTGACAGATATTGAAAGAATCCTGAACTTCTTCGATGGCGATATGACTGCGGAAGTCAATTTGGAAAATGAGCTGAGAAAGAGCTTTGAACAGGGCATTACAAAAAATATTGCCTGCAAATTCTTTCAGGTGACATTCTACAAGAAAGGGACGGTGCATATCACATTCACCTGTACGGAGCTGATTGACCGATTCAACATCTATGCTGCACAGAACCGTGGTTGGTTGCCACCGTCCTACGGCAAGAAGTCCTACAAGGACATGACCGTAGAAGAGAAGGCGGTTATTGACAGCTTCCAAGGCGAAAAGGCGTACAATGAAGTGATGGCAAAGTCAGACTACTATCTGGCATCGCCCATTGAGAGCCGCCCTTTATTGACTGTAGCGTGATTTTTTACGCTCAAATATAACGAATAACCAACAGAATAAATGCAAATGTGTCAAATTGACACACTATCAAAAGGAGAGAAAAACTATGGCAAAAATTATTTCTGTATGCTCTGAAAAAGGTGGAGCAGGTAAGACAACTGCAACTCTGAACATTGCAAGAGGACTTGCAAAGAAAGGTAAAAAGGTTCTGGTAATCGACCTTGACCAGCAAGGCAATGCGAGCCGTGCTTTGGGCTATATCAAGGACGGTAAGTACACTATTTCCGAAGTAATCTACAATCTGTCCGCAGGCATGGAAACGGATTATGCAGACACTGTTCGTCACAGTGAGAGTGGCGTTGACTATGTACCGTCTTCCCCGATGCTGACAGGCATCACTACTTTCATGGCGAATGACAGCGACAGCAACTATGTGCTGAAACGTGCTGTGCAGAATGATGTGTACGCTCAGTATGACTACATTCTGTTTGACTGCCGAACACTGCTTGACCTGCTCGTTTCCAATGCAATGAACGCCAGCGATTATATCGTGATTCCGGTAGAATGCGGCGTGTTTAGCTTTGACGGACTGGAAAAGATGCTGAACAAGGTGACATCTATCAACAACAGCACCAACAAGAATCTGCGTGTGCTGGGAATCCTGCTGAACAAGTTCAACCGTACCAATGTAAGTTCTTCTATCGTGGACAGTGTGCGTGAAGAATATGAAAAGCTGACCTTTGACACGGTGATTCCGTTCTGCCCTGCTCAGAGCGAAACGGCAGTTCTGAATCAGAAGTGCTGTGTCGATGACAAGAACAGCAGTATGGGCATTGCTTTCACCAGAGTATCAGAAGAGATTCTGAATCGCATCGAAGAGTAAGCACAGAGAAAAGGAGAGACGAAACATGGGTAAAATCAATTTGAATGCAATGAAGCAGGCAAGAAAGGAACAGGAGATTGAAACGCCTGTTCCGGAAGCTCTGGAGCAGGCATATGCCAACGTATGGGGCAAAGACAAAGAAACGGTGCAGTACATCGAACTGAATCATATTGTACCGTTTGCAGACCAGAGAGGGCGAACACAGCCTTTCAAAATCTCTGAGGAAAAGGTATCTCAAATCAAGCTGTCTGCCTCTGACATCGGCATTGTAACACCGCTTATCGTTCGCAAGGTCGGAGCAGAGTATCAGATTATCTCCGGACATCACAGATACATCGCTGCCAAGGAGCTGGAAATGCTGACAGTACCATGCGTTGTGAGAAAAATTTCAGATGATGAGGCAATCAAATACGTTACAGAGTGCAATATCCAGCGTTCCAGACTGCTGCCGACAGAGTATGCAGAAATCTATGCACGATACATGGAAATGCGGAACGATATTGACATGACAGCACAGGAGATTGCAGACAAGTTTGCAATTTCCAAGAAGTCACTGTATCGCTACATCAAGATTCTGGACTTGACCGATGACCTGAAAAAGATGATTGACGAAGACAAGCTTCATACAGATACCGCAGAAATCTTCTGTGGGTTCTCTGCGGACGAGCAGGACGCTGTATACGAATTTGTTCAGCAGACTGGAAAGAAAGTAAATCGTACTATGGCAAAGGCAATGGAACGCATCACACAGGAGCAGGAAGTGACAAGTTACGAGGATTTTCTTCCGGTTCTGGAGCAACCGAAAAAACCAGTCAAGAACAAGCTTTACAGTGGCTTTGCAGAAAAGTACAGCGTGAACTACTCCGAAGAAGAGTGGGACAATCTGGTATCAGAGCTTCTGACCAAGCACTTTGAGAATCGGTAAAAAGCTTTTCGGATAATACGCACGATTCATGCTGCCTTGCAACAGTATCATGCGTAGGATAAAAGCACATAAAGCAAAAAAGAGTGGAACAGTCCGGTGCGATTGCTCCACTTTTTCATGTTTACAAAAGGTTTACGATTGCGAAAAGTAAAGCACAATATATCTACTGTAAGATATGATATAATATAATTACAGAAAGCACAAAGACAGCAGCAATCCTGCGGAGAAGGTTTTGAGGTAAGGTTATGACGTTCGTTGAAATGAAGAGAAATTTTAAGACCAAAGACGGCTACACAAGAATAACAATGGAAGAAAATCCGTTTGCTATAAAAATAAAGCATTCACTTTGCTATCCGGCAATGGAAGAAGGAAAGTTTGTTGAGTATGTTCAGAATACATACGAAGTAAAAAAGGACGAAGCTAACAGCTTGTTTTTGAAATACAAGAAACAAGGGTTTGAATACAGAATAGAAAAGTAAGCCGACCGACAGTGGTTAATCTGTCAGAGAAAGTCAAGGAGATTAAAATGAAAGTGCTTGAAACAAAAAGTGGACAGGTTTTTGAGATATGGGAAAGCAGAAAAGAAGCTCTGCATGACGTTGCCGACATCATTGACGGTATCAGATACGCAAATAAAATCGGACAGCGAACAGATGACTTGCTGTGGGTGCAGTACAAGGACGGAAGCCACTATTGCATCAGTGAAGAAGGCGAAGAGGGAAAGTTTAAGAAAATCAACATCGAAGCTATCATTGACGAGAATGACTGCACAACGATGATTTGGGGTAAAGTTGAAATCTATAACATTGATGATATAGATGAAAAATACAGTGAAGAAAATGATGATGAATCGAAATTCTGGAACGTGACATAAGGGGGGCGTTAGCATGAGCAAAAGTGTCATTAAGCCCTGTCCTTGCTGCGGTGGTAAAGCGAGATTAAAGCAAGGAAAATACAATACTCTGGGGAGCTATGGCGGTGCAGAGCTGGATAAACATTGGTACGGGATTTATTGTACTCAATGTGGGTTGAGCCAGCCCAGAAGACAATATCCTTCAAAAGAGGACGCTTATGAAGCATGGAATAAGAGAGTATACGACAATTAACAGTCGGTTTACTGCATAAAGGAGCGAGGAAACATGAAAGAAATCAATATTTTGGAAGCTATTCAGATGCCACAGCTGATGATTGACATGGCTACACCTGTCAAGGACTACGAAAAGTATGATTTTCATGTAGGCATGAAGTGCAAAATTGATGGCTTTCCATTTGAGCTGATGAGCGAAAACGGCAAGCTGTCCCTCGAAGCAGGAGCAATCATGCTGACAGCACGGAGACGGAGAGAGCAGGAAGTCCCTCGCTTCCGATGTGGCGAAACAATTGCAATTATACAGTTGTTTGACGGCTATGCAAAAGCTTTTGCATACACACTCCCTGAAAAAGTACGGCAGCAGTCGTTCGCCATTTCCTGAAAGGCGGTATTGATATGACAGTTCCGAAGAATGATGATGTACGCTTTCAAGTACAGTGCGAAGTGGAAACAGAGGTGAAGAAACGTGGCTGATAATTATTACTGGATTCGTCTGGAGAGAAAGGTTCAGCTGAATCAGCTGAAATACGCTGATGAGGTCAAAGAGGTCTTGTGGGGAAACGGATTGATTCCCCAAACTGCACCATATGCCGTTTATGAAGGCTCTTATAAGAGCAACGGCGAATGGAAAGATGCGGTGCTGGTAGTCAGCAAAGCGTCCAAAAGAACCGTTTTGCACCGATGCCTTTTCAAGAGAGAAACGGTGAACGGCACAGAAGTGCTTCACAGAGCTGTCAATCTGCTCCAGATGAATGAACTCAGCTGTTGCAGCGTTGATGATTATAAGGACGCTGTGGGAGCAACAGAACGAATTTGGTGGTTCTATTTGAAAGCCGGAAAAAGTTGCGAGTGTCGCAACAATCCGACAGTTGGACTGCGTTTGTCCTGTATGCAGGATAACACGGAAATCACGAAGTTCATCAACGAAAATTTGGTGAACTGCTAAGAAAGGAAGACAAGTATGGGTACTAAGATAATCACTAAGATAATTATGACTGCGGTAAATATAGCTATTATTGCATTCTTGTTTCCTCTTTTAATGAATAAACTTTTCGATACGACTGTGACTGAAACCAGAACGAATATTGATTCCGGAATCAGCTATGTAGAGAGGATAACAAAAAACACAACCACCTATCAGGCAGAAGTACAAGTAAGCCGTGATGAAACGGTAACGGCTGATGTATCAAAAGAGATGTTTTCCAAAAAGCCGGAACAGGCGATTCTGATTCAATGTCAGTTGGATAAAACTCCGGACGGTGAAAGAACGATTTTGACCAGTGACGAAAATTATGATACAACAGCAATTCAGAAGAAGCTGATTGAAGACGGCGAAAAAAGCGTTTGGCATATGGCGATTGCTTCGGCATTGTTATTATTTGCTGTGAGCATTTTCGCTTTAACGGTTTTTTCAAAGGAAGAAAAGAAACTGGTGAAGGAGTTGGTCTGTCATGACACTAACTGATACACGAAAGGCATTGCAGGATATTCTTGAAGAAGCCACAGCTACCGATTGTGCTGTTTGCTATGTAACTGATGCTGATGAGGAAACCCTGCGTAGTGCGATTCAAGCAATAGACGATATGAAGAAGATGCAAGGTATGCTGAAAACAGCTGTCGATGAAATTGAAAAGCTGATGAAAGACCTTTGCCATGCGACAACACCGGATTCAAAATATTCGCCTTGTGCAGACTGCTCATACAACAGATGCTGTATGGACAGAGAAAACTATGTAACAGGTGTGCATTGGATTCATAAAGGCGAATTTGAAGACGCTTGGAACAAAGAATAAGGACGCTGTATTATGAAAAAGAACTACAAGCAAGGCTACAGTCGCAAATATCTGGAAGAAGCTTTCGTTGGGCTTGGGGCTACCATATACGGTATGTTCGACCGCAAGCAAGGCTCTGGGTATTTGTTCCGATACATTCGGGTAGAGGGCGTACAAAAAGACGGACAGCCTTTTGTAGGGCGAGAACATCACCTGTGGATATTCCGAGGCTGCAAGATGCTTGACCTGATGCAATTTTCCATGAAAAAAGGAGATAAGTTCCGCATCAAAGGCGAGCCGTATCTCTATCGGAGAAAAAACGGCTCTTACGATTTTTCTATCCGAGATATACATAGCTTTGAAAAGATACAGGACTATACTTTCCCGACTTGGGAAGAAGTGACACAGACACAGAAAAAGCATAAGTGTCTGTATTGTCCAAAGAAAGACAAGTGCAATGGCTTTTGCACATGGTAAGATAAGAGAGGTGTGACTTATGATTTTTGTAACTGGCGATACGCATGGAGAACACGACATTCACAAGCTGAACACAATCGGTTTTCCGGAACAAAAAGGCTTAACACGAGATGATTATGTCATTATCTGCGGAGATTTCGGCGTTGTGTGGAACGATGATGCTTGTGACAGGTATTGGTTGGAGTGGCTGGAGAATAAGCCGTGGACAACGCTTTGGATAGATGGAAACCACGAGAATTTCGACCTGCTCCGGAAATATCCGAAAGAGCAGTGGAATAGCGGTGTGGTGCAGAAAATCACGCCTCATGTCATTCATCTTTGTCGTGGAGAAATCTTCAATTTGCAAGGAAAGACTTTCTTTGCAATGGGCGGTGCAGAAAGCACAGACAAGGTGTTCCGCAAAGAAGGACTTTCTTGGTGGAAAGAGGAAATGCCGTCAGATGAAGAAATGGCTCATGCGATACAGACGCTGGAGCAGGCAAACTGGAACGTGGACTACGTTTTGACACACACGATTTGCAATGACGTTCTGAAACAGCTGTTTTTCTTATATGCGGAATTTGGCTGGCAATATAAAACAAACCAGCTGTCAGACTTCTTTCAGAAAATCGAACAAAAGCTTTCCTATCAGCAATGGTTCTGCGGACATTATCATGATGATATAGTTATGAGTGACAACAAGCACACAATGGTATATCACAACATTATCCGCTTACCAGAATAAATCAGATAAAAGGTGATAAATCTATGCGAAAGGAGTATCATCAGATGCCGAAGACAATAGCAGCGAAAAAGGCACAGAAGAAGTATATTGCTTCCAGAAAAAGACTGTCCCTGCTGTTCACAAACGAAGAGTATGCGAAACTGTGCGAAATGGCAAAAGCCCAGCACACGACCATCACTGGCGTGATTCGCAAAGAGCTGAAATTGAATGGGGAATAATGCGTATTTGTATGTTATCCACAAGATTCAACAGTTTTTGTAACGGATAATTTACAGAGTAAAACCGCATAAACACTTGACATTCGTACACCATTGTGCTATAATAGACAATGTAAGGAACGCTACCTTACACATTCCTCTATTTTTCCCAATGGTATTGCGGTGAAAACTGCGTACTGAAACATTTTTATTTTTTCCCATTACCCCTATATTATTTTTCTTCAACCCCACCATGGGGCTTACTCCTTATTTTTATGTGTGGAAATCACAGCAAGACAGTGAAAGCCTGTCATATGCCGAAAAGCAGGTCGCTCCTGCGATTTGGCACAACAATCCTCAGCGTATCACAATGTTTTACCCATTTGACTTTGTGGTGCGTATCATCTCCTTATTATAAATTTGCAAGACGGAGTTTATCCATTTCTCCGTCTTGTGTCTGAGTAGTTTAAGTAAAACACTGTAGCTGGAGCAAAAGCCATTTGCAACACCAGAGAGAAGCTATGTAGTGATAAACGATACAGAATGTGGGTGCAAGTCCTGCCTCAGACACCAACAGCGTCATAACAAACCATATACCTTATCACGAGGGAGAGTTTTTCTTTATCTCCTTGATTTTGTCTCTCCCTCAATGCCTGAGTTCGAGTAAATCATTGCAGTTGAAATTATTTTCAATGCGAATGATGCTGGTGCAAATCCTGCCTCAGACACCATTTGCAAAGTATCTCCGTTTGCTTTGCAACAGTCAATTCATAACGAGGAAGCGTTCGCCATAGCGTTTCCTTACTGCGTCCCTGTAGTTTAAGTAGAACAAGCGGTTTGGTGAATGCACCGCAAGCGTATCGGTGAAAGCCCGATTGGGGACACCAACAGCCTTCTGATGAAACAGAGGGCTTTTATTATGTTGTTAAAAGGAGAAGATAGCAAATGACGAAAGAACATTATTTCATGAATTTCACAAAGGAACAGCTTGCTGCCAAGCTGGAAGAACTGGACAAGAAGTATCAGCGTGAGCGTTCCTGCGATGAGATTTTGGCAAAGAAGCCTGCTCAGGAGCTGGAAAAGGAGTGTGCAATTGCATGACACAGAGACACTATGACATCTATGTAGAAAGCGTCTGGAACTGTGCATCTTCAAAAGCCTGCTCCAGCGTGTATCTGCTGGACAGAGCAATTGGTTGTTGCGGAATGATAACTACGTTTACATTCGGAAAGGAAGACGGTAATCAGGCAGAAATGCTGCGGACAGCAACACTGGCAGCTCTGAACCGTACACTTTCTGAATCAGTCGAATCCGGTTCAAAGGTCTCTTTGTACATCAATTGCGGATATGTCAGAAATGTGTTGATTCAGAAACGGTATCAGCAGTGGCAGAACAATGGCTGGGAAACGGAACAAGGCAGACCTGTCGCAGAAGCAGACCTCTGGAAGAAATTACTGGCTTTGCTTGGTGTTATGGACGTGCAGCCGATTCAGAAGAGCGTCTGGGAGCAGGACTATGAAATTGCAAAGAAGCTCCTGCGAGTAGCAGAGTTCAATGCAAGTTCTCCAGAAGAAAAGGACTTGGCATGAAAAATCAGATAGTGAAAAAGAAACGCTTTCAGCTCGCTTTTGCGAGTTTACCGAAAGAATATCACTATTATGTGAAAGAAACCAATGAACTGACTATCTGCCGTGACTGCAAGCGGTGGCACTTTGAAGTTGCAGGAGCAAATGTAACGTATCAAAAAGCAGAAATAAAAAAGGTGACAATCTTTGTGTGGGATAATACCCAGAGTTATCGCATGGCTGTTCTGAACGCTGTTCCTGACAGAGCAATCCATACTGCCATAGAGCAGTATGCTTATGCACACTATGAGAAAGGCTTTCCGGCAGAATGCGAAAACTGGTACTGGAATAAAAAAGAAAACAAACTGGTATATTGTCCGCAATAAAAAGGAAGTGTACCTGATGAGTAAAGCCGGAGCTGTTCTGCTGGTAATCGGCATCATTGTATTCGTGTTCTTTGCGAATTTGATTGTGGAGCTGATTTTGGCAGACAAACGAGAAAAGAGGGACAAAAAGTGAAGAATACTCCAATGACCAGTATCGAACTGGTGCAGTGGCTGAAAGACGGCTGCTTTGACAGCAGATTTGCTGACGCATTCGACACCGGAGAAGACGGCGATATTCACTCCGTATTTGACAATTATACGGCTGAGGAAATCGTGTATAAGGCAGAGCTTTACGAGCGAAGAAAGGGGAAAAACAATGACTAATGTGAATCGTATCGTTGCAGAAAGCAATAAAGTTGTCCGGTACATCAACGGCAATTCAATCGCTGAGACATATGCCAAGCAGGAAGCACACAGTGCAAGCGTGTACATCTCTCTGACAGGCAATCCCGAAGCTATCTGCGTTGCAAGATTCAACTACGGTATGAAGGAAACCAGCTCTGTGGCGATAACAATGCAGGCAGCAAAACTCATGGCAGAGATTATCTTTCTGTTCTCTGCTGGTGGCAGCAGTGCAGTTCCGGAAGAACTGTCTCACAAGTTGTTACGGGAAATGGTACATGAAGAGCCGAAGAACTGCATTTTTGTTGATGATAAAACGAACACACTGCATACTTTGAAACTGTCAAATTTCTTGTGCCGTTTCCTTGTAGTGCCAAACAATGAAGATTTCCTTGCTCGCCTTTCGATGCTTGTCAAAATCAAGAATGGAATCAAGGAAGCGTAAAACAGAAGTCAGTCTGTACTGCGGTATAGGCTGATTTTTGTGTTTTTCAGCCTTTACAAAAGGTTTACAGGTTAGCAAAACAAACTGCAATATATCTTACAGTAGATACTGTATAATAGAAAATGTGAGAAAGAGGTGTAAAGATGATGCAACGAAAAATGCAGATATGTTTCATGGCAGAACACAATCAGCAAATGCAAAAGATTGTGCAGAAAGCGTGGGACAACCGCTTTTCATTGAGGGAATACTTTCTGCAAGCACACATAGACACGCTGGCTGATAAGGTGCTGAAAAAGGGTGGATATAGCGGTGAAATATACTGGCTAACTGCCGATGAAATCAACGCTCTTATCTTGCTGTTGATGAAAGAACTGGAATCCAAAACTGATAAGGAGCTTATATGACTATTCCGGAAATTGTGGAGAAGTACACTATCAGAGCAAACCCGAACAAAAACCTTTGCGTAAGGAGAGAAATCCTGAAACACGAAGATGACAAGGCATACATCAAAGAACATAGAGATGAAATCATTGCCTACATTGAAGAACAGAAGGCAATCGAAGAACAAAAGCATCTGGAGCGTCTTAAAAAAATGAATGCAATCGAAGGATTGCAGGAGCTGGAAGATGCCTCGATTGCATGGAAGGAATACTATATTGCTTACCGCCGTTTCATCGAAGATGATGCAGAGGGAAAAGCACCGAAGAAGCCGGAAGCAAGTCTGGAAGAACTGGTGCGGAAGTACCCAAGAGCAAATGCTTACATGAAAGCTGAGAGCTACGCTTATTCTTCCAGCAATAATGCGAGAGCTGCTGCCGGAAAGAAGGCGTTGGAGCGAATCCTGAACGGAGAAGACTACAAACAAGCTATCGCTGACATGAAGAAGGAATGGCGTGATTACTGCGAAGAACACGTCTTCGACAACTAATTTGTCCTTGATACAGAGGTGTAACACGATGAGCGAACATAAGAATTTTCCACCTTCGGCGTACATTTCATTTTCAGAACTCAAAGACGGAGAGATGTTTACATTCAGATATGGTGATAGAGAGCATCGTTTCACAGACCATATTTATATGTGCGTGGACGAAAACTATGTTGGTGAAAGAATTGTGATTGACTTAACTGTCTTTGATTCTTTTTACATTGGCAATTCCGAATCAATAGATGTGCGGAGAGTTAAATATAAAATTGTTGCCAAAGATGATGAAAAAGAAATAGTTGAAGAATAGTATGGTGCAATGTCTAAGGGAAATAGCAAAGAAACTGCGAGGTGAAATAATGAGTGAAAATAAATTAAAACCTTGTCCGTTCTGTGGTAGCACAAAACTAAAGATTGAAAGTAAGCGTACTTTTAATTACGGTAAAAAACATTGTTCTGTTACAGTAAGATGTATGAAATGTCATGCGAGAAGTCCAGTTGTTGGAATCAATTTGGACAATAATCAGTACAACGAGCGTGAACTTTGTGAATTACAAGTAACAGAGGCTTGGAACACGAGGGTGCTATAAAATACAAGTAAAAGAACTTATTGAACAGTTACAGAGATTTGATAAAGATACCGAAGTACGAATCATTGACATAGTATGTCGTCCACTGGTGCGACTTAAAAGAAAAACCAGCCCACAATGTTTATTCGTTGACCAAAAGGAGTAACTATGAGAGAAATTTTGTTCAAAGCAAAGCAAACAAACAATGCACAGTGGGTAGAAGGGTATTTCTTCAAAGACGGTGAGAGCAACTGTTATATCCAGCAAGGTGATACAGGCTTGTATTACCTCGTCAATCCGGTGACGGTATGCGAATTTACCGGATTTTATGACACAAGCGTCAGGAGAATCTTTGAAAGCGATATTCTTCGTGTGTGGCACTCGGAAAAGCCAGAAGATTTCACCGACTTCCTTGTGTATTTCTGCGAGCCTACTGGAAGTCGGGTTGCTGTCAGCTTAAATTCAAAGCTGGAAGTGTACGACTTGTTTAAGCTGACACTGGCAGTTCGTTATGAGGTTGTTGACAACGCATATGATAATATGGAAAAAATCTCTGAGGTGATGCTCAATGCTTGAAGCAGCCTGCAAAGGCATAAATTTTGATGATGAGCCTTGTGAATATGACGATTGGTTGTTCTGCCGGAATCCAGAGTGCATCTCTCCGGTGATGACAGAAACTACAATTGGAAGTTGTCCAAAAGGCTGCCCCATAGTGGACAGTTGGAATAATCTGACGATAAGTTATCACGAAGCAAAACAAGCAGAAAGAAGAGGTACAGTATGATTTGTAGAGTAACAAGCAAGGTAAAGCTGGAGAGTGGCAAGTGGTATCAGAGAAAATCTCTGAACGGCAAGGGCATTGAGTGCGAACTGCTGCTTTATCTGGACTGTGAGGGCATCAGTACAGGATTTTACCGGAAAGACGGCAATGACCTGAAACTGGTCATGGCATTTGAGAATGCCAGCGATGATTCCTGCTCTTATCAGAAGAATCAGGAACAGTCTGCTCCAGCTCAGAACCCGAAGGACGATTTCATCTATAAGCTGATGCGTCAATGCACAGAAACTATCAGTTACAATAACTGGAACGCTCTGGTAAGTCAGCTATGCTTCGAGGCATACAATAGAATGGTGAGCATTTATAAACACGCCACAAAGAATATTGATGACAGAGAGTTTTATTTGAAATGGTGTGAACCATTCAGAGGACATGACGGAAATAAAATTTCTTGGGCAAAAAAGATTCTGGGAGATACAGAAGCTTCTTGCGATTTGTTTGAACTGTCCAGAACGCTTTACAAAATGAGCCGTGAAAAAGGTTTTGCAGATACTCCGGCTTCACTGCTGCGAGAGTTGTTCTTGCAGTTCACTTGTACATATTGCCAATACGGATTTGAAAGGCGTTGTACCAAACGGAAAACCAAGTAAATTTCGATATTTACAAAAGGTTTACGATTCAGACAGACAAAGCACAATATATCTTACAGCAGATATGATAAAATAGTATATGTAAGGTAAAGGCAATAAGAAACCAAAGGAGCTGACCTGTCATGAGAGAGATTTTATTTAAGGCAAAGCGAGAAAGCAACAGAAAATGGGTAGAAGGCTACTATTACAAGGAGAACTTTTTAACCGGAAAGTCTGTACAGCACTTCATTCGTGGCAAGGACGACACCGATTATGTGGTTTGCGGAGAAACCGTGAGCCAGTATACCGGATTTCAAGACCGGAGCGACAATCCAATCTTTGAGAACGACATTCTTTCTGTGGCAACAACTTCTGATAACGGAGTGGAAAAGCGAGAATACATTGTGTATTTCGGTAAATCCGGACAGTGGTATACTGTCAGCAACGATGCAGACAGAGATAATGTTCTGCTGAGTACACTGCTTCACAAGCGAGCAATTTTCCTTAAAGTAACAGGCAACACGTTTGATGAAGCGGAAAAAATGGCTCATGAATGGCTCATGAATTTTTCGGACAAGCATAAGCTGCATTCCGCAAAATAAAACGTGGCATTTCCTGCGGACGAGCGAATAATCAACGGCAAAATGATAACTTACAAGGGGTTTTTGCTGTTCGCAAAGAGTTATCATATTGTTCAATTGATTTGCTATATATCTTATATCATGAAAATTCCAAAGGACGTTACATTGTCTGACTGCTCCAATCATTCGCAAATCCTACAAGCACACAAATAAGAGGTTAAGCATGAAAAAGAAATCATCAAACTGGTTTGAAGGAAAGTATGTTGCCATGAAGGGCGGCGGTTATCTGGATATTACAGAAGCCATGCACGACAGCTGTGACGGCAAGTTTTGCTTTCAGGTAACAGCAGAAATTTTCCGGAATTGTTCCAGAAATGAAGACGGCACGATTTATCTGATAGACGATGCAGATGACAAAACCGTCAAGAAAATCGCATCTGCTCGAAGCAGTCTGAATCCGAAGAAAGTTCGGGCAGAATTGCATCGGCTGAAAAGCGAAGGCATTTTCATGTTTGAACCGTACAGCCCGAAATCGTATTGGAAATATGGCATATATCGCCTTGTAAAATCGTTTCCTTGGAGAGAAACACTTTCTTTTGAGGAACAGATTCAGGAAGGCATGATTTTCGACAGCGTGGCGATTCAGTACATTTTCTTTATCAATGTACAGTTGATAAACGGAGAACTCATTCCGTTCCCTATCAGCAAGTTAGGGAAATATACGGACACGCTCTCACGAAAGGAAGAGGCTGAAAAGCTGGCAAGAGAGGCTGTGCAGGAAGTGAAGAACGTCCTGCTGCCGAGGCTGGAAAAAGGCATAGAAATTCAATCAATCTATTTGGAAAGGAAGTGTGGAGTATGATTGACATGGTTTGGCTTATGAAGGCAATCGAAGCTGTAAAAGCTGGCGAAGCTGAATGCTTGGAGAAGGACGGCGTAATTGTCTACAAACCAAAGGCAGATGTGAATGTTCGCATTGACATCAAAAACAAGCAGTAAAAAAGTCAGCATATTTACTGACAAATCAGCTGAGGTAAAACGCTGGAAATGATGCACCATTCTCCAGCTTTTATAAAAAACAAATCAGATAGATATTTGAAAGGACAAGGAAGCATGAAGAAATTAAAACGAACGGCAGCAGGTTTACTGTTGGCTGGTGTCATGTGTGTACAGGCACTGCCGATGACTGCGTGGGCGGTAGACCTTCCTGCAAGTGATGTTGTTGTAACAGACAGCGACACTATTGTATCTGATACAGCACCTGTGCTTGTAGAAGCCACTACAAATGTTCCTGTAGAGGTACAGTGTGATACCAGTCAGACAGATTACTTTACGTTTGAAGATAATGGTGACGGTAATTATACTGTGACTGGCACTACAGAAGCATTCCGTGAACTGGAAAACGTCAGTCTGACGCTGGCAGAAGATGTGAAATTTATTGGCGAAGCCGCATTTGCAAACTGCACCAATTTGAAGTCTGTAGACTTTGAAAATGAAGAAATGGTACTCTACAAGGACGCATTTCATGGCTGTTCTCGCTTGAAAGCAGTGGCTTTTGAGAAAATCGTAGATATGTTAGACTACGCATTTATGGGCTGTGAAAAGCTGACGACTGTAAATCTGACAAATACGAAACTGGGGCGTGTTGGCAACGAAGCGTTCAGTGGCTGTTCTTCTCTGGAAGAAGTCACAATCAGTATTACTGATAAAAACTGTGAAGCAGCACAGCTTAACGGCATAGGTCAGCATATTTTTGGTGAGAGCAAAGCTTTTGGAACGGCGTTCACTTTGACCTTCCAGCTCAATATGGATAAGAGCAACATGATGACAATTTCTAGCGGATTTTATGACAGCAACAGAATCCGTGAAGTACGCTTTGAAGGTGACGGAGAAGTTGGCATCGGAAACATGGCGTTTCGGAACAACACTATGCTGAGAAATTTTGATTTCTCTCATGTCGTTGTTGTTGCTGATGATGCGTTTGAAGGCTGTACACAGCTGTCAGAGATTCAGTTGAAGAACAAAAATCTGCGGTACATTGGCGATGCTGCTTTTCTTGGTTGTACAAGTGCAAACGATATTCAAATTGCCCTGAACGATAAGCTGGAAATAGGAGAATATGCGTTTGGGCGAAGACAAAAAAGTGAAGGAAACGTCAAGCCGTATTCGATGACAATTTACACCAACAATAAGGACGCTTATGTTCTCCCTGACAACTTTGAACGTGAAGATAGATTGCTGAACACTTTTGAAGTAGTCGGAAATGGTGAGCTGTATTATAGTGACGGAAACTTCTCTTATTGTGAAAACCTGACGAAGGTCAATGTTGGCAACGCTCTTGGCTTCGGCAGAGAAGCTTTCGTGAATTGCTATAAATTGAAAAGCTTGGACTTAACTTCTGCACACCTTTTTGACAACGAAGCTTTCAAGAATTGTGCCGAACTGGAATCCTTGAAGCTGGGTGTATATGACGATAGCCAATGGTATGAAGGTGCTTTTGATGATATTATGACAGCAACTTCTGATGAAGATGGAAATAAAATTTCTTCAACATTGGAGCTGTACATGAACAACACAGAGCGACCGTTCGAGCTTGGGAAAAAGGGCGTAAACTGTTCTGCAAATATAGAATTTACAAGTATGTACAATCTCACAACTGTAAAGACCTATGGAGACGGAGAACTCAGATTGAACGGCGGTCAGTTTTCCAGCTGCCGACAGCTGGAATCTTTTGATTTTTCTAATGTTACATTCATTGGAAAATACGCATTTGTGAATACCGGATTGCGAGAAGCTAAGATTACCAGAACAGATATTATGATTGAGAACAAAGCATTTGGTAGTTGCGATAACCTGACACTGTATGGTTATACAGGTTCTACTGTAGAAGCATATGCTACTGCGAACAACATTCCGTTCGTTGCTCTGGACGGTGGCACAACGACCACCAGCACCACAGGACAGGGTTCTTCCACAACCACCACTACAGTGACCACACAGGGTAGCAGTGGTACAATTCTGCTGGGCGATATTACACTGGACGGCAGAGTGGACATCTCCGATGCTGTTCTGCTGAACAAGGCAACCGCAGGTTCTGTTATGCTGAACGAGCAGGCAAAGGACAATGCAGAGTGCTATGCGGACGGTAACATTGATGCCAATGATTCCACTGCTCTGTTGCAGTTCTTGGTTCACACAATTGCTTCTCTTCCGGTAAGAGAATAATTGCCTGCATATCTATTTCAAAACAGTCAGTCTGTGCTTCGGCATGGGCTGATTTTTGTTTGCAGTGAATTGTGCAATGTATATAAAATGTCATCTGTTTCATAACGGATATTTTACAGAGTAAAACGAACAAAACACTTGACATTTGTACACTACTGTGCTATAATAGATATTGTAAGAAACACGAACAATCGTAAATCTATGCAGAATCCTGCAAAGTTTCCACAAGAGGTGTATGGACAAGTGAATAATGTAATGCTACCAGAAGAGATTTATCTTATTTCTGGAGAGGACAACAGAGGACAGACAGTTCGATTCGGTTTCTGCTACTCCAAAGAAGAAGCGAGAGAAGCAATCGTAAGATATGCAAAGAAGGGCTTTTTCTGGTGCAAGTACGAAGTTATAAACGTGTTAGGAGATGAAACAAATGACTGTGAATGAGTTGATTCAACAGTTGCAGGAGATTCCGGACGGCTTGAAAAATTGCGAGGTTGTAATGCGACAATACAATGGTTGTTGTAAGTATGCTGTTAGCGTTGACAACGCTTATGTGGAAGTGTCTGGTACAGATAACGTGTTATACGAAGACATTGCTTTTGAAGAAGCAGAAAAAATGGACGGATATAAATGTATTGTTTTGTCGTAGGAGATGAGAACTATGGGAAAAATTTGTGTGGGTTTGTATGGTGGTAAATCAATATTCAAAGGGAAAGAAGTTCCGTTACAAGGCGACACAATTTACTGTGAGTGTCCGGACAAATGTTCTCTTTACAAAGAAGGAAAGTGCCTGTGTGTGAGAAGACTGGGCATTAAATGCCCTAACGGAACAGTGACAACGGAAAAAGGCTACACTAGCCGAGCAAAGAAGTATGGAGCGTTCCGCCAGAAATACATAAGCGATGAAACATATGCTAGGTTAAAAAGCCCTTTATATAACCGATTTGCAGTTGTTGGAGATAATTATTGGTTTAGCACTGGCTGCGTAAGAGCAAGAAAAGCAAAAGAAGATGATTCTCCCAGAGAAGTGGTGTCCGGATATGTGTTATGGAGTAACATCGTGACATCGGAATTTTGTATTCCAATTGTCGATATGAATATACAGCTGCTAAACGCCATTCTTTCATATTCACCACGAAATATATTTGGAGAAAGCTTAGAAAAATATTATCTTGAATATGTGGCTGATATTTTGAAGGAAATGCAGGAAATTGCACCGGAGTTGTATCAAGAGCTAACAGAGAAATATCCGGAGTACAAAAGCGAGAAGTATATTCCGAACTACGTTGGCAGATACGCCTATACCCGAACACTGCGTGACGGCTGTACAATTCATGATGGTCGTGGAAATGTCGGCGTTCTGAAAGACGGAAAGATTTACTGTGATAACTTCAAAGGCATTGTGCCGTTTGGCGGTGAATCAGCTTCTGTTGTGATAGAACTGGGAGAAACCAGCACCATCGAAATAACCGACAATTCGCAGGTGTGCAAAGGAACAATTTTCAAGTAAGGAGAATGCGGTATGACAATGCAGGAAGCACATGAAAGAATCGAACAGGCAAACAATGAGATTGCCAAGTTGCAAGAAGAAATAAAGCGTTTGCAGGAGATTGAAGATGAACCGGATATTCAACGTGTTGGTGCTGGAGAGCCGTTCTGGTATATCCAGCTTGGAGACTATGGTGTAAATGTCATTCAATGCAATGAGCCGACAGGAAGAAGTTGCTATGACATCACAGAAACAATCGGGACAAGACTGTTCCGGAACAGCAACTATTTCTTGTCCAAAGAAAGAGCAGAACAGGTTGCAGAAAAAATAGACGCTGTGCTAAAGGTAGAAAGAATGCACGATGCTTTTTGTCCGGAACTTGTCGATGGCACAGAAGAAAACGCATACTATGTAGGGCTTAGCCTAAAATACCATGAGTTTGTATATGTGCCATATATGCCCCAAGAAACATCTGATGTGCTTATCGTTGCAAAGTTTGGTTCAAGCGAAGTCGCAACAAAGGTCTGCCAGATTCTTGATAGCAAAAAAGACAATGAGAAAAAGAGGTGATAATATGACCTCAACAAAATATGAGCCGCCATGTAAAGCTGGCGACACGGTTTATGTCATCATCAAAGACAAGAATGCCAGAGAAGTATATCCGTGCAAAGTTGTCAAAGTACGGATTGCAAACAAGCCGGATTACAGCGTTTTATATTTGGTTCACAGCGATATGTTTGATTTCTCTCTCGTTGTGCCATTCTCCGATATTGGAACGACTGTGTTTTTCTCGGAAGCAGAAGCATTGACGGCAAGAAGAAAATGGCTTGAAAGGAAGTGATAAACGTAACATGATTTTTCTATAAGCGAAAGTTCTCCTTTGATAGACGGAACGTGAGGGTAGCTGCCTCGAAGTGGTTCAAGTCCACATCGTTCCAATCAAATGAACGGCTGAAACAAGCCGAAATATCTTTTTTGCAAAGGAGATTTTTCCAATGAGAACAAATCACAACAAATTGAAGACCTGCGTAGCGGTGCTGACTGCCGTTACTTGTATGGCAACCTCGCTTGCTGGAATGACAGCAAGTGCAGTGAACTATACAACCACAGGTACGGACAAGTCAATGGCGGCAGAAGCCACGCTTTCCAAGGGTGTGTATGTAGTCAAGGACACGGACATGAACATTGTCCTGCCGTACATGGCATTTGAAAACAGCCTGACAAAGTATTCTTACGAGGACACCAATGTCAAGGACAACAAGTTCAGCATCGGTTTTTCTATTATTGCCACAGAGAACTTCTCAAAGTACACAGCAAAGGTCACAAACCGTGTTATCTGCGACACCATTCTGGGTGAGATGTACGAGGCAGGCTACACTACTGTGTTTGCTGAGGTTCATGGTGGCTCTAAGATTGGCGGTATGCTGATTCCGATTCGCATTGCTAAGAGTGGCAGCAGTTACACTCCGATTGCAGACCTGTTCACAAATGCCGTTCCGCTGGATTTGTCTATGGTAACAAGCAAGACCAAGACCAATGAGTTTTATCGTGTGTTCGATGAAGACGGCAATTCTTTGACAGGCTACTTTACCAGCAATGCAGACTGCATGATGACAATGTACAACGGACAGCCAGTCACTTATGTGCCGAACGATACCGGACTGCTGATGGCTGTTGATGACATTCGTGATGCAAGTGGTGCAAATGGTGCGTATATGGAGATTTATCGTCTGAACAACGCTGGGGACAGCATCTCCAGCATTGGCAAAAAGAATTTTTCTGTTGCATATGCAGCACCGAAGTTTGAAGGGTTGTACTTTAAGAACGCAGACACTGGAAATATTGACTATACCGTCAAGGGCGGCTATGCGTTTGCAATCAATCTGAACGATGAGACCGATTACACCATGTATTACAAGTTCAAGCCGGAAATCGTGGCTGCATATAAGGGCGGTGCTCCAGTAGGGGCTGAGTTCAATGCTGGCTACGCAAACGACAGTCTGGAAAGCAGTGGCTTCTACATTGCAGGATTCACTTCTAATGGACAGCCGTATGGCTACACCATGATGCCGAACACAGAGTACGACAGAGACTATATCGGAAAGTTCATCAAGAGCTATGGCTATTCCAAGTATTACACTGAATTGGGACTGACTTCTCCGGTAACAGATGACCAGACTGAGTACGATACGATTTTCGACACAAATGACATCAGCGGCATTACAAATGCAGAAACCGGAAAGGTTGATTCTGAAAAGGATTTCAGCCTGATTACTGACCAGCTGAAAAACAAAGATTCTGCGAACAGCTTCGACCAGTCTACAGAGCAGGACGGCGTGTACAGCACTGGCTTGCAGGAACTGTATGCTGCAAAGGGCGATTACAAGTTCACAGTGAACAGTTCTTTCGATAAGGACGGCAATTTGCTGGTCGATTCCGATTCCAAGTATGGAGCAGAAGATGTGCAGAAGATGTTTGACGATGCAGGCAGCGATTACTTCGCCATGTTCCTGAATGGAAAGCTGGCATTTGCGACACACGATTCTGACTACAAGCTGACAGCTCCGGAAGGGACACAGGATATTCGGGAAGTTTCCACTGCATATCTGAATGGCAACGGCTCTTACAATATCCAGTCCGAGGAACTGCGTGACTGCAAGGAAGATGCTCCGGCAGTAAAGGTCTCCACCGATGCAGACAATTCCAAGAAGCTGTTCCTGCCTGACTGCACCTATGAGCTGACGAATGGCACAGACCTTGTGCGGATTCGCCTGAATACGTTCAAAGGAATGTACCCTTCTTATGTGGAAGATAACAACGCAACAGACGGCAAAATTTACATCTACGACAGCAAGTACAGCTCTCCGGCAGAAGCTTATGCAGCTGGTGCAGCCTGCTATGCTGTTAAGGAAGGCAAGTATGATGTTCTGCTGCCTACTGGCAACTACAGACTGACTTTCCTTGCAGAGGAAGACGACAGTTACGGTAATGTTGTGGAACACCCTATAAATGTCGGTGAAATCACGGACGGCTACAGAGATGTTGATATGAACGACCTGAAAAAGGGTACTGTAACAGATATTGTTCTGGACGTGACCGCAGAAAACAGCACAATCGACCTGACATACGGAGAAAAGATGAATCCTATCAACATTGCTGGGTATGTGAAGAACTCCGGCAAGGTCGGCGGTGTGAAGTCTGTTGCTCTGGCTGAGGGCAGTGAAGCTGTTAAGGGCATCGAACTGGACGACACAAAGCTGAACGGTACTCCGATGGAATCCGGAGAAAAGAAGGTAACTTACACCGTAACCGCAGAAAACGGCACTACAGCTGACCTGCTCCTGACATTCCGAATCGCAAAGGGAACTGTCAAGAATGTGGAAGTCAGCGTTCCGGACAAGGATTACGAAGCTGGAGATGACCTGCCAGACCCGATTCTGGGTAAGGACACACCGAGTGGTTCTGTTTCGTGGGTAGTCGATGAGGTAAAGAAGCTGACCGAAGGCGACAACACTCTGACATGGGAATATACTCCCGATGATGAAAACTACGACAAGGTGACTGGCACACTGGTAATCAACGCTTCTGTGAAGCAGACAACTACCACTGCTGTGACAACCACCACAGACGGCTCAGAATCCTCTGTAAGCGGTTCTGAAACAGAGACAACTGTTTCTACGACCGATGTCACTTCGTCCACTGTGGACAGCAACAGCACCTCTACAGGAGCAGGCACAGACCAGACTTCTGAAAACGGCAGTGCAACTACCACCGCAAGCGAAAGCGTGACTACTGTAAGTGACACTACTGACGGAACAGGCTCTGGTACAACCACCACAGCAACAGGCACTGGTGTTCCGAAGGAAACGCTGTATGGCGATTTGAACTTGGACGGCAAGGTAGACCTTGCAGATGCAGTTATGCTCAACAAGACCGTAATTGGCACTGTCACTTTGAAGGGACAGGCAGCAATCAATGCCTCGCAGGAAACGCTTGCAAGCAAAAGCGACAGCGAAGTGAGTTCAGATGCTGAGGTCGAGGAAAACTCACCAGCTGACGAAACCATCTATCCAGTTGTACCTACGGTTGATGTCAACACAGATGCAGACATGAGCAGTGTGACTATCAATGGAGTAACTATCAATTTGAATGAAGCTCCCAGTCTGGAAAAGGTGTTAAGCGATACAGGGCTGTCTTGTGACAGCTTTGGTGCAACATCGGTTGAGAGTGGTTTTTCCTTTCACAGTGCGATGTACAGTTTGAACCAACAGGGTTCAGATGACTGCACAGAAGTATCTCTGGAAGTGGAAAATTATGATGGAAAAATCGTAGACAGTGACCGCTTGAAAACGGAAGATTTCGGCATCTACAAGCTGAAAGGTGTCCATGCAAGTCAGTTCTTTACAAGAAGTGACTTCAACGTCTATTTCTGCGGAGTTATCACAACTGGAACAGAAAAGAGTGCTGTAGAATCTCAGCTTGGTGCTGGGACAGAATTGGACGACATGATTGCGTACAATAACGGCACAAATACGTTGTTAATTGAATATGATACTGCTCCGGAAGGAAGCGAAGAACCTGTCGCAGACGACATTTACCTACTGAGAAACGAGGACTGATTATCGTGATTGGAAAAATGCTCAATGAGCAGGAAGCTGCAAATATCAAAGACTATGTGGTGTTTGACCTTGAAACAACTGGCTTATCTCCAGATTATAATGAAATCATCAACATTGGCGGTCTGCTGGTGCAGAACGGCGTGGTAACGCAGGAATTTAACACGCTTGTAAAGCCGAGAAAAGCAATTCCGCAGGAAATCATTCAGTTGACAGGCATCACGAATGAAGCAGTGCAGAACGCACCTTCTATCAATGTTGCTTTGAAAAGCTTTCTGGAAGCAATCGGAGATGACACAGTGGTGCTTGGACACAATCTGGGGTTCGATTGCAGATTTGTTTCTGCAAAGAAGAAGCAAGTCTATCGCTCTTCGAGGGCAGAATTTACAAATCCTTATATCGACACGCTACCACTTGCAAAGAGCTTGTTCCGGCTGAAAAGTTATAAACTTACAGCTTTATCGGAACACTTCGGCATCACGCATAATGATGCACATACGGCGTTGGCAGACTGCTATGCAGCATATGAATTATTTTGCATTATTCAGAATGAACTGAGCCTGAGAAAAAGCCTGCTGGCATGATGACAAAGTAACTCTTGTTGCAGGAAATCCTGCCTTGTGGACGAACAAGAGAATGCTTGCCATAAATCATATATCTATTCGCAATTGAGGAAGTCCTCACACCAGAAAGGACAGTGTGATGTAAGAAAGAACACTGCACGAATGAATGCCGTAGGCGAAGTGAGATGTATTTCCCACTTCGTCTATTGTAATATAAAGTAAAGGAGAATCAAGCAATGAAGAAACGAGCAAAATGGAAAACGGTTGCATCTATGGTTTGTGCTGCCTGCCTGTGTGCTTCTATGACAGGGTGCGGTGACACTACCGGAGATAAAGCCAAAGAAGCAGAAAATCAGAACAAATTGGAAATTGTGGCAGAGCAGGGCGACTATGATACCAGCTCCACAAGTACAACAGAGGCATCGACAACCAGTGGCACAGCAACGACCTCTTCTACCAGAAAGACAACTACCAAAACAGGCACAGGGAAAGGTATTAAGAGTGATGGAACAAACGTAACCGCTGTTCACAGCCGTTCCACACGTTCTGCAACAGGTTCGGCTGGCAGCAGTTCCGGCGGTTCATCTAACAGCAATGTGCCGTATGTGGCAATTCCGGTTTCTGACAACAAGCCGAAATCGAATGCAGAGAATGTGACTTATACAAACAGTGACAATGGTGGAAATAACTATTCGCCAGCTCAGACACAGCCTGCAAGCAATAATCAGCCTGTAGACAACGCACCTGCTCAGACAACAAAGGCTACGCAGAAGACCACGAAGGCTACCACAAAGACCACTACAAAAGCAACAACGAAAAAGCCTTCGCAGACAGCGAAGAAACCGACTACCACTACTACAAAGAAGCCGACCACGGCTGCAACGACAGAACAGCCGAGTACAACAGAAGCTCCTGTAAAGACTACAGAGCAGACTACAACAACGGTGTCTGGAAATACTTCAACATCTACCACAGAAAGCACTGCACCGACCACGGAAACTACTACAACTACAGAAACTGTGCTTGTGCCTGATGTGCCGAAGAATGTTTCCGAGAATGTTGACTTGTCAAAGGCAGTTATCAACGGTGTGGAGATTCATCTGAATGATGATATTTCTCTGGCTGACTTTGTAAAGACAATGAAACTGAACGTGGCTCTGGGCGGTTCTGTATGTGATTACAGTTTCTTATACTTCAACGGTAATATGTATGAAGATGAAAGCGAAGCAGAAGACAAGACGCTCATTTCCATTGAAGTAGTCGATAAGGACGGTAAGCTGATTCCTGCCAATGACCAGAGGAAAGCTGATGCAGACAAGTATCTTGTCAAAGGATTCAAAACGAGTGACTTCTTTACAAAAGAAGATGACTATGTTGTGGAGTTCTGCGAAGGCATTCATGTTGGTATGAGCAAGGAAGAAATCATTGCACTGCTTGGTGACGGAAAAGAAATTGAGGATATTGGAAACAACTTCACTGCATACAGCAATGGCACAAATACGCTTGTCATTCGCTATGCAAAAAATGATACAGGCTATGCTGCTGACGACATCATGCTCCTGAAAAATTGAAAATAGCATATTCTTCAACATTGAAGTCACTTTCGCAAGAGAGTGGCTTCTTTGTATGCTTGCACAAATGTGTTTGAAAAACATAACGGATAATTCACAGAGTAAACAACGGTTATTGCTTGACATTTGTACACTATTGTGCTATAATAATTCATGTAGGATAGCTCAAAAAAGAGCTGAATTATGCAATGTAATAATATACAAATCAGTGGTATCAATGCCGCCGACACCTGAGAAAGGACTTGCTTTATGAAAAACGAGAACGGAAACTATATGTTGTACTGTGGCGACAAGAGTTATGAGGTCACACCAGAAGTTCAGGAAACCTTGAAAGGAGCAATGTACTGGGAACACTGCTTGAAGTTGGACAATATCGAGCTGAAAAACGCAGAACTGGCAGTAAGAGCAATTGAGGACGGAACAAACACAAGCGGATTTACCCGATATACCAAAGAAGATGTAAATGAGTTGAGAAACGCAGTAAAGCAAGACGATTTGTCTATTAAAGATATGATGAATGAAATGGAGAAGCAGGGCGTTCCAAACTGGGCAGGCAATGCAGCACTGGAGTTTGGGAGAAAGAACGACTTGCGAGTTGTATACTTTTCGGATTTCTTTGAAAAATCGCCGTATGCTGATGCCACAAAGTTCAATGCGTATGAAGAATACAAGAAGGAATGGATTGCAGACCATATAGATGACGTGACCATGACTGCTACAGAAGCAACTTATGAGAACTGTGAAGAGGCAAAAGAAATGACCTTCGACCAGTATGTACAGGAATACGGATTCGAGGACGGCTCTGTATACGCAAGCTACAGCGAGTTTCTTCATAACGAATATGAAGAAGCTCAGAAGACCAGCGAGGATATGGAACATGATTAAGCGAATCCTTTCTATTGATTTTGATTATTTCCTGCAAGCGACCAAAGAAGCACTAAAAAGCTTTCCTGACGGCATTGACCGTTCCACAGAACTTTCTACCTTGATATGGGCTTCACACTATCTTGATGGAAAGCAAGGCACTCTGACACGCTCTGTTGGAGTGCTTTCTGATGAGCTGGACTGCATCAAACGAATCCTGCAAAAACAATCTTCGGATTGTCCTGTGATGATTGCTCAAAGTCATGTTCATGCGTATGATTTTGTGCATGATATAGTTTCGGAAGACGATGAGCTGCGACTTGTCAATGTGGATATGCACCACGACATTGTAAATGATAATGAAAAACTTGACTGTGGCAACTGGATTTCCCATCTTCTGAAAGAATATGATATGGGGCTTACTTGGGTTGCAAATCCGGTGTCACTGGAGATGTTCGGCTTAGACAAAGACAGAAAAGAAAACAGGGCATTTCGTGGCATCGTTCAGAAAAATCTCTCAAAGATAGAAGAAAAGAGCTATGCGTTTGACGGTGTATTCCTGTGCCGTTCTGACATCTGGACACCGCCACATCTTGATAGCGTTTTTCATTCCCTGTGTGATACCATTGCAGACCATTTCAATAGCGTTGTCATGGAACAGGACATACGAAAATGCAGGGATTATGAAAGCGTTATCGGAAAGCTTCAACCAGCATACAGCAAGTATCAATCAGAAATGGAGTAAAGCAATGAATAAAAAGAAGAAGACCAGTTATCCGTTGACAATTTTGTTGAGTACGCTCAGTACCGCCGCCCCGATTGTGGCAGTTGTCTGGTTTTTATATCAGATGATTCGCTTGAAGAACACTGCAATCATTCCGCTTGGCGGTACGTTTCAGGTAGATGATATACAAGTTCCGCTGATTTCCTGCATTGTATTTTTCATCACTTTGGTTCAGTGGGGTGTATTCAAAAAGCCTTTGGCGAAAATGTACCAGAAAGCAATTCAGGACAATGAATACGATGAGTTCGGCAACAGTAAGAAAAGCAATTATGCAACACTTACTCGGAAAGAACGTGAACAGATGGATAAGGAAAAACTACAGCAAATGGAAATGCTGTTCCCTACCAGTGTCATGAATAAGATTGTCAAAGAAGGAAGCAGAAATCCGGAAAAAGATTTGCAGGATATGATTGGACTACCTCTGGTGAAGCAGAAAGTCACTGAAATGGCTGCGAGAATGCAGTTTGAACGTGAAGCAATGACCAAAGAGAAAAAGGAAAAGAAGCAGACCAGAAGTGAGTATGGCATGAACGGCAGACATTTTGTGTTCTATGGTTCTGCTGGTACTGGTAAAACCACGGTTGCCAGAATTATAACCGGATTCCTCTATAAGTACGGTTACATAAAAGAAAATAAATGTGTCGAAATTGATGGCAACTTCTTGAAAGCCGGAGAAATGAGTGACACAAAGACAAAGCTGCTGATTCAGAAAGCCTATGGCGGTGTCCTCTTCATTGACGAGGCGTATGCTATTATGGACGGTACAGCGGAATATGGCAAAGCAGTCATTGCAACGCTCATTAAGGAAATGGAAGATAATCGTGACAAGTTCACTGTCATTCTGGCTGGTTACAAAAACGACATCAAACGGTTGCTGGACACCAACGAAGGCTTTAAGAGCCGTATCAAAGAATATCTGGAGTTCCCAGACTACAGCACAACAGAGATGAAAGACATCTTTCAGGCTATGGCTCACGGAAAAGGCTATATCGTATCGCAGGAAGCTCTTGACAACTTTGAGGTGCGATGTGACAGAGAACGAAGACTTTCTTCATTCGGCAACGGTCGAACTGCCAGAAACATTCTGGACGAATGCCTTGACCGTCACGCTCTGAACTATGGACAAAACCTGCTCTCCAGAAAAATCACTGTCAACGGAGAGGAACAAATCATCACAGACAAGGCACAAAACAAATTTGTCCTGTGCGGTTGTGATGTCAGCACCAGTCCTAATAAGAATGTTCTGTAAAGGAGATTCCAATGAAAGAATGTATTATCTGCAAGCAGGACGCTGGAATGTTTGCAAAGAAAGCATATAACGGCTGCGTTTGCAAAGCCTGCCGTCAGTATCTTCCAATGCACATTGACTTAAAGTCCTGTGATGCAGATTATCTGATTCGCCTTGTGGAGCAAGCAAAAGAGAAAGCGAAAATATTCAGCAATACATCTTCTTATGGAACGATGTATCTGGACAGCGTTCACAGTATGTTTTGCTTTAGCAAAAACGAAAAAAATGGCGAACCGACAGACCTTGGAGATATTTTCAGCATCGCAGAGCTGAAAGAAACAGGCATCTACTGTGCGGATATTCGCAACATCGGTACGAATACCAATAAGGTTGTCTGCAATGTTAAAGTGAAGGTTGTGACAGATAATGTTGCAACGGAATATATTGCAGCTGAGAACGAGCCTTGTGAGTTCACAAAAAAGGATAAAATGCTGGACGTGACTGAACCCAAACGCCTGACGATGTTTCGCAGCTTATTCTACCAGATGATAGATGATACCAGATTTCAGATTTTGAAGAAACTGCAAGACATTCAAAAGCTAAAGGAAATGGAAGCAGAATCTGTGAAAAAGAAGACTGCATCAAAGCAGGACATGGAATGGGCAAGAGGCGTTTTATTCTTGGAAAACACGGAATGCTCTCCAGAAGAAATCAAAAAACAGCAAAAGAAACTGATGCGAATGTTTCACCCAGATATTCACCCTGAGCTTGGAGATGATTATGCAAAGAAAATCAATAACGCAGCAGAAATTTTGCTGAGAGAGAAGTAATATAATTGCCTGTTCTGTAACGGAGCAGGCTTTTGTATACTTGCACAAAAACAGTGACAAATATCACATGGATTTTTATATGCAGAATTATCTAAGCGACTTGACATTTGTACACTACTGTGCTATAATTATAAGTACAAAGAAACAAATCGCAAGGCTATATAAAGGAGCGATAATTATGAAATATGCAATTTATTCGGACGGTTCTTATAAAGATGGTGTCTGGGGTTCTGGTGCAGTTATTCTGCAAGAAACTCCCTTTGGATTTAATCCGGTTCAGGAGCTTTCTTTTTACGGCGAAGATACAGATGGAATCCGCAATATTGCCGGAGAAATCTATGGGGTGTTGGAAGCTCTGCGTCTGCTGTTTAAGATGAATCAGAAGCTTCATGACGTGGAATCTGTTACAGTGTACCACGATTACGAAGGGTTGCAGAAATGGGCTGACAGCGAATGGAAAGCAAAGAAACCTGCAACACAGGACTATCAGCAAAGAATTGCAATGGCAAGACAGTATTTCCCGATTGGGTTTGTCAAGGTGAAAGCACATTCTGATAATGTGCTGAACGAGGCAGCAGATGCACTGGCAAAGCAAGGCATGGAAGCCGGACTGAAAGCAAAGGGAAATGCACCGACCGAACAGCCAGCTATGCGTGATGATGCTCCTGTGATGTTTTCTCTCAACATCAAAATGACAAAAGCTGATTTTGACTACTACGGTGGTGCAGAGGGGCTTGCACAGATGATTCGTGCGAACGTACCTGTTCTGGAAGCAGAACCTGTTGTATAAAGAGGGGAATGAAAACATTTTATGTTACATCATGTTATATTTCCTTGTCACAACAAGTTTGTAGAAAAATACATGGTATTGCTTCATGGGTTTGGTGGGAATCACAGGGTATGGAAAAAGCAAATCCCTGTGTTGCAAGAAAAATACAATGTTCTTGCGATAAATCTTCCGAGCCACTTTGATGGGAATATCAAACTGACAGAATTGTCCAGCCCATCTTTATCAACAATATCCAAAGAAATAATTTGCGTATTAGATAAATACAGAATCAAAAGTGCTTCGTTTATGGGCGTTTCACTTGGGACAGTATTTATCAAGTACATGGAAATGTATTTTCCTCAGTATGTGAAAAATGCAGTGCTTGTTGGTGCAATTGGTAATGTTGGAAATTTCTTGAAGAGAACAGTCGATGTTTTTTCGATAATCGGGAATAAGCTGCCGTTCACGCTTGTGTATAGAGTGTTTAGCAAGGTGTTGATGCCTATGCGATGCAGTAAGAAAAGCCGGAAGCTTTTTTGTGAATGTGCAAAAGCACTCAACAAATATGAGTTCAAAGCGTATATGAATGTTTTTAAGGAACATTTCTCGCTGGTGTCGAAATTTTCAAGTCAACGTCATCAGGAAAACCAATATATTCTTGGTGAATGGGACAAATGCTTCCTGAAAGGAGCTGTGCATGAAGCAAGAGCAACGTGTGCAAAAATCGTAATTCTAAAGCATAGCGGTCATGTTTGCAACATTGACAGTGCTGACGAATTTAATCGAATCATTATGGAGTGATACAACATGATAGCAGGTGCTGCAATCTATCTTACAGGTATTTACACCGAGGACACCCACAAAATGCACTTCGTAGGATTGCTAGTGTCTGGACAGGGTACACCAAAAGCAATTCACAAAATAATTTCCGGAAACGAAACGGAATGCAGAGTGAACGCAATGGGAATCCTGCTCAATTTTGTAAAAGACCGCACACTGCCAATTTTTGTGTACACAGACTTCAATGACATTGTTCGTTGGGGGAATGGAACACAAAAGGCTATTTCCAAACGAGCAAAAGATTTTTTAACATACTTAAAAAAACGCCGGAACGAGCAGGAAATTTCGTTTCAACTTCAAATACCTGATGCAATGAAGCAAATCATGATGACGATTTTGCAAGGACAAACGGAAGAACAGGTCACGCTCCGGAATCCGTTCAAGAAGAAAACAGTTGAAATGGAAACCACAGAAGTGAAAAAGCCTGCTCCAGAGTTTTGTGTTATTGTGAATAATGCAAATGGAGATTCTATCTGCAATCTGAATCAGAACGACTTCTGCGGTGTTTTGAAAGATGCAGTGTTCCTTGCAAACTGGTATGAATCAGAATCCGGAAATAAAAACAGTATGTTTTACCGATGTGTTGTAGAACGAAAAGGAATGCTGGACACTGTAAACAAATACATGAAAGGAATCAAATGATATGGTGAATACAATGGCTATTACAAGGGAAACTTATGAAAAATCGCATGACTTCTTTGCTTGCTTTCGGTTGGTGTATGATGTAAATAAGCAGTTTGGCATCAAAGAGAGCCGAGAGAAATTTATGAGTAGAGTTTTGGAAATCTGGAATAATCCAGAAGCATATCAGGAAGCAGAAGCGTTTCTGGAAAAATAGCGAACATTCAGTCGTGTATATGGTCGCTTGCTTTTATGTACACGATTGGCTATAATTACTTAACATAACAATAAGCTATCATAGCAGAAAGATGGGTAAAACGAATGGCAGTAGGAAACAGAATGGAAAGGGCTTATGCTCTTTTTGGAGAAAATATCCGCTACTTGGAAGGAGCAAAGACAAAACGTATGCACGTCTATGTTGATGCTGTTTCCAATGAAAAAATTCGCACATCATGTGAAAAATACGGCATTACAATCAGCGAATATGTGCTGTATACGGCACTTTCGTTTGACCTGAACAACGTGTCCGGCTTACTGAATGATGCCTTGAACAAAACCAATGCACTGGCAAAGTGCCGAGGCGTAGACGTAAGCAATATCAAAGGCAAAGGAGAAAAAACAATGAGTAAAGCAAGCTACTCAGAACCAGAAATAGAAAAAGCAGGAAGCACTCAGCTGAATATCAGAATTACGCCAGAGGCATTTGAAGAAATCAAGAAGAGAGCAGCAGCTCTTTCGATGCGTGTCAGTGATTATATCGTATTCACAACCACACATTTTGACATTATGGATATTGCGAATAAGGTTGATGAAATCAATCAAAAACTGGATAAAATCGCAGAAGCTGAGAAATCCTTGTAACTTAAAGGAGTGTTATTTTTGAACAGCAAAGCAAAAATTCTGATTAAGAATACTGCAATTTACGGTGCAATCATCGGCGTGTCAGCATTCTTATTCTTTGGCGTGTTGAAAATTGCAACCGTCAGTGGCAATTCGATGAACGATACTTATTTTGATGGTGAGAAACTGCTGTGTTTACGCCATGCAGAGCCGGAGAAAGGCGATGTCATTATTACAGACTGTGATGCCGGAATCGTATTGATTAAACGTGTGATTGCCACAGAAGGCGATACCGTGGATATTGATTTTGATTCTGGAGCAGTAAAAGTGAACGGTGAAACGCTTGTAGAGCCTTACATCAAAGAAATGACGCATCTTGATGAGGGTGCTTTTGAATATCCGATAACTGTTCCAGACAACTGCTATTTTGTTATGGGCGATAATCGCAATTACAGTTCGGACAGTCGAGATAAAGCAGTTGGATATATTAAGAAAGACCAGATTCAAGCGAAAGTCATTTGTGAGATTCCGTTTTTTTGAAACAGAAAGGATAACGTATGAGAAAGATTTTATATCACGGAAGTGATGTTATCTTAAAGAAACCACTGTACGGAGTTGGAAAAGAGGATAACGACTACGGAAGCGGATTTTACACAACAGAGGATATTGAAAAAGCAAGAGAATGGGCTTGGGTAAACGGCTCTGATAAATCTGCGGTGTGTAATCAATATTCGATAGACCTTGATGGACTGAACGTCCTGAATCTTGATGAACACGGAACACTCGCATGGATTGCAGAGGTAACGAATCATCGAGGTGCATCAGACGAATTTACACAGGCAGTTGCAGACAAACTTGTGGAAATGTATAAGATTGACACTTCAAAAGCCGATGTAATAATTGGGTATCGTGCAGACGACAGCTACATGAATGTAGTGAAGTCTTTTTTGCGAAATCAGTTGTCTGTTGACGAAGTTGATAGAATGTTCCGTAATGGCAATCTTGGGCAACAGGTGTTTATAAAAAGTGAAAAAGCATTTGACCGGATTTGTTTTGAAGACTATGAAAATGTCTCAATGAACAAAGATTCTCATTATGGTGAAGCTGACGCAAAGGCGAGAAGAGAAGTCGGAAAATTCTTGCACAACAGAGAGTACGCCATTCAGATTGATGGGTTCAAACCAGCTGGTTTGACTGTGAAAGATGTAATCAGCACTCAATATGAATACAACAAGGAATATGGGTGCTATTTGCAGGAAGAACGTGCTAACGAAAGGAATGAGTTTGAAATTGATGACAGATAATAAAGCGTATGATTCCTCGTATCTGGAAGATGTTGAAGACGTTCACACACTGCTATTTTTGAAGCTTAATGAAATCGAACAGTACAGTTTGTGTTCGATGATTGATGAGTATATGCAACATTCAGAAATACGAAAGAAAATGGATAAAGGCAATTGGAGTGCGTTAAACAAGGGCTATAAACAATTGCTGCACTCTATTGACTTTACAAGATGCAAGCCGAAGGCTGATAATACAGAATATGACAATATCCTGCTGGAGTGGGTTGCACACGTTTATGTTATGTTGCAATGGAAGTATAATATTCCTTCTAAAACCATAAGCCAAAAAGTTCCGGCAGAGCTGATGATGAAGTTATATAATCCGTTGCATGAAACATCTTATCCAAACGCTTGTGAAAAAATATATAAGAAATACTTGCAGCGGAAATGAGGTGAATCCTTATGGAACAAGCAATTAAACAGTTTCGTGGAGATTTTTTCTTTTTGAGCAATTTCTACGAATGTCCGGTAACATATAAGCAACTGACTTACACCAACAACGAAGCAGCTTTTCAGGCACAAAAATGCACGAGCGATGCTGAAAAAATTCAGTTTACAAAACTGAATCCTTCCGAAGCAAAGAAGCTTGGCAGGCGAGTAAATTTGCGGAAGGATTGGGAAGCTGTCAAAGTCAGAATCATGGAAGAAATCGTCAGAGCAAAGTTCACGCAGAACACAGAACTTGCAGACAAATTGCTTGCCACAGGTGATGCGTATTTGGAAGAAGGCAACACATGGGGCGATAGGATTTGGGGAACAGTGAACGGTTCTGGGGCGAATCGACTGGGCTTCATTTTGATGCAGATACGAGCAGAAATCAAAAGTGGCGAATGAAAGGCAGAGATAGTATGAAATACTTATACAAAATCACAGTTGTGATTGATGATGATAAGGTACTACGGTTTCAACAGCATGACCTAAACGCAATATACAAAACTGTAAGAGATGCTTTCAAAGATTGCAACTTCAAGGAAGTATCAGATACAGACAAAGAGCTTGTTTTTGTCATTGAAGAAGGAAAAGATTCTTTCAGTGAGGTCGGCATTGTTGCAAATTCCCTGTATGATAGCTGGCTTGCCAAGTACCTGAAAAAAATGGAATGGTATGATGCAAGCGATAACAGTACAGAAGATATTCTCAAAGAAATCAAAGATTTCGATACCCAATATGGTAAATAATCATGGTAGGTAAAATGAGAAAGGCTATTAACTTCGACCTCGATACAAAAAAGCTGAAAGAAGTTTATTGCACCACAAACAATCCGTTGGAATATTTGAAAGCTTACAAAGAAATAAAAACTTTCATGAAAGAAAACGGATTTTCACACAGGCAATTGTCTGGTTATTCTTCTGATAAGCCAATGAGTAAAACGCAGGTAGAACGCTTTGTTGAAAAGTTGACAGACGAATTTCCGTGGTTTGCTCAATGTGTAAGCAGATTTGATGTCACAAATATTGGGAAACAATATGATATGATGAAGAAAATTCAGGGTAGTGAGCCAGTCAAGCAGAAAATAAAAGCTGGAGAAAAAAACGCTCCACGAAAAAAAGCTCCCTTCCAAAGTTGGCGTGTGAAAAATGAAGAAAAGCTATTTGAACATTTTCATTCAGATGACAAACTAATGTCATCTGGAATGCGTAATTTGTCAAGAGAGCCATTGACAAATGAAGAAATTGATTTTGTAAAATCAGAAATAAGAAGAATTGGAGCTGATGAATCTGTATTCATCTTTAATGATGAAGCACATATGGATAGAAGCACCTGTTACAATTGTGTTCAGGATAAAATATATGTGACAAGAAATATTTTCCCAGATAATGACCACGGTTCAACACACCCAAGAGATGTAATGAGTGTAGCTGCTGTTCTTGCTCATGAATATTATGGTCATCGAGTGTTTAGAAATGAATATTTAGCAGATTTGGGAAAGGAAGATGCAGACAGAACTACGCCCCAGTGGGCAGATGAGTGCAGGGCAAGTATTACCGCAGCAAAAAACGCTCCAAACCTTTCCCAACAAGAACGTGCAGACCTTATCAATGATGCAAAAGAGAGAGCAAGAGAAAGCGGAAATATTTTGGAAACAGATAAAGAAACAGATAGTTTTATGAAAGGAGTTCTTTATGGATACTCAGATGAAGAAACAGAATTTAACAGAACCCATTATGCTTGCAAATCAAGCTGTAGCGGAGATGAAGAAAAACGGATATGTAACGACAACGTGTCCGAAGTGCAATATGACCCCGAAAGTGATTTTGGAAGATAACAGAACCGTTGTAAAATGTAAATGTGGTTATATTATTGATTCTGAGATTTATCTTTAATACAACACTTGTAAGAAAGATGAAAAAGAAAGTCGTCATTTTGTGCAAAAGGTAGAATGTACACTACTGTGCTTGACTTGTGTTCGCAAAAGTGGTATAATACAAACATGGAAGTATACAAGTTAATCACCTCTTGTGTGCTATTCATCGTTATATTTGTAAGAAGTAGAACCGTTGTCTCGCTGGCAGCGGTTTTATTTTTTGCAGTCACATAAGCCTTCGGAACTGTTCGTTTCGGGGGATTTTTTCTGTTATAAAGACTTATGTAAATTACTTCTTGACAGTGCTTCGGGAAATTGATATATTGTAAATGAAAATAACGGATATAATACAGAGTAAATAGAAAGGAGACTTGCTATGGCAATTCAAATTCCGCTATGGGAAAAAACAAATCTGACACTGGAAGAGGCGAGTGCATATTGCGGTATCGGCATCAACAAACTGAGGGAAATGTCAAATGATGATAACTGCTCTTTTGTACTTTGGAACGGAAGCAAACGTCTGATAAAGCGAAAGAAACTGGACGAATACCTTGCGAAAGCGTATTCGATTTAACAAAGAGTTGCATAGACATATGGAGCAAAATATGGTATGATTTACTTGTTATCAGAGAACAGAGACATCTCGGATAACAGCTCATATTTTGTTCTCTCATTGTCAATAAGGAGAAAGAAAAAATGGCAGTAGAGAGAAGAAAAGACAGCAAAAGACGTGTTCTCAAAGAAGGAGAATACGAGCGTCCAAACGGCACATATGAATTTCGCTGGCGTGATAAAACAGGCAGGCGAAGAACAGTGTATGGAAAGACGCTTGAAGATTTGCGAGAGAAAGAAACCGATGTTCTGAGGGATATGCTGGACGGCATAAATCCGGATAGCAAGAATATGACTATCAACGATTTATATTGCAGATGGAAACAGGTGAAGCGTGGATTGAAAGTCAACACCTTCACGAACTATTGCTATATGTACGAACAGTTTGTTGAACCAGACTTCGGAAACACAAAAATTGACGACCTGCGAAAGTCAGATGTCAGAGCTTTTTACAACTACCTTGCAGAAACAAGAGGCTTGAAAGTCAGTACGGTGGACAGTGTACACACAGTCCTGCATCAGGTTCTGGAACTTGGTGTAGAAGACGAATACATGAGGTTCAATCCGTCAGACGGAGCATTGAAAGAATTGAAAAAAGCAAGGGAACGTGATATTATGAAAAGAAGAGCTTTAACCGTGAAAGAGCAGGAAGTTTTTGAAAATTATCTGGCACTTACTCCAGAGTATCAGCATTGGCAGCCGATTTTTATGGTAATGCTTTACACCGGAATGCGTGTCGGAGAAGTAACAGGTTTACGCTGGTGCGACCTCGACATGGAGAACGAAGCAATCAGCGTCAATCACACGCTGGTGTACTTCGACAGAAGACGTGCCGGAGAAGAAACCTGTGGTTTCGCAGTAAACCTTCCGAAAACAAAGGCAGGGGAAAGAACCATTCCGATGTTGCCGATTGTCAAGGAAATGTTCCGAATGGAACGACAGTATCAAAAAGAAAATAATTTGGTATGCAAGTCAAAGATTGACGGCTATACAGATTTTATTTTTATCAATCGTTTTGGGAATGTTCAGCATCAGGGAACACTCAACAAAGCACTGAAAAGAATTATCCGAGATTGCAACTTCAAACAGCTTGACAAGATGGGGCTTACGCTTCCACCATTCAGCTGTCACTATCTCAGACATACGTTCACAACACGAATGTGCGAAGCTGGTGTCAACATCAAAGCGATGCAGGAAATCTTGGGTCACGCAGATGCAGAGACAACCATGAACATCTATGCAGACGCAACCAAAGAACTGAAACAAATGGAAATGAAATCACTCGGCGAATACTTCGATGGACTGAAAGAAAAACAGTCCGGAGAACGTAAGTATGTTTGCAATCCATTAGGTGCAAGAAAACGATAGCCGACAATGCGAGACTTAACAATCGTTTAACAACAGCTTACCAAAAGTTAAGCACAGTTAAGTAGAGATATGTGATTTCCCCATAATGCGAAATTTTGCTCAAACTTGTGAAAATACAGGCTTGTAGGGATATGAAGACATTTGAAAAAGATTCATTTTATATGTTTTATTATTCCCGACTATGAAGAGTGAGGGTGGTTCAGATTCTGATTCAGTATCTGAGACAGCCGGTGACAACAACGGATTCTTCACACCAAACGAGAAGATCGATTTCTCCAAGGTAGATATAGAGCCACTTTTTACTGATGAGGTTGATTTCGAGACATTTTCAAGATCAGACTTCAGAGCGGTAAAGGTTAAGGAATGTTCAGCAGTGCCAAAGAGCAAGAAGCTCCTTCAGTTCACACTGGATGACGGCACAGGCACAGACAGAACCATCCTCTCAGGAATCCATGCATTCTATGAGCCAGAGGAGTTAGTCGGCAAGACACTTATTGCAATAACAAACCTTCCACCTAGAAAGATGATGGGAATCGATTCATGCGGTATGCTTCTTTCAGCTATCCATGAGGAAGAGGGCGAGGAGAAGCTTCACCTTCTGATGGTTGATAACCATATTCCTGCAGGTGCGAAGCTGTACTAAAATAGGATATATCTAGTATATATGAAAAGGGACCCCAGATTAGAAGTACACACTTCAGATTTGGGGTTCTCTTTTTGTGTGAGAGACGGATCAAAATCCATGATCGCAGGCATGAACAAGTCCGGTAAGTATGGCGCTGAGCTCAAGTTTTCTGTTAAGTCCATGGACGTAATGAAGGTCATGGTGAAGAGTGATTCCAAGAGCTCCAACGATGCACTCAAGGGCACAATGGCGCAGATAAAAGGTGAGGACTACACCGATCTGCAGGCGGATGCCTCGGATGTCAAAGAGACAAATACGATCATGCTGGACGAGTATATGAAGAGTGAGAACCAGAGCGTGTCCTTCAAGCGATTAGTGGAGGCGAACACTATACCGTTCCTTGTGGCATTGAAAATACTTTTTGCGCTAATAATTGCAGTGATCGTCATATTTGCAAGGCAGCGCGCGAAGATCGCCAAGGTCGATGCACTCACAGGACTTTATAACAGATATGGCATAAGAGACTATATGAAACGGCTGTATGAGAAGAGTAATCAAATATCAAATGTAATTGATATTCTGCGAACTGGAGGGTATAATATGCGGTATCTTTGGGTTAGATGCTTGCGGTATGTTGATGCAAGCATGTGTGTATTAAAAGCAAAATGACAGGGGTGAAGGGTAGATGAGAAGATTAAAGTATGTTTTACAGAGTGCGATCGCCTGCTTTGTCGTGGCCGGGGCCTTGCTGGTGCTGTTCTGGGGAGCAGGAATATACAATATATATCATGAGTCACATGGAAATATATCGGATCTGTCAGAGCTGTGGTCGTATATTTCGGAACAGGGATTGATGTTTCTGATCGGATTGCTGGCTTTTGTGTCGTTCCTGGTATCCGGATTTCAGGCGAAGAAGGCCAGCGAGGCGGATAGAGCAGCTAACGGTGGGAACGAGTATGATGGTGTAGGACATGGTGATGCTGATTATTCTGGCACGATAAATGCTGGTGGCGGATATACATATGATTCAACGGACACATCTATAAAGTTAGATGAAGGTTCAGGTATGGAAAATGATAGGAATGTATATGGAAAAAAAGGTATGCCATATGCGGACATCTATGGGATGACTGGAGATGCACAATTAACCAATACATATTCATTGCAGTCAGGTGCCAGAAAGATAAGCTTTGACCTGCCTCAGAGGTATAGACTGATAGATGGCGATGACAGTGATCCGGCATTTGCGGGGTTTAATGAGGAGCTTAAGCCGGAACTTGTCTATTGTTCACTTCAGGAGGCTATCGATGATGAGACGGCTGAGGATTACGTGCTGGATGAGCTGGTGGAGGATGAAGCCTGCCCGGAGGAACTGCGGACAAGGGCATATCTGAAACATGAAGTGATAGAGGGAAGACTTTATTACTATTATATATTCAAGTATAAGAAGTCCAGAAAGCAGAGACAGAAGTTTGCGGCGGCATGTGACATAGGCGGCGGGCTGTTCTATACGATAGAGACAGAGTGGATATGGCGCAAGGAGGAATTGACGCTGGAAGCACTCATAGACTTTTTGAAGATACGGGTAGAGTGATTTATGACATCTACAGAACATGAGGTGATAATATGTGGACAATAAAGAGAATAGATGAGGCCGACTTCGGCTGTGAGGAGAGGCTTCCGGGGGAGCCGCTTATGGTGCTGGTAAGTCTGGAGTGTGACGATGGAAGGATGCTTCAGCTTGAGGTGGCTGACAACTGGCTGACCATGCAGGAGCTTGACGAGGGCGATGAGTGGCCGGATGATCCGGACGAACCGGATGAAGAAGATGCGAAAAGCGCAAAGCAGGTGCAGTGGATGGAGAGTTATCTGGATGCTCTGGAGGAGCTGGAATAAGAGTGAAAATAATAAGAATATCGACAAAACCGCCATATCATAAGCGATATTGGCGGTTTTTGTGCGTCTGGAATTACTTTTTGCCATATACTTTAGGATAATATGTTGTTATAACGAAAAGAATGGTTGTGTAAATTTTGTCGATGTTTGGTTTGCAGGCAACTGCGTGTGGGAGAGAATTAATGTTTGGATTGTTTGAAATGAAATATATGAATATATGCCTTGTGGCAGGAGTTATACTGGAACTTATAGCTCTTGTCGCAATACTTAATCTTTATATTAATATAAGGAGAAGGGAAAGAAGGTAGAAGAATAGAGAAGATGGAGCAGGACTTTATGATCGTGCGGTATGTGCCGGAACGGATGAGGCGCATATGCTGGTGCGGCGGGAGGACATAAGTGCGGTAAGCCAGCTTATGGATCAGAAGGTATACAGACAGTTGAGAAAGAAATATGAGGGCTGGGACAGACAGGAGAATCTGGAGTTTGATGCACGTGTTGCAGGCAGAGACGGCAGATGGCTCCGCATAATAGTAGTCCCAGATGGCACGGACGGCTGTGATCTCTTTATATTCAGAGATATAACGGAGGACAGAGGCAGGCTTGAAAGTCCATATTCTTTATGATGGAATTATATGGATGCAAGGCCGGGCAGAGCTCAGAACCCTGTATATATTTGCCGATAAGCTATACAATGCGAGAAAATCTGTGGGATTTGTCAAGAGACTAAGGATCAGGTATGGCGTGTAAGCCGTGCCGGGAAAACAAATATTTATACATTTGTCAGCGACAGATATGTCCGTGGATGGACATGTCTGCCGCTGTTTTTTGTTTTGCTTAAAGATATCTTAAAGATTCGCCTCATTGAACCTTAAAGGGATGGCGGCTATAATCAGCAGGTGTAGTGAGAAGCTGCAGTGCGGATTACGCTGATGGATTGAGGAAGTGTAACCATATTGTAATAACTCTTACATATAATTAAGTCTGTTGAATGTATATTAAGTTGAACTGGCAGAAAGGCTTGGCATATAATATATTCGATTTTGGAAGAAAGAAAAAGGTGGTTAAACGAGGTGGTAAATATTGAAAAATATATTGGAATTTATAGAGAATTCGGCTTTAAAATATCCAGATAAGCTGGCAGTTGCGGATGAGGAAGGCGGACTCACATATGGTCAGATGGAGAAGCTTTCCAGACAGATCGGCGCATGGATATATGAGAAGACAGATGGCGTGAGGAATAAGCCTGTTGCCGTGTTGCTGGACAAAAAGCCTGGGAGTGTGGCTGCCTATATGGGAGTTGTCTACAGTGGCAATTTCTATGTGGTACTGGATGCGGAGATGCCGGCGTCCAGAGCCGAGTCGATACTCGGAACGCTGAATCCGGTTGCAGTCGTGACTGACATCGGGCATATGGAGAAGGCACTGGAGCTTTCCAGAAATGGCGTGGATGAAGATGGATGCCAGGGACAGGAAGGCGAGAACAAAGAGGTATTCAGGATATTAAATCTTGACGAGCTGGACACAAGTGCAGATCAGTCGGTGTTGGATGCGGTCAGAAGCAGGGCGATAGACACGGATCCCGTGTATGCGCTTTTCACATCGGGCTCGACCGGAGTTCCAAAGGGCGCTGTGGTATCACACAGGAATGTAATATCCTACACCTACTGGTACACGGAGGCATTTGGTATAGACGAGAGTACGATATTCGGAAGCCAGACACCGTTCTACTTCAGCATGTCGGTGTCAGATCTCTACAGCACTCTTAAAAATGGTGCCACGCTGTACATCATACCGAAGGCGTATTTCACCTTCCCTATGAAGCTGATGGAGTTCATGAATACATACAGGATCAACACGATATACTGGGTGCCATCGGCACTGCAGATCGTTGCAAATTACAAGCTGTTCCAGTACGCCCAGCTTCCCGAGCTGAAGAAGGTGCTGTTTGCCGGAGAGGTGATGCCGACAAAGCCGCTGAATTACTGGATACAGAATCTTCCGGATGCCATGTATGCAAATCTGTTCGGCCCAACAGAGACGACCGACATATGTACGTATTACGTGGTGGACAGAGTATTTGCCGATGACGAGCCGCTGCCGATGGGACATGCGTGCAACAACTGTGATGTGTTTGTTCTTGATGAGAACGGCAGGGAGGTGTCACCGGAGATCAATCCTGAGACGGGCTTCAGCCGTGAGGGTGAGCTCTATGCCAGAGGTTCATTTGTGGCGCTGGGCTACTTCGGAAATGCGGAGAAGACGCGGGAGGCATTTGTCCAGAATCCGATCAATCCGAACTATCCAGAGCTGGTATACAAGACCGGTGATCTGGTGAAGTACAACAGATACGGCGAGCTGGTCTATGTGTGCCGTAAGGATTACCAGATCAAGCACATGGGTTACCGCATAGAGCTCGGCGAGATCGAGGCGGCAGCGGGAGCCATAGACGGTATCAGAAGCTATGCCTGTATATATGATGATGCGGCTGACAAGATCGTGTTCATCTACGAGGGCAGGAAGAAGGACGAGACGGAGCTGCTTAAGGCGTTTCAGGAGAGGGTTCCACACTACATGGAGCCGAACTGTTTTGTCAGGGTGACAAGCATGCCCCACAATGCAAATGGCAAGATAGACAGGAAGAGGCTGAAGGCGGAATACGCGCAGCATGTGTGACAATTTTATTGATAAGGAGATAAGAGATTATGGAAGAATTATTAAAGATTTTGAATGAGGTAAAACCTGGAGTTGATTATGAGAACGAGACAGATCTTATAGGACATGGCGTGCTGGATTCCATCACGATGGTTACGCTGGTGCTTCAGCTCAGCGATGAGTTTGACGTAGACATTTCTCCTGTTGATATCACACCGGAAAACTTCAAGACAGTCCAGACCATATACGATATGATCCAGAGACTTGAAGACGAGTAAGAGCAGATATAGATATTGGAAGATGGCGGGGACTGACTGCCGTCAAAAAATACTGGAGGAGTGAGAAATATGTCATATACGTCGATATCGTATCTGGTATTTATATTGCTCGGAGCGTTTATAGTGTACAATATAGTGCCGCTGAAGCACAGATGGAAGGTGCTGCTGGCATTCAGCTATCTGTTTTATTTTATCAATTCAGGCAGATATATCATATTTATCCTGTTCGGGTCGCTGACCATATATGTGGGCGGCCTGCTGATAAACAAGATAGATGATGGCTGCAGCATGGCAAGGAAAGCTCTGCCAAAGGAAAACAAAAAAGAGTACAAGGCACTTATCGGATGGCAGAAAAAGTGCGTGTGCGTATGCGTGGTGCTTGTGAATGTAGGAATCCTGGTATTCCTGAAATATTCGGTATTCCTTGGACAGGTATTTACAGATGTGCTTGGACTCATACACATAAATGTAGAGAATCCGATGTATCAGAGGATGATGCCGCTTGGAATCTCGTTCTACACACTGTCTGCGGTGAGTTACATAGTGGACGTGTACAGAGGCAAATACAGGGCATCGGACAAGTTTGGCAAGGTTGCACTTTTCCTTGCATTTTTCCCGCACATTGTTGAGGGACCTATAGCCAGGTTCGATCTTGTTGGAGAGCAGATGTATGAGGGGCATAGGTTCAGTTATGAGAACATGACCATGGGACTCCAGCTTATACTGTGGGGCTTCTTCAAGAAGATAGTTATTGCAGATCGCGCAAATATGTATGTGAACCAGATATTTGACAATTACGCAAGCTACACAGGACTTCCGGTAGTAGTGGGAATGCTGCTCTACACATTACAGCTCTATGCGGAATTCTCAGGCTGTATGGATATAGTAAGGGGAAGTGCCCAGATGTTCGGAATAGGACTCTCAGAGAACTTCAATCAGCCGTTTATGTCAAAGACGGTCAGTGAGTTCTGGAGAAGGTGGCATATGACTCTCGGTGCATGGTTCAAGGACTATGTGTTCTATTCAGTTTCACTGTCCAAGCCATTTGTGAAGCTGAGTAAGAAGACCAGGGAACATATGAATACTTTCTTCGCGACATTTGTTCCTATGTCTATAGCGATGTTCATAGTGTGGTTTGGAACGGGTATTTGGCACGGCGCAAGCTGGAAGTACGTTATGTATGGTCTTTATTACTGGGCGATCATGATCATCGGACTGCTTACTGAGCCATTTTTCAAAAAGCTGTACGAGAAAATGCATGTGGACCGCCAGGGAAAGATATACAGGCTGCTTCAGGTTGTCAGAACCTTCATTTTTGTGAATGTGGGAATGCTCATGTTCAGGGCTGATGATCTGACAACATTTGGACACATGTTTGTGTCCATGTTCAGGGGATTTACATTTGCGGATCTGACAAATGGAACTTTGCTTGGAATGAAGCTTGACATGGCAGATTTTGTAGTGCTGACAGTGGGCGCGCTCATTCTGTTCCTGGTTGGACTTTACAAGGAGAAGGGACATCAGATAAGAGCAGAGCTTGCCACGAAGAATATAGTCCTCAGATGGGCAGTTTACTATGTGCTGCTGTTTGGAGTGATCATACTCGGAGCATATGGCAAGGGCTATGAGGTGGCTGGATTTATATATGCACAGTTTTAGAGGTGATTTATCTATGAAGAAAAGTGGACGTAATATAATAAAATCCATAGCATTTGCCCTGGTGGCCGTGATGATCATGGGAGTGCTGGGAGTTGCGTTTACTCCGAAGCGGAGCGATCCGGGAAGCGGAATAACCAACTCGAATGCAAGGGGCTTCTATGGAGAACCGAAGAATTCGATAGATGTACTGGTGCTTGGAGACAGCAATGCCTACAGTGCATGTTCTCCGATGTATATTTGGAACAAATACGGAATACCTACATATGTGGCTGCTGAGGGATTTCAGAATGTGACGGGTGCATCCAATCTTCTGGATGAAGTGCTCACATGTCAAAAGCCCAAGCTGGTGGTGTTCGATGTGAATATGCTCTGGACAGGCAAGACGACATTGAAAAAGGTTGAGAACAACCTGAAGAATCTGGCATATAAGTATCTGCCTCTTGCACAGTACCACAATAGGTGGAAGAGCATGAGTGTTTCGGACATGTTCGGTGCCAGGGACTACACATACAGATCAGCCTCAAGAGGACAGTATCTCAGCATGGAGGTCAAGCCGTTTTCAGGCCAGAGCAAGATGGTGGAAACCAAGGCTGTTGAGGACATACCGGAGGTATCAAAGATACTGCTCGATAAGCTTATAGACAAGTGTGAGAAGAATGGAATCAAGATCATGTTCATGGAGACTCCGACGGCGAAGTCATGGAATTATGCAAGACACAATGCCATGGTTAAGTATGCTAAGGCCAAGAATATTGATTTTGTCGATATGAATACGCTCAAGGGTGATTATGCAATCGACTGGAGCACTGATACGAGGGATGGCGGAAGACATCTCAACTGCAAGGGCGCAGAGAAGGTAAGCGCCTATCTTGGAAAATATATTTCAGAGAATTATTCTTTTAAGGATAAGAGACATTCAGAAAAGTATGCGGACTGGAATAATGACTATCTGGACTATGTGAAGTATATGTCCGGAGAGACTGTGTCGCTGGAGGCGCAGCAATCCGAGGAAACGGTATCCAACAACTAGATATAAAACACATAAGTGGACGGAGGATTGAATCCCCCGTCCACTTTATTTTTTATTTTACTGTAACTTTGCATCTGGCAGATATATTACCGGAAGTATATGTCTTTTTCTCAGTGCTGTTTGAAGGTGAGAAAGTTTATTTCTGCACGGCAAGGGACAAGGATTTTTACGCGCAGCTCATGCGTGATGGAAATGTTGCGGTGACGGGCATGAACAGAGAATATCAGATGATAAGGCTGAGAGGAAAGGCGCGCAGGCTGGATGATCAGAAGCTGTGGATCGACAGGATATTTGCGGAGAATCCATCTATGAACAGTGTGTACCCGGATGACAGCAGATATGTGCTTGAGCCGTTCTATTGATACAGGATGAATACCTGACACAGGTAAATGATGAGAAAGGCATAGTAAACGCTGCAAACAGCGGTATGACCGGATGTTATGTGCCATGCCACAATTGTATCGATAACTGTATCCACGCTGTCCTGTCTGCGGAGACTCGATGGACATGAACCTCCGCAAGGACGGTTATTTTGTTCAGGACAGTGCCTGGTATGAGGCAGAGCGACGCTTCGGTGATTTTGTCTCCAGATCCCTGGACAGGAAGCTTGTGCTCCTTGAGCTGGGGGTTGGATTTAACACGCCAACCATAATCCGATTTCCTTTTGAGAAGCTGACACGAGAACACGATAACATAACCCTTGTCAGGTTAAATCTCGATCAGGCTGTGATTTCAGAAAGTCTTGGGAACAGAGCTATAGGGATAAATGCGGATATGGCGGAGAGTATAAGTGATATACTCAACGTTTCAGTATCGCATCCATATCCTGCTCAGGAGCAGTGATCGGGTTTAGCTTATAATTTTCCACCAGATATTTCACCACGGTCTCGGACATGAATGCCGGAAGTGTCGGGCCGATATACATGTTGCGCACACCCAGTGACAGCAGGGTGAGAAGTATGCAGACAGCCTTCTGCTCATACCATGACAGGACAAGGGTGAGTGGGAGATCGTTTATGCTGCAATTAAATGCATCAGCCAGAGCCAGGGCGACTTTGATTGCGCTGTAGGAGTCATTGCACTGTCCCATGTCAAGTATTCTTGGTATACCATCGATGTCACCGAGATCGAGATCATTGAAACGATACTTGCCGCAGGCGAGGGTGAGGACAAGGGTGTCCATCGGAGTCTGCTTTACGAATTCGGTGTAATAGTTGCGTCCCGGATGTGCGCCGTCGCAGCCGCCAACGAGGAAAATGTGTTTGATATGACCAGCCTTGATTGCATCTATGATCTTGCCAGCCTGTGACAGAACAGCGCTGTGTCCAAATCCGGTCGTCAGCATGTGACCGCCGTTTATGCCGCTCATGCTCCTGTCGTGTTCATAGCCGCCAAGCTTCTGTGCGTGCTTGATCAGAGGGGTAAAATCTTTCTTCCCTGCTCTTGTACCTGAGATGTGAACCATGCCGTCATAACCCACGACTGATGTGGTGTATATCCTGTCCTTGTAGCTCGGCCTTGGCGGCATGAGACAGTTGGTAGTAAAGAGCACTGGTGCGGGAATATTCTCAAATTCCGTCTGCTGGCTCTGCCAGGCAGTTCCGAAGTTGCCCGCCAGATTATGGTATTTGTTAAGCTCCGGATAGCCGTGCGCAGGCAGCATCTCGCAGTGGGTATATACATTTACTCCTGTCTTTTCAGTCTGCTCAAGGAGCTGTGACAGGTCGTTCAGGTCGTGACCGGAGACCACGATAAATGGCCCTTTTTTGATGTCAACATTTACTCTCGTAGGCATAGGATTGCCAAATGATTCAGTGTTGGCTTTGTCCAGCAGCTCCATGCATTTGAAATTGACCTGGCCAAATTCCATGATGAGTTCTATCCATTCGGTGACGCTGTGCTCCCTGTTAACCTCGCATAGTCCCTTGTAGAACCACTTCAGAACCTCATTATCTGTGTAGCCGAGATTCATGGCGTGATGGGCGTATGCTGCCATACCCTTGAGTCCAAACAGCAGGGTGGAACGCAAGGACACTATATCCGTGTCACCATCCCATAGGTCGATCACCTGTATCTTTTCAGCCTCAGATCTGCTGATCTTGTTCTGCTCGTTTTTAACCCTTCCCATAAATTCTTTTATTGCATTGTCGTCAAAGTTTACATTTGTCAGGGTTGTGAAAAGACCGTCTATGATAAGTCTGTCGGCGACCGCGCTGTGTTTATTCTCATTTTTTGAGAGTTCTGCAAGTTTTATAAGCTCACACACAAGCTCGTCCTGTAGATTAGATGTGGATGGCTGCTTGCCGCACACTCCAGTATTGATACATGCGGATCCCCCCGCTGTCTGCTGACACTGAAAACAAAACATATTTGACATGTACTGTATACCTCCTGAAATTATGAATCTATCTGAAAAACTGGTGACTGCCTGGCAGTCTGTGGATTTTCTTCTAAATAGAGTATGGACAGTGAACAGGAGTTTTATACTCAAATTTGCTAAAGTTTATCTGTGAAATATAAAAAAGAATACAAAAAAATCGGTGCGACGGGATTCGAACCCACGACCTCTTCGTCCCGAACGAAGCGCTCTACCAAGCTGAGCCACGCACCGATAGTGTTTATCAACACTGCCATAATAGTATAAGAAGATTCTGAAAAAAATGCAAGGAGTTTTCTAAATAATTTGGCATTAAATTCACCAAGAGATTTTCATGGCAATTTATCTTCAGGGTATACGAGGATTACACTCATTACTTCTCGCTAAATGCAGCGTGGGGACGCAAAGTTGTGCAGAAACTTACCAGGATGTTATCATCGATGGTGGAAGCCATGATAGCACCGAGCAGGAAGATAGAGGATGTGCTTGAAAAGTATAATGTGTTATGCCCTGTTGAGGTGATTCCATCTGGGATCGACACGGATAAATTCTCCACAGCGATATTTGCAGACAGAGTTGAGAAGCTTTATATGAATGTGTGCGAGCTGCAAGCACTGGTGCTGAGAGCATGCTAGAAATTTAATTTGTATGAATTCTCTAGTGGCTGTTGGGATAACCAGGTAAAAGATACAAAATTATCTCCAAATAGATGAAAAATCTCTAAAAAAGAAAAAATTTTAAAAAATTATCCGTAGGACACAGAATAATGTGTTTTATGGATAATTTTTTATCTTTTAAGTGAAAACATTGTATATGAGATAAAATGTAGGTAATAAGCAAAGATGGCGAGATGACCGGATGCATGAGTTACTATCTAGATGACAAAAAACTAAAAAAATATGCTTTATTTAAAAATACAGTTGACAACACCATGATACTAGTGTACTATTTAGCTAGTACAGCGATACAGAAGAGCTAGACAACATACAAGGAGGAGGTGTGTGATGGAATTTAAGACGAATATCCCCATATATCTTCAGGTCATAGAGGATATAAAGCAGAAGATCATAGCGGGCACACTGCCTTTGGGATCTAAGCTTCCGTCATCAAGAGAACTTGCCATAGAATACCAGATAAATCCGAATACTGCAGCGAGGATTTACAGCGAGATGGAGTCTATGGGGTTGTCCTATACCAGACGTGGAATAGGAACATTTGTGACGGAGGATGACAGGGTCATAGACGACCTGAAAAAGGAGAGGATAGAAGAAATTATACAGAGCTTTGACGAACAGCTCACTGGTATGGGATTTTCACAGAATGAGATCCTAGAGTTGCTAAAAGAACACTTTGGGAAGTAAATAAAAAGGAAAAAAGGAAAGAAACAAGAAGGAATAAAAAAGAAGGGAAATGATACAATGTTAAAATGCGAACATCTTGTTAAGAAGTATATCACGACCACAGCCATATCTGACCTGTCACTGGAGATTGAGCCGGGACACATATATGCGCTGCTCGGTCCGAATGGAAGTGGAAAGTCAACACTTATGAAGATCATAGCCGGTCTGGTCAAGCCGGATTCAGGAACTATCACAATAGATGGAGTGCCTATGACATACAGATCCAAGAAAGACATAGCTTATATGCCAACGGAGGCATTCTTCTTCGGATATATGAACTGTAAAGACATAGGAAAGTATTACAAAGATTTCTTTGATGACTTTGACTATGACAAATACAAGGGACTGCTTGCTGAGATGGAGCTGAATCCCGATCAGAAGGCGAAGAGCATGTCTTCAGGAATGCTTGCAAAGCTCAAGATAGCGGTTACTCTGTCCAGAGACAGCAGGATCGTTATGCTTGATGAGCCACTGAACGGAATAGACATCATAGCGAGGGAGAAGATCATCAGCACGATTGTACGGAATATATCGGATGACACAGCCGTGCTCATGTCAAGCCACCTTGTGGATGAGCTTGAGAGGATCGTGGATCACGCATTCTTTATCAAGAATGGCACCTGTGTGCTTCAGGGAGATGCAGAGGAACTGCGAGTGAGCAGGGGCAAGTCGATAGTTGATATGTATAAGGAAATATATGCATAGGAGGAACCGCTATGAACGAAGTTCATAATAGGAATCGGTTCCGACGACCTGCCCCGCTCGTGTGAGCGAGAGGGGCGATACATATTGGATAGTTAAATTTGTTGATGAAGGAGAGATAGATATTATGTTAAAGATGATGAAATATGAATACAGACGTGGAATATTTCCACTTCTGGTGGTTATAACGGCTCTTGCGGCAGCAGAATTGCTGTTCGTGATTGGAATATTTGCAGAAAAAGATCTGCTAACTGGACTTGGTATCACCTTCCTTGTGCTGGGAGGCTGGGCTTCGTTTATGTTCGTCTTGATATATGGTGTGATAATATACAGTCAGGATCTGAAGAACAAGACTGGGTATATGGTGTTTATGACGCCAATTTCAAATTACAAGATTATCGGTGCAAAGCTGCTTTCAATCCTGCTCACCGGTGCGACACTTGTGGCCTTTCTTGGACTGCTTATAGTTGTTGATTATAACCTGCTCAAGTCACATAACGGCGGTGTAGCTAGCGTTGAGCTTGTGCTGGATGATATTCTGGGAACAAGAGGATTGTCAATAGGAAGTGTCATTGCAAATGTTGCAGGGTTCATAGTAGTAGCACTTATTCAATTCTATACAATGATCACCATAGCGTACCTCGCAGTGTCACTGTCTTCCACAGTGCTCCAGAATAAGAAGATAAAGGGCGTTGTCAGCTTTATACTTTTTGTGGCTCTTTATGTGCTGGTGAGCTACATAGCATACAAGCTTCCGCACCTTGGGAAGAACGTGCAGGTGGAGACTATGCTTGACGCGATGTATAAGAACATACCGCAGCTTATTCTCTATGTTGTATGCATGATCGGCAGTTATATAGGAAGTGCGACACTGCTGTCTAAGAAGATCAGTTTATAATGTAATGAGAGGAATGCATTAAGATGGCAGTAGATATGAGGAATGGTGATATGATGAAATGGTTTAGATACCTGGTTACAGGAGTCTGCACAGGAGTCATAGTAGTGCTCCTTGTACCTGTGGCTGTGTGTGGGATCTGTGCATATGGTGTGTGGCGGCTGCTCAATATGGTAACAGGCGGAAATAAAGAGCCACGCAGGACGATGATAAAGCAGAATTTATAATTGCATATTTTTAATCAACAAGATAACCCGGAGTGAGAAAATGTCTCACTCCGGGTTATTGACGTTCGGGGAGGAATCATGTAGTATTTTCACTAGAGTTAGACAAGCCTAACCGAACCTATTTGTCACAAGGAGGTTTTGTATGAGTGAAAATACATGGGAGATCATGAAGGGCATGGAGCTCGGTGACGTGGAACTTCAGATGGCACTTCAATGTGCACCGGTGATAACGGGTGTCAAGGTGTCAAATCTGCTGAACATAGAACTCAGCGGATATCGTCAGATGGTGGAGATACTGAAGGACAGTGATATATGTATGTACACACTGGGAGCAACCTGTGGCAGGGTAAATGTATTTATCTACAATGCGGCAAAGCTCAGGGCATTTGTCAAGAGGGATGGTGTGCAAAGACTTATGTCTGAGCTGGGATATGAGGACATGGAGCTTTCTGAGATTCTCGCTGAGTTCCGCGGAAAATATCAGCAGTACTTAAAGAGCAGAGGAAGATTCACCTCGAAGCAACCGGCACAGGAAGATATGGCTTGTGGCGATGGAGCTTCTGGCATGGAGTGGTTCCCACACGAGATGGGCTTGTTGCTGGGATACCCGCCAGAGGATGTGGAGGGTTTTATTCGGCAAAGTGGCAGAAATGCACTTTGTTCCGGCTACTGGAAGGTGTATGAGGATGCTGAATCAAAGCGGAGAACATTTCATATATTTGAATGTGCGGAAGAGAGACTTATTCAATTTCTTTCAAATGGACTGCATATGAGAGATATCATGGGGATGTACACGGCGAGCAGAAACGCGGCGTAGAAGTATATGGAAAGATGTAGATAAACACAGTTTACAAGGATGTATAGGGTAAATCTCTATAACATATAATTTCATAAGGAGGATTATTATGAGCAAAATTAATATCGTATTCTGGACACAGGGCGGAAATACACAGATGATGGCGGAGGCTATCGCAGACGGCGTGAGAGATGCCGGAAAGGAAGCGGAGGTAGTATTTGTAAGCAGCATCACACCGGATGCACTCAAGGATGAACCAGTATTTGCACTTGGATGCCCGGCTATGGGAGCTGAGGTGCTTGAGGAGGCTGAGATGGAGCCATTTGTTGCTGAGGTTGAGGGATTTGCTTCAGGCAAGAAGATCGCACTCTTCGGTTCATACGGCTGGGGAGATGGCGAGTGGATGCGCGACTGGGAGGCGAGAATGCAGTCAGCAGGCGCAGAACTCGTAGGCGGAGCCGGACTTATGTGCCATGAGACACCTGACGCAGAAGGCCTTGAGGAGTGTAAGGAGCTTGGACGCCAGCTGGCAAATGCCTGATTGACGGACGGCACGGACGATAAAAAATAACCATATATATGCAGTCACGTTCGGCTTCCATTGATTCGACCAGTTACATATGCATGCGGCTACGCAAACGATAAGGGCGTTGTTTGCTTCGCCTTAGCAGGTAACTGATCGAACCAATGGAGCCTTCACTACCGACTGCCATATATATGGTTCTTTTTTGTGTTGAAATTGTTCTTAGTGTCCTGCATACTGGGCCTTGTGGCTGCCGTGGCGCTTAATGTGTGCTGTTATGTATGGAGCTATTGTAACATGTTTGTCCATGACATTTCCAACTATGGCGATTCCCTTGCCCATGGTGAATGCAGCAAGAACTGTTCCGATTCCCAGGCCGTAGATATGACCGAGGATAAAACCTGTCATGGCAGCTGTCGTTGCAAGGCAGATTACATCAAACGAAATCTTAACCTTGGAATATTTTGCCGATATAATCTCAGACAGCTCTCTTGGGAAAAGGTCTGTCGGGATGATCGGAAGTCCACATCTGTTGGACAGTGCGATTCCGATACATATCAAAATGTAACTTATCACAAAGTAAAGGATTCTCCATGGGAGGGCAGTTGGCAAAGCCCCGATCCATATCTCATGGATATCCAGCATCTTGCCAAATACGAAACCAACTATAAAACTGCACAGATATTGGGGAACGAATTTCTTTCTCATGATCATGAGGGTGAGAATAAGTACGCCCTGAAATATGTATGTCCAGGTTCCGAGAGTCAGTCTTGGAAGAACCAGCGAGAATGCGTATGGCACGCTGGATATTGCCGATATTCCTGCTGCAGAATAGAGCATGAGAACCACTCCGAAACTGTTGATGGTGACTGCTGTTATCAGGGCGATCTCGCCCCACATGTTATGCAGATGTGCATTTCCTGATTGAGTATTCATTTTCTGCTTTTCCTCATTTCTTTCATATACAATGCGTTTTATAACATATACTTTGATTTCCCCAGTATCAGGGGAGCTTTAATTGTCTAAGACTTCATATATATATCCCTGCGGTTTTTGATTGTAGCACCGACAACACCACATAACAAATAAATAGTTTTTATGGTTTGATAGATTTTGTCTATAAAAAATATTCGGATTGTATTAAAATATGAATAGGATCATGTATAAATAATGAAAAGGGGGAGTTATAAGTGAACCTGTCATATATTAGATATTTTGTTGAACTGGCCCATGTTCAGCATTACACAAATGCAGCCAGAAATCTGAATATAACGCAGCCAAGCCTCAGTCACGCAATATCCCAGCTTGAGGAAGAACTTGGGGTAATGCTTTTTGAAAAGAATGGGCGCAATACGGAGCTCACTGCATTTGGCAGAGAATTCCTTGCATGTGCAGAGCGTTCGCTTGGCACTCTTGATGCGGGGGTAGAGTCCATACAAAAGGAGGCTGCCGGGGATGGCGTGATACGGCTTGGTCTCATAAGACCTCTTGGAATGGAATTTGTACCGCGTCTGGCAGCGGAGTATTTGAAGAAAGCTGAAAACAGAAATGTGTCGTTTACATTTCATACAGGGACCACAGGGCAATTGCTTGATGATCTTGCGGCTAGAAAATATGACATGGTTTTCTGTTCGAGACCGCCTGAGACGATGGGATTTTCCGCCATTCCAGTTGGCAGACAGGATCTTGTTATCATAGCACCGTCGGGACACCCTTTGGCAGATAGGGATTCGGTGACACTCGAGGATACACTGGGGTATAAACATGTATATTTTTCGAAGGAATCTGGAATGAGAAGTCTTGTGGATGAGATGTTTGAAGGGCTTGGCAAAGCTCCTGAGATAGCATGCGAAACGGAGGAGGATGAGGTCATAGCCGGACTTGTGGCAGCAGGGTTTGGAATAGCGGTAGTCCCTTACATGGATATGCTCAAAAGGCTTGATGTGAAGGTTCTTAGTATAAAACATCAGCCGGTTGACAGGCTTTACTATGTTGTTCATGACAGCCGGACATATATGTCTCCTGCGGCGACAAAATTCCATAAATATGTGTTATCTAGTAATTGACAAATTAAGGTATGATATATAGAATGATTCTCATATGAACTTATAAAATTGAGAAAATGTTGCACAAATCAAATTGTACAATTACTACAATAAATCGCCAGGAAGTTTAAGGGGGCGCATAGTTAGTGGATAGGACTGCTGTATTTAATATAGCATTTGAAATGTGGGGAATATTAATCTGTCTGTTTGCATTTGTGGTTATATTCCTTCAGAAGAATAATAATAGAGATAAAAAGAATGTGAGTCTATGTATGGAGGCTGCATGTATCATCCTGCTGGCTGCAGATATGTTGTCATGGTATTATCAGGGAAAAACAGGACAGACAGCCTATTACATGCTGAAGATAAGCAATTTTGCCGTGTTCTTTATCAACTATTTATATATGACTCTGTTTACGTTTTATCTTCTTGTCATTCTCAACAGAGGAGAGACGAAGATGCCAGCGAAAGCAAGGGGCGTGGTAGTTCTGAGTGCTGCTGGGATAGTCCTGCTCATTATATCCCAGTTCAGTGACAAGCTGTTCTATTATATAGATGATAACAACTTCTATAACAGGAGCAGCGGTTATCTGTTGTCGCAGCTTATTGCAGCAGCAGGACTTGTTCTAAGTTTTTCGATACTTTTGCAGTATAAAAAAAGACTGGAAAAAAGAGTTTTCTGGTCAAGTGTTTTGTATTTTATCCTGCCATGTATATCCACGGTTGTTGTCATATTCTATTATGGGATTTCATTCCAGACAATATCTGTGGTTGCTTCTACACAGATCATGTTTGCAGTTGATATGGTCGAGATGGACAGATCACTTGCGAGATCCAGACAGGAGGTTGAGCGTACAAAGTACGAGGCTGAGCATGATCTTCTGACCGGCATGTACAACAAGACAGCCGGAATGCAGAGGATAAGAGAGTATATAGATAACATGACTGACGAAGATAGTGCTTCTCTTGTATTTGTGGATATAGATGATTTCAAGAGTGTAAATGATACATATGGTCACGCAGTTGGTGATTACTGGATTGAGAAGGTGGCAAAGTTTCTCCGGAGTGACTGTTATGAAGAGGACGTTGCCTGCAGGTATGGTGGAGACGAGTATGTTGTGCTTCACAAGGGCTTATCGGATATATCTGTTCTGGAGTCAAAGGTGATAAGGTTTGCCAGAAAACTTCAGCGCAAGACAATGGAGAGAGGGCAGAATGTCCATTGCAGTGCTGGTATATGTCAGATCAATGGTTCAGGATTCAGCACAGAAGAGTGTATGAATGTCGCGGACACTGCGCTGTATGAAGCAAAAAAGAAGGGCAAGAATGTCAGCGTGATCCACAGCATCAACAGGGATGGTACGGACAGAGTGACCGTACTTGACAAGATAGAGTCTGATATAAAAAAGGCTCAATCCAGGGTAGAGGCAAGGATCGCATATATGTATACTGATATTATATATGTTAATTATGAGAACGATAAATACCGTGTTATAAAAGGCGATTCTGAGCTGAACAATGCTGTATCTTGTGCGAATAACTACGATGAAGTAATTGGATTGATAAGTAACCGGTTTGACTCGGATCGGTCAAGAAAAATAGTCAGAGATTTTCTCAGCCGTGAGCGCATGGAGAGTTACACAGGCGGCAATACGGAATATCAGACAGAAAATTTCCTCAGAGGGGTTTTGTCAGTCAGCTGTGCAAACAACCATGGGGGTGCAAGCCTTATACATGCTATCCCAGTGGAAGAGGATGGTGACAGAGGCTACTTTGTGGTCGTACAGGATCTTGACATATATGCTGGTTGAAGTATAAAATCATACATAATAATTTTAACGAAAACAAGTTGGTGGATTTTTCCGGATCAGGTCATCTTTTCGCCCCACAACCGCAAGGTTGTGGGGCTTTATTTATGCCATCCGGGGATGGAGGTTTTATGAACGAGAATTTTATGAAAGAAAAGCCGGTGTTCCCACTTTTGATGTCCATGGCACTGCCTATGGTTATATCGATGATGGTGAATGCTTTGTACAATATAGTTGACAGTTTCTTTGTGGCGAAGATAAGTGAGGATGCGATGACAGCACTTTCGTATGTATTTCCGCTGCAGAATTTTGTAAATGCTGTGGCGATCGGATTTGGTGTTGGGATAAACGCGGTGATAGCCATATATCTTGGAGCCAAGGATAATGAGCGGGCAGATCGGGCAGCTAGTTGGGGGATGTTTCTTGCTGTTATACAGGGAATAGTGATGACAGTCGTGTGTATTGCCATCATTCCATCGTTTCTCAGAGCCTTCAAGGCAAGTGGAGACGTCCTTGACCTTGGCTGTCGTTATGCAGACATAGTATTTGGATTTTCTATAATTATTTCGGTTGATCTTGCATTTGAGAAGGTGTTTCAGTCGGTTGGACGCATGATAGTTACAATGGTTGGACTGATGGGCGGCTGTATTGTGAATATAGTGCTTGATCCGCTGCTGATATTTGGTGTGGGACCATTTCCTGAAATGGGTATAGAAGGCGCTGCACTGGCAACTGGCCTGGGACAGGTGTTTACACTGATCATTTATTTTATTGTGTACTTTGGAAGACCGATAAATGTGAAGTTCGGCATAAAGCATTTGCATGGGGGCGGTCTGATGGTGAAGAAGCTTTATGCTATAGGTATACCTGCCATACTCAATATGGCACTGCCGTCTCTGCTCACAAGCGCACTCAACGCCATACTCAGCATGTATTCGGCAACTTATGTCATGATCCTGGGAGTGTACTACAAACTTCAGACATTCCTGTATATGCCGGCAAATGGAATCATTCAGGGAATGCGTCCTATCATAGGATATAACTATGGTGCCGGAGAGCATGCAAGAGTGAAGAAGATATTCAACATAACGCTTGCATTAAATGTTGGAATCATGCTGGCTGGAACAGTTGTGTGCCTGCTCATCCCGGAAAGGCTTATAGGTATGTTTACAGAGAATGTGTCTACAATAAATGCAGGTGGAACAGCACTGCGCATCATATGCGCCGGATTTGTAGTGTCGGCTGTGTCGGTAACTGCATCGGGGGCACTTGAGGGATTGGGAAAGGGAACTCCGTCCCTGCTCATATCCCTGCTCAGATATGTGGTTGTCATAATCCCCGCTGCATGGACACTTTCAAGGCTTTGTGGTTTCGGACCTGCTGGTGTGTGGAATGCGTTCTGGGTAGCAGAGCTTATAACGGCGGTGTGTGCGGCGTTTATATATAGAGGGGCTGTGAGATGAGAATTTATACCTTTGAATGAGATGGCGGCATTGCCCAATAATATGCAGTATGTTAGAATGATCGTGGTTATCCTATAGAAATAGTAGGATAATTATGGCTGTTTTGTCTGCGTGGCAATAAGCCCCAAGTTTGTGCTGTGCTGATTTAGAGCTATTGTAATAAGTGAATTTGGAGACCGTCGCGCTAGCTTGAGAGAAAGGAAAAATCGTGGGAAATATATTCAGAAAAGCATTCATCAAATCAATCCCGATCATGTGCAGCTATTTGTTCGTCAGCATGGCATACGGAATTATGATGGAGAATGCCGGATTCAAATGGTATTACTCACTGCTGGTCAGTTTGACGGTGTACACAGGAGCGTACCAGTTTGTGCTTGTGACACTGCTTTCAAGCGGAGCATCCATATTCACCATGGCGCTCACTGCATTTCTGATGAACAGCAGGCAGAGCTTCTATGCGCTGACATTTGTGGATGAGTTCAACCGCATGGGAAAGCGGAAATTATATATGATACATACAATGACGGATGAGACTTATGCTGTGAACTGCACTCTGCCAGACACCGGTAAGGAGAAACAGAGCATCATGTTCTGGGTGGCTTTTTTGTCGAGGTGTTACTGGATGGTCGGTGCGGTTGCCGGGGGAATCCTGTGGCAGATCATTCCGTTTGATATGACGGGGATTGATTTCTGTATGACGGCGCTGTTTGTCATCATATTTATCAATCAGTGGGAGAAGGCGGAGAGCCATATCCCGGCGATTGCAGGACTTGTGATAGCGTCGGTGTGTCTGCTGGTTGTTGGACCTCAGTATTTCCTTCTGCCGTCACTCATCATAGCGTCAGCAGTGCTTGTGGTGTGGAATACGAGGAGAAAGTAGGAAAATGCTATGAATACAAGATACATATTAATAGGAATTGCGGTGTCGGCAGTTGTGACATTTGCACTGAGGGCACTTCCATTCGTCATATTTGGTGGAAAAAGGCAGATGCCGGAGATGCTGGTGAAACTCGGTAAGGTGCTTCCGGCGACCATAATGGCGGTACTCATAGTGTACTGTCTGAAGGGGACGGTGGCGGCTCCGGTGGCAACTGGAATACCAAGTCTCGTTGGCGTTCTGGTGACAGGCGGAACATACAAATGGAGGCACAATACGCTTCTGAGTATCCTGCTGGGGACTGTGAGTTATATGGTGATGCTGCGTCTGGTATGAGAAAAAGATGAGTGGAAAAATTCCATTCCTCTGAACCACTGTTTTTAGCAGTAATCTCTGCAATCGGATTGCGGATAATTTGTACGCAGAATCCCACTATTGAATGAACGTGCATAATTTGTTAGAATAGCTGTGTGTTTATCGACTTAAGCACATATTGTAATATGAAGATATCATCGCGGCAGATTTTGTCTGGGCAGGTGATATTGGGAGATATTATTAGAAAGGATCTGAATAAGTAATGGATAGATCAGATAAACAGAGAATTGAGGGGATCGTGCAGAGGATACTGGATGATTTCGGCGATGACAGAGCCATCAACAAGACGGATCTGTGCAACGAGCCGGATAAGACAGCCATTATCGATGTGATCGACAAACTCATGAAGATTCTGTATCCGGGTTATTACAGCGACAAGCTGTATAAGATATACAGCTTGAAGAATAACATGTCTGTTATCATAGAGGATGTAATATTCCATCTGAAGAAACAGATCATGATAGTTCTCAGGTATTGCAAAAAGTTTCCTGAGCTCACAGATGCTGAGCTTGAGGATAAGGCGATGGATATAACATATGAATTCATGGATAAGATACCTCAGATAAGAGACTATCTTGAGACTGATATCCAGGCGGCATTTGACGGAGATCCTGCTGCGGGCAGCAAGGATGAGGTCATACTTTCATACCCTGGACTGTATGCCATATCTGTATACCGTATGGCACATGAGCTTTGTCTGCTGGATGTGCCGATGATACCAAGGATCATGACTGAGCACGCCCACAGCGTGACCGGAATAGATATTCATCCGGGCGCCACCATAGGAAAGTATTTCTTTATTGACCATGGTACGGGAATCGTTATCGGCGAGACGACTATTATCGGCGAGCATGTGAAGATATATCAGGGCGTGACACTTGGAGGACTCTCTACACAGGGTGGCCAGAAGCTCAAGGGGGCCAAGAGGCATCCAACCATCGGTGACAATGTAACCATCTATTCAGGCGCGTCCATCCTTGGAGGCGAGACTATCATCGAGGACAACGTTGTTGTGGGTGGTAATACATTTATCACCAACTCAGTAGAGAAGGATACAAGGGTTACTGCCAAGAAGCAGGAGCTTCAGTATAAAAATAATTAGAGGACATACAAATGAGTGACATACGAAAGATAGCGGTTCTGACCAGCGGAGGAGATGCTCCGGGCATGAATTCAGCTGTTAGGGCTGTGGTTGTATCGGCCATCAACAGTGGAATAGAGATAGTCGGAGTGATGCGTGGTTACGAGGGACTTATCGACTGGGAGACACAGCCGCTCGGCCTGGCGGACGTCAGGAACATAAACAATCAGGGTGGAACGATACTTTTCACCAGCAGAAGCGAGAGATTCCTTCAGAAAGAATACCGCGAGCAGGCGGCAAAGAATCTGAGAGATCACGATATAGATGCGCTTGTTGCCATCGGTGGGGATGGAACACTCCGTGGAGCCATAGCATTTCAGAATGAGGGTATCAATACCATCTGCATCCCTGGAACAATAGACAGAGATGTTGCATGTTCTGAGTATACCCTGGGATTTGACACAGCGGCGAATACAGCCATGGAGGCCATTGACAGGATAAGAGATTCATCGGTTTCCCACGGACGATGCAGCGTCGTGGAGGTCATGGGACGAAAGAGAGGCTATATAGCGCTCTGGGCAGGCATGGCGACATCAGCTGATGCCATCATAATTCCTGAAAAATGGGATGGTGACTATGACAGTATCATAGATACGATAAAGGCAAAGCATGCTGACGGAAGGAACAGCTATCTGGTGGTTGTGGCCGAGGGTGTTACAGATGCTCCAGAGCTTGCACAGATGATTCTTGATAAGACTGGTATAGAGTCGAGGGTATCGGTGCTTGGCTATATACAGAGAGGCGGACAGCCAACGGCAAAGGACAGGATGTATGGCTCACTCATGGGTGCGTATGCCGTTGATGTACTCAAGAAGAACAAGGCAAATCGTATGATAGCTATCAAGAACGATATACTTATAGACTATGATATAAAAGAGGCAATTGATATACAGAACAATCAGATCGATTCCTTCCAGTATGAGCTGAGTAAGCTGCTGGCCGAGTAATCGGTGAGGCTGGCAGTGGGTAAAAAATAAGCTGACTGATTATAAAGAGATATATAAATGACAGGTATAAAAGATACAATATAAAGGAGAAGGTTATGAAACAGGTAATATTAACAGGCGACCGTCCTACGGGCCGTCTTCATGTGGGACATTATGTAGGATCACTTAAGAGAAGAGTCGATCTTCAGAATTCAGGAAAGTATGATGAGATTTACATCATGGTGGCTGATGCGCAGGCGCTTACAGACAACGCAGAGCATCCTGAGAAGGTCAGACAGAATATTATGCAGGTTGCTTTGGATTATCTTGCCTGTGGCATAGATCCAGGGAAGTCTACTATATTCATCCAGTCAATGGTACCAGAGCTCACAGAGCTCACATTCTACTATATGAACCTTGTAACAGTGGCAAGAGTCCAGAGAAATCCTACCGTTAAGGCAGAGATCAAGATGAGAAACTTCGAGGCAAGTATCCCTGTTGGATTCTTCTGTTATCCTATCAGCCAGGCTGCAGATATCACAGCATTCAAGGCCACAGAGGTTCCTGTTGGAGAGGATCAGATGCCTATGATCGAGCAGTGTAAGGAGATCGTTCACAAGTTCAATTCGGTATACGGTGAGACACTTGTTGATCCAAAGATCGTTCTTCCTGACAATGAGGCATGTCTCAGACTTCCAGGTACAGATGGTAAGGCCAAGATGAGTAAGTCACTTGGAAACTGTATCTACCTGTCAGAGGAGCCTGCAGATATCAAGAAGAAGGTTATGTCCATGTACACAGATCCAAATCACATCCGTGTTGAGGATCCGGGACAGGTTGAGGGCAACTCTGTATTTACTTATCTTGACGCATTCAGCAAGCCAGAGTATTTCGAGGAGTTCCTTCCAGACTACAGTGGTATGGATGAACTCAAGGAGCACTACAGCAGAGGTGGTCTCGGCGATGTAAAGGTCAAGAAGTTCCTGAACAATGTTCTTCAGGCTGAGCTTGCACCTATCAGAGAGCGTCGTCAGATGTGGGAGAAGAGACCACAGGATGTATATGACATCTTAAAGAGTGGCAGCGAGGTTGCCAGAGCAAAGGCAGCAGAGACGCTTGCAGATGTGCGCCGTGCGATGAAGATAGATTACTTCGAGAACGACAATCTGTTCAAGTAAGAAATAATATAACTTTTAGCTGAATTATATATGAAAAGAGGATAAAATTCTCGTCAAATGTCCTGAAAAGTGATATTTGGGACAAAGCAAGGGAATTTTATCCTTTTTTTCATGCAAATAATCATTTTAGAGATATTTTTGTGCTACAACCTCACCACAACGGCTTCATACGGATACTACCTGAGGCGTTAATTATATAAACAATCCGGATTTCTCCTTGCTGTGCTCAAGCTTGTCAAGAAGCTTTGCACAAGGCTTGGCGAGCAGCAGTCCGATGACCGCTGAGATCGCAACATATATCAGCAGGGTGGCAAGACATTTGCCGTAGGTGTGCTGATACATTCCGGCGACACATTCCCTGAGGGCGTTCATACAGTATGAGAACGGCATGAATTTGTACAGGTACTGGTACACTGATGGGAGCACTTCCACAGGGAAGGTTCCACCTGCTCCCGCAACCTGAATGACCATGATGATCACGGCGATGGCCTCACCGATATTGCCAAATGCCACGGTGAGAGAGTAGATAAGGAATGTAAATACAAAGCTCGTCATCATGGCGGCCAGAGTAAATGCTATCGGGTGCCTGCACTGTATTCCCACGTAGAACAGATCACCCATCACGGTTATGATGGTCTGAACCTGTCCGATGACGAAGAAGTTCAGATACCTTCCGAAGAACTTCTGGTAAGGCTTCACACCCTCAAGCTCTTCATTGTCCTTGACCTTAACGTGTATGAGTGCCACAAGTATGAGAGCACCGACCCACAGTGCCAGAACCGTGTAGAATGGTGCCATGGCTGATCCGTAGTTGGATATCTCGTATACAGCAACTGTGTTCATCTGTACCGGTGATGAGATGAAATTCACTATCACCTGTGGATTATCCTTTATGGCATTTATGAAATCCTGATAGCTGCTGTTAGACGTGATCGTCTGTATGTCGGTTTTGATCTTGTCTATGCTGTCCTTGAGATCCTTCAGACATTTGATCGTTCCTGCTATGTCTGAGGTTCCATCCTTCAGAATGTTCTGATACTCGGTCAGGGATTTGCTGATGTCGTTGAAGTTTCCCGGAACATTTGCCAGTACATTCTGCGCCTGAGTTAGCGATGACTGGATATTCTCTAACGAAGATTTCAGCTCAGGTGAAAGCTCGTTATTTATGAGATCCTTCACCGAAGCAATGTCATTTGTACACTTCTTTATGTCGGACGATACCGCTTTTTTCAGTGATGCAAATTCTTCGTCCGACAGGCTTGTGTCGGATACAAGCTTTGCTAAGTCTTCGTTCAGATTTTCAAACTGAAGTTTGGCATCTGATACTATAGGTGACTGGGCTTCGATCAATCGGTTTATGGTGTCCAGAACATTAGTGCCTAGAGAACCGTTGAGGTCAGTTTCGATTGACACTGATCCGATATCGTGGGTCCTTGAGAGGCTGTCCACGGTTTTATCAAGCTCTGTGAGCCTGTCAGAGATCATGTCGAGACCTGTGTTCAGCAGTGATATCGAGGTGTCTGCAACGTCGCTGCTTATGCCTGCGCTGTCACTCAGATTTCCAAGACTGCTTGAGCCACTCTGTGCCATGCTGTCTATGCTTGGAAACAGAAGTTGAGTGGTATCGATGGCATCTGATGCAGACTCTGTGAGCAGTGAGAATGTATTCAGCATATAGACGTAATTGTCAAGCGTGGATGAGATCTGTACCAGCTTGCTCTCAAGACCGGCAACGAGGTCTGAACCGTCTATGTTATTTCCAGAAATGAAATCTCCGGCATTTGCAAATACCTCGGTCAGCGTGCTTATGATCTTGGTGTTTATCTCGTTCTGGACGGTCGTCTTGACCTTGCCGGTTATCTTGGTGGCAATGGCGTTTTTCTTGCTGTTCTCGTAGTATTCGATATTTGGATTGACGATGTTGCCATTTAGTATACTGAGCATGTTCGCCGTGAAGTCCTTTGGTATGATTATTCCGGCATAACATTCCCCGCTGGCGATGAGTTCAAGTGCCTCATCTTTATTATCGGCAAATGTCCAGTCGATAGTGTTGTTGTTTTCAAGACTTTCGATCACCATGTCTCCGATGGTCAGATTTATTCCGCTCATCTCGATTCCCTCATCCTCAGAGTAGACGGAGATCTTCATGAGTGAGGTGGCGGACTCTCCATACGGATCCCAGTTTGACAGGATGTTGAACCACGCATACAGAGAAGGGATTATACACAGACCCATGACTATGGACAGTGCGACAACATTTGTGGTGATCCTGCGCAGATCAGATATGTATACACGCCAAATGTTTTTCATGATAATTCCTCCTTGTCAGCTTCTGTGTTTTCTGTGGCTTCATCCTGTTCATCCGTCCGGACCGAGTCGCCATGTTCATCTGTTTGAACTGTCTCGTTTTGCTCATCAGACTGCACAGACACACTCTGATCATTCTGCACAGCCTCAGCCATCTCAGCCACCTTGTCCTGCACGGCGGTGATCTGTGTCTGAATGTCTGTTTTTACATTTGTTATTATGTCGTCCAGCTTCTTCTTCGGTGCAGCGACTTTTGTATATATGCTGTTGATGTCGATGAGACCGTCAATATTATCTTCCGTATCCTGAAGCGAGTTAACCATCTCCTGTACCTTGTAATCCGAGTATTCCACATGTATCAGATACGCCGCGATTATGAACAGGCTGGCGATCCACAGAACAAGAAATATGATCTTGGAGCTGCCGGTCAGAAAGAGCAGGATAAGGAAGCATGCGGGAACAGTGAATATACACTTAATACCCGCCTTCAGCTTTTTTACATTTTCTGCATGGGCATTGTCTCTGAATGCAAGCACCTGGGACTTTATGTCAGATGACTCGGTGCTGGTTGTATTTGAATTTGTATCTTCGTTCATGGGTGTTCCTCCTTATTTGCATTACATCATATCCGTATCTTCCATACGTTTCTCGATGAAGTGCATGATATGGATAAATGGTTTTCTGATTATAAGTCCTATGACCAGTGCAACCACAATGAAAATTGACAATTCAAGCAGATATTTGAACAGGTCTGCGTGATACATTCCGCCAATACATTCACGCATTGCATTTATCGCATATGGGAATGGGAAGAATATGTACACCTGTCTGAAGAAGTTCGGAAGAGCCTCTATAGGGTAGGTTCCACCGCTCCCCGCTATCTGCAGCACCATGATCACAACAGCTAGGGCCTTGCCTATGTCGCCAAATGATATGGTGAGTGAATATATCAATATTGAAAATGTCAGCCCTGTGAGTGCCGCAGTTGCCCAGAATGCAAATGGGTGCAGACACTGTATCTTCAGCAGGAACAGATCTCCAAGCACTATGACCAGAACCTGAAGCTGAGACAACAGGAAGAAAATAAGGTATCTTCCAAAGAACAACTGGTGTGGTCTGGCATCCTTCAGATAGTCTGCATCCTTCACATGCACCTTCATGAGGGAGACGAGAATTGTCATTCCGACCCAGATGGCAAGCACTGAGTAAAATGGTGCCATGGACGAGCCGTAGTTGGCAATGCTGTAGTAGTAATGTTCCTCGACAGCAACAGGCTTTGACAGGAATGACGCCAGCGCCTCTGAGTCTCCGTTGAGGAAGGCGATGATCATGTCGGTCACCTCGCTGTCAGCGGCCTTGTTTATCTCGTCTGTGGCGGTCTGGATCTTGTCACGTATACCACTTATGAGATCGGAGAGGTCTGTGAGACTGGTGTTCATTGATGCAATAGTCACCTTATAATTGTCAAATACAGAGCTTGCACTGTTTATGGTAGAATTCAGGGTATTTAACAGATCCTGAGCGTTTTTCAGTGCATTTTTGATGTTCAGGATTATGTTGTCCATGTCAGGAATGACCTGACTGGTAAATGTATCGTCGATGTCTGAGACAGAGTCGATGATCTGGTCGAGCTTATCTGATACGGCATTTTCTGCATTTGTGATCGCAGATATATCCAGACTATCGATGGTGTCAGCGGTGAGAGAGGAAATCTTCTTAACCTCTGTTTTCAGCTTGTCAAGCTTGTTGAGTGCATCTGAAACCTCATTCGTGTTGCTTATGTCAAGAGATTTGATATATTCGTCGACTGCATCGATCTTCTGCTGAAGTTTGTCTGCATCTGCCTTGATATTCTCAAGATCGGCAGATATGTTCTCTGCATCATCCTTCATATGGATAAGCTTTGTAGAGCTTTTCAGATTCTGTATGTCCTGCGCGATGCTGTCAATCTGATCCTGAAGAGAATTCCTGACAGTGTAGTAGGTTGAGCCCACTGAGTCTATATCAGACATGCTTGAATCAATGGCGGAACCCGCATCGGACAGAAGCTTGCTGCTCTTGTCAGTTGCGTCCTTGAGCTTTGTGCTGGTCTTGAGTTTGTTATTTGCCTTGATTATGGAATCTATGGTTTTCTGATATCCGGCGAGATTGTCATCGACGGTTTTGAGTGCTGTGATGAAGTCCGTTCCCTTGAGATCCTTCGACAGATCCGTGTCGGAGTCGTCAATGGCAGTGATAAGCTTCTGTGATATCGCCTTGACGTAGGTCTCGTTGATACTTGTCTTGAGAGTAGAGACTGCGGTGTCGGTTATCTTAGGTGCCACGGCATTTTTCTTCTCATTTTCATAGTAGGTGAAGCTTGGATTTACGAAGTTGTCCGTCAGGGCATTGAACATGTTGTAGGAGAAATCCTCATCAATGACGACGGCGGCATAGTATTTGCCTGATTTCACACCGTCGATGGCGGACTTTTCAGAATCTGGGAATACCCATCCGATACTGGTCTGGCTTTTCAGTTTATCAGCCACGGACTGACCCATGTTCATCTCGTTGCCGTCTGCGTCTGTGTAGCCCCTGTCCAGGTTGACGACGGCGATATTGATATTGCCGGTATTGGCATATGGATCCCAGTTTGCAAATATGTTGAACCATGCATACAGCGCAGGCAGTATGCACAGTCCAACGGCGAGAACTATTGTGAGTATACTTTTTTTGATACCGATCAGGTCGTTTTTGAATATTTTCAGTATTGTTTTCATTTTTATGTAATTCCTATTTATATAGTAAATGCATCAGCGAGGACTGATGTACATGAGAAAGTCCCCGCTGATGATCGTTCATTATTCTACAGGTCTTTGAAATGGAACTGCTTCTTTCCGGTTGCGTAGTCATCAACTATCTGTCCATGTCCGTAAAGCTTGTATTTGTAAGTTACAAGTCCCTCAAGTCCTACAGGGCCTCTTGCATGGATCTTGCTTGTGCTGATTCCGACCTCTGCGCCGAAACCGTATCTGAAGCCATCGGCAAATCTTGTGGAGCAGTTCTGGTATACTCCCGCCGAGTCGACAAGCTGCATGAAGAGGTCGGCAGTATCGGCATTTTCAGTCACGATACAGTCAGTATGGTGTGAACCGAAGTGGTTGATGTGTGAGATAGCCTCCTGGACATTGTTCACGATCTTGACTGAGAGTACTAGGTCAAGATACTCTGTATTGAAATCGTCGTCTCCCATGATCTCAAAAACGTTCTGGCTGTCAGTTGCGGCATTCGTATGTGAACCATTGGCCTGACCGTCAGCTGTGTATGCCCGTTTGATGATCTCCGCTGCCTCTGCGGTTCCGCGTAGCTTTACACCATTCTCCCTGAGAGCTTTAGCCATGACTGGAAGCATTTCATTTGCCACATCCCTGTGGATGAGAAGTGTCTCCGTTGCGTTGCAGGCAGCGGTGTACTGTGTTTTTGCATCTATGATGATAGGGATAGCCTTCTCTATATCTGCATCCTTGTCTATGTATGTGTGGCAGATTCCGTCTGCGTGTCCCATGACAGGAATCTTGGTGTTGTTCATTATATACTGCACAAATGCATTTGAGCCTCTAGGTATGAGCAGGTCAACGGACTTGTTGCATGACAGAAGCTCATCGATCTCGTTGTGCTGGCTTGCCTGGAGCATGCAGCCCTCTGGTGCTCCGTTTGCAACGGCTGTGCTGTAGATCACATCGAAGAGAGCCTTGTTGGTGTTGGCAGTTTCCTTGCCACCCTTGAGTACTGCGCAGTTGCCGCTCTTGATGCACAATGATGATATCTGGACCAGCGCATCCGGTCTTGCCTCGAATATGATTCCGATGACACCTATAGGGCAGGAGACTCTCTGAAGGACCAGCCCCTCGTCAAGCTCTCTCTTGAGCTGGATCTGTCCAACCGGGTCAGGGAGCTTTATGAGCTCATCGATTCCATTTGTCACGTCAGCGAGCTTGTGCTCGTCGAACTTCAGTCTCTTCTTGACTGATGCAGCGATCCCGTTCTCCTCGGCAGCAGCCATGTCCTTTGCATTTGCCGCAAATATCTCATCCTTATGTGCGATGAGTGCGTCCTTTACATGTACTAGTATATTGTTTCTTGTATCTTCTGAAAGTGCAGCCATTTTGTAGCTGTCAGCCTTCATGATGCTTGTAGCTTCCTGCATGTTCATAATATTGTTCTCCTTTATAATCCGGTATGTCATGTGCACTTATTCTGTCGTGGCACATGAGCATATAATCCATTAAATATTACCACAAGTTTGGGGAGATGACCACAGGGAAGAAGATAAAAAGAGGCCATCGCATAATATGAGCAACCCACATGGAAAATGGAATCTCCGTTGTGTATGATTGTCATATTATGTAATGACCTTTTTATATGGTTATTGAGTTGTTATATATTGCTCCAAATTAGCAGCTTATCACAACAAAGCTCTGTGCCGGAAGAGTGATAACTCCGTCAGCGATGCCTGGCTGTGTGCCGTTTATTGCTATAGAATAGATAACCTTTGCGTCACCAGTCAGCTCAGCAAGCTTCCTTGACTGGGTGTCTGTATTCTTAGGGTTCACTGCAAGGAGTAGATTCCCTCTCTTATATACAAGTGGCTTTCTGCTGATGATCTCAAGGTTACTCTTGTCTAGCAGATCCGCCTGTGAACGTCTGAGAGAAGTGAGGGCCTTCACTGTATTGAGCAGGGAGTTCTGATCTGCCTCGGAAGCCTCAACATTTGCGGCATTTTCTGCAGGATCAACCGGCAGATAGAGCTTGTCGGCAGGCGCTGATGAGAAGCCCATGTTGTCACCGCTTGTCCACTGCATAGGAGTTCTTGAGCCGGTTCTTGTAAATCCGCCCTCCTTGCTTGCCATGCTTCTGAATTTCATAGCAATCTCATCGCCATAGTAGATGAATGGATTGCCGGGCATTGTCAGGAAGAATGCGTAGGCAAGCTTTAACTCATCCTCCGAGAGTCCGTAGCTGATACGTGTAGTGTCGTGATTTCCTGTGATGAGGGCTATAGCACCCTTGTCCTTTATCTGCTCGTATCTTCCCATGTATTCATCAATGAAGTGGTCGCAGGTTCCCTTGCTGTCAGCCTTGAAGAAGCTGTTGTTCTCCGTGCTGTCGTCAAGTGACTCTGGAAGAGATGCAAATGCATTAAGGTGAGCTTCGTAATCTCTTACCAGAGAGTTATATCCGTTGCCCATCCAGTCGAGATAGAAATCCATATCGAAGCCGGCCTTGATTGACTGTTCAGCCTTTCCCCACTCAGATACAAATGCTGACTCAGGGTACTCAGCGTGTATATCGCCGAGAATGTCCTGCCATACGGCAACAGTTCCGCTCTTGTTCGCATCATCATGTTTTACAAGTGAATCTGCCATATCTACACGGAATCCGTCACAGCCCTTGTCGAGCCAGAAGCGGCATACGTCCTTCATAGCCTCTCTGGTTGCGATACATGCAGGATCGTACATGCTCTTGTGCCACTTTTCTGTTGGATTAAGCACTCCATAGTTGAGAGCCGGCTGGCACTTGAAGAAGTTGACGATGTAGGCACCGTTTCTTGGTGATTCTCCTGCGATATAGTTGAGACCTGCACCGCCACAGAGCCATCCGTCAGTCCACATATATCTATCTGAGTATTCATTTTGCTCAGCTTTTTTGCTCTCGGTAAACCATGTATGCTCCTCAGATGTGTGGCCTGGAACCAGGTCGAGGAGAATGTGCATGTCCCTCTTGTGAGCCTCAGCGAAGAGGTTCTCTATGTCCTCCATTGTTCCGTATCTCTCGGCAACCTTCTTGTAATCCCTTACATCGTAGCCTGCATCGGAAAATGGTGAATCAAAGCAAGGATTCATCCAGATAGCGTTGCATCCAAGAGACTTGATATAGTCAAGCTTTGCAGTGATTCCGTTGAAATCACCGATACCGTCGCCGTTGGTATCGTAGAAACTCTGTGGGTATATTTCATAAAAAATTGCGTCTTTAAGCCATGTAGCCATAATAAATGTCCTCCTTATAAAAATGCAGCATGCGCATATAAATGCTCTTCGCGCGGCGCATGCGTTACTATTCGTTCTTCCATAATATGAGCAGCGCACTTGCAGCTATGCGCTGGTGGTTTAAGGTATAAGGTATAAGGTACTGCAAACCCACACAGAAATCTGCCTCAAAATACGGAGAACGATCTTATTAGTATTAAGAACATTCTACTCATTATAATAAAATATAATATGGAAAAATGTAATCCTTTATATGTAAATTAATAGATTTATTTTGCAGGAAAATATACTTGTTGAAAACGCACAGCAAACATAAAAATATCTGTATTTTATCTGGTTCAAATATGTGATAAAATTTGCTTTAAACTGTAAAAGTTTAAACACACAAATGCAATGATATATGTTACAATCACAAGGTATGTGTCAGCATAAATGAAAAAATAATACAGAATGTAACAGCTTGAAGTAAACATCTGACGCAAATAATACTGATATCTGTGAAAGGAAAAGTGTATGAGTAAAGAAAATAACAACGGCGACAGAGAAAAGTTCGCCTCCAGACTTGGGTTCATCCTCGTGTCGGCGGGATGTGCTATTGGCCTTGGAAATGTATGGAAGTTCCCGTATATATGCGGGCAGAATGGCGGAGCGATATTTATCGTGATATATCTGCTGTGTCTGTTGCTTCTGGGATATCCTATCCTTACCTGTGAGTTTGCGATAGGCAGAGGGAGTGGCAAGAGCGTTGGTTCAGCGCTTAAGGAGCTTGCGCCGAAGGGCGGCAACTGGCATAAATTCAGCTGGTATGCCTATGCCGGCAACTATCTGCTGATGATGTTTTATACTATGGTAGCGGGCTGGATGGTATACTATGTGTACGTCATGGGATCAGGACAGCTTCATGGTGGGTCAGTAGAAGCAATAGAAGACAAATTTACAGGGATGCTTGCATCACCGGGACTTATGGTCGCGATCACACTTGCGGTCATCGTGTGTTGTATAGGTATATGTTCACTGGGACTTCAGAACGGAGTGGAGAGGGTGACAAAGATCATGATGTTTGCACTTATAGTTCTGATGATAGTCATGGCAGTGAATTCGCTCATGCTCTCGGGCAACGAAGAAGGACTTAAGTTCTATCTTGTTCCAAGTATCGAGCGTGCAAATGCCAGAGGCTGGGGCAATGTATTATTTGACGCCATGACCCAGGCATTTTTTACACTCAGTGTAGGTATGGGATCCATGGAGATATTTGGAAGTTATATAGGCAAGGAGAGAAAATTGTCTGGCGAGGCGAAGAGTGTTATGTACCTTGATACATTTGTGGCACTCATGGCCGGAGTCATCATATTGCCAGCATGCTTTGCGTACGGGATCAGCCCGGACAAGGGACCATCACTTCTGTTTATGACCCTGCCGAATGTGTTCAACCACATGCCGGGAGGAAGAGTGTGGGGAATTCTGTTCTTCATATTCATGTCATTTGCGGCGCTTTCCACGGTTATCGCGGTGTTTGAGAATATCATATCGATAAGTATAGATATGTTTGGATGGAAGAGAAAGAAGTCACTTATTATAAATCTGATCGGGATATCAGTGCTCTCCCTGCCGGCTGTGCTTGGATTCAATGTGCTCTCAGGAATCACTCCGATGGGAGCGGGTACAAATATCATGGATCTGGAAGATTTTCTCGTATCGGGAAATATCCTCCCACTCGGATCATTACTTTTTGTCCTGTTCTGTACAAGAAAGAATGGATGGGGATTTGAAAACTTTGTCGCTGAGGCAGACACCGGTATCGGTAAGCCGTTTCCGCAGTACCTAAGAAAATACATGTCATACGTGCTGCCGCTTATAATTGTGGTAATCTATTTCAAGGGATACTACGATACATTTGCCCCGAAGGGACCAAAACTGCTGTGTATCTGGATGGGAGTTGCAGCATTGTTTGTTCTTTTCATAGGCTATCTGGCGTTTGGACATGGACGGGAGAGCAGGACAGATAAAAAAGAGTGAAAATTTCAGTGAATTTAACACGGACTTATTGTCTTTTGAAGCAAAACATGATATTATATAAGTACCAACAGTAAGTCCTTCGATAGTGCGTTTATCTATGTAAGTGTTCTGTGTGAGCATCGCTCGGAGGCAATTGGTATTTTAAATATTTCAAAAAAGGGATTGAAACCGCGATATGGGTCGCAAGGTTCAATCCCTTTTTGATTATGTCAGCTCGTAAACACCCTTAAGTATTCCAAGTTCTCTCATAAGCTCAAGTTCCTCAGTGTAATGTCCAGTCTGCAGATGTGAATAGAACAGATTAGAAAATACATCCGCTATCTGCACAAATTTGTTACAGGCTGAATCGAAGTAGCTCACTGAGAAATTCCCCGCTACCTGACCTGACAGTGAAAGCTCGGTGTTCAGGTAATTTTCAAGGAATGATTTGTTCTCCACCCGCTCATTCCTCTCGTCAAGCTGCAGAAAGCAGTCCTCGTCAGGAAGATATCCATTCTGTATGAAGTAGAGCAGGGCAGATTTGATGGAGAAGTTGAATGTCCTGGAGATGTTGTCGAAAAAGCGGTTCGGCAGATTTTCATTCTTCATCATGATATAGTACACGTCAAAGTGATGCTTCCTGGAGAAGTAATCCACAAATATGTGCTTCATGTCTCTGTCAAACTGTGCACCTTTTAGTTCACGGAATTTGCCGTCCCGGAACATTCTCCCGCCGTGCTTGGTGATCTTGCCGGTCATGTCATCGACCTTGTCACTGTCCAGATCAAGAAGCATCTCATAGTTGGAAGAAATAAATCTCTTGTAAGCACGCTCAAGGGCGACGGGATCGAGGACATGGATCATAGACACCACGAAATACTGATCGTTTGTGGCATATTTATTGATAGAACCTGATTCGTCTATGTAAATGTTCACGATTCCTGCCCCCTTATATAATCGAATTCTTCGCCATGTCTAAGTGTTAATCCACTGATACAAGCTCTATCTTGAAGTTGAGCTCTTTGCCGGCCATCTCATGGTTTGCATCAAATGTGATGGATTCGTCATCTTTTTCAATGACCTTTACAAGGAACTGCTGTCCCATGGAATTGGCAAGGTATACCTGATTGCCGACCTCAAGATTCTCAGCGCCAGGCATATCTGCAAGAGGAGCCTTGATGATGGCCTCCGGGTCAGGCATTCCGTATGCGTCCTCAGGACGAAGATGTACATCGATGATATCGCCAACGTTCATGCCCTCAACTGCCTGATCAAATCCCGGAATCATCTGTCCTGCACCGCAAACGAACTCGATAGGCTCGCCTCTGTCATATGAAGAATCGAACTTTGTTCCGTCGTTGAATGTTCCTGTGTAGTGAACCTTACAGGTTCTTCCTGTGTTACTCATAAAAATTTGTCCTCCAATTGGGTAATATGTCATTAATTGTAACATGAAATAGAGGGAATGGATATAGGAAAAATTATGGCGTTCCGACCTCGATAAGATTGCCGTCAGGATCATAGAATCTGATGACTTTTTGTCCCCATGAATGAGTCATGAGACGATTGACATATTCAATGTTGTATGGCGACTCATCAAGTTTTTGTGCAAACTCCTCGATATTATTTTCTTCAAAATATAACTCCGAAGCATTGTTATGTGGAATTACAAGATTTTCAATGAATTCAGCCCAAATAGTTGCATCCTGAAGGACCAGCCCTCCCGTCAGGATCACATTTCCCTCGTTGTCCAAGATAACCTCAAGCCCGAAGATATCTTTGTAAAATTTTTTTGATCGTTCAATGTCATTTACGACGATTAGTACATTTTTTAATTGCATAGCGGTTTTCCCCCAAGTGTATAATATAAGTTGGTTTCTAGTGTTTAGTTTACCAAATGATTTGCAAACAGTCTACATAATATATGGTAAAATTAGAAAAAACTATTTATTGATTGCAGCGGCAGCGTATTGTGCAGTCGGCGAGGATAGAGTAAACTGAAAACAGTTTAGAATGAATGGAGATAAATTATGTTGAAATTAGGATGTCATGTAGGAATGTCTGGCAAGGATATGATGCTCGGCTCAGTGAAGGATGCTGTGGCATTTGGCGCAAATACATTTATGCTTTACACAGGCGCACCGCAGAATACGAGACGCAAGGATATATCGGAGCTTAAGATACAGGAGGCACATGAACTTATGGCACAGCACGGCATAGATGAGTTCGTGGTCCATGCGCCGTATATAATCAATCTTGCAAATACAGTAAATCCTGCGACTTATGAAATCGCAGTGGAATTCCTCGCAAAGGAGATTGACAGGGCGACAGCGATGGGATCACAGACCATAGTCCTTCATCCGGGCTCACATGTAGGAGAGGGCGTGGACAAGGGAATTGCAAGCATAGTAAAGGGTCTGAATGAAGTCCTGACCGCAGACACTACATGCCATATAGCGCTTGAGACCATGGCGGGAAAGGGCAGTGAGATTGGAAGAAACTTTGAGGAGCTTGCGCGAATTTATGATGGAGTGAGTCATAATGACAAGCTTCGTGTGTGCTTTGACACTTGTCACACCAGCGATGCGGGCTACGACATCATACATGATTTCGATGGAGTCGTGGAGAAGTTCGACAGACTCATCGGCAAAGATCAGATAGCGGTATTCCACATGAACGACAGCAAGAACGAGCCGGGAGCTGCAAAGGACAGACATGAGAACTTTGGATTTGGCAAGATCGGCTTTGAGCCACTCATGTACATCATGAACCATCCGGACTTCATGGAAGTCCCAAAGATCCTGGAATCCCCATACATCAAAGACCCGGAAAACAGCAAGAAAAGCTACGAGCCGTTCAAACGGGAGATAGCAATGATCCGAAATGGGAAATTCGATCCGAAGATGAGGGAGAAAGTGGTGGAAGATAACAGATAAAAAAGGAGTTCTACTTAGTAGAACTCCCTGAATGTTTTCTTTCGGCATCTCTGCCTATCCGGGTTTTGGTAAACAAACAACCCTTATAAAGCTCAGCCATGCACTGTTTCCCGGAACATCACACGCATCATCACTCTACAGCCTGCTACGACTATTAAGTTTACGTCAGTCTGATAGGCAACTCCTGTCACCTGCATAACAGCGCTTTCGCCCTGTTTCTACTATATAAGCTGAGCCGCAAGAAAGGCAATAAACCTGTGGTTTACCCCTTGCATATCTAATGATAAGTCAAAACACAGGTAATCAGCCATTCATCTGCTTCAAAAACTATAATAAAAGAGATGTATGTTGTGTATGGGCTATCGGTAGTGAAGACTGCCGAGCTTCAGGATTTTCCTGCCGAGCTGAAGACCGCAGCGCCCTTATCGCGGTCGTAAGCGAGTGCAAATGGAAAATTCTGAAGTGACAGCAGTCGAACGTGATAGCACATACACAACATACATCTCTTTTTTCATGAACTGAATACAGATGAAGGACTGATTACCGTCCGTCCCTTACTTCTCCGGATGCTCTGTCAGCCAGTGCTCGATGACCTGCGCATCAGAGTGGCACTGCACAAAAGTTCCGTTGATTCTCTGGGTACTCTCAATACCCTTTCCAGTCGTGATGACAAGCTCGCCAGGCTGAGCCTCATCGAGGGCTCTTGTGAGAGCCTGCTCCCTGTCAACGATTATATAGCAAGGCTTTGTGATGTACTGCTTGATCTCCTTACAGATCTCCTCACAGGACTCAAAGCCCGGATCCTCCATGGTGAGAACAACCTTGTCGGCATACTGCTCAGCAAGTCTTCCCATATCCTCACGGCGCTTCTTGTAACGCTCACCGCCACAGCCGAATACAACGGTTATAGACTTTGGCTTCATGGTCTTTTTAACCATCTCATACAGTCTGTACATGCTTATATAGTTGTGTGCGTAGTCGATCATAAATGTGCGATCCTTCCAGTGATATACCTGTAGTCTTCCCGGAACATATACATCTCTGATGCTGCTTCTGATCTGATCATTTGGAATGCCGATGAGAAGAGAGGAGATGATGGCGGCAACAATATTTTCAACATTGTAATCACCGATCAGGTTGGTGTTGTATGCTCTGTTCTCTCCTCCGTATATAAGCTCAAAGTAGCTGTTATGGTCTGTGAGATCTTCATTGTGGATGCTGGCGAATTCAGTATCCTTTTCAAAGAAATCGTCATCCCTTGACATGAGCTTTTCAATTGATTCCTTGCTTCCGTATACAACAACGTGCTTGTCCCTTACTTCATTATATATAGTTTCAAAATATCTTGTGTCACTGTACAGCACAACGTTGTCGCACTGCTTCAGGAAGGATACCTTGCATCCGAGATAGTCCTCCATGGAGGCGTGCTCTGTCGGGCTGATGTGATCGTAGTCGATATTGGTAAATACTCCGACCTTGTAGTGCTCTCCGTAGATGCGGTTCATCTTCATGGCCTGGGAAGAAACTTCCATTATACAGTGTGTACAGCCTTCATCTACAGCCATGTCGAAGTATGTCTGGAGTTCAATAGGCTCAGGTGTGGTGAGAGTGGTCTCAAAAACCTTTGTTCCAACATCAATCTCATGGGTTGAGAATGCTGAGCATCTGTTGTCGGTGTATTTGTCCAGTATATCCTTCATGACAAATGTAACTGTGGTCTTTCCCTTTGTTCCGGTGATTCCGACCTTGGTCATGTTATCGCCTGGATTGCCGAAGAACCATCTGGCAGCAAGAGCCATGGCCTTTCTTATATCATTTACAATAATATAAGGGATGTCCACGTCGTCGTACTTTTGCTGTGACAAATATACGATGGCGCCCTGTGCGATGGCTGATTTCAGGTAATCCTCCTTAAATGAGGCACCCTTGCACACGAAGAATGTACCTGGGACCACATCCTTGGAATTGATGGTTATATGGGAAGGAGTGATGTCTTTGCAATCCTCCGAATATTCAGTTATAAGATCCTGCCCGCTTAAAATATCCAATAAAGCTGTAAATTGTAAATTCTCTTTCATACTTTTCCCCTTGGAATGTGTCTTTTATTGTATTTGTACGGACTTATGATCCGTACGACTAAATGTATCACTTATTATGCTTTCTATAAATAATTATGTCAAATAAAAAATACTCAGATCATTAGTTCTGTTCTCTTCATATTTATCTCCATTTGCATACAAATATATCCAAGCTGGTATAACCATGCCTATTATAGCATAACATCAGGTATTATAGCACTTAAATTGTCGAAATGCGAAGCATTTTGACCCGGTATTGATAACTTCTATCATATGCAAAAACTTGTGTTGACAAAGTGCATCTGTTCAATTAAATTGTAGTCGCAATTTAAAAAAGAAAGATGAACTAGTGAAGAGGTTATATGAATATAGTATAGACAGAATACATATTATAAAGAGGTGATGAAATGTCAGAGTTCATAACATTATTTATACCATTTGCCGGAACAACACTGGGATCGGCCATGGTTTTCCTTATGAAAGATAAGATCTCTCCGCTTGTGGAGAAGGCTCTGCTCGGGTTTGCGGCGGGGGTCATGATCGCGGCGTCCATATGGTCACTGCTCATTCCGTCAATAGACATGGCGGAGGCACAGGGCAAGATAGCGTGGCTGCCGGCACTTATCGGATTTGCTCTTGGAATCATATTCCTGCTTGTTCTTGACACGGTGATACCGCACCTTCATCTGGAAAGTGACAAACCGGAGGGCGTCAGGTCAAAGCTTCAGAAGACGACCATGATGATATTTGCAGTCACGCTCCACAATATCCCCGAGGGCATGGCAGTGGGCGTTGTGTACGCCGGCGCAGCCATGGGCAATATGGGCGTGTCCATCACAGGTGCATTTGCACTTTCCATAGGAATCGCTATACAGAACTTCCCGGAGGGCGCAATTGTGTCCATGCCGCTTGTTGGCGAGGGCATGAGCAAGAAGAAGGCATTTCTGTATGGAACGCTGTCCGGAGCTGTGGAGCCGGTCGGAGGTTTCCTCACGGCACTGCTGGCTGTCCAGGTCACACCACTTCTTCCGTATTTCCTTGCATTTGCGGCGGGAGCCATGCTCTATGTGGTCATAGAAGAGCTGATACCTGAGTCTCAGGCGGGCGAGCATACCAATATAGGAACCATCGGTGCGGCGGTGGGCTTCGCTCTTATGATGGTGCTGGATGTGGCACTTGGATAATGACGAAAAATGCTAAATGATAAAATATGAGCAACTACTTATGTTGATTTTAAACATAAGTTAGCTTAAACTAACATCGTAGATCATGTGAGCTCCTGTACCCTCTGTAAACTGCTGAATCGGAGGGACAGCAGGGGTTATACTCGCGCGATACAAGAAAGAGGAGGTGCCATGTGCCCTGTGGGCACATATCGGAATGCACCGACGAACTGCCGCCGACCGTAAGGGAGGGGGCGATACAAGAAAGAGGAGGTGCCATGTGCCCTGTGGGCACATATCGGAATGCACCGACGAACTGCCGCCGACCGTAAGGGAGGGGGCGATACAAGAAAGGAGAAATATAAAAATGATGAATTATCTTGAGATCGAAAAGGTAATAGGAAGAGAGATACTTGATTCAAGAGGGAATCCAACAGTTGAGGCGGAGGTGTATCTGGCAGATGGAACAGTAGGCCGTGGTGCGGCGCCAAGTGGAGCTTCCACAGGTGAGTTTGAGGCACTTGAGCTTCGTGATGGAGACAAGTCAAGATACCTCGGCAAGGGTGTTCAGAAAGCAGTAGAGAATATAAATACTACTATAAATGACGTACTTACAGGAATGGATGCGTCTGATATATATGCAGTTGATGCAGCAATGATCAAGGCTGATGGAACAAAGGACAAGTCAAACCTTGGAGCAAATGCTGTCCTTGCAGTTTCAATCGCAGCAGCAAGAGCAGCTTCAATCTCACTTGACATTCCTCTTTATAGATTCCTCGGTGGAATCTCAGGAAACAAGCTTCCAGTTCCAATGATGAACATCGTAAACGGTGGATGTCATGCTCTGTCATCAGGACTTGACGTTCAGGAGTTCATGATCATGCCAGTTGGCGCTCCATCATTCAAGGAGTGTCTGAGATGGTGTGCAGAGGTATTCCACGCACTTGCAGGAATCCTCAAGGAGAGAGGCCTTGCTACATCAGTAGGTGATGAGGGTGGATTTGCCCCGGCACTTAAGTCTGACGAGGAGGCTATCGAGACAATTCTCGAGGCTGTAAAGAAGGCTGGGTATGAGCCAGGTAAGGACTTCAAGATCGCTATGGATGCTGCTTCATCAGAGTGGAAGAGCGAGAAGGGAAAGGGCTGGTACAAGCTTCCAAAGGCTGGAACAGAGTATACAGCAGAGCAGCTCATCGAGCACTGGGCAAAGCTTGTTGAGAAGTATCCTATCATCTCAATTGAGGATGGTCTCGACGAGGAGGATTGGGAAGGATGGCAGAAGCTCACAACAAGACTTGGCGACAAGGTACAGCTTGTCGGTGATGATCTGTTTGTTACAAATACAGAGAGACTTGCAAAGGGTATCGAGATGGGATGCGCAAACTGTATCCTTATCAAGCTCAACCAGATCGGCTCAGTATCAGAGACACTTGAGGCTATCAAGATGGCTCATAAGGCTGGATACACAGCAATATCATCACACAGATCAGGTGAGACAGCGGATACAACTATCGCAGATCTCGCAGTAGCACTCAACACATGCCAGATCAAGACAGGTGCTCCTTCAAGATCAGAGAGAGTTGCAAAGTACAACCAGCTCCTCAGAATCGAAGAGCAGCTTGGCGACTCAGCTGTATATCCTGGAATCAAAGCTTTCAACGTAAAGCAGTAGGATAATAGCATTAGCCATACGAATGCATCTCCACTGGTGGAATCATCGGTGGAGGTGCTTTTTTTATACTTTAATTAAATAAAAAAATGACTAAAAATTGCCAGATAATATGTGTGTATTTTAACATTAAAAATATGGAATCACTTGACAGATAGTGTTAAACTATACATAGGCTTATCGGGAGGTAGGAATCATGGCTTCAAAAAGAGATTATTATGAAGTTCTCGGCGTATCAAAGACAGCCACAGACGCTGAGATAAAAAGAGCATATAGAACCCTGGCGAAGAAATACCACCCGGACACGAATCCTGGCGATGCGACGGCTGCAGAGAAGTTTAAGGAGGCCTCTGAGGCCTACGCGGTACTGTCTGATGCCGAGAAGAGGAAGATGTATGATCAGTTTGGAATGGCTGCATTCGATGGCTCCGGTGGAGCCGCCGGTGGTGATCCATTCGGAGGCGGAGGCTTCCACTTTGAGGGTGGAGACTTCGGTGATATGTTTGGCGATATATTTGGCTCGTTCTTTGGCGGCGGTGGCCGCTCACAGAGAGGTGGATTTGGCGGATTCGGTCAGGGAAGCTTCAATGTGCGGGGCAGAGATATGGAGGCAAGTGTCACGGTAGATTTTGATGATGCAGTATATGGTTGCGACAAGACTCTGTCGTTCAATGATGGACGGGGAGGAAGTTCCCAGTTCACTGTACACATTCCGGCGGGTATAGACAACGGCGGTGTGATAAGACTGGCTGGCAAGGGATATCCCGGAACCGGCAAGGGTCAGCCTGGAGATATGCTGCTGAAGGTCAATGTAAGAGACAAGGCAGGTTATGAGAGAAAGGGTCTGGATATATACACCACGGCTCTTGTGCCATTTGACACGGCAGTTCTCGGTGGAGAGATATTGGTCCACACCATGTTCGGTGATGTGAAGTGCAAGATAGCACCGGGTACTCAGTCGGGAAGCAAGATAAGGCTTCGTGGCAAGGGTGTCCAGGCGAGGGGCGGCAATACCCATGGAGATCATTATGTTACCGTGAGAATTGCAGTTCCAAGGAACATTTCACCAGAGGCGAAGGATGCGCTTAAGAAGTTCACAGAGCTTGTGAACAAGGGCTGATAATATTATGTTCACATAGAAACCAGGGCGGAAAGCTCACTTTATGAGCGGTCTGCCCTGGTTTTCTCAGCTAAAGCGGGAGATTCTTGACTTTGCAGACAAAAATACATATAAAGATTACTTAAAACAATTGATTTCAGGAGGGAAAATGTTATTAGATAAAGATATACGAGAACCCCTGTTTGATTTCCTTGAGGAGCGATATGGCAAGGTGCGTATCCTTGAGGAGAAGACCGTCGGGAACTCCCGTGCGGATGTGGTAATGGTCATTCCAGACAAGATAGTGGGAATCGAGATAAAAAGTGATGCGGATACATACACGCGGCTGGAGAGTCAGGTAGCAGACTATGATCTATATTTTGACCAGAATATCGTGGTGGTGGGAAGTACACATGCAGGTCATGTGGCAGAGCATGTACCAGACTACTGGGGGATCATATCTGTTGAAGAATATGATACAGGCATCAAGTCAGATACAGGTGGTAAGCCAGATGCAGAAGGCCTGGAGGCTGGAGTGTCAGACAAGCTGACTCACAAGATCGATTTCTACGTGGTCAGGGAGATGCAGCCTAATCCACGGGCTGATCTGCTTCGTACCATACGTATATTGTGGAGACCGGAGCTTGCACATATCCAGGAGACCTACAGCCTTCCGATGTATAAGGGAAAGAGCAAGGATTTCGTCAGGACACTTATAGTTGACAGACTTCCGGCGGAGATCGTGCACCATGAGATAAGTGAGATCCTGTTCGAGAGGGATTATGCCGCCATGATCGAGCAGATACAGGAATTCAGAAAGGCACAGGCGGCAAAGCGCGGCAAGACGGTCAGGAGAAAGAAAAAGAGATACAGAAGAAAAAAGAGAGATGCATAGAGGTGACAGCATGATAAAGAAGTATACATACGGAAAGCCATTTCAGACAGAATCAGTAGTGGTAGATATCGCAGCAGAAAAAGGACAGCCAGATCACGGCAATATAGACTTAACAGCCGGATTTTCGTACACATTTGGTCTTGAGGACAGTGATATAGTGTATGGCCTTGGCGAGGCGAACAGAGGAATCAACAAGAGAGGCTACAAGTACATAAGCAACAATGCAGACAATCCGCATCATCACGAGGATGTATACTCACTGTATGCATCACACAACTTTATTATAGTTTCAGGAGCGCAGACATTTGGCCTGTATTTTGACTATCCATCCACGATCACATTTGACGTGGGATATACGAAGTGCGATGAGCTGCATATTTTCTGTGACAGCGCAGATCTGGATATCTATGTGATAACAGGTGACAGCCCATATGATATCACAAAGCAGTTCAGGAAGATGATCGGAAGGAGTTATATCCCGCCAAAGTTTGCATTTGGATTTGGACAGAGCCGCTGGGGATACAAGACACCGGAGGACTTTGAGACGGTGGCGAGAAAATACAGAGAGAACCACATCCCGATCGATATGGTCTACATGGATATAGATTACATGGACAGCTATAAGGATTTCACCATAAATGACGACTTTGGCGATTTTTCGGAGTATGTGGAGAATCTGAAAAAGGATAATATCCGTCTGATCCCGATCATAGATGCCGGTGTAAAGATCGAGGAAGGTTACGATGTGTATGAGGAGGGCGTGGCAAATAACTACTTCTGCAAGAGAGCAGATGGAAGTGATTTCGTTGCGGCAGTATGGCCGGGATATACGCATTTCCCTGATGTGCTGAACCCTGAGGCGAGACGCTGGTTCGGTGCAAAATATAAGATTCTGACAGATGCAGGTATAGAGGGCTTTTGGAATGACATGAATGAGCCGGCGATATTCTTCACACCGGAGGGCGTGAGCGAGCTGAAGGAAGCGATGAAGAAATTCATTGATAAGGACGAGACCGTGGATGATGTATGGGGAATCTCGGGAATGGCGGCAGGTGTTGCCAACAATCCGAAGGATTACGCATCTATGTATCACAATGTGGATGGGGAGATGGTGCGTCACGACAAGGTTCATAACCTCTTTGGATATAACATGACAAGGGCGGCAGGCGAGGCGCTTCGCGAGATCTCACCGGATGAGAGACGACTTTTGTTCTCCAGATCGTCTTATATAGGGATGCATCGTTATGGCGGCGTCTGGATGGGCGATAACAAATCGTGGTGGTCACACATCCTGCTCAACATCAAGATGCTTCCGTCCATGAATATGTGCGGTTTCCTGTATACGGGCGCGGACCTCGGTGGATTTGGATGCGACACATCCAGAGACCTTCTTCTCAGATGGCTTGCACTCGGTGTGTTCACTCCGCTCATGCGTGACCATTCTTGTGAGGGTACAAGAAATCAGGAGTGCTATCAGTTTGAGCATATAGAAGATTTCAGGAATGTGATCGGTGTCCGTTACCGATTGCTTCCATATATATACAGTGAGTACATGAAGGCGGCCTTGACGGACGACATGATGTTCAAGCCACTGGCATTTGAATATCCGAATGATAGGATCGCGGCTCATGTTGAGGATCAGCTCATGCTTGGAAATGAGATCATGATCGCACCGGTTTACACGCAGAATGCCATCGGAAGATATGTGTATCTGCCGGAGGATATGATGCTTGTAAGATTTACGGCAGACGGCAGCGCCACGCAGACGGAGATGCCTGCGGGACATCACTTTGTTGAGGTACCTTTGAATGAAGTTATCCTTTTTGTAAGAAGTGGCAAATGTATACCTGTCGTGGATGTGGCGGAGTGCGTTGCTGATATTGACAAGACTACAATGCAGCTGATCGGTTATAAGAACAGCAGTTATATGCTGTACGATGATGACGGTTATACAAGAGAGTATGACCTGGAGAAGAATTGTGCGCTCTTATTTAAATAAGATGCATGGCAAGGGATAAGCTGGCAGAGGCATGGTTAATATATAATATTACCTAATAGACATCAGAGAATATAACATTAGAGAATATACAAGGAAGAGAAGACATGAAGAACGTAAAATTAATAGCATCCGACATGGATCATACACTGCTTATGGAGAATGGAAAACTCCCGGATGGTTTCTTTGATTACATTGACAGGCTGGATGAGAAGGGGATTCGTTTTGTTGTAGCCAGCGGAAGACCCATGTACACCCTGAGGGACATGTTCGGAGACAAGATGGATAAGATGGTGGTCATCGGTGATAACGGTGCGGCTATTTCCAATTGCGGCAAGATCATATACAAGAGCCTGATGGATGTGGAAGAGTACCAGAGTATGATACGCTTTGTGGAGGACGAGACGGATGGTGTTGCTGTACTGTGTGCCCTATCCGGAGCATATGTCCTGAAAAAATACGAGAAGTATGCGAAGTTTTTCAAAGCATTTCTCAGTAATCTTGTGTTTGTTGATGATATGAGAAGCCTTGACGTCGAGTCCAATAAGTTTACGATATTTGCTCCGGATAAGGATGCCGCTGTGAAGTACAAAGAGATCTATACGCCACGTTTTGGAGATAACTTCTCAGTCACTGTGGGCGGAAGAGAATGGATCGACATCATGAATAAAGGTATCAATAAGGGAATGGCCATGAGAAAGATCGGAGAACTTCTTGGTATCGATACCAGTGAGATGATGGCATTCGGAGACAACTTCAACGATGCGGAGATGCTGAAGACGGTATACTACAGCTATATCGTGGCAAATGCGCAGCCTGGCATGGAGAAGTTTGCAAGGTTCCGCGCCCCATCCAATGAGGAGCGTGGAGTGCTCCAGGTTATGGAGCAGGTGCTGGCAGCCAACTTGTAGGCGAAGTATAGAAACAGACATAAATAACGGATAGAAATCAAAGGCTCAGTCTCTTATTAACAGTGGCTGGGCCTTTTATTGATAATGTAAGCAGTGACCACTAAATCTTAATATTAAACGTAATAAGATTGTAAGATGTGGATGTTAGAATAAAATCATCAGATAGAACAGACAAGAAAATGAAAAGGAAGAGGTATCATGAATATATTATCAACCCACAATCTTACAAAGACATACGGAACAGGAGACAATGTCGTGCATGCGCTTACAGATGTGTCACTTGATATTGAAGAGGGAAAATTTGTATCTATCATAGGCAGTTCGGGAAGTGGAAAGTCAACACTTCTAAATCTCTTAGGGGGTCTCGACAGGCCAACATCAGGAGATGTTATACTGGACGGCAAAGCTATTTTTGAAATGGACGATGAGGCACTTACGATATTCAGAAGACGAAAGATAGGATTTGTTTTCCAGAATTACAATCTGGTGCCAATATTAAATGTGTATGAGAATATAGTGCTTCCGATCGAGCTGGATGGAACGAAGATAGACACTGCGTATGTAGATAAAATTATGGATGTGCTCGGCTTGTCGGAAAAGAAACTTTCCATGCCGAACCAGCTGTCAGGAGGCCAGCAGCAGAGGGTTGCGATAGCCAGAGCGCTGGCAGCAAAACCTTCTATCATATTGGCTGATGAGCCGACAGGCAATCTGGACAGCAAGACCAGTATGGATGTCATTGCATTGTTAAAGCTGACTGGTAAAGAATTTGCACAGACGATAGTGATGATCACTCATAATGAAGAGATAGCAACCATGGCAGACCAGATGATACGGATCGAAGATGGCAGGATCTTCTCAGCAGGAGTACCAGATGGGGGTGAGAAGGATGCTTAGAAACAATAATCAGGCGGCGGTGAGCAGGATATATCACCGCATGTTAAAGCAGAACAAAGTGCGAAATGTAATTGTTATTCTGGCGATCGTTCTCACAACATTTATGTTCACGGCCGTATTTACATTGGGATTTTCAATAGCTAAAAATCTTAACCAGATGCAGCTCAGACTTCAGGGAACAAGATCTTCTATATATATGGAGCGTCCATCTGAAGGTCAGATAAATGATATAAAGGCCTGTCCGTCACTTCTTGCAGCGGGAATACAGATCGATGCACAGACAGTAAGCACGGGATCAGGCAAGTACAGTTATCTGCTTCAGTATGATGATGATACAGAATTTAATGAGAATCTGAAACCTGCCATAACCGATATAAATGGCAGTTATCCGAAGGATGAGAATGAGATAATGCTCACAAAGCAGATACTTGACAATATGGGTATCACGTCGCCAAAGGTAGGTCAGAATGTTACGTTTGTGATGGATGGTGAGAGAAAAAATTTTGTGCTCTCAGGCTGGTACACAGGATTTGCCAAGAGCAGCGTATGCCTGGTGTCAAAGAAATATGTGGATTCCCAGGGGATAGATATGCAGAAGGATGGACGTGTCAGTATCTCCGCAAAGGAGGGCAAGGGTGATAAACTCCAAGATGAACTTGAGAAGAATGTTACTTTGAGGCAGGACCAGAAGTTTGACGTGAAATATGATGTTCAGTCTGAAAATGGGTCAAACCGTGTGGCTATAGCTATAAGTATAGGCATTATTGCTCTTATGATACTCCTTAGTGGATATCTTCTTATATATAATGTAATGTATATATCTGTTACAAAGGATATAAGATTCTATGGAATGCTCAAAACCATCGGGGCTACGATGTCCCAGATACAGAAGATAGTGAAAAAACAGGCACTGTATCTGGCCTGTATAGGAATTCCGATAGGGGTACTCCTTGGAACGGCGGTGTCATTTGGCGTTGTTCCTCTTGCTATGAACATGCTGTCGATAGACAGGGAAGCTGCACTTTCATCGGCGGTCAGTTTCAATCCGGGAATATATGTATTCTCCGTGGTATTTGCATTTGCGACTGTATTTATAAGTGCAAGGAAACCGGCAAAATATGCCGGGAAGATATCTGCAATCGATGCTATGAAATATGCTGGAAATATATCTGGAACAAGATATAAGTCCACTGGTGGAGGAAGACCCCGGAAGATGGCATGGAGGAATGTGTTTCGTGAAAAGAAGAGAAGTATACTTGTGTTCGCATCGATATTCATGGGTTCAGTTACATTTCTGTGTGTGAATACATTTATATCCTGCATGGATGCGGACAGTTATATAGAGCACTATCTTCACAATGATTATGTGCTGTATGGCGGCGGAGAATCAGATAACTCTAAGCCTCAGGCGACCATGGCGGACATCGTGGATCAGATGCGGAGCATTCCGGGTATGGATACTGTAGAGGCGAACAGAAGTGCAGATGTAAGACTGCCATTTGACGCTGAACTTTATGCACCGTTTATTGAGAGCGAGGATGACCCTGAATCTCTTGCGACATTTTATGAGACAACGACCAACAGTGAGGCACAGTATGGGGCACCGCTGATATCGGTCAATTCAGATATGATAAAGCTCTACAACAAAACTGCCAGACAGAAGATTGATATAGATGCATTCGAAAAAGGAGAGGTATGTCTGATAGGTTATGTAGATTCCATATCAGCGTCGGAGCGGATGACGGATAAGACTCTGACACTTGTAAATGACCAGACGGGCAGGAAGAGACAGATCACAGTTGGCGCAGCCATGATGAGAGCAGAGCAGTCAGCAATCACCGCTGGGTATTATTGGACACTTGGTGGAGCTCCGGAGGCGATATTTGTGAGTGATGCGGTGATGGATGATCTGTTTCCGGATGCGGCGATCTCATGCATCATTGCGGATGCGGAGAAAGGAAAAGAATCAGAAGTGACACCATATGTACAGCGCATCGTAAAGGAAAATCCAGTCATAGCCGGGAGTGATATCAGGTCGGTGGAGGGCTCGGAATTTAAGAAGTCTATGCTGTCGCTTGAGGTGATAGGCGGTGGAATATCGATCATATTGATACTTATCGGAGTGGTGAATTATATCAATGTCATGATCACTGGTGTATATACGAGAAAACTGGAACTGGCAGTGCTTGAGAGTGTTGGAATGACAAAGAGGCAGATACGTAATATGCTTATGTACGAGGGCATGTTTTATGGTATTATAACAACAGTACTTATTGTGACGCTTGGAAGCCTTATGATGTATGGAACTGGTCGGCTATGTGTGAATATAGCTGATTATGCAGTATTTCATTATCCGTATGCACTTGTTGCCGGAGTCGTTGTTGTGCTGTTTGCTATATGCATTGTGGTTCCGGCGATGGTGTTCAGACTTGTGACAAAAGATACGGTGACAAGCCGGCTGAGAGAAGCATCATAGATATTTGGCAGACCGGGAGTCGTGAAAATGATATGGAATCAGCATGTAATTTGGCAGACCGGGAATCATGAAAATGATATGGAATCAACATGTAATTGATAGGAGAAAGTATGAAACGTATTTTGGTCGTGGAGGATGATGTGATCATATGTGGAGGTGTGAAGCTGTTCCTTGAAAAGAGGGGATACGAAGTTGAAACTGCGTACTCATGCAAGGAGGCGGATGGCTGTCTGGAACATGGATTCGATCTGATATTGCTTGACAGAAACCTTCCCGATGGAAGGGGTCTTGACTATTGCAGAGAACTGAGAAAAAGTACAAAGGTCCCGATCATCTTCCTCACGGCAAGAGATACGGAGGCTGATATGATAGAGGGTTTCCGGGCCGGCTGTGATGACTATATAGCAAAGCCGTTTTCCGTGGAACTTCTGTATCAGCGGATAGAGGCAGTCCTTCGAAGAAGTGAAAATGTACCGGATGGGGTAAAGCACGAACGTTTTCATTATGGGGATATGAGTGTTGACTTTGAGCGGATGCAGGTGTACATATCGGATGAACCGATAAAGCTGTCCGTTACGGAATACAGGATACTGGAACTGCTGATAAAAAATAAGGGGCGCGTTCTCACAAGAGATATGATCATACAGAAGATTTGGGATGACAATGAAAATTATGTGGATGAGAACACGCTGAATGTGCATATCAGAAGACTGCGTCAGAAGATAGAAAAGGATGCCGGCAATCCGGAGTACGTGATCACGGTGTTTGGAATTGGATATACATTTGGCGAGACATAGGCAGGGGTATATAACAGAGATAATATGGATAAATATATTGACAACTATGGTAAATATACGAAGAGAGTGAGGATGCTGTATGTATGCTCACTTCTTTTGTTTGTGTTTTTAGCAGTATTTGAGTATGTATGTTCAGGAAAAATACTTGCGGCCATAGGCGCACTGGCGTGTGGTGTAGTTATGTTTGTTGTCATAAGGTTGCTGCAGAAGGCGGATGATGACTTTATTTCGGAGGTCGTGGCAGCCATGTCGGATCTTCTGGACAATCTCTCTGAGCTGAAACGGCAGCAGGTATTTCCGGAAAATGAGGACTCGCTGGTATCAAGGCTGCAGAGCAAGGTTGACAAGATAATCGATGCGCTGAAGCTTCAGAATTCCAGAGAGAGGTTAGAGCGTGAGAATATTAAGGGACTGGTATCGGATCTTTCCCATCAACTGAAGACGCCAATATCGAACCTGAGGATGTACACGGATTTTCTAAAAAATCCGGATATAAGTGATGACGAGCGTGCCAAATACCTGCAAGTCCTTGAACTGGCGGTGGATCGCCTGACATTTCTCTCGGAGAGTATGATAAAGGTATCTAGACTGGAAAGCGGACTTATCAATCTCGATGTGAAAAGCCAGAGTATAAATGACACTGTGCTGCAGGCAGTGAAAGATGTATATGTGAGTGCAAAAAATGCCGGTATAACTATCAGGTATGATGAACAGGTGAAATGTGATATACAGCACGACAGAAGATGGACCGCGGAAGCGTGTTTCAATCTTTTGGATAATGCGATAAAATACGGAAAAGCCGGAAGTGAGATAGTCCTGTCGGTCAGAAAACTAGGGCTCACGGTTGAAATCAGTGTGACAGATGAGAATGAACCAATAGGAGAGGATGAGCGTACACATATATTTGAGAGGTTTTACCGTGGCAGAAATTCCGGTGACAAGGATGGTGTTGGAATAGGCCTTTATCTGTCAAGGGAGATCATAGAAAAACAGGGCGGAATGTTAAGTGTTATTCCCCAAAAGGGCGGTAACAAGTTCGTGATCGTGCTGCAGAGCCGATGAATGGAATAATGGCATGATTATATATAAAGGAGTACATATGATTTACACATACCCGGATTATTATAAGAAATTTAATTGTATAGCGGACAAATGCCCGGACACATGCTGCGGCAAATGGCAGATAGTGATAGATGACGATTCGTTGGAAAAATATGAGGATTATAATGGTGAGTACAGGGATGAGCTGCGCCGCAAGGTAAATTGGAAAGAAGGCGTTTTCAGACACGGCAGAAGTGGAAAGTGTGCATTTCTGCGGGATGACATGCTGTGTGATCTGTATATACACATGGGTAAGGAAAGCCTTTGTACCACCTGCAGGGAGTATCCGAGACATACGGAGGAATTCGAGAATGTGCGGGAGATATCACTTTCTCTTTCATGTCCGGAGGTGGCACGGATACTGATGAATATTACGGACAAGGTGACATTTGTGACCGAGGAGGATGACGAGGATGAGGTGTTCGACGATTTTGATTATTTCCTGTACTCCAATCTGGAGGATATCCGGGAGGCGATACTGAATGTCATTCAGGACAGAAGTGTGGACATCCGGATCAGAATCGAGCGGGTGCTTCAGATTGGCGCGTCGGCACAGAGACACTATGATGAGGGCGACCTTGTCATGTGGGATGAGTGTGAGGAGCAGGATAAGCCGGAGATTTGCAGAAAAATAGAATTTTGCCCAGAGCATTCTAATACAGAGATCAATAATGAAGTCTTTTTAGATGATGAATATGTCTTGTTACAGAGACAGTTTGGTTTTCTGCTTGACGAGCTGGAGCTTTTGTACGACGACTGGGAGGATGTGCTCATAGAGTCGCAGGAGCTTTTGTTTGGTGGGGGCGAGGAAACATTTACGGAGAATCGGAGAAGGTTTGAGGCATGGTGGCGCAGGCATTCTGCGTGTCAGGATATGGCAGATGAGCGGGCTGCGGACAGCAATGCTTCAGAAGAGAATGTAAATGCTGATGATCAAGGCATGCGCGATCTGAACTCTGATTTCTGCGATGCATCTGTCGGTGAAATACTGCCTTCTATGGAGATTGTGCTAGAGCAGATCGTAGTATACTTCATCTCGATATATCTTCTGGGAGCCGTGTACGACGACAACATCATCGGCAAAGTGGAGGCCTGCGTAGGACATGCTGTTGAGCTTTATATGCTGCTCATGGCCAGATGGCTGAAAAATGGAGAGCAGATTTCCATGGATGACCTCATAGAACTGGCATACAGATATTCAAGGGAGATAGAGCATTCTGACGAAAACCTGGAGAAGGTGGAAGTGCTGGATTGGTTTGGAAAGATAGATTAGTCTATTGGTTTGTGAGGAGATGATGAAAATTCTGGACAACACGATAGAAATGTATAAGTCTGAAATGGAAAAAGCTTTGGCGATGACTTCAACGACAGGGAGATGCTTGATACAGTGTATTACAGCTATATAGTTGCAAATACGCAGGCTGGCAGAAAGTAAAAACGATTTGCAAAATTAAGCCTTACACCGCTTGTAGAAATAAGTAACTTACAGCTTAAATGTTATAGTAAATATACTTCCGTGCGGAATATTGTCACTGACTGTTATGTCAGCACCGTGGAGCTCTGCTATGCTCCTGGCGATGCTGAGACCGAGTCCAAAGTGATTTTTATGGTCGTTGCGTCTGGAATAGAAGGTTTCGAAAATGTGCGGCTTATCTTCATCGCTTATTCCAGAACCTGTATCTGATACTGTATAGTATAGATTTGAAACATCCGCGGATACAGATATTGCTATCTGTCCATCGGCGGTGCATGATATGGCATTGTCCACCAGAATAGATAGGCATTGAAGCATTCTATCCCTGTCCATGTAGACAGGTGAAAGGGGATTGTCAGGTATGGATACTGCCAGGTCAAGACTTTTTTGCATGGCAATTGATTCAAAGCGATCGTATAATTCTATTATTATATCTTCCGGGTGAATGTCATCGAAGTTATCCCTGCCTGACTTCTTTATATCAGCAAATGTCAGGAGATTGTTCACCATATCGGTCATTCTGTCACATTCCCTCTGGGCTGTCAAAATATAATCATTGTCAGTCTTGTCAGGATTACTGCCAGACAGTCCGTTGAGACATGATTTTATGACGGTTACAGGAGTCTTCAGTTCATGGGATGCTACAGCTATGAACATATCCTGTTTCTTATAAGCCACATTTACAGGGATAAGTATCCTGCCTGTAAAAATGCATGAGAATATGGACAGAAGTATTATTGCTATGGTAGTAATGATCAGAAATAAAATCATCATTTTTGCTTTGTATGCAGACAGCGTAGCGTTGTTGAATATGGTGTGTATGGTATAGAAATTTCCACCTATATTTATGATGCTGTAGCTGTTCCAGTAGTCGGTATGATCATATCTGACAATATAAAATCTCCTGTTGTTTTCGCCCTGATTTATCGCATTGTAATAATCTTTCCAGTACATCGGCTGATTGTAAGGAGATGCAGCTTCAAAAATTGACGCGCTCTCTGCAAAGCTGTTCGTGGAGACGATTGTGTTGTTGTTTCGCAGCACGTCTATATTAAGATTTTTCTCACTATATTCATTGAGGATAGGCATGTCTATGATGCTCACCTGTTCAAGATATGAGAATAAAAGGTTTACATCCCTTGTGTACGATATGTACGTGCTGTTTGTGTACTCCTTTATCACAGTGTGGAGCAGAAGAATGGACATGGCAGTCAGAATAATTGCTATGACGGAGGAGAGAAATATGGAAAGTTTTCTTTTGAGCTGTTCTATCATATAGATGTGTCCTCCTTTCTGCAGACTAGCATGTAGCCACTGCCGTATACGACCTTTATCACAAGACTGCTATGGATGGTTTTTAATCTGTTTCTCAGAAAATAAATGTAATTCAGTATATTCCCATTTCCCACATTTGAGGTCAGTCCCCATATGGCTTCGATGATCTCGTCTTGACTTACCAGCTTACCAGCAGATCTCAGCAATAATTCAAATAGCTGGGATTCTCTGTTGGTGAGCCGCACCGACTGGGTACCACATTGAAGTGTCCGGCTGTCGAGCATATAAGTGACATCACCATATGAATAGTCAAATGTACCAATCTGTTGGGTTCTTCGGTAAAGTGCGTTTATACGAGCCAACAGCTCATCAAATTCAAAAGGCTTGACAATATAATCGTCGGCACCGTGGGAAAATGCTGCAGTTTTGTTCTCGAGTGTCCCAAGGGCTGTGAGCATAATCACGGGTATCGATATCCTGTCAAAGTATAACTGATTGAGAATGTCCAGACCGGACATGTCAGGGAGCATCCAGTCAAGCACCAGGATGTCGATATCCACCCCGGAATATATGAGCTCTGTGCTCTGCTTTCCAGTTGTACACAGCGTCACAGATATTCCGTGATCTTCCATTTGTCTTTTCAGTATTTTCCCAAGATTGAGGTCGTCCTCCACAAGCAGCAGGTTCATACATATCCCCTTTTCGTTATTGTAATCTGGAATGTAGTTCATTTCATTCTTACTTTATAGTAATTCATTTGGGGAGCGTTTGAAAGCGGTATACGCAATTTAGATGGTTTTTAGATAATCTGAGAGTCTGTAGATGCTACAATTTGTACATGAAAATATGTGAATAGAGGAAGTGCTAACTGGGGAAAAGGAGGTAATCATGGGGCGTATAAATATATTTTTACTGCTTGCCGCTGTCATGATAATATGCTGTGGCTGCGCTGGAACATCAGGAGATGAAGAGGTGGTGAAGGAACTGTCTGAATATCAGATGACACAATTGAATGTGGCGGAGGTGTATGGAATAGGAAAGACACAGGACGGTTATGTGTGTATAGGAGAAAATTCTGACGGCGAGGCTGTAAAGCTGACATTCACGTCACCTAATGGTGAGGTACAGGAGGAAAAGCTTGACTCAGCTTTCGTGATGTCAGTGGACGAGAAGATATCAGCGGCATATGTTGATGGGGATGGAAGTATATATATAGCTTTGAGCAGTGTCTTGGGAGATGGAGACATGGAGAGCAGGATAGCCGTCATAACAGGGAATGGAGAGGTCAGACAGCTATCTGATGAATTTGAGGGAAATGTGACAGCTATCAGAGTGCTTGCTGACGGATCCGGCTATATCTCGGGCTGCCCGGGCGGTGATATAAGGTGTTTTTCAATGGATGGTGAAGAGAGATTTGTCATCAAAAATATGAATTACACAGATATATGTGTGGCGAGCGACAGGATTATGGTTTTGACAGAGAGGAGCCTTCTGTCATATGACATATCCGATGGAAGTGAGACTGAAAACATCACAGCATTTGATAAGAGTATGGCGGACGACCTGGACGAGACCTTCAACGAAAAGGGGATGGATGCGGTGAGCTGCAGAAATATCATGAAATATGACGAAGATTCGGACTCACTGTATCTTATGCTGAGCACAGGTTTATATGAGTATAAGCTGAAGGATAGGCTGGGAATTAGACTTGCTACGTTCAGGGATTCAGATATTGAGTACGACTATGTGGTTGAAGGCGGTGATACATTTGTTGCGATAGCTGGTGGCAAGAGTGGAAGAAAGTATGTGGTGGTGTATTCATATGATTCAGGTTATGCTTCAGCAGAAGACAAAGAAGAGATGGGTGATAATGAAGTTACACTATATTCGTTATATTATGCAGAGAGCTATGAAACTCTCATCTCATGGTACGAGGAATACCATTCTGACATGACGGTGAAGTATACATGGGGAATAGATGATGATAATGGAATATCTGAGAGCGATGCAATAAGAGCGCTCAATACACAGCTTCTCGCTGGTGAGGGACCTGATGTTATCATAATGGACGGATTGAATGTGGGAAGCTATGAGGATACCGGAGTGCTCTTGGAATTGTCACAGGTGTATGACGATATACTGGAGGAAAATTCAGACTGTCTGGAAAATGTTCTCAACACATACAGGAAAGAGGATGGTTCGATATACGCAATTCCATCCATGGAGACGTTTACTGCAATTATCGGGCCGGAAAAAGAGGTAAAGAACATGATGGATGTACAGTCGCTTGCAGCATATATAAGCAGTCAAGACAGACCAAAATATGGAAATGACCTGTCATTCTATAATTGGGAGTGTTATTTTGATATATTGTATTCAGGATACGCATCGGAGATTGTGGATAGCAATGGAAATTATGACGAAGAGATGCTCAGAAAATTTCTAGAGGACTTAAAGCTTTTGTATGACACGGAGATGGAAAGGACGACTCAGGATCAGATTGATGAGTGGAGTGCAACGTGGGGCACCTACAGTGATCAGATAAAAAAAGCTATAAACAGTGAGTATATGAGCCCGCTGTTCAACAGCGCCTGGTCTGGAAGAAAAACAGCATTTGTGAACATGAAGACGATGGGAGAATCCTGGCGTTTTTACAGTATAAAAGAGGACTATGAGGTCGGAACAGGTGAGAGCGGCGAAAATACGGATTACGCATATGAAATATGGGGAAATGGTGGAGGAAAGGTGTTTGTGCCAAACACGGTTGTTGCGATAAATTCCAGATCAAAGAGTTTAGATCAGGCTATAAGTTTTATGAAGGATCTGTTCAGTACGGATGTACAGAAAATATATTACGGCGTTGAATGTGGAAATCCGGTCAATATGGAGGGCGTGCGGGAATGGAACAGAGAGGCACAGTCCATGGGAACTCCGGGAGGAAAGATCACCCTGGGGGGAAATGATTACATGGATTGGTCGTATTGGCGTAAGGATGAGTATCTTGAGGACTATATAGATAAATTGAGAGAGCTTGATACTCCGTCGAATACTGATGCGAGGGTGCGCAGTGTGATAAGGGATAACGTTGGAGACTATCTTGAAAATGGGGATAGTCTGGACAGCACAGTTAATTCCATAGATAAACTTTTAGGGGTGTATTTGAGTGAATAAATTAGTTAGCAGAAGGACAAAAGGAACAGTCGGATTTGTGATTCCGGGTTTTTTGGGGGTTATGATCTTTGTTGTTATTCCGCTGATGGATGTATTTATATCGTCATTTCAGAGTGTGGGGCATGGTGGCTTTTCAGGACTGCAAAATTACAAAGCGGTATGGGAAAATACGGCATTCAGACTAGCAGCAGGCAACTCCCTGCAGTTTGAGCTGGTGAGTGTTCCACTTCTCATGGTAATCTCGTTGATAGCTGCGGTAGAGGTATATGGAATGAAAAGCAGCGCAGTCAGGTTTGCATTTCTCGTGCCGCTTGTTATACCATCAAATTCACTTGCGGTGGTCTGGAGGCTATTGTTTGCTGATCTTCTTTCGGGAAAGGCGGTCTTCTGGCTGTTTGTGGGCACATTTATATTTAAGAACACAGGGTACAATATGCTTATATGGATGTCTGGGTTGTCGGCGATACCGGAGACTGTGTACGATGCTGCCAGAGTTGATGGAGCGGGAAGATATACCCAGCTATTCAGGATCACGCTTCCAAATATGAAAAGGTCATTTTTCATAGTTGCCATGTTGTCTGTGGTGAATTCCCTTAAGATATTTAGGGAGCAATATTTGATGGCAGGCAGCTATCCGGACATGAGCATATATCAGATACAGCATGTGTTTAACAACTGGTTTGAGAAGCTGGAAATCAGCAGGCTTACGGCGGGGGCAGTTATGACAGCCGTGGTATTTTTCGGAATCATACTTATAATTCGTTTAGTATGTCTCACTGATTGGCATGAGATATCAGTTAAATATAAAAGAAAGATTTTACTGAGAGGACGTGGAATCAAATGAGGTATGTAGCAGAGGGGATACATTTGTTATTGAAGATACTGGTCATAATGGGAGCGGCGCTGGCGGTAATCCCTTTATTGATTCTGTTAAGTGGAACATTTATGGGTGAGATGGAGCTGGATCAGTTGTTGTTTCAGGGGGCAGATAGTGGTGCGAGACATGTTGTGTGGCATATGATCCCGCTATATCCGACATTTAAAAATATTGTAGAACTGTTATTTGACACTCCGGAATACTATGTACTTTTCTGGAATTCCGTGAAGATAGTCGGGGTGGTGATAGCCGGACAGCTTGTGTTCGCTGTGCCAGCAGCGTGGGGGTTGTCGCGGAGCGGCAGCAGATGGGCAAATCTGATATTTGGTCTGTATATGTTCTGCATGATACTTCCATTTCAGGTGACAATGCTGTCGCAGTACATTGTGTTAAATAGGCTAAACATGATAAATACGCATTGGGCGATTATTCTGCCGTTGATGTTCTCAACCTTTCCGATATTTATTATGTATAGCGCATTTGAGCAGATCCCGGATTCAGTGGTAGAAGCGGCACGGCTGGATGGTGCGGGCAGTTTCACTATATTTTTACACATGGCCATACCCATAGCAAAGAGAGGAATCATAGCTGCAGTGATATTGGGATTTCTCGAATACTGGAATGTTGTGGAGCAGCCGGTCGTGTTTCTCAAGGACAAGTACCTGTGGCCATTGTCTGTTTATCTGCCAAATGTGACGGAGGGAAGTGCGGGAAGAGCGTTTGCATTTGCACTGTTCAGTTGTATTCCGTCACTGATCGTGTTCTATGTCGGTAGGGGAATTCTGGCTGATGGAATATCAATAGGTTCTGCCGAAGATTGATAAAGGCAGATTGTAGGAGAAAACAGGAGAAGTATTATGAGACGATTTGCAGGAAAGCGATGGACAGACTGCGGTATAAAGGCCGTTATGATCTTTATGGCGGTGGTTATTGTCGGCACATTTGTGTCGAGGTTTGCGAGCAGTGCTCTTACCCCGAGGGTTGAAACGGAGTATGCAGTGTCGGGGACGGTGTCTATGAAGGTTTTACAGGATGTGGTTATAGATGGGGATAAGAAGACGCCGGTGTATATCTATCCCGGACTCCCGACGCAGGAGATATTTGTCAGTGCAGGGGAAAAGATTAACCGGGGAGATCCGCTTATGAGGGTGGATGTGAACATGGCCAGATCTGTGTATCTTGAGAAGAAGCTTGAGCAGAAAAGCCTGAAGGAGCAATACTGGTATACATGGGGAGAAGAGATGGATGTTATGGATGACAAAATTGCAGTGGTAGATGAACAGCTCCAATCTCTGGAAAAACTTATGGATGATGATGGAATTGTTTATTCGGAGCTTGACGGAATCATATCGGAGTCCAGAGTCGATGTAGGAAATAAAACTGAGGAGAGTGCGGCTTTTGTGGTCACGGAGAAAGCAGATAAATACACTATTAAAATATCTGTGACAGAGGAACAGAAAAGGTATATAGAAAAAGGGGACAAGGTTATGGTTCAGCAGGACGGCAGCGGTGTGAATACGGAAATATCTGCGATATACAGTGATGCTGATAGTGGACAGGGATATATAGTGGAGGCAGTTATTCCAGGAGATATATTTGAAGTGGGTGACAGCGTGCTGGCAGAGATTTCACATCAGTCTGAGAGTTACAGCTCTGTGGTTCCTGTGGCCGCAATACGTGCTGATGTGTCTGGGTCATATGTGCTTGTCGAGAGACCGAAGGAAAACCTTCTTGGGACGGAATATGTTGCTGCGAAGGTATATGTGACAGTCGGGTATACAAATAATTATGACGTAGGTTTGAAGAAGAGCCCTTTGACCAGTGATGATAAGATTATTGTAAGCTCAGATAAGAGAGTGGAAGCCGGTGATACTGTACGTGAAAAATAGAAGGTTTTATAAGAGCGCTGTGATCGGCATAGTTTTCGGTATTGTATTGGTGTGGTTGTTTATATGGAATGTCATGAATGTAATAAATATAAGTATTAGGTATGATGGCGACAGAAACTATGCATTTGTCACCACAGGGCAGACTGTGTACACCAGAATGAAGGACGAGGACTATGTAAAGGGAACATATAGAATTTTCCCAGAGGAGACAGTTGCCGGGGACAGTGTATATAAAAAAGTCCAATCTGATATAGTTGTTGTTGATTTTACTGTAGAGGATATTTTAGGGGTAACCGGGGCTCTGCAAAGAGATGATACAGATGGATGCATAATAAGCGGGGAGCTTTCATATACGCTGTTTGGAAGCAGTCGCACCGTTGGCTCTATTATAAAAGTGTTTGAAAAAACTTATGTTGTCCGTTCTATCGTTGACTCTGAGGAAAGTTATATAATCGTTCAGGCAGGGCAGGAACGTGGAGGTGACTGGGAGTTTGTTGACAGTAAAACTATAAATGGCATAGTGCTCGACGTATCGGATGAGAATTATAGGAGTGAATATGCAGATGATGTAGCCTGTCATCATGGTTATGGCAACAGATTTTACTATGTTATAGATTATCTGGATATTTTACCGGACATAAATCTGCCGTCAAAGTGGTCAGATTTTGATTTCTGGAGGGATACCTGCGATGAGCTTAAGTCCATAAATGAGAGAAAGTTGTATTCTGACAAGGATGTTCTGGAGAAATCCTATTACAGGTGCAGCCAGAAGCTGAAGAGGTATAGATTGCGAAGTGGTATTTTTGTTTTCATATTATTTGTGTGGATGATTATGATATGCAGATTCATTAGGGAAAATATAAAAAAGTAAAACAAAAAAATGGTTTACAATGGCAATTTTGTGCATATAATTAGTGATAAAAGGTGGTGAAAAATATGATTATAAGATATATGTTTGACAATTTCTGCTCCTTTAATGCAGAGAGTGAGTTTTCCATGGAAGCCCCTGGGGGAAAAGTAAAGAAACGTTTTCCTGATAATTATACAACAACTCTGATTGGATATGATCTTTTAAAGACTGCTGTAATTGTCGGTGAAAATGCAGGTGGAAAATCTAATTTTATAAACAGCTTAAAGTATTTGAAATCGTTGTTTGATACTAACTTGAAAGTGCAGTCTGTAAATGCCTATATAAATACTGATACATTGGTAAATGAGAAAATACCAAAACAGAGATTTAATATCGTGTTTGTAGCTAGAAATCATTTTGTTTATGAATATGAAGTAGTAGTGGACAGTTTGGGAATATATAGTGAAAAACTCATAAGGAGTCAGCTCAGAAAAAGAGCTGCAAGTGAGGTATTTGAAATTAAGCGGGATTCAGACTCGAAATATATACAGAAAAGAGGAAAAGCAAAGGAAATCGCAACTGTACTGGAGAACAGCAACAATAGTTATGGCTTATTTGTAAGCAAGCTTGCGTTGTTGGGGAATGCAGATGCGGCTGAGACTGTTGACTGGATGGCAGATGTATTATATCCGGGAACTTTGCCTTCTGAACAGGTAGAAAACATAATAAGACAGGAGTCGGATATTGAAATTCTCAAAGATCCAAGATATGTGGAAATTTTCAGAATGGTGGATTATAGCATATGTGGGATAGAGGTAGATGAAGAGAAACCGTATTCAAAAACGATGATAATTCGTTCAAATGCAAATGGACAGACATTTAAACGAGAGCTTTCTCAGGATTCTACTGGTGTTCGTGAATTTTTTGCATGGGCAGTGCAGATCTTTCGGGTTGTATATGCAGATAAGGTTGTATTTGCAGATGAGATGGATAGGGTGCTTAATCCAATCTTATCAGAACGTGTAATTGCATATATAAATGGAATGGAGCATAAAGGACAATTTATCTTTTCAACGCATAATGTACTTCATTTGAACTTGAAGACATATATGAAAGAACAGATATATTTTATTACAAAGAACAGGGAGAATCTTGTTTCAGAGCTTTATTCTCTTGCGGATTTTCCTGAAGTTAGATACGAAAACACAAAAATATATGAGTTTTACATGAAGGGGATTTTGGGAGGTACAGCGTTTGAGTAGAAAAAAGCGAATCCTACAGAAAAGATTTGCAATATTTTGTGAAGGAGATACAGAATACAATTATATAGATAAGATGAGAAGAAATCAGGGCGTTGAACTGGTTTTGAAACCAATTAATATGCATGGTGGGGGCTATGCAAATTTCTTGCAGAAAATAAGAACAGAGTCGCAAAGTAACTATCTGGCAAAGTTTATTATTGTGGATGCGGATAGGCTTACTACTATACAGGGCGAGCTGGATGGGTTCAATAAGCTGCTTGAATATTGCATGATTCAAAATAAAAAAGGCAACACTCCACATTTCATTATAATGGACAATCCTAATTTTGAATATGTGGCTTGCCTGCACAGTCCTGCGTATAAAGGACAGGATGTTCATAAGTTTATTCAGTCATCATTTGGTACAAAAAGTATTGCCGCTTTCAAGGGAAATAAAGATATTTACAATTATCTCAATAGTGGGGAGTTATCATATGTAAATATGCTGTCTTCACTTACCGGAAAAGATAAGCTGCTATATAACAGATATGAGATAAAGAAGAAGAACTTTGAAATAGTGGTAAAAGATACTGTGGTGGATATGGATAATATCAATATAAAGAGCAGTAATATAGAAGAGTTTTTTGATGTGATCGACTGGTGATGTGCCATGAGTTGATGATGGAGATGCAGGAATATCAACAATGAAAATTTTGCATGGTTGGTGTTCAATAAGTATTATGAGGAGATTGAAGAAAAATAAAGATATATGGAGAAGACAATAAAAATAGTGGCAATTACACTTGGTGTATTGGCGCTGATTGTGTTTATTCCGTTTGTCTGTTTAAGATACACAACCAGATATAAAGAGAAACTCGTTGATAAAACAAGTTCTCCTGATAAACAATACATATTGTCGATGTATTCGGTTGGAGAGCCGTACTGGCCATTTGGCGGTGCGCCGGGAAGGCTGATACTGGAAATGGCAAATAGCAAGGTGGCAAGAGCAGAATTTGAAATAGCCAATGACGGAGCCAGATTTGATGAGTACAGTTGGGATGTGACATGGTGTTCCGACAGAGTGGAAGTTGTATTATCCGGAAACGAACAATACGATGAACTTGTTACCATGTATTTTGATGGCGGTGTAGAAAGAAAAAGGCTTACAACGATTCGAAAACAGGCAGCTGCCACAACCACTGAAACAGCGAGAACGGATACAGAAACAACAGGTGGCGAAATACCAGGGAATAACTCTGAAGAAATGCCTGATGACGTCAGCATAACAGCTGGATATAAGGCGGTATACGATTTGTATAACGATGACAATCGCACAGAATTCGACGTCACATATGGTGCCTCGGAGCGTTCGTCCAGATGTGTGCTGAATGAAAATACAGGTATGATTGATTACATTGTCTATAATGGAAAATCACCCAATGGCAAATGCTGCATATATGTACGGTATAAGGTGGATGCGTCTGCAGATGAAACTGTTTCATACGATGAAGGGCATATGGTTGACATATATGCATATGTACTTGAAACTAAAAAAGTGGTCAGCAGCGGCAAAAAGCAGTGGGAGGATACAGGCTCTGATGAGTTTATAGATGTTACGGAAAAATAAAAATATTACTAAAGGTGAGTCCTACCTTATAAGTGGAGGTTATAAAAGCGTAAGAGTCGCCTTTGGTGATTCTTCAAGGCGGCTGAAAAATGGAGAGCAGATTTTCGTAGACGATCTTATAGAACTTGCATACAGATATTTAAGAGAGATAGAGCATTCTGACGAAAACCTGGAGAAGGTGGAAGTGCTGGATTGGCTTGATTGTGCTGCTATCAAAATAGAATTACAAACATCTGAATATATGGGTAAAGCAGTCGAAAGGCTGTGACGTAAAGCTACAGGGTTTGTAAAAATAGTAGCCAGTTGCAGATACGAAACAGTTGGATCTATGCGTATGTCGCATAGATCATTTTTGGTGCATGGTAGGAGTAGTTGTTTTTGCCTTGACGGACAAGCTTCTCATCTGGTTAAAAAGAGTGTTTTTAATTGACAATATATAGAAAAACGAGTATATTGTGGTTGGGGATGAGTAAAATCTCCAATTAAATTGATAGTCTAGAAATAGAGGATAATATAGAATTATCCATTAAATGTACCAGAACGTAGAGAGAAATAGTTGGTAAGATTTTCAGCATTCAAATATTAAAATTATTTCTTGGATGCTTAGTTGCCAAGATACTTCGTTGCTTTGCCAATGTAACGTGAGTGTATATTTCGGTAATATTGATAGAACTGTGTCCAAGCATTTCCTGAATATAGCGGATATCTACATCAGCGTCCAGCAGGCTGGTGGCAAAAGTATGTCTGAACATATGTGGGGTGATGTGTAGATCAATAGCGGCAAGTGAAGTATATTTATTTATCATTCTGCGTACAGCCTGATCGGTCAGAGGTCGACCAGATTGATTTGCAAAAAAGTGATTGCAATTTACTATTTCCGAATGAAAATCAACTTTGTATTTATTCAGTATATTTATAACAGAAGGACTTCCTATCTGAATTCGTCGCTCCTTATCGCCCTTGCCATATATAAGGATACTTCCATCATATAGGTTGATATCATTGATTTTTAATGCACAAAGCTCAGAAATTCTCATGCCAGTTGCAAATAAAAGCTCGATAACAGCGGCGTCCCTCAGAGAATTTCTTCTTTGGTAGGTGGTTTTGGCACAATTAAGTTGTTCATAAATAGTAGACAAAAATATTTCAATGGTGCGAATTGGAATTGTTTTGGGCAATATTATGGGTTCGCGAAATTTAAGCTGCAATTTATTAAATGGATTGTTATTCAGAATTTCTTTGTATTCAAGATAATGAAAAAAAGCCTTAGTAGATGCGATTTTCCTTTTTACAGTCTTGGGTTTATATGTGTTATTAAGTATTCCGATGTATTCCTCCAATATATTTGTGGAAATGTCAGTGATGTCAGATGAGCAAATATAGCTTACGAATTGATTTAAATCAATCTTATATGCTTTCAAGGTCTTTTCATCTAGGCATTTCTGTTTGTCACAGTATTCCAAGTAGTTTTTTATAGATGTTTTCATGGTGTCCATAGTTAATCTCCTTTGTATGTATTTATCAGAAATATATGGTACAGGAAAAATGAAAGAAAGTAATTAAGACTGTTTAATTTGATGTGAATAACAAAAAAATATAGGGGCAGATGACTGTTTTTATGCCCATTTGCTGAGACATCGGGTGTATAATTATCATACGTTTACCCACAATTTACATCTGCGCGGTATCGACTTTTACATGAAGGTAATACCATAAGTCTGTTGTGAGTAAAGGTTTGTTTGTATAAAAGGAGACTGGAAATGAGTAGTTACGTTATATCGGACATCCACGGATGCTACGATGAGCTGCAGAAGATGCTCGAAAAGATACAATTCGGCGATGGGGATACGTTGATAAGTGCGGGAGATTATATAGATAAAGGATCGAAGAATGCTGATATGCTGGAGTGGATCATGCGTGCGCCGGCAAATGTCATTCTGATTCGGGGAAACCATGACGAGGATTTTGTTCAGAACATAGAGGCGATGAGAATTATCAGCTATAAAATGGATCTTGTTGCTGACAGCCGGAAGGATACGAAAATGCTGTATAATGCAATGAGCAGACTTGCATGCCGTGATGACAGTGTGAGATTTGACCGCTGCGGCACGGTATGCGAACTGATAGAATCCGGATATACATTTTCACAGCTTACTTCATGGACGGAGCGGATAAAGCGCATGCCATATTACTATGATATGGAGGTGAATGACAGGAAATGTATAGTTGTCCATGCCGGATATATAAGAAAGCTTGACACACCGGAGCTTAAAGCAAAGTACAGTTCAAGGGAAGAATTCTATATGAATGCTAGGGATGATGGGTATACCATCGGCGGTATATGCCATAGTACGATAATCGCCGGGCATACGCCAACGGTTAAGGAAGGGGAATTCGCCTGGAATGATGGACAGGTGTTTTGCATGTACGATAGGGATCGTGATATATTGTTCTACGATATAGACTGTGGATGCTGGATGAGAAGTACAAGAAAGAATGCCAGACTTGCGTGTATCAGGCTGGAGGATGAAGAAGTGTTCTATGTGTAAGTTCACAAATTCTTCACAAAAATTATTAGCACTCACTATTGCAGAGTGCTAATAAAAGTGGTATAACATAATCAGTCAAAGGAAAGAGCTTCTAAATAGAAATTAACGATAAGCCTTGAAGCGATCCTTTGAGAGACATCGAATTTATTAACATATATAAACCGGGTGTTAAGAGATATCCGGTATAGATATTGGAAGGAGAGATGACTTATGTTAATGCCTAGTATTATTGGAGATAGCTTTTTAGATGATTTCTTTGGATATCCGGAGAGGACTTACGCAGCACCAAAGCAGACACAGATGAATGGATTTATGCAGGCTGATGTAACTGAGAGTGAGAATGATTATACAGTAGAGATGAATCTTCCAGGAGTAAAGAAAGAGAATGTGAAGATCGAGCTCAAGGATGGTTACCTGATCGTGAACGCTACAACAAAGAGCGAGACAAAGGAAGAGGACAAGAAGAGCAGATACATCAGAAGAGAGCGTTACAGCGGCTCGGGCAGCAGAACCTTCTATGTAGGCAAGGATCTGACACAGGAGGATATCAAGGCTAAGTTTGAGGATGGTGTTCTTAAGCTCACAGTTCCAAAGGTCGAGAAGAAGCCGGAGGAGCCAAAGTCAAAGTATATAACAATTGAATAATCTTTCGTAAGGATACATTTTGTAGTGTTGATGACCGGCGCAGGAACCTCCCTCCTGCGCCGGTTTTTTTGCCACGGGGACGAAGGTGCCTGACCCCTCCGTCCCCACGTGGGGATTGTTGATTGACAACCTTAACTCACAGATTATAATGGGAATAAGCATAAATACAAATGTGACAAGGAGATGTACGACATGAAATACAAGGCAGCGATATTTGACATGGACGGAACAATACTTAACACTCTGGAGGATCTGACGGACAGTACCAATTATGCGCTTTCCTACCATGGATATCCGGAGAGGACTATAGATGAGGTCAGACGTTTTGTTGGAAATGGCATACGGAAGCTCATTGAGAGAGCTGTGCCGGCGGGAACTGATGTGGCAACGATAGATAAGGTGTTTGATACATTTGCTTCTTATTATAAGGAGCACAGTGCCATCAAGACCAGACCATATGACGGAATACATGATGCAATTGCAAAGCTCAGGGCAGCAGGAGTAAAGACCGCGGTTGTGTCCAACAAGGCAGATTTCGCAGTTCAGGATCTGTGCGTTGACTATTTCCCAGGAATGTTTGATTTCGCACTTGGTGAGAAGTCTGGCATAGCAAAGAAACCGGCACCTGACATGGTGGAGGAGTGCCTCAGAATGCTTGGTCTTGAGAAGAAGGATGTCGTGTATATAGGTGACTCTGACGTGGATCTTGCCACAGCAAGAAATTCTGGAACGGATGTCATCATGGTTGGCTGGGGATTCAGAGACGAGGAGTTCATCATGAGCCTTGGCGCACCGTTTGTCATACATGACACACAGAAGATCGTTGATATAGTATTGGGAGAGTAGTAGATGCTTACATATTCATTTGACGACAGAGGGATGGATTTCCTCTATGAGCATTTGTACAAAGAGATAAAAAATGACATATTGATAGGAAATCTTAAAGCCCATGAGAAGCTGCCGTCAAAGAGGGCGCTTGCAGCTCATCTGAATGTGAGCGTCGTCACAGTGGAAAACGCATACAGTCAGCTCTTGGCTGAGGGATATATTTATTCCAAGCCGAAGAGCGGGTTCTATGTGTGTGACGTGAAGGCTGAGGATGCGGATGTTGTGGGAGTGCGCAATGCCTACTATGCCAGTGAATATAAGGGCGGTACAGAAGGTTCCGTAATGAAAGATAATGCAAGGCAGAACATGACCTCAGATGAATCGGACGTTGCATACATGCGCGGAATACGACCGGAAGACCATGTGACAGAGCATTCTCATGTGATCAGGGAACACGCAGAATCTTCTGGCCAGAACAGGTTCTTTGCCGACTTTGTGAACAATTCCACCCTCAGTGAGAACTTCCCATTTTCGACATGGACGAAGCTCATGAGGGAGACGATGATGGATGACCGGGAAAAGCTTATGAAGAGATCACCGTCTGGTGGTATATTTGAACTCAGAAAGGCCATTGCGGATTATCTCTATCAGTTCAGGGGGATGTCTGTAAGCCCGAACCAGATCATAGTCGGCGCGGGAACGGAATATCTGTATGGTCTTATCATACAGCTCCTCGGCAGGGACAGCGTATACGGTGTGGAGAATCCGGGATATCAGAAGATACAGCACATATACGATGCATATCAAGTGAAATGCTGTTATATAGACATGGATGAGAGCGGTGTCAACATAGATTCGCTAGAGCGGTCCGGGGCTGATGTGGTGCATATATCACCGTCACACCATTTCCCTACGGGAACTGTCACTCCGGCGAGCAGGAGATATGAACTGCTGGGCTGGGCGGCAAAGCAGGAGGGCAGATATATCATAGAGGATGAATATGACAGTGAATTCCGTCTGGTTGGCAATCCAATCCCGGCGCTTCAGAGTATAGACGCATCTGATAAGGTCATATACATGAATACATTTTCAAAAAGTTTGTCATCAACCATACGAATAAGCTACATGGTATTGCCAATACCGCTCATGGTAAGGTATAATCATGTACTAAGCTTTTATGCGTGTACGGTGTCGAATTTTGATCAGTATACACTCACAAGGTTTATCCAGGAGGGGTATCTGGAAAAGCACATCAACAGGATGAGAAAGTTTTACAGGAACAGCAGGGACAGGATACTTGGTTGTATCAGGAGCCACAGGCTGTATCCGCAGGTAACGATAAAGGAAGAGAATGCAGGTCTTCATTTCCTTATGGAGATCGACACGTCATACACGGACAAAGAGATGGTGGACAGGGCTGCCGCGGCAGGTATCAACATATCCAGCCTCAGCCAGTACTGCCACGGAAAAGAGCAGGAGGACAGCCACACACTGGTTATCAATTATTCGGGCATAGAAGAGGATATAATAGAGGAAGCCTGTGACAGACTTCTGGAGAGTGTGGTAAGCTTGACGACATAGCATGCAGACGCTGCGCGGAGCGCATTTCACGCGTTTGCAGGAATTTTTCGTAAGGAGGACAACAGATGAAGATATCATTTGATTCACTTGAGGAGCAGAATATTCAGAACTTTAAGGGTGGCGAAGGCGTATTCAAGCCTCGTATGCACGTAGGCAATTACAACAAGATCATGAGGGCAGCACTTCCGGCCGGGAGTTCTATAGGTCTTCACACACATGATACTAACAGCGAGATCATATTTATCATCTCAGGAGTTGGAACCATGGAGTATGACGATACCATGGAGATACTCAATCCGGGCGACTGCCATTATTGCCCGCCGGGACACAGCCATAGTCTGAAGAACAACGGCGATGAGGATCTGGTGTTCTATGCTGTAGTGCCAGAGCACAACTAGTTGGAACAACAATATATTTAAAGAAACAAAGGGCGTTGATATGGAACTATCATCGTCCTTTTTCCATACCACTTTACTCTGGAGATGACAGTCCTTGGAACATCAGCTTTTTATGAATGACATGGATGGACTGCGCAAAAACAGCAAAGGCATTTGCTTTCTGCGGTCAGATATGTTAGAATCTGTAAAAATCAAAGATAAAAATAACGTGCAGATTACGGACCGAAAAGGATAACGACTGTGCATGCTTTGGCATGCCGGCTGTTATCCTTTTTGTGTTTTATAGTGATTGCGGATAAGGAGAAGTGCATGTATCTGATGATAGACAATTTTGATTCGTTTGTATATAACCTGAAGGCGTATTTCGAGGAAATGGGAAGATGTGTGACCGTAAAAAGGTGCGATCGGATATCTCTGCATGATGTGGAAGATCTGGAGCCGGAGGGTATAATACTTTCACCGGGACCTGGGCGGCCATGGGAGGCAAAAATGTGTGTGGATGTTGTGAACATGTATAAGGGGAAGATTCCGATACTTGGAGTCTGCCTTGGGCATCAGATACTTGGGTATTGTGCGGGCGCCATTGTTGAAAAAGGAAAGATGCCAATGCATGGAAAGGTGACAGAGATACATACCTGTGGAACAGGTCTGTTCGCGCGGCTGCCGGAAAGCTTTCATGTCACAAGGTACCACTCATTGGTAATAAATGGAAGTAGTCTGCCGGATGATTACCGGGTGGATGCTATATCCGAGGATGGTGCAGTTATGGGAATATCACACAGAAGGCTGCCGTTGTACGGGGTGCAGTTTCACCCGGAAGCGGTACTTACGGAGTATGGTCATGATATATTGTATAATTTTTGTATAGCGGCGGAGAAGTTTAATTGCAGATAAGGAGTCATATATGAGAAATATGAGACGAGTGGTAAAAAAACTTGACAGATACGTGTGTGCAGCTGATGTTTTTGAAATATATGAGGATGAGACAGGAATAGCATTTCTTGACTCATCCCTTGTGAATAATCTGGGACACTATTCGATCATTGGGAGATGCCCATATCTCAGGCTTGTTAAGAATGGGGATACATTTGAGGTTAATGGAGATTCTGAAAAGAATATAACATTTGAAGAATATATGAGACAGTATCTTGTACAGCATATGGATACGAGCCCGGAGGATTTGCCGATTGTATCAGGCGCGATAGGGTATGTATCCTACGATTATGGAATGGACAGGATAGGGATTGGCTCCATCAATGAAGACCTTGTGTCTGTTCCAGAGGCAGTCATGATCTTCTATGACTGTTTCGTTGTTGAAGATTGTCTAAAAAAAGAGACATGTCTTGTGGCAAATGGGATGACAGGTGATGCACAGTCAAATATTGATGTAATGGAGAATGATATAGAGAAGTATTGCGGCAGGGATGATCGGGAAAATGGCAATATAATTGACAGGACGAGTGAAGATGTACAAAAGAGGAAGAAGTATAACTTGAATGTGTACGAAGAATGCAGCAGGGAAGAGTATGAGCACTCTATAAGAAGACTGAAGGATTATATAACCGAGGGGGATGTATATGTTGCAAATATGACAAGGCATATAATTGTCGACAGCGATAAAAAGCCTCTGGACGTGTTCCATGACCTGAGAGTTAGCAATCCGTCGCCATTTGGTGGATATCTTGATCTGGGAGATTATCAGATAGTGAGCGCATCTCCTGAACGGTTCATGCAGATAAAGGATCGCCATGTGTATACCCGGCCGATAAAGGGGACGAGGAGACGGGGAGAGACTGACAGGGAGGATGAGGCACTCAGGAGGGAGCTTGAGAAATCACAGAAGGAAAAGAGTGAACTCCTGATGATTGTAGATCTTGAGAGGAATGACCTGAACCATGTGTGCAGACCGGGAAGCGTAAAAGTGACTGAACTGTTTTCGATAGAAGAGTATGCGACTGTTTTCCATCAGGTGGCAAATGTTGAAGGCATGCTGCAGGATGGTGAAGATGTGATGTCTCTTCTTACTGCGGCATTTCCGGGTGGTTCTGTTACGGGGGCGCCGAAACGCAGGGCTATGGAGATTACAGATGAACTTGAATGTGGGAAGAGAAATATTTACACCGGCTCCATTGGTTATATTACATTGGATGGAAAATGTGATTTTAATATAGTGATAAGAACTGTATTGTACAGAAATGGCAGGTATTATCTTGGCGTTGGAGGCGGTATTACTGCCGATTCAGATCCTGGTGCAGAGTATGAAGAGACATGGGATAAGGCAAAAGCAATACTCAGTGCATTGCAGTAGCATTTGAAAATGATGAAAATGGGAGAAATGTAAAATGAATGTAAAAATGGATGATTGCTTTCAATTTGGTCTTGGAGCATTTGAAACTATAAGTGTGGTTGACGGCAGGCCGATATTTCTTGACAGGCATCTGAGACGCCTGGAAGATGCTGCAAGATTCCTGGATCTTGGCATGCCAGCAGAACGGGGCATAGACAGGATGACTGTGCTGGAATATCTGAGAAAGTGGATGAGTGAGCATGATTACAGAGATCGATCAGGTCATATGAGGCGATGTGCGTTAAAGATCATGCTGACTCAGGAAAATGTGGTTTTTTCAATGAGAGATAATCCTTACACCCCGGATATATACGAAAGAGGGTTTGCAATGGACATAAGTAATGTTAGAAGAAATGAGACATCGCCGTTCGTATATCATAAAACCATGAATTACGGAGACTGCATTCTTGAAAAAAGGCGGTCTAGGAAAGCTGGAATGGATGAACGGATCTTCCTGAATACAAAGGGACAGATATGCGAGGGTACGGTGAGCAATATATTTTTTGTGAGAGATGGCAGGATATACACACCCGCGATAGACTCAGGTATTCTGCCTGGAACAGTAAGGGAGTATATCTGTGAATCAGAGGCGGTCACACAGACGGTGATATTCCCTGATGAACTGTCATCGTATCAGGAATGCTTTGTGACCAATTCTCTGATGGGGGTCATGCCGGTGAAACTGTTGGGAAATATCAGCTTTGATGAGAGGAACGTCACAGCCATGATAATGAGAAAATATCATAATTTTTCAGCTTTATGCCGGTAAAATGCCTTTTTGTATCATTGTGGTCCGGGCTCAGCCACTTCGCATATGGTAAGAGTGTCACCAGATATGGTAAACCTTATATCGTATCCGCCGTACAGCATTCCATAGCGTCTATTCGGTTCATCCTGATAGCCTGGTCTTGGATCCTGCGCAAGTATCTCTTTCAGGGCCTCGATCTGTGTACTTGAAAATATCGTTTCAAGTTTGGCAGAGATATCGTCAGAGAAACGTACTGACAGCTCCGGAATATCAAGGGAGTCTGTCCAGCCCCCGGTCGCATCCGGATGGCTGTCGGTGTATGGTAGATAAGGCTTGATGTCGTACACCGGTGTTCCGTCCAGTATATCGGCTCCTGACACCACAAGTCCGTGTACACAGCCGTTTTCTTCATTATATATAATGTCCAAAAGTCTCACCGATGACAGACCGATGTTGTTCGGCCTGAATGGTGATCTGGTGGCAAAAACCCCCATCCGCTGGTTACCACCCAGCTTTGGGGGTTTTACTGTTGCGGTAAAACCATTCTTGTGAGCCCTGGAGAAGTCCCACAGCAGCCATATGTGGGAGAATCCGTCAAGTCCTCTGAAAGCCTCTGCCTGATTGTACGGTGGAAGCACCTCTATAAAAGCGGCGGCGCAGTCTGTCAGACCGCTCTGCCTTGGAATCCCGAACTTCTCTTTGTAGTCACATCTCACATATCCTATTACTTCTAAACTGGTATTTATCATGTGTTTTTATCCCACTTTCTGGTTGTAATTTATAAGTCATGACAGATTATTTGCTGTACATTCAGCATGCATTGATTAACGCCGACTTTACATTCAATTTACATTGCGTTGGTTATGTATTTTACTTGTGCCATTTATCATAGTGCAAAGAAAAGAACGAAAGGCGCGCGAGTTCTTTTCCGGGAAATAAGCAAAGAATGATATGTCCCAATAATACAATATTTGCAAAGACCGGTTCAAGAGATAACCGGCACATGTAACAATTTTCGTAGAAAATTGTTATGCAGCATCAGCCATCGCCGATAGGCGATTTTGCATGGCTGATGTTCCAAGAAAGAATATGGACAAAGTAAGGAGAAAAAGAAAATGGTTAAATTAAAGAAAGTATTGGCAGTAACACTTGGAGCAGCACTTATGGTAGGAAGTCTTGCAGGCTGTGGAAATAATTCATCAAAGAGCGCAGATGGCGGATTCGATGCAGCACAGGATATATCAGTAGTATCAAGAGAGGAAGGCTCAGGAACAAGAGGAGCATTCGTAGAGCTCACAGGAGTTGAGGAGAAGGATGCAGATGGCAATAAGGTCGACAACACAACAACAAATGCCATCACATGCAACAGCACAGAGGTCGTACTCACAACAGTAGCAGGAGATGATTATGCAATCGGTTACATATCTCTCGGAGCACTCAACGATACAGTAAAGGCACTCAAGATCGGTGGAGTTGAGGCAAGTGAGGACAACATCAACAACGGTTCATACACCCTCTCAAGACCTTTCAATATCGTTACTAAGGATGGTATCAGTGATGTTGCACAGGATTTCATCAACTACATCATGAGCGAGGATGGACAGAAGATCATCTCAGCAAATAAGTACATCGAGGTTGCGAACAGCGGAGCATTTACTTCAACAAATCCAAAGGGCAAGATTGTTGTTGCAGGTTCATCGTCAGTAACACCTGTTATGGAAAAGCTTATCGAGGCATACAAGGCGATCAATACAAATGCTGACATCGAGCTTCAGGAGAGCGATTCAACAACAGGTATCACATCAACATCAGATGGAACATGCGATATAGGTATGGCATCACGTGAGCTTAAGGACACAGAGACAGCACTTGGTCTCAAGGCAACAGTAATAGCAATGGACGGAATCGCAGTTATAGTAAATAACAACAACCCTGCTGAGGACTACACAGTAGATCAGGTCAAGGACATATTCACAGGTTCAGCAGCAAAGTGGGAGGACGTAAAGTAATCAGCTTATGCATAAACTTAAAGAAACAATTATGCATGTAGTATTCCTGATAGCGGCACTGGTATCTATCGCGGCGGTAGCGCTCATATGTGTGTTCCTGTTTGTGAATGGAATACCGGCCATTAAAGAGATAGGCTTCGGGGATTTCACCCTTGGTGAGATCTGGAAGCCTACAAATGGATACTACGGCATTCTTCCTTTTATATTAGGAAGCATATATGTGACAGCCGGAGCGCTGATAATAGGAGTTCCGATAGGACTTCTCACGGCGATATATCTGGCAAAGTTTTGTCCCGACAGATTATATAAAGTTATAAAGCCATTTATCAATCTGATGGCTGGAATACCTTCGGTAGTATATGGATTCTTTGGAATGTGTGTGCTTGTACCGATGGTGAGAAGCATATTCGGAGTAAATGGTAATACGATGCTCACGGCATCAGTACTTCTTGGAATGATGATACTTCCAACTATCATCAGTGTATCAGAGACCTCAATAAGAGCGGTACCTGACAAGTATTATCAGGGAGCTTTGGCACTTGGAGCAACACATGAGCGAAGCGTGTTCAAGACTGTTGTTCCTGCGGCAAAGTCAGGAGTTATGGCAGCGATTATCCTTGGTGTTGGCCGTGCAGTTGGAGAGACTATGGCGGTCATCATGGTCGCTGGAAATCAGGTCCATATGCCTGACGGAATACTGAGAGGTGTCAGAACACTCACCACAAATATAGTAATGGAGATGGGATATGCGACGGACCTGCACAGGCAGGCCCTGATAGCGACGGGCGTTGTACTGTTCGTATTCATACTCATTATCAACCTCCTGTTCTCCATCATAAAGAGAAAGACGGTGGCATAGATGACAGAGAGAGTAGAAGGAATAAAGACAGTTGTCGCATGTGGCGATGACAGAACAAAAAATACAATAATCAGCACGAAAAAGACGGCACCTGAGGACGATCCTTCATCCATAGTTGATGTGGACAGCATAGAGGCTATAAACAAGAGCACATGGTCTGAGAAATGGGCTGAGTACAGAAAGAGACCGGGATCATTCATAATGTTTATCTTTGTACATCTGGCGACACTCATAACTGTGCTCTCCATAGGATTTCTGTTGGTGTATGTACTGGTAAAGGGAATCCCAAATCTAAATGCGGACATATTCAGCTGGGAATATACATCGGACAACTGTTCGCTGGTACCGGCACTTATAAATACGGTTTACATGACGCTGCTGTCCCTCCTGATAGCAGGTCCGATAGGAATATTTGCAGCAATATATCTTGTCGAATATGCAAAGACTGGCAATAAGCTGGTGGGGGTAGTGAGGATCACAGCGGAGACACTTACAGGAATACCTTCGATCGTATACGGACTATTTGGAATGCTGTTTTTCACAAATGCGTGTGGACTTAGATTGTCACTCGTATCCGGTGCACTAACTTTGGCGATAATGGTTCTTCCAGTCATAATGAGGACCACAGAGGAGGCACTTATGGCAGTGCCTAAGTCTTATAGAGAAGGAAGTTTTGGACTGGGAGCCGGAAAGCTCAGAACAGTATTCAAAGTAGTGCTTCCAAGTGCCGTTCCTGGAATACTGTCAGGAATCATACTTGCGACAGGACGTATCGTGGGCGAAACGGCAGCACTCATATACACAGCAGGATCGGTTGCAAAGATGGCGACAAAGCTTACCGATTCAACAAGAACTCTGGCGGTTCATATGTATCTCCTGTCAAAAGAAGGACTTCACACGGATCAGGGTTATGCAACAGCGGTAGTGCTTCTTGTACTTGTAGTGCTTATCAACTTTGCGTCCGACAAGATTGCAGGCAGGGTTGCAGCAGATAAAGCAAATTAAGTGATGTGTCAAGTTTTATATGAAAACTTGGCATGTAGCGCCAGCCATTTGCCGAAGGCAAATTTTGCATGGCTGGTGTTCAAAAAGAATGGAGAAAAATAGATGAATAATAACGTTAAGTTCAGCGTTAAAAATCTGAACCTCTATTATGGAAAGTTCCATGCCCTTAAGGGTATTGATATGGATATTCCGGCAAATGAGGTTACAGCGTTTATCGGACCATCAGGTTGTGGTAAGTCAACATTCCTTAAGTCGCTCAACAGAATGAATGATTTGGTAGAGGGATGCAAGATAACAGGTGATGTGAGGCTTGATGGAGAGGACATATACAGCGGAATGGATATTAACCTTTTGAGAAAAAGAGTTGGAATGGTATTCCAGCAGCCAAATCCATTTCCGATGAGCGTGTATGACAATATAGCATATGGCCCAAGAACCCATGGAATAAGAAACCGTGCAAAGCTTGATGAGATAGTTGAGAGATCTCTCAGACAGGCAGCCATATGGGATGAGCTCAAGGACAGACTGAAGAAATCAGCCCTGGGTCTTTCGGGTGGTCAGCAGCAGAGGCTCTGTATAGCCAGAGCACTGGCAGTGGAGCCTGAGGTACTTCTCATGGATGAGCCTACATCGGCCCTTGATCCTATATCGACATCCAAGATAGAGGACCTGGTACTTGAACTGAAGGACAATTACACCATTATCATGGTTACGCATAACATGCAGCAGGCAACCAGAGTTGCGGACAACACAGCGTTCTTCCTTCTCGGAGAGGTCGTTGAGTACGCAGAGACAGAAAAGATGTTCAGCAAGCCGGCTGATAAGCGTACAGAGGATTACATCACCGGTAGATTTGGTTAGGAGGGACACGATGAGAGACAAATATGAGATGCAGCTTAGAAAGCTTCACGCAGAGATGATAGAGATGGGAACTATGATCGAGCAGGCGATCGAGACAGCGATCAAGGCTCTCGTGGCCCAGGACACAGAGCTCGCAAAGAAGGCGATCGAGGCGGATGATGCCATTGACCATCAGGAGAGAGAGATTGAGAATCTGTGCCTCAAGCTGTTCCTTACCCAGCAGCCGGTTGCCGGGGATATGAGAAATATATCCGCAGCACTCAAGATGATAACGGATATGGAGAGGATCGGAGATCACGCATCAGACATATCTGAGCTCACACTCTGCATGGCAGGAACCCCATATATCAAGAAACTTGAGCATGTCCAGCAGATGGCAAAGGAGACAATCGTTATGCTGGTGGCAAGCATAGAGGCGTATGTGAATGCTGATGAGAAGAAGGCAAAAAGTGTAATTGCTCACGACGATATAGTTGATGGCCTTTTCGATACGATCAAGAATGAACTGATCGCTATGATACACGATAATCCTGACGATGGAGAGCAGGCTTGTGACCTTCTTATGGTTGCCAAGTATCTTGAGAGGATTGGCGATCACGCAACGAATATATCAGAGTGGGTCCTCTTCTCAATAACAGGAGAACATATAGACTGATGATTGAGTCATGGACGAAAAGAGGTGATTTGTATGAAGTGTGTATGTACGAAGATAAATAAACTGTCACACAGAACAGGTATAGGCAATATGAAACTTTTCATAACAGTCAGCATGGTGGTGTGCGGACTTGCGGGATGTGCTGCAGCATTGCTGCTCCACATGATCCCTGTGCTTGGAGATGCCTCATTAGCAAAGCTGATGTTCATATGTGGCGGCTACGGCATGTTCCTGGTAGGAATGCTTGGAAGTGCGGTGTATCTGCTCATAAATGAGCCACTGGGAAGCAAATAAACAGATGAAAACAGAAAAAAGGTCTATGTGATACCACAAAACTGTGCCAAATATTTTGCAGGATTTTACATAGATTTTAAATTTACACAGATTTTACATACACATATCTCACATTTTACATATCCCTTTTACAATAGACTCTGATAAAACAGACGCTGTAAAAGGGATATTGTATATACAAGTCCTTATACAGAAGTAATTGGAAATGTAATAAGGAGACAAAAGATATGGATATTTTCAATGTGTTATCCCTTCTGGGCGGACTTGCAATGTTCCTGTATGGAATGAACGTGATGGGAGATGGCCTTGCCAAGACGGCTGGCGGTAAGCTGGAGAAGATACTGGAAAAGCTCACATCCACACCTATAAAGGGTGTTCTGCTGGGCGCCGCGGTGACAGGAGTGATCCAGTCATCATCGGCGACCACAGTTATGGTGGTTGGACTTGTAAACTCAGGCATCATGAAGCTGAGACAGGCAGTGGGTATCATTATGGGTGCAAATATAGGAACAACAGTAACATCATGGATACTCAGCCTTACAGGAATACAGAGTGACAATATATTTATTAATATGTTGAAACCCTCATCCTTTTCACCTATACTCGCAGTAATAGGAATAATATTCCTCATGTTCACCAAGTCTGAGAAGAAGCACGATATAGGTGGAATCCTTCTTGGATTTACAGTGCTCATGTTTGGTATGGAGATGATGAGCGGTGCGGTTGCTCCGCTTAAGGATGTACCGGAATTTACGAATATACTCACCATGTTCTCCAATCCATTCCTTGGAATGCTTGTGGGAATGTTGATAACAGCTATTATACAGAGTTCTTCGGCATCTGTAGGTATACTCCAGGCGCTGTGTGCAACCGGGGCTGTGTCATTTGGGACGGCGATCCCAATCATCATGGGTCAGAACATAGGAACCTGTGTAACGGCACTGATATCATGTATAGGAACCAAGAAGAATGCCAAGAGAGCTGCGTTTGTGCATCTGTACTTCAACATCATAGGAACAGTCGTGTTCATGGTGGTGTTCTACACGGTCAATTCATTTGTACACTTCCAGTTCCTGAATGATTCAGCGAATGCAGCTGGTATAGCTGTTGTACACAGTGTGTTCAACGTTGCAGCGACACTTCTTCTGCTTCCGTTCTCAGGCGGACTTGAGAAGCTTGCAACGCTCACTGTCAGAGATAAGGATGAGGTGGAGAAAAATACTCCTGCAGAGCTGGAGATGCTCAAGCGTCTGGATGCCAGATTCCTTGAGAAACCAGCATTTGCTGTTGGACACTGTATAGAGGTCGTAAAATACATGGCTCAGCTTTCAAAGAACAGTGTTGATATGGCACTGTCACTGGTTGATAATTATGATGAAGCGGTCAGGGATAAGGTTGAGGATCTTGAGGGCATCATAGATACCTATGAGGATGAGGTCGGTTCTTATATGGTAAAGCTCAGCAGCAAGGAGCTCTCCCATGAGGATAGCCAGAAGGTATCGATCGGACTTCATGTCATAGGTGACCTTGAGAGAATGTCGGATCACGCCATAACCATAGCGGATATATGCAGGAAGATGAATGAGGCGGGCGCGTCCTTCTCAGAAAAGGCAAAGTCAGAGCTGGGTGTATACAAGGATGCAGTTCAGAACATAGTCAGCATGACTGTGGAGGCTTACGACAAAGAAGATCTTCAGGAGGCATCCCATGTGGAGCCGCTTGAGGAAGCCATCAATGAGCTCAACTGCGCGGTTAAGAAGCAGCATATCAAGAGACTTCAGAAGGGAAAATGTACCATTGAGCTCGGAATATCACTGGAGAATCTTATCAACAATTATGAGAGAGTTGCAGATCACTGTTCCAACGTGGCGGTGGCAATGCTTCAGTTAAAATCAGATAACTTTGATACACATGAATATCTGGATAACATGAAGAAGGATTCCAACATAGATTTCCAGAGCATGTACACATATTACAGAGAGATGTACAAGCTGAAGTGATATCTGGCATGTATAAATAAAAAAATAATGATAAAAATAAAATTGCAATACGCATGTAAATGAAAGTGGTATTACACAGGGAAAGGAGACAAAATGGCAGTACATATTTATATTGTAGAAGACGATAAGAATATAAGAGAGATAGAGATGTTTGCTTTGAAAAACAGCGGATATGCGGTGGAGGAGTTTGAGAATGCGAAATCCTTCTTCTCAAGGTCTGTGGAGAAGGTCCCTGATCTGGTACTCCTGGATATCATGCTCCCAGACATGGATGGTCTTGAGATTGTGAAGAAGCTCAGGAGCAGACCTGATACTGTCAGAGTTCCGATTATCCTTGTGACAGCCAAGACTACAGAGCTTGACAAGGTCAAGGGCTTGGATATAGGAGCGGATGATTACCTCACCAAGCCATTTGGCGTGATGGAGCTCATATCCAGAGTCAAGGCACTGCTCAGAAGAAGCAGGGCGCTGCAGGATGACAAGCAGATGGTACTCGGGGATATAACCCTTGATTCAGAGAGACGCGAGGTGCATGTGGGCGGTGAGTTGTGTGAGCTTACCTTCAAGGAGTTTGAACTCTTAAAGCTTCTCATGGTTAATGCAGGAATAGTCCTTCACAGAGACACGATCATGTCGGATGTGTGGGGAACGGATTACGAGGGCGAATCCAGAACCCTTGATATGCATATCAAGACTTTGAGACAGAAGCTTGGCGAAGCAGGTAATATGATAAAGACGGTTAGAAATGTAGGGTATAAGATGGAGTAGCATATGGGTAAGAGAGACGATAAAAGACTGAAAAAGGTTATCAATCTGGAGTTTATCATCTTTTCACTGGTGGCCATAGCGGTGACCATGGTCCTGTCGACGTTTATATTCTATGAGGTGTACAAGGCGGAGATCATAAGGGATCTGAAGGGGTATGCTGAGGTGTTTAAGAATACCGGAGATTTCGACGCGGATGACACCGGTGTGTATGCAAGCGTGGATACCAATGACCTCAGACTGACGCTTATAGCGCCTGACGGCAGTGTTCTGTATGACAATCAGGCCGATGAGACTTCCATGCAGAACCACCTTGACAGACCAGAGATAGCAGAGGCATTTGAAAATGGTGATGGACATGTTATAAGAAAGTCGGCAACCCTCAATAAGAGCACATATTACTATGCGATACTGCTCAAGTCTGGAAGGGTGCTGAGAATAGCGAGGGAGACCAACAATGTAATCAGTATGTTCCTTGCGGCTGTGCCGGTCATGCTGGTGGTGATGGCGATCCTTGTCTGTGTCACCATCATAGTGACACACTATCTGACCAGAAACATATTGAAACCAATAGAGCAGATGGCGAACAGTCTGGATGACGATACCCACATAGTTGCGTACAAGGAGATGCGCCCATTCATAGATATGATACAGAAGCAGCATGCGGATATAGTGAAGAGCTCACAGATGAGACAGGAGTTCACGGCAAATGTATCACATGAGCTCAAGACGCCACTCACATCTATATCGGGGTATTCGGAGCTCATCGAGACCGGTATGGCTACCGAGGCGGATGTGCATCATTTTGCAACTGAGATCCACAAGAACTCCAACAGACTTCTCACCCTCATCAATGATATAATCAGACTGTCAGAGCTGGATGTATCCGAGGATGCGCCACTGATGGAGAAGATCGATCTGGCGGTCATAGCCAGAACAGCCACGGATATGCTGGCGATAAACGCAGAGAAGAACAGTGTGACACTCAGCTATGATGGCAGTCACGGATATATATATGCGAACAAGATGATGATGGAGGAGCTTGTGTACAACCTCACAGACAATGCCATCAGATACAACAACAAGAACGGAAGCGTTGATGTAACCGTAAAGACTGTGGATGATAAGGTGATTCTTCGTGTGAAAGATACGGGAATAGGAATCCCGAAGGAGCATCAGGAGAGGATATTTGAAAGATTCTACAGAGTGGACAAGAGCAGATCGAAGTCCACAGGTGGCACAGGACTTGGCCTGGCCATAGTAAAGCATATAGTTGCCCGCAACAATGCACAGCTTGATATGGACAGTGAACCAGGTAAGGGAACTGACATAAAGGTTACATTTGACGCATACAGGGAAGATGAACAATGATGCAGTCGAAATCAATGAATTTTGATGGGGAATGCTGTAAAAGAACAGAATAGATGCTACAATAAAAAGGAGCCTGGTGGAAGTGTTTTAGCCAGACTCCTTAAGTATATTGATATTCACACACACCGACATTAAGTTCGAAAATATGTGAAATCTTCTGAATTTAATAATATAATACAGCATGTTACGGAAAAAATCAAGTGGTAATTATGCATAACATACAATGCGATTTATACATAATTCACAAAACATGCAGTTGAAAGGCAGATAATTTTGGCGGATCGGAAGGAAACAAATTCTTGATTATTGAATTTTATAGTATTACTATATGGTCTTGAATAAGGAGAGTGATAGTATGTCAGCAAACGAATATTTAAGGGCTCAGAAGCTTGGTGAGAAGAGATATCAGGCAGCCGTAGCAAAAAATGAATATCCATATCTTCCGGTTTTGGATGAGATAATATCACCATCTGACACTGTAGGTGAAGTGAATCTTGGTCTCCAGACTATATCGCTTGACCGCGTGGTTGGAACTGCTACCGCTGCAAGGACGACGGCGTTTGCTAGTAATTTTATGCCTATATTGGATTATCATACTGAATTTGGAATGAAATGGGCCGCATTGTGTGAGTCCCACATAGAGGAAGGTATACATGACCCGATAAAGGTATATGAGTATATGAACAAATTCTATGTAGTAGAAGGAAATAAGAGAGTGAGTGTGCTCAAATACTTTGGTGCGGACTCAGTTCCTGCCATGGTTACAAGAAAGATACCTAGAAGGACAGACTCACTTGAGAATAAGATATATTTTGAATTTATAGATTTCCACAAGCAGACGGGGATCAACTATGTATATTTCTCACAGCTCGGTGGATATGATAAGCTCAGGGAGTTCATAGGGATCACTAAGGATGCGGTTTTCACAGAGGATGAGAGACTGGATTTCAACTCGGCACATCTCGCATTTGAGAAGGCTTATCTTGCTAAGAAGGGCAATGAGGAGCTCACTATAACAGTGGACGATGCCATGCTTGTATTCCTCAATGTGTATGGCTATGAAGCTCTTAAGAACATGACTACATCCCAGGTGAAGGACAGTGTTGACAAGGTATGGAATGAGATAGTCCTCACAAATGAGAAGAAGGATAAGACGGTTCTTCCAAAGCTCGATCCTGTGGAGCCTAAGAAGTCCATACTCGACAGGGTTATAAAGCCATCAGGCCCTTCGAACCTGAAGGTGGCATTTGTGTATGATAAGTCGCCAGCCAACTCGGTCTGGACATACAGCCATGAACTGGGTAGAATGGACATGGAGAATAAACTCGGAGATTCTATCGACAGCAGAACCTTCTGTAATGTGGATACACCTGCCAAGCTGACAGAGTGCCTTGGAAGACTTGTGGATGAGAAGTATGATGTGATATTTACGACAGGGCCTGAGATGCTTCCTGAGGCTCTTAAGACTGCAGTGCTCCACCCGGAGATAAAGATACTTAACTGTTCCCTCAGCCTTGCGAACAGCCATGTGCGTACCTATTATGCAAGAATGTACGAAGTGAAGTTCCTCACCGGTATGATAGCGGGAAGCCTGTGTGCTGACGGACAGATAGGATATGTAGCTGATTATCCGATATTCGGAACAACAGCGAACATCAATGCATTTGCCATCGGAGCAAGGATGGTCAACCCTAGGGCAAAGATATATCTGCAGTGGACGAAGGTTAAGAATGCTGATCCACAGAAGTTCTTCGAGAGAAATGGAATAACATATATATCCGATAGAGACATGATCATGCCGGATGATGCGTCACGAAACTTCGGACTTTATCACTATGATCAGAATGGAGAGGTCGTCAACCTTGCCATGCCTTTCTACAACTGGGGTGCATTCTATGAGAGGATCCTTAGATCCATACTGGAGGGCAACTGGAAGCAGGAGGAGAAGAACGAGACCAGCAATGCGATAAGCTACTGGTGGGGTATGTCAGCGGGAATAGTTGACGTCATATGCTCAAAGCACCTTCCGGCCGGAACACAGAAGCTCATATCGGTTATGACAAACCTCATAAGAGAGGGCGCTATCACACCGTTCAGCGGAAAGCTTACATCCCAGAACGGAATAGTGAGAAATGAAGATGACGGAGCGATGCTCCATGAAGATATACTCAAGATGGATTGGCTTGCTGAGAATGTAGTGGGCATGCTCCCTACAGAGGACGATCTTGTCGATGAGGCAAAGACGGTAGTTGCACTTCAGGGTATAGACACACCGGAGAGTCTGGAGCTCAAGTCGGTTCCGGAAGTGAAATAAGATAAATCTCCTACGGAGAAGGTATACTGTAGTACAGGGGAATAGATACGTGAAGATTTTGTTGTTGGCGGATGAAGAATCCAAGTATTTGTGGGATTATTTTGATAAGAGTAAGGTCGAGGGAATAGACCTGATAATATCCTGTGGCGATTTATCGCCACAGTATTTGTCGTTCCTTGCGACATTCAGTCATGCGCCCGTTCTCTATGTCCATGGCAATCACGACGTGTGCTACAAGGATACACCGCCGGGGGGCTGCGAGTGCATAGACGACAAGCTTTATGTGTATAAGGGTGTCAGAATTCTGGGACTTGGCGGTTCGATGGAATACAAGTTTGGTGGTGCGGATCATCAGTATTCCGAGCGTGCGATGGCCAGAAGAGTACGGAAACTCAGGTTTAAGATCATGAGGAACAAGGGCTTTGACATACTTGTTGCCCATTCGCCTGCATACAGGATAAATGATTCCGAGGATCTCCCACATACAGGTTTTAAGTGTTTCAGAACGCTTATGGAGGAGTACAGACCTAAGTATTTTGTCCATGGCCATGTGCATATAAATTATGGAAGAGATTTTGTCCGCGAATCAAAATACGAGGACACGACGATCATAAATGCCTATGAGAGATATATTATTGAAATTTAGACAGAAATATTTTGAAATTAAATAATTTCGGCGAAAAGACAGGAATAAATCAAATTTATTGCTGTCTTTCTTGCGAAAATGGAGTTTTTTTGATAAACTGTGGTGAGTTGATATAGTTTATTGATAAGATCCGGAGAAGCTCCGGGATGATGAACAGGGATTGGATAAAGGAAGGAGACATGAGGTTTGGAAAGAAACAGCGAGGAATATAACAGAATACTGGATGAGCTTACAGGTTATTGTACAGAATCTGGCAAGATAGACCAGAACCTCTATGTCAATTATGATGTCAAGAGAGGCCTCAGAGATTCCACAGGAAAAGGTGTACTCACGGGACTCACAGAGATATCTGATGTCATAGGATATGATGTAATAGATGGAGAGAGAGTGCCGACTGATGGTCGTCTGTATTATCAGGGGTACAATGTTGAGGATCTTGAGAGAGGTTTTCACGGAAGTAAATTCGGATTTGAGGAGACTATGTATCTTCTGTTGTTTGGAAAGCTTCCAAATGAGCAGCAGTTTAAGAGATTTGTTGAGATGATGGAGTGCTACAGGGAGCTTCCTAGAAAGTTTACAAGAGATGTTATCCTCAAAGCGCCAAGCAAGAATATGATGAACGTTCTGCAGAGATGTGTTCTCACACTCTATTCATATGATGATAATCCGGATGATATAAGCATAGAGAATGTTCTCAGACAGTGTATGGAATTGATAGCACAGTTCCCTGTGATCGCCGCATATGGTTATCAGGGCTACAAGCACTATTTCCACGACATGAGTCTTGTAATACACAATCCGAAGCCGGGGCTTTCCACTGCGGAGAATTTCCTGAGGCTTATCAGATCAGATAAGAAATATACAGAGCTTGAGGCGCAGGTGCTTGACATATGTCTGGTTATACACGCTGAGCATGGTGGTGGTAATAACTCCACATTTACAACTCATGTAGTATCGTCGACAGGAACAGACACATATTCTGCAGTTGCAAGTTCACTTGGATCACTGAAGGGACCTAAGCATGGTGGTGCGAACCTCAAGGTTCAGCAGATGTTTGATGACCTCAAGAGCCATGTCAAGAACTGGGGTGATGAGGCTGCGCTGGAGAAATATCTCACAGGACTTCTTGACAAGAAGGGCTTTGACCATTCAGGCCTTATATATGGAATGGGTCATGCGGTATACACCAACTCAGATCCTAGAGCTAGGATACTCAAGGGATATGCAGAGAGACTTGCCCAGGAGAAGGGCAGGACAAAGGAATTTGAGCTGTACAAGAAGGTTGAGGAGATATCAGGAAGACTGCTTGCGGCCAGAAGACGCAGCGGCAAGCCTATATCGGCAAATGTAGATTTCTACAGTGGATTTGTATATACGATGCTCGGTATCCCTATCGAGCTGTTTACTCCTATATTTGCCATCGCACGTATTGCGGGATGGTCAGCGCATAGAATAGAGGAGCTTGTCAATGCCGGCAAGATCATCAGACCTGCATACAAGTATGTGGGAACACACAGAGAGTATCTGCCGATGGAAGACAGATAAAGAATAAATGGCACATATACAATAAAAGAAAAAGATAGAATAAAGCAGGAAGACGTACAGCGCCTCAATCGTCGGTTGACAGGTTGGAGCGCTGTGTGTATTTAAGGAGATGACTATTTACTCATGAAGGATAAGAATAAGAACTCAAAGACGGAAGAAAAGACGAATGTCATGCGCATACTTGACAGCAAGAAGATAAAGTATAACCACTATTGTTATGTTGAGACAGGGGAGACGAATGGCGAGAAGGTTGCTGCTATACTTGGACAGGATCCTGCGTATGTGTATAAGACCCTGGTGACCGTTGCGAAGTCTGGCGCAAATTACGTGTTTGTAATTCCTGTCAAGGAGGAACTTGATCTCAAGAAAGCTGCGAAGGCTGTGGGAGAGAAGTCGATAGATATGCTCAAGGCAAAGGAACTCCTCCCTCTTACCGGATATATACATGGCGGCTGCTCACCTATCGGTATGAAGAAGTTTTTCAGGACCACGATAGATGCAAGTGCTGAAGATCTTGATAAGATGTATGTGAGTGCGGGTAAGGTTGGGTATCAGATAGAGATAGCCCCTGCGGATCTGGAGAAGGTTATCCGTCTGGAGTATGCGGATGTGACGGTATAAAGGACTAAATTACGTGACAAAAAAAGCTGAAATTAAGAAGCTGAAAAATTAAAAAAAGCAGGAATATGAGCCCCTATAACGAAGTTTGCTGGGTTTCATATTCCTGCTTTTAGTTTATCTGCAAAATGTATCTGCCTCGACCGATCCGTTGTTATCTCTGCCATCTTCCGGCGGCACCGCAAGGAAGAACAAGACCTGTCTCTGTGACAGGAAGTCCGATCTCATCTGCCACAACATGTCCGCCAAATCTGCTCTTTACTTCTGTGGATATCATATATGTGAGCACCGCAGGCGCGAGACCTGTTGTATATGAATTTACAAGGAAGAAAAGCGGCTTGTCACAGAGAAGCTGGCTGCAGAGCTTGGTGAAAGGATGGATCTTCTCTTCGATCTTCCATATCTCACCCTTTGGTCCTCTGCCGTATGAAGGAGGATCCATGATGATCGCGTCATATTTGTTGCCTCGTCTGATCTCTCTTTCGACAAATTTCACACAGTCGTCAACTATCCATCTGATCGGTGCGTCGGCGAGCCCTGATGATGCTGCGTTTTCCTTTGCCCAGGTAACCATTCCCTTGGATGCATCAACATGGGTGACTGTAGCTCCGGCTTTGGCGGCTGCACATGTTGCGCCCCCTGTGTATGCGAACAGGTTCAACACCTTAATATCCTTTTTAGGTGAGTCCTTTATCAGTTCGCTGAACCAGTCCCAGTTGGCAGCCTGCTCAGGAAATAGACCAGTGTGCTTGAAGCTGAATGGCTTCAGATTGAAAGTCAGATCCCTGTAATTTATCGTCCACTGCTTAGGCAGGCTGAAAAACTCCCATTCTCCGCCGCCTTTGTTGCTTCTATGATAATGTCCGTTCAGTTTATTCCATGCAGGATTTTTCTTTGGAGTGCTCCATAGAACCTGGGGATCCGGTCTGAGCAGAGTGTATTTGCCCCAACGCTCAAGCTTTTCTCCGTCAGAGCAGTCAATAACTTCATAATCCTTCCATCCATCTGCTATCCACATATATGTAATCCTTCCTTATAAAAATAACTTCAAAAAATATATCCTATAGATTATACTTGTATCAAAGCACTGCGTCAAGGCTGCTGTGTGCATAGATTGATGACAGAGATTAATTACGATACAGATTGTTGGTAATGGAGAAGTTGGAATAATGGCAGATATAAGTATAAAAGAATTAATAGAAGAGATGGTACAGAGTGATCCCCACAAGATTATCCTCAGTGGCGGACGCGGTGAATACAGAAAAGTGGTATTTGAGAGAAAAATCATAGGCGGTAAAAGGTGCTTTCAGATAGAAAGGTATACGGAGAAGCAGGTGTTCCACCAGAATATAGATGAGGACGAGCTTGAAGAAGCACTGGCCGGAGATCTGCAGGATGGATTCAGACAGATAAACATGTTCTCGGCCCGGGAGGAGTGGGATGTGAAGATCTCAAAGAAGGGCAAAGTAGCTGTGAATAAGAGGCACACGGAGAATAAACTCATAACTGTTCAGGGGAACAACCGAAGAAAGAAATACATACTTGAAGAGGGAATGGATATCCCTGTATTTACCCATCTGGGCATATTTACAAAGGATGGCAAGGTTGTGCACTCCATGTATGACAAGTTTAAGCAGATCAACAGATTTGCGGAGATCGTGGACAATGTCATGAAGAGCTACAACAAACCTTCTATTAATATAGTAGATTTTGGATGCGGCAAATCGTATCTGACATTTATAGTTTATTATTATCTGCATGAGGTTAAGGGGCTTGATGTCCATATAACCGGCCTGGATCTCAAGGAGCAGGTGATAAAAGACTGCAATGCGCTGGCGGAACAGTTTGGATATACCGGACTAAAATTCGAACTTGGGGATATAAATGGGTATAAGACGGATGTGGATGTGGATATGGTCATGACGCTGCATGCGTGTGATGTTGCCACGGACTATGCGCTGTACAATGCCATTTGCTGGAACGCACAGTATATATTGTCCGTGCCTTGCTGCCAGCATGAGCTGAATAAACAGATGCATTCTGATGAACTGGCTGCGCTGACAAGATACGGTATCATCAAGGAGAGGATAGCTGCGCTGGCAACAGATTCCATCCGCGGACATATGCTTGAGGCGTGTGGATATAAGACTGATATAATGGAATTTATAGACATTGCACATTCGCCTAAAAATCTGCTCATAAGAGCTGTGAAGAAAAATGTATCTCCGGACAGGAGAAAGAAGGCTCTTAAGGATGCGGAAGCACTTTGTGAGGAGTTTGGATTCAGACAGACTCTGATGGAGATGATTAAGGCGGATGGCAGGATATAATTGGATTAAACCTGTGGTTTGTTGTGTGTGTGATGGTTGTGGAATATTATTAAGGAGGATATCATGAGGGCTGCGCTGTATATAGATTGTGATAGCATAGAGGCAAAGGCTGTGCCTGTTATATATGAGGATATAATCAGAACGGACAAACTTGTGATCTGCAAGATGTTTAATTCCGACAAAGACGATGACAGTTTTATGGAGAGTGCAGGGAGGTTCAGAATACAGGACTGCATGCACGGAGAGTATAAGGTGTCATCGGCGATGGTTGCGCTGGCCGTGGAGGTTATGGCGGATGCTGCGCTTTCAAAGCCAGAGCGCATATATATAGCAACGGGGGACAGTCTGACAGTACCGCTTCTCGACAAGCTGAGGCTCACGGATATAGAGGTTGTGGTTGCCGGTCCATGTGACGCAGACAAAATCCTTGTGAACAGCGCCCAGAGATATATGTATATAGATGTTCTTGCCGGAGGGAAATGCACTGCTGATATACCGGATATAGGTGATATAGCAAAGGAGATATATTCGGTTTCTTCCTATTATAAAGGACAGGGAAGAGATGCTGTCATGGAACAGGTGTATGAAGGCGTTGTGAGAAGATACCCGGATTTTGATGTCAGAAATTATGGCTATACTCATCTTGATACATTTGTGGAGAATAATGTGAGTGGAGTGAAGGTTTATACCGATGAGAATGGCGTGACAAAGCTGACGTTGGTCGATGACAGGGAGGAGATAGACACATTTGCATATGAGTATATGACGGGCAGGGGATATAAGATAGATGATATGGCAGAGCTGCTCGATGCGATTCGAAGCAGATTCCCTGGGTTTGCGATGGAGAATTATGGTTACCATACAGATTACGGGTTCATCTTAAGCTTTTCGAAGTTTGAGATATGGGAGAACAAGGGGATCAAAATGAAGAGGACATTCAAGCTGAGTGAATCTGGCGAGTGATACCCTGTAAATACCCGTTAAAAAATAATTCAAAAAAACATAAAAAAATTAAAAAAACCTCTTGATTTAAAGAAATCCCTAGTATATAATCAAACGTGCTGTGGCATGATAGCTGAGAAGCGGAGGTTGCTGCGTACATATATGACGCAGGTTTTTCGTGGAGCGAATGTCAATTTACAAAACTGGCGACAAGTCACTGTACAATATAACCGTCTGTCAAGAGGACAGAAACGACGTGATGGTTCTGGGTTTTAACTTAGGACACACACGGGAGAGTGTACAGTCACCGCTTGTTGTACTAAGATTAAGTGCGAAAAGGAGGCGGCTTTTTTTATGGCAAATCAGATTATGAGAATTACACTTAAGGCTTATGACCACAAACTTATCGACAAGGCAGCAGCACAGATTGTTGATACAGTTAAGAAGACTGGCGCAAAGGTAAGCGGACCAGTTCCAATGCCTACTAAGATTGAGAAGATCACAATCTTAAGAGCAGTTCATAAGTACAAGGACTCAAGAGAGCAGTTTGAGCAGAGAACTCATAAGAGACTTATCGATGTTGTAGCACCAACTCAGAAGACAATTGATGCATTACAGAAGATCGATCTGTCCGCTGGCGTGTTCATCGATGTTAAGATGAAATAATCAAAGTCAGACAGCAATTCAAAAGAAACCCAATTAGATGCGGACTAATTTAAAACAAACCGCAGAAACAATTAAATAACAGTACCTAATGCATTTTCGGATGTAATTTAGTATGATTGCAGATGCAATCCGCTGTGAATTAAATTAGGAGGAAACAGAAATGAAGAAGGCTATATTAGCTACAAAAGTCGGAATGACACAGATTTTCGACGAGAACGGTGTATTAACACCAGTTACAGTATTGCAGGCTGGTCCATGTGTTGTAACCCAGATCAAAACAGTTGAGAATGACGGTTACGATGCAATTCAGGTAGGATTCGGCGAGAAGAAGGAAAGAGTAACAACAAAGGACGTATCAGGAAAGAAAGTTATCAGAAATCCACATGGTGCTGGTAAGGCAGAGGTTGGTCATGCTAAGAAGGCAGGAACAACTCCAAAGGCTTTCTATAGAGAGTTCAGACTTGAGAACACTGCTGAGTACGAGCTTGGCGCAGAGATCAAGGCAGACGTATTTGCTGCTGGCGACAAGATTGATGTTACTGCTAAGTCAAAGGGTAAGGGATACGCAGGCGGTCTTAAGAGACACGGCCTTAAGTCAGGTCCTTCAGGACATGGTTCAAAGTATCACAGACATGCAGGTTCAAACGGTTCTGCAACTACTCCAGGTAGAGTATTCAAGGGCAAGAAGATGCCTGGACATATGGGTAGCGTAAGAGTTACAATCCAGAACCTTGAGGTAGTTAAAATAGATGTTGAGAACAATGTAATCTTGGTTAAGGGCGCTGTTCCAGGACCAAAGAAGTCATTGGTTATGATTAAAGATACAGTAAAGTCTGGTAAGTAGGGCTTTGGAAAGGAGAGACAACAATGGCATCAGTTAAGGTTTATGACATTGAAGGCAAAGAAGTTGAGACATTAGAGCTCAATGATGCAGTTTTCGGTGTAGAAATAAATGAGCATATAATGCATAAGGCTGTAGTTGGTCAGTTAGCCAACAACCGTCAGGGAACACAGAGCGCTAAGACACGTTCAGAAGTTTCTGGTGGTGGAAGAAAGCCTTGGAGACAGAAGGGAACTGGTCATGCTAGACAGGGTTCAACAAGATCTCCACAGTGGACAGGCGGCGGAGTTGTATTCGCACCAAAGCCAAGAGATTATTCAGTTAAGATGAATAAGAAAGAGAAGCAGCTTGCTATGAAGTCAGCACTTTCATCAAAGGTTGCTGAGAACAAGCTGGTAGTAGTTGACAAGCTTGATCTTCAGGAGGCTAAGACAAGCGTATTTGCAAAGATCCTTGCAAAGCTTTCAGCTCCTAAGGCTCTTGTAGTAACAAAGGATAAGAACAATAACGTTGTTCTTTCAGCAAACAACATTCCAACAGTTAAGACAACAGTAGCTAATTCACTTAGCGTATACGATATTCTCAAGTATGAGAAGCTTGTTCTTACTAAGGAAGCAGTTGCAACAATTGAGGAGGTGTACGCATAATGGCAGATATCAAATATTATGACGTTATACTTAAGCCAGTGATCACAGAGAAGAGCATGAACGCTATGGCTGAGAAGAAATATACATTCCTTGTTCATCCAGAAGCAAACAAGTCACAGGTTAAGGAAGCTGTAGAGAAGATGTTCGAGGGAACAAAGGTTGCAAAGGTCAACACAATGAACAATGACGGTAAGGTCAAGAGACGTGGTATGACACTTGGTAACACAGCAAAGTACAAGAAGGCTATCGTTCAGCTTACAGCTGACAGCAAGGACATCGAGATATTCGAGGGACTTTAAGATATAGCCGTGGGTGGCTGCACAGTATAGCCGCTCATCACATTAGTTGTATACGCAATCAAAGCGTGAGAATAAATTGAACCGAAAGGAGAACAACAATGGGAATTAAGACATATAACCCATATACACCTTCCAGAAGAAATATGACTGGCCTTGATTTCTCAGAGATCACAAAGACAACTCCAGAGAAGTCACTCGTTGTTTCAACAAGCAAGACAGCTGGTCGTAACAATCAGGGTAAAATAACAGTAAGACATCACGGTGGTGGTGCTAAGAGAAAGTATAGAATAATAGATTTCAAGAGAAATGACAAAGATGGTATTCCAGCAACAGTAGCTGCAATCGAGTATGATCCAAACAGATCAGCAAATATTGCACTTCTGTTCTATGCAGATGGAGAAAAGAGATACATCCTTGCTCCTTTCAAGCTTGCAGTTGGCGATGTGCTGATGAATGGCGCAGAGGCAGAGATCAAGGTTGGTAACTGTCTTCCACTTCAGAATATTCCAGTTGGTACTCAGGTACACAACATCGAGCTTTATCCAGGTAAGGGCGGACAGTTAGTTCGTTCAGCAGGAAACGCTGCACAGCTCATGGCTAAGGAAGGAAAGTATGCAACACTTAGACTTCCATCAGGCGAGATGAGAATGGTTCCGATTATCTGTAGAGCAACAGTTGGACAGGTAGGAAACATCGAGCATGGCCTTGTTAACATTGGTAAAGCCGGTCGTAAGCGTCATATGGGCGTTAGACCAACAGTTCGTGGTTCTGTCATGAACCCTAATGACCATCCACATGGTGGTGGAGAAGGTAGAGCACCTATCGGTCGTCCAGGTCCTTCTACTCCATGGGGCAAGCCAGCAATGGGTCTCAAGACAAGAAAGAAGAACAAGCAGTCTAATAAGTTGATCGTAAGACGTAGAGACGGTAAGAATGTTAAATAGTTAAGGAGGAAGAAATATGGCTCGTTCATTAAAAAAAGGACCATTCGCAGATGCACATCTGCTTAAGAAGGTAGATGCTTTAAACGCTGCTAATAAGACAGAAGTTATAAAGACCTGGTCAAGACGTTCAACAATCTTCCCATCATTCGTTGGCCACACATTTGCCGTTCATGATGGAAGAAAGCACGTACCAGTATATGTAACAGAAGATATGGTAGGACATAAGCTCGGTGAGTTCGTAGTTACCAGAACATACAGAGGTCATGGTAAGGACGAAAAGAAGGGTAGAAGATAATATTAGGAATATTTGAAAGGAGGACTTTTCAAAATGGCTAAAGGACATAGATCCCATGACAAGAGACTCAGAAATGAGAACAAAGATACAAGACCATCAGCTAAGGTTTCATACGCAAGAGTATCAGTAACCAAGGCATGTTTTGTGCTTGATGCTATCAGAGGTAAGGATGTTCAGACAGCACTTGCTATCGTAGAATACAACCCAAGATATGGCTCAAGCGTTATAGAGAAGCTTTTGAAGTCTGCTATTGCTAACGCTGAGAACAACAATGGCATGAAGAAGGAGGACCTTTACGTAGCAGAGTGTTACGCTAACAAGGGACCTACAATGAAGAGAGTTCATCCAAGAGCACAGGGTAGAGCATATAGAATCGAGAAGAGAACAAGCCACATCACAATCGTGCTTGACGAGAAATAGGAGGTAAAATATGGGACAGAAAGTTAATCCTCATGGTTTAAGAGTCGGCATTATCAAAGATTGGGATTCAAACTGGTATGCTGACAAGAGAAATGACGAGTTTGCTAAGAACTTAGCAGAAGATCAGATCCTTAGAAAATACTTAAAGACAACTCTTTACAAGTCAAACATCTCAAAGATCGAGATCGAGAGATCAGCAAAGAATGTAAAGATCGTATTATACACAGCTAAGCCTGGAGTAGTAATCGGAAAGGGTGGAGCCGGAATCGAGAAGATCAAGGCTGACGCTCAGAAGTTAACAGATAAGAAGCTCTTTATCGACGTTAAGGAGATCAAGAAGCCGGATGCTGACGCTCAGCTCGTTGCAGAGAACATCGCAGCACAGCTTGAGAATCGTATCGCATTCAGAAAGGCTATGAAGTCTTGCATGGGTAGAACAATGAAGTCAGGCGCACAGGGTATCAAGTGTGCATGTTCAGGTCGTCTTGGCGGTGCTGATATGGCTAGAACAGAGTTCTACAGCGAGGGAACAATTCCTCTTCAGACACTCCGTGCTGATATCGATTACGGATTTGCTGAAGCAGATACAACATATGGTAAGGTTGGCGTAAAGACATGGATCTACCATGGTGAAGTACTTCCAACAAAGACAGTAAAGGAAGGGGGAAATAAATAATGTTAATGCCAAAGAGAGTAAAGCGTCGTAAGCAGTTCAGAGGAACAATGGCTGGTAAGGCACTTAGAGGCAATAAGATTACAAACGGTGAGTATGGTCTCGTAGCATTAGAGCCAGCTTGGATCAAGTCAAACCAGATCGAGGCAGCCAGAATTGCAATGACAAGATATATGAAGCGTAGTGGTAAGGTATTTATCAAGATTTTCCCTGACAAGCCAGTTACAGCAAAGCCGGCTGAGACTCGAATGGGTTCAGGAAAGGGAGCACTTGAGTATTGGGTAGCAGTAGTTAAGCCAGGCAGAGTTATGTTTGAGGTTCAGGGCGTACCTGAGGAGGTAGCTAAAGAGGCTCTCAGACTCGCTATGCACAAGCTTCCACTTAAGTGTAAGATCGCATCAAAGGAAGAGTTAGAGGAGGTAGCAGGCAGTGAAAACTAAGGATTTTATGAACGAATTAAATAGCAAGTCCGTTGACGATCTCCAGAAAGATTTAGTAGCTGCAAAGAAGGAATTATTCAACCTGAGATTCCAGAATGCTACAAATCAGCTTGACAACACAAGCAGAATCAAGGACGTTAGAAAGAATATAGCAAGAATACAGACAGTTATAGCCCAGAAGGCTAATGCTTAATTATCTTGGAAGGAGGAATTATTGTGGAAAGAAATCTGAGAAAAACACGTGTTGGTATAGTTACAAGTGACAAGATGGATAAGACAATCGTTGTTTCTATCGTAGATAATGTTAAGCATCCTCTTTATGGTAAGATTGTAAAGAGAACAGTAAAGCTGAAGGCTCATGACGAGAATAACGAGTGCAAGATTGGCGATAGAGTAAAGGTTATGGAGACAAGACCATTATCAAAGGATAAGAGATGGAGACTTGTTGAGATCATCGAGAAGGCAAAGTAAGGAGGCAAATTAAATGGTTCAGCAGGAAACAAGACTTAAAGTTGCTGATAACACAGGTGCAAAAGAGTTACTTTGTATCAGAGTGTTAGGCGGATCAGTTAGAAGATATGCGAATATCGGCGATATCATCGTTGCCTCTGTTAAGGATGCAACACCAGGCGGAGTTGTAAAGAAGGGCGATGTAGTTAAGGCCGTTGTAGTTAGAACAAAGCATGGCGCTCGTCGTAAGGATGGTTCATACATCAAGTTTGACGAGAACGCTGCTGTAATTATAAAAGACGATATGAATCCAAGAGGTACACGTATCTTTGGACCAGTTGCAAGAGAGCTCCGTGATAAGAAATTCATGAAGATCGTATCACTTGCACCTGAAGTATTATAAGGAGGTGTGACTATGGCAACAATGAAGATTAAGAAAGATGATATGGTACAGGTTATCGCTGGTAAGGACAAGGGCAAGAGCGGAAAGGTCGTTTCAGTAGATAAGAAGAATGGTACCGTAGTAGTTGAAGGAATCAACAAAGTATTTAAGCATAGCAAGCCAAGCATGGCTAACCAGCAGGGCGGAATCATCGAGATGGAAGCCCCACTTGACATCTCTAATGTAATGTATCTTTACAAGGGCAAGCCAGTTAGAGTTGGTTTTGAAGGAACTGGTAAGGATAAGGTTCGTGTAGCCAAAGTTGATGGCAAGACAGAGAAGATAGATTAATTGGAAGGAGGTCGTCTTAGGTGAGTAGACTTAAAGAAAAGTATGACGCTGAAATTAAGAGCGCCATGGTTGAGAAATTTGGATATAAGAATGTAATGCAGATACCAAAGCTCGATAAGATCGTTATCAATATGGGCGTTGGTGAAGCTAGAGAGAACGCTAAGGTTCTCGACGCTGCTATCAAGGATCTTGAGACAATCACAGGTCAGAAGGCAGTTGTAACAAGAGCAAAGAAGTCAGTAGCTAACTTCAAGCTGAGAGAGGGAATGCCTATCGGATGTAAGGTAACTCTTCGTGGCGAGAAGATGTATGAGTTCCTTGATCGTCTTGTAAATCTTGCACTCCCACGTGTACGTGACTTCAGAGGTATCAATCCAAACGGATTTGATGGAAGAGGTAACTACGCATTCGGTATTAAGGAGCAGCTTATCTTCCCTGAGATCGAGTACGATAAGGTAGATAAGGTTAGAGGTATGGATATAATTTGCGTAACAACAGCACAGACTGACGAGGAAGCTCGTGAGTTACTTACACTGTTCGGCATGCCTTATAGCAAATAATAAAGGAGGAGATTCGAGAAATGGCTAAGACATCAATGAAAGTTAAGCAGCAGCGCAAGCAGAAGTTCTCAACAAGAGAGTACACACGTTGCAGCATTTGTGGACGTCCACACTCAGTTTTAAAGAAGTACGGAATTTGTAGAATCTGCTTCCGTGAGTTAGCATATAAGGGACAGATTCCTGGCGTTAAGAAATCAAGCTGGTAAGAGTAAGAAGGAGGAAATTTATTATGTCAATGAGCGATCCAATTGCAGATATGCTTACAAGAATTCGTAATGCTAATACAGCAAAGCATGATACAGTAGAAATCCCTGCTTCAAAGATGAAGAAAGCTATTGCCGACATACTTTTATCAGAAGGATATGTTAAGGCTGTAGATATCGTTGAGGACGGTAAGTTCGAGACAATCAAGATCACATTGAAGTATGGTGCAGATAAGAACGAGAAGATCATCACAGGTCTTAAGAGAATTTCAAAGCCTGGTCTTCGAGTATACGCAAGCAAGGATGAGCTTCCAAGAGTACTTGGTGGACTTGGAACTGCTATTATCTCCACAAACAAGGGTGTATTAACAGATAAGGAAGCTAGAAAACAGAACGTAGGTGGAGAAGTACTTGCGTTTATTTGGTAAAAGGAGGACGGCAAAATGTCACGTATCGGAAGAATGCCTATCGCTGTACCTGCAGGCGTAACTGTAGATATAGCAGAAAATAATAAAGTGACTGTTAAAGGACCAAAGGGAACTCTTGAGAGAGTTCTCCCTGCGGAAATGGATATAAAGTTAGACGGCGATACAATCACAGTATCAAGACCTAACGACTTAAAGAAGATGAAATCACTTCACGGACTCACAAGAACACTTATCCACAACATGGTAGTAGGTGTTACAGAGGGTTACAAGAAGGAGCTTGAGGTTAACGGTGTAGGTTACAGAGCTCAGAAGCAGGGTAATAAGCTTGTTCTTGCTCTTGGTTATTCACACCCAGTTGAGATGGTTGATCCAGATGGTATCGAAACATCAGTTGATGGAAACAAGATCATAGTAAGCGGAATCAGCAAGGAAAAGGTTGGTCAGTACGCTGCTGAGATTAGAGAGAAGAGAGCACCAGAGCCATACAAGGGCAAGGGTATCAAGTATGTGGATGAGACTATCAGACGTAAAGTTGGTAAGACTGGTAAGAAATAATAAAGGAGTGAGATAAGATGATTAATAAAGAATCAAGAAGCGCAATTCGTGTAAAGAAGCATATGCGTGTTCGTAATCGTTTAGCTGGAACAACAGAGAGACCACGTTTAGCTGTATTCAGAAGTAATAATCATATGTACGCTCAGATTATTGATGATTCAGTTGGTAAGACATTAGTAGCAGCATCTACAACAGAGAAGGCTATTAAGGATGAGCTTGAGAAGACAAATGATGTTGATGCAGCAGCTTACGTTGGTAAGGTTATTGCTGAGAGAGCACTTGAGAAGGGTATCAAGACTGTTATCTATGACAGAGGCGGTTTCGTATACCACGGTAAGGTTCAGGCATTAGCAGATGCAGCGAGAGAAGCTGGTCTGGAATTCTAGTAAGGAGGAAGAACAACGTATGAAGCGTGAAATAATTGATGCAAGTAAGTTAGAGTTAGAAGATAAAGTTGTTGCCATCAAGCGTGTAACAAAGGTTGTTAAGGGTGGACGTAATTCTAGAGTTGCAGCTCTCGTAGTTGTTGGTGATAGAAATGGCCACGTTGGCGTTGGTGTTGGCAAGGCAGTTGAGACTCCAGAAGCTATCCGTAAGGGTAAGGAGGATGCTGCAAAGCATTTAGTTACAGTTCCTGTAAATGAAGTTGGTAGTATCCCTTACGACTGGAATGGACAGTTCGGCAGTGCTTCAGTTCTTCTGAAGACAGCTCCAGAAGGTACTGGTATCATCGCTGGTGGTCCTGCTCGTAGCGTACTTGAGCTTGCAGGATATAAGAACATCCGTACAAAGTCCTTAGGATCAAACAACAAGCAGAACGTAGTTCTTGCAACAATCAAGGGCCTTACAGAGATCAAGAACCCAGAGGATATCGCAAGACTTCGTGGAAAATCTGTTGATGAGATACTTAACTAAGGAGGTATTAGAAGATGGCAGATAAGTTAAAGGTAACTTTGGTAAAGTCCCCTATCGGCGCTGTACCAAAGCATAGAAAGACAGTAGAGGCTCTTGGACTTAAGAAGGTTAATAAGTCAGTAGAGCTCCCAAATAACGCTGCAACACTTGGAATGGTTAAGCAGGTAAGTTATATGGTAAAGGTTGAGGAAGTATAAGAGAAGGAGGATACGCAGATCATGGATTTATCTACATTAAAGCCGGCTGAAGGCTCAAAGCACAGTGCTAATTTCCGTGTAGGCCGTGGACATGGTTCAGGAAATGGCAAGACTGCAGGTAAGGGACATAAGGGTCAGAAGGCACGTTCTGGATCACCTAGACCAGGTTTCGAAGGTGGACAGATGCCATTATATAGACGTCTTCCTAAGAGAGGCTTTAATTGCATCAATCACAAAGAGATCGTTGCAATCAATGTATCAGCTCTTGAGAGATTCGAGGATGGCTCAGACGTAACTGTTGAGACATTAGTAGAGGCAGGTATCATTAAGAATCCTCGTGATGGAGTTAAGATTCTTGGAAATGGAGAGTTAACTAAAAAGCTCAATGTTAAGGCTAATGCTTTTTCAAAGTCAGCAGCTGAGAAAATTGAAGCTCTTGGCGGAAAAGCAGAGGTGATGTAATATGTTCAAAACCTTAATCAATGCATTTAAGGTACAGGATATACGAAGAAGACTTTTATATACGTTCTTCATTCTCGTGGTAGTCAGACTTGGTAGTCTGATTACCGTTCCGGGAATAAGTGCGGATGCAATAAGAGAGTACATGCAGAATGCCCTCGGTGATTCACTGAACATCTTCAGTTCATTCACCGGAGGATCGTTCGAGCAGATGTCGATCTTTGCATTGTCGGTAACACCTTACATTACAGCTTCCATCATCATACAGCTTCTCACCATTGCTATACCGGCTTTGGAAGAACTGCAGAAAGACGGAGAAGATGGTAGAAAGAAGATCACCGCTATCACAAGATATATGACAGTAGGTCTTGCAATCCTTGAGAGTGCTGGTCTTGTAGTAGGATTTGGAAACAAGGGAGTCATTGAGAATTATAACTTCTGGACGGTTCTTTGCATCGTAGTCATTCTTACGGCAGGAAGTGCTATAGTAATGTGGCTTGGCGAGAGAGCAACAGAGAAGGGTGTTGGCAATGGTATATCAGTAATCCTTTTGATCAACATTGTTTCAACAATGCCAAATGACTTCAAGAATTTATACACACAGTTCATGAAGGGCAGAGACTTTGTAAGATTTACACTTGTAGGACTCATTATCCTTGCAGTTGTAGTTCTTACAGTAGTATTTGTATGTGCACTTCAGGGCGCAGAGAGAAAAATTCCTGTACAGTATGCCAAGACAGTAAGAGGAAGAAAGACGATGGGCGGACAGTCCTCTCATATTCCACTTAAGGTCAATACTGCAGGTGTTATTCCGGTCATCTTTGCATCATCCATACTGTCTGTTCCACAGATCGTAGTGAATCTGTTCAACATCAAGACATCTGGTGTAGGAGCAAAGATAATCCAGGGTATGAGTCAGGGCTACTGGTTTAACAGATCTTATCCTTGGGCATCGATCGGTTTGATCGTATATATTTTACTTGTGTTCTTCTTCGCATATTTCTACACAGCGATCACATTCAATCCAATGGAGATTGCCAACAATATGAAGAAGAGTGGCGGTTTTGTCCCTGGTATAAGACCTGGACAGTCAACACAGGATTACCTTAATAAGATTTTAAACTACATCATATTTATAGGTGCTGTAGGACTTATCATAGTAGCATGTATACCAATGTTCTTCAGTGGTTTCTTTGGAGCAAATGTTTCATTTGGAGGAACATCACTTATCATCGTTGTAGGTGTTGTTATAGAGACAATTAAGAATATTGAGTCACGTATGCTGGTAAGGAACTATCAGGGATTCCTTTTAGACTAAAATATGACGTGGCAATAAACACGAATGGGAGTGTGCCGTATAGTACACTTCCTATTCGTGTATTATAGAGAGAATAGTATTTGATAAGAATGGGAAACGTTCAAAAAAATGGAGGTTGAATATATGAAGATAATCATGTTAGGCGCACCGGGCGCAGGCAAGGGAACACAGGCAAAGATGATCGCTGCAAAGTACGGCGTACCACATATCTCAACAGGAGATATATTCAGAGCGAACATAAAGAACGGCACAGAGCTTGGTGCAAAGGCAAAGGAGTACATGGATAAGGGACTTCTTGTACCAGATGAGCTCGTTGTCGACTTGGTAATAGATAGATTCAAGGCTGATGACTGTGCAAAGGGATATATCCTTGACGGATTCCCAAGAACTATCCCACAGGCAGAGGCACTTGACAAGGCACTCTCAGCAATCGGCGATTCGGTTGATTACGCTATCAATGTTGAGGTACCTGATGAGAATATCATCGAGAGAATGTCAGGCAGACGTGCATGTGTAGGTTGTGGAGCAACATACCATATCGTATACAACCCAACAAAAGTTGAGGGCAAGTGTGATGCATGTGGAGCTGATCTCATCCTTAGAGACGATGATAAGCCAGAGACAGTAGAGAAGAGACTTAATGTATATCATGAGCAGACACAGCCTCTCATCGATTACTACAAGGCAAAGGGCATCCTGAAAGAGGTTGACGGAACTGTTGATATGAAGGATGTATTCGCTGCTATCACTGATATATTAGGTGAGTAAATATGAAGGGTATTTCCATAAAATCCCAGGAAGAGATTGAACTTATGAGAGAGGCTGGAAGAATTCTGGCGATAACTCATGAGGAGATGAGAAAAGCATTGAAGCCGGGAATGACCACATATGATATAGATAAGCTCGGTGAAGAGGTTATCAGAAGTTATCACTGTGAACCATCATTTCTGAACTATCAGGGATATCCGGCGTCGGTGTGTGTATCTGTAAATGATGAGGTGGTACACGGAATCCCATCAAAGAACAGAGTGCTTCAGGATGGAGATATAGTAAGTCTTGATGCCGGTGTTATCTATAAGGGTTACCATTCAGACTCAGCCAGAACATATGGAGTTGGCGAGATATCTGATATGGCAAAGTATCTCATAGAGGCAACGAAGCAAAGCTTCTTTGAAGGACTGTCAGCGGCCCGTGCGGGAAATCATGTGCGGGATATAGGAATAGCGGTCGAGTCCTATGCCGATGAGTGTGGACTTGGAGTTGTTGTCGATCTGGTGGGACATGGAGTCGGAAAAAATCTTCATGAAGAGCCGGAGGTCCCAAACTTCGCAACAAGAAGAAGAGGACCGAAGCTGAAAGCAGGAATGACGATAGCGATAGAACCGATGATCACACTTGGCGATTACGAAGTGAAGTGGATGCCGGATGGATGGACGGTCGTCACCGCAGACAAATCACTGGCGGCACATTATGAGAATACAATACTTATAACAGATGGAGAGCCTGAGATACTTTCAAGGGCCGATGGAATTGAGCTGTAGATGTGATATCATATGTCGTCGTTCGTAAGCACGATTACATATTCATTATATCATGGAGAACTCATAAGTTGATTTATATATATAGGAGGATTTTTGAAAATGTCAAAAGCAGATGTAATTGAAGTAGAAGGAACAGTAGTTGAGAAACTTCCAAATGCCATGTTTCAGGTAGAACTTGAGAATGGACACAAGGTTCTTGCTCATATAAGTGGAAAGCTGAGAATGAATTATATAAAGATTCTTCCTGGCGACAAAGTTACAATAGAGTTATCACCATACGATCTTACCAAGGGAAGAATCGTTTGGAGAGATAAATAATAAAAAAATGAATTTCCCTATTGCATTTTATCAATGAAAATGATAGAATGCTAATTCGTAGCGGACTTTTTTTGAAAGGAGAGTTTCTAATGAAGGTTAGAGCATCAGTAAAACCTATCTGCGATAAGTGCAAAGTTATCAAGAGAAAGGGAATCGTTAGAGTTATCTGCGAGAATCCAAAGCACAAGCAGCGTCAGGGTTAATCAAAAAAGGAAAAGAAGTATATGGATGATAGCCCATCCGGAAGTATACTTATTTTCGTGCGTCAGTACATATATCTAATGTACTGTATTATTTAAAAGCGGCTGTGGCATACGTAGATATGCCAATACAATTATAGAAATATACAACTTAGTTGAAGTTTGCGGTGTATGCATTTCACCCCATAGCGTGTGCTATGGGATACATTTGTGGATTCAGCTTAAAAGAAGATTTTACGGAGGTTATTATAATGGCTCGTATTTCAGGTGTTGATTTACCAAGAGAGAAACGTGTTGAAATTGGTCTTACTTATATCTATGGTATCGGACTTCCTTCATCACAGCGTATTCTTAAGGAAGCAAACGTTAATCCTGATACACGTTGCGCAGATCTGACTGACGATGAGGTTAGAAGACTCAGCGAGGTTATCAAGGCAACTCAGGTAGTAGAGGGAGATTTACGTAGAGAGATAGGCTTCAATATTAAGCGTTTACAGGAGATTGCTTGCTATCGTGGTAAGCGTCATAGACAGGGACTTCCTGTTCGTGGACAGAAGACTAAGACTAACGCTAGAACTCGTAAGGGTCCTAAGAAGACTGTTGCTAATAAGAAGAAGTAATATTTATAGAATATATTTGTAAAAAACCATAGGAGGTTTAGGCTAATGGCTAAGCAGGCAACTAAAAAAGTGGCTAAGAAGCGTGTCAGAAAGAGCGTACAGCACGGACAGGCTCATATTCAGTCATCTTTCAATAATACAATTGTTACATTAACAGACGCTGAAGGCAATGCGCTTTCATGGGCAAGCGCTGGTGGATTAGGATTTAAGGGTTCTAAGAAGTCAACTCCATATGCTGCTCAGATGGCTGCAGAGACAGCCGCAAAGGCTGCTGCACCTTACGGACTCAAGACAATCGACGTATTTGTCAAGGGACCAGGTTCAGGAAGAGAGGCTGCAATTCGTGCACTCTCAGCATGTGGTATAGATGTAGTTAGTATCAAGGATGTTACTCCGGTTCCACATAACGGATGTCGTCCACCAAAGAGAAGAAGAGTTTAATTAGAGGAGGTACAAACAAGATGGCAGTAGATAGAACCCCAGTTCTTAAGAGATGCAGATCTTTAGGCATGGAGCCAATGTATCTCGGAATAGACAAGAAGTCAAACAGAAGACCAAACAGATCAAATAGAAAGCAGAGCGAGTATGGACTTCAGCTCCGCGAGAAGCAGAAGGCTAAGTTCATTTATGGTGTACTTGAGAAGCCTTTCCGTAACCTTTATGCAAAGGCTGAGCAGCAGAAGGGATTAACAGGTCCTAACCTCATGACATTACTTGAGCTTAGACTTGACAACATCATCTTCAGATTAGGCTTTGCAAGAACAAGAAGAGAGGCTAGACAGATCGTAGATCACAAGCACGTACTTGTAAATGGCAAGTGTGTAAACATCCCTTCATACTCAGTTAAGCCAGGCGATAAGATCGAGATCAGAGAGAAGAGCAAGTCTCTTCAGAGATACAAGGATATCATGGCTGCAACAGAGGGTGTTCTCGTACCAGGTTGGTTAACAGCAGACAGAGATAACCTCGCAGGTGAAGTTGTAGAGAAGCCAAGCAGAGAGCAGATCGATGTTCCTGTAAATGAGACTCTCATCGTCGAGTTATATTCTAAGTAAGATTTGTTCTTTATTTATACATTTTGTAACTTGGAGTGTAGCATTTTAAAACCCGTAAAGGAGGGGCTTAGATGTTTGAGTTTGAAAAACCAAAAATCGAGATCGTTGAGACTTCAGATGACAACAAATATGGCAAGTTTGTAATCGAGCCTTTAGAGAGAGGTTACGGTATAACACTTGGTAACTCACTTAGAAGAATAATGCTTTCTTCATTACCAGGTACCGCTGTAAGCCACGTTAAGATAAAGGGTGTTTTACACGAGTTCAGCTCAATACCAGGTGTAAAAGAGGATGTTACTGAGATAATAATGAACATCAAGAATGTCGTTATCAAGAATAACTCAGATACATTTGAGCCAAAGCAGGCATACATCGATGTTGTTGGTGAGCGCGTTGTTAAGGCAGGAGATATCAAGGTTGACGGAGATATAGAGATCGTAAATCCTGATCTTGTAATCGCAAACCTTAGTGGTCCGGACGCAAAGCTTGAGATGGAGCTTACAATTGTCAACGGACGTGGATATGTAAGCCTTGACAAGAACAAGGAAGCAGATGCACCAATTGATGTCATCGCTATTGACTCAATCTTCACCCCTGTTGAAAGAGTAAACCTTACAGTTCAGAATACACGTGTTGGTCAGGTTACTGACTATGATAAGTTAACTCTTGATGTATATACAAACGGAGCTCTTGCTCCAGATGAGGCAGTAAGTCTTGCTGCAAATCTTCTGGTAGAGCACTTGAAGCTGTTCGTAGATTTATCAGAGAACGCACGTCTTGTAGATGTTATGGTTGAGAGCACAACAGACGAGAAGGAAAAGGTTCTTGAGATGAATATCGATGAGCTCGAGTTATCAGTTCGTTCATACAACTGTTTGAAGAGAGCTGGCATCAACACAGTTCAGGAACTTATAAACAAGACACCAGAGGATATGATGAAGGTTCGTAACCTTGGTCGTAAGTCACTGGATGAAGTATTAGCTAAGCTTAAGGAGTTAGGCTTATCACTTAATCAGAACGAGGACTAATAGCAGTTCCCGTATACCACTCAAGCTGAATAATAGTAAGCACAGTGAAGACCCGCAAAGGGTATAGGAGGATAATTAAAATGGCAAAGTATAGAAAGCTTGGAAAAGCAAGCGCACAGAGAAACGCATTACTTCGTAACCAGGTAACTCAGTTACTGTATCATGGAAAGATCAAGACAACAGAGGCAAGAGCTAAGGAAGTTGTTAAGATCGCAGAGAAGCTCATCACTTTAGCAGTTGCTGAGAAGGACAACTACGATGAGGTTACAGTTCAGGCTAAGGTTGCTAAGAAGGATAAAGATGGCAAGAGAATTAAGGAAGTTGTAGACGGTAAGAAGGTTACAGTATACGACACAGTTGAGAAGACAGTTAAGAAGGATCAGCCTTCAAGACTTCATGCCAGAAGAGAGATGCTCAAGGTTTTATATCCAGTTGTTGAAGTTCCTACAGATGCTGCTGGTAAGAAGGCCGGTACTAAGAAGATCGACTTAACACAGAAGTTATTCGATGAGTATGGTACAAAGTACGCAGGACGTAAGGGTGGTTACACAAGAATCATCAAGATCGGTCAGCGTAAGGGCGATCAGGCTCTTGAGGTTATTCTCGAGTTAGTATAATGGATTGATAGATTGATATTATACAGATAAATAAACAGGGCTGCAGTACATAGACGTATTAGTTTACGTTCGTGTACGGCGGCCCTGTTTTTTAATAAAATTTAGTGAAATATAGAGATTTCATTGATATAGATTGGAAAGATTATGAGCTTCATAAATGTAAAAGGACTATCTCATAAATTTAATATAAAGGATAAAGACGGCAATAAGATAGGGGAGAACTGGGCAATAAAGGATGTAGATTTTCTTGCCGACAAGGGGGAGATAATCGCGATCCTTGGCAGAAACGGTTCAGGGAAGTCTACGTTTGCAAGACATTTGAATGGACTGCTTGCACCGCATGAGGGTTCGATAGTCATAGGTGGAAAAGACATGGCGGAGATGGGAGAGCTTACATCAGTCAGACGACAGGTAGGAATGGTGTTTCAAAATCCCGATAACCAGATAGTCGGCAACACCCTCGCTGAGGATATAGGATTTGGGCTGGAGAATCTTGGCGTCTGCAGCGAAGATATATGGAAGAAGATAGATGAGATGCTGGAGCTCACAGGGCTCACAGCATATAAGTATGCCAATACGTCAAGAATAAGCGGTGGACAGAAACAGCGGCTTGCAATCGCATCGTCCATGGCGATGACTCCGGATTGTATAGTGCTAGACGAGGCGACATCCATGCTTGACCCGCAGGGAGCAAAGGATATGCTGGAGCTTGTGCAGAGATTGAACAAAGAAAAGAGAATAACCGTAATAATGGTGACTCACAGGATAGCTGAGGCACTTATGGCGGATAAAGTATACATATTGGATAATAGCAGGATCGTGGCAGAGGGTACACCTGGAGATGTATTCACAGATGTTGACCGGCTTAAGAGCTATGGACTGGAGATACCGGTTGATATGAAGCGTAGGGCCGGAATACCGATCGATATCTGCTATAAATATAAGAACAGGCATATGGATATAAGCAGCGATATGAACAATGCGCAGAGTAATCATGCTGAGGATGAGAAGACTGCAGATAATTCAGAAAAATGTATAGTTGAGCTTCAGAATGTATCATATTCGTATGTGAATGGAAATGAGTCATTTCAGGCGCTTTCTGATATAAACATCAAAATATATGAAGGACAGGTTGTCGCTGTAATAGGGCAGACCGGATCGGGAAAGAGTACACTGCTTCAAATGATAAATAAGCTGATAGTTCCACAGAGTGGCAAGGTATATCTGTATGATACGGATGTGCAGAGTGTAAGAAATATCAAGGATATCCGCAGGAGGATAGGGTATGTATTTCAGTCCCCTGAGTCCCAGTTGTTTGAGAATACGGTGCTCAAGGATGTAATGTATGGTCCGATAAACTTTGGAATGCCAAAGAAAGAGGCTGAGGATGCCGCCAGAAAGGCGCTTGAGTTGGTGGGAGTACCGGAGAAATATGCGGAGTATTCTCCATTTGAATTGTCCGGTGGTTTGAAAAAGAGGGCGGCAATAGCGGGAATACTGGCATATGAGCCAGACGTATTGATCCTTGATGAGCCTGCATGCGGACTTGACGGAGAGAGCCGGGAGCAGTTATGGAATCTCGTCAGAAAGCTCAACAGAGAGAAAAATGTGACGATCATACTGGTATCCCACGACATGGAGGATGTGTATGAGATGTCAGAGAGGATTCTTCTTATGGAGCATGGAAGGATAGTGTATGATGGAGGGACAGGTGAGTTTTTTGAGGACAGGAGCTTACTTGAGCAGTACGGTATAGATGTTCCCGGGTGCCCGGAATAGGAGATTTACTATGATACGAGATATTACAATAGGACAATATTACAGTGGCAGTTCTGTGATACATAGAATGGATCCGAGAACAAAGCTTGCAATAACATTTCTATATGCCATATCGCTGTTTCTTTGCAAGGACTGGATCATGATACTTGCCGCAACGGCATTCCTCTGTATATATGTGGCGGTGAGTAGGGTGCCGATAACATACATTTGCAGGGGACTGAAGGTCATATGGATGTTTATTCTGTTTACAGCAATATTCAGCGTGTTCAACGGGGACGGACGGGTACTTTGGAGCTGGCACAGACTTCGCATAACAGATAACAGTGTGATGACTACGGTGCTTGTGGTTATACGCCTTGTATACCTCATAATAGGCTCATCTGTCATGACGTACACTACAAGACCGATGAATCTGGCAAATGGACTGGAGAGCAGTCTGGGATTCTTGAAGAAAATAAAGGTTCCGGTGTCTGATATGGCCATGATGCTTATGATTGCATTGCGATTTATCCCGATATTTATGGAGGAGCTGGATAAGATCATGAAGGCACAGCTTTCCAGAGGTGCGGACTTCGAGAGTGGCAATATATTCAAGAGGATAAAGAGTTATGTACCTGTATTTGTACCATTATTTGTATCGGCGATAAGGAGGGCCACAGATCTTGCCCAGGCCATGGATGCCAGATGTTTTGACGGCAGCGAAGGCAGGAGCCGCATGAATCCGTTAAAATACAGTGGAACAGACTATGTAAGTTATGCTATAGTGTTGGTGTATCTGGGATGCATGATAGTATACAGATGTGTGATGTAGGAAATCCTGCAATCTTATTTCGGGATACATGCGCACTTCGGGATCAAAAGTCGTTTGTATATAGATTTGTTTTAAACATTACAGAGTCAATGACGATCGGGCTTGATTAAGAATTGCGCTGTATGTATATTTGCCTGAGAATGTATTAGAGGCAGGAGAGTAATTCAGATACATTGATAATTATAGAAAAGGATATGGATAATTCAGATACATCGATAATATAGAAAAGGATACGGATGTGTCAGATACATCCCTAGTATGAATATGAAGAGAGTAAAATTGATCGTAGCCTACGATGGAACAAATTATTGTGGATGGCAGGTTCAGATAAATGGAATAACGGTTGAGGAAGTCCTGAATAAGACACTCAGCGAGCTTTGTCATGAGGATATAAAGGTTATAGGAGCCAGCAGAACGGATTCCGGTGTACATGCACTGGGAAATGTGGCGGTGTTCGACACTGAATCAGGAATACCTGGAGAGAAGTTTTCATTTGCGCTTAATCAACGGCTCCCGGAAGACATAAGGATACAGGAGTCATGCCAGGTGGCTGACGATTTTCATCCGAGATACTGTGACACGATCAAGACATATGAATACAAGATATTAAACAGAAGATTTGATATGCCGACAGAGCGTCTTTACTCGACATTCGTCTATTATCCACTTGATATAGATAAGATGAAGCGGGCTGCGGCAGTGCTGGTTGGGGAGCATGATTTCAAGAGCTTCTGTTCATCAAGGTCTCAGGTGGAGAATACATTCCGTACAATAACAGATATAACCATAGATAAAGTTGGTGATATGATACATATAAGGATAAGCGGAAATGGTTTCCTGTACAATATGGTCCGTATCATAGTGGGAACTTTGATGAAGATAGGTCTTGGAATCTGGCCAGAGGACTGTATGGAGTCAATACTTGAGGCTAAGGATAGGACGAAAGCTGGTCCGAAAGCCGAGGCCAAGGGGCTTACTCTTGTGGAGATAAAATATCTGTAGACGTAAACGGCTGTAGACGTATAATATTTGTCGGGATAAGATAAAATTGCTAATAATATGTTGGCAGTTTATAAAATAGCGTGGTTATATTTTGTATATAATAACTTGGAAAAGTGGACTTGAAATAATCTAGAAATAAGAATGAAAAGTGGAAAACATCTAGCAAAACAGTGAAAAATAGATTAAAAACATTGTGTGAAATGCACAAAAAATAATGAAAACAAGAGCCAATCATGTTATAATTACATTGAAATGCTGCTACATGACGGATATGTCAGGAATTGTTTCGAAGTGTTCGGAATATTTCAAGGTGTTTCAGTGAAGATAACATGATTGGTTTTTTTTATTTTGATTTTAGGAGGGCAAACAATGGCAAGATTTACGTTACCAAGAGATCTGTATCACGGAAAAGGTGCTTTGGAGGCACTCAAGACATTCAAGGGTAAGAGAGCTATGGTCTGTGTCGGAGGCGGATCCATGAAGAGATTTGGATTCCTGGACAGGGCAGTACAGTACCTTGAGGAAGCTGGAATGGAAGTTAAGTTGTTTGAGGGAATTGAGCCAGATCCTTCGGTTGAGACAGTTATGAAGGGTGCAGCAGCCATGCTTGAATTTGAGCCTGACTGGATAGTGGCCATCGGCGGTGGTTCACCTATAGACGCAGCAAAGGCTATGTGGATAAAGTATGAGTATCCTGATGCGACATTTGAGGATATGTGTAAGGTATTTGGAATCCCTGAACTTAGAAAGAAAGCTCATTTCTGCGCTATTTCTTCAACATCAGGAACTGCAACAGAGGTTACCGCATTCTCAATCATCACAGATTACGAGAAGGGAATCAAGTATCCGATAGCTGATTTTGAGATTACACCTGATGTTGCGATCGTAGATCCTGAGCTGGCAGAGACCATGCCTCAGAAGCTGGTTGCTCACACAGGTATGGATGCCATGACACATGCAATCGAGGCTTATGTATCGACAGCAAACTGCGATTTTACTGATCCACTGGCACTTCATGCCATCAAGATGATCCAGAATGATCTGGTTGGATCATATAACGGAGACATGGAGAAGCGTGACGCAATGCACAATGCGCAGTGCCTGGCAGGTATGGCATTTTCAAATGCACTGCTTGGAATCGTACATTCAATGGCACACAAGACCGGAGCAGCATTTGCCGATTACGGTGCACATATCATCCACGGAGCAGCAAATGCGATGTATCTTCCAAAGGTTATCGCTTTCAATGCAAAGGATGAGACAGCAAAGATTCGTTACGGCGAGATAGCAGACTTCATGGGCCTTGGCGGAGAGACCCTCGACGAGAAGATAGCTCTTCTCATCGCATATCTGCGCAAGATGAATGATGAGCTGAACATACCTCACTGTATCAAGAATTATGGACCAGACAGCTATCCATGTGAGCAGGGCTTTGTTCCGGATGACGTATTCCTTGAGAGACTTCCTGAGATCGCTGCAAATGCGATACTTGATGCATGTACAGGCTCCAACCCAAGACAGCCAAGCCAGGAGGAGATGGAGAAGCTGCTGAAGTGCTGCTACTATGACACAGAGGTGGATTTCTAAATAAAAGATAGTATTTACAGACAGAAGAATGAATGATAATATGGTATCCGGCGGTGCACATGTATCGCCGGATATTTTTGTTGGAAAAAATAGTTGACAACAAAATGTAATTATAATATACTTGCAAAGTATGCGAAGTTTATAAGTGCGTTTCGAACCAATGCCCCGGTAAGGAATGTGCTGAATATACATTAGTAAAGAAGATTATAAAAGAATAATTTAGGAGGTACCACGATGAAGAGCTTTATGGCAAGCCCATCAACAATAGAGAGAAAGTGGTATGTAGTTGACGCTACAGGACATACTTTAGGTCGTCTTGCATCAGAGATCGCAAGCATTTTAAGAGGAAAGAACAAGCCAACATTTACACCACACATTGATACAGGTGATTATGTAATAGTAGTAAACGCTGACAAGATCCAGGTAACTGGTAAGAAGTTAGATCAGAAGGTATACTACAACCACTCAGATTATGTAGGTGGTATGAAAGAGACAACTCTTCGTGAGAAGATGGCTAAGAAGCCAGAGGATGTTATCTACCTTGCAGTTAAGGGAATGCTTCCAAAGGGACCACTTGGCAGAGAGATGATCACAAAGCTTCACGTATACGCTGGTGCAGATCACAAGCATCAGGCACAGAAGCCAGAAGTATTAGAGATTAAGTACTAAGAAGGAGGAGATTAACAGATGGCTAAGACAACAAAGTTCTATGGAACAGGAAGAAGAAAAAGCAGTATCGCCAGAGTTTACATCACTCCAGGTACTGGTAAGATCGTTATAAACAAGAAGGATATGGATGAGTACTTTGGCCTTGATACACTCAAGGTTATCGTAAAGCAGCCACTCGTTGCTACAGGCACAGAGGGCAAGTACGATGTACTCGTTAACGTATGTGGTGGTGGTTTCACAGGTCAGGCTGGAGCTATCAGACATGGTATTTCAAGAGCACTCCTTGAGGTTGATGCTGAGTACAGACCAATCCTTAAGAAGGCTGGATACCTTACAAGAGATCCAAGAATGAAGGAGAGAAAGAAGTACGGTCTCAAGGCCGCTCGTCGTGCTCCACAGTTCTCAAAGAGATAATTATATATCATTTCAGATATATCAAGAACCCGCAGAAGTCCAACGCTTTTGTGGGTTCTTTTTTTCAGAAGTTTTGGGATTCAGATTAGGAGGAACAAAAGATATGGTGACATTATTGTCGAAGCTGTGGATCAAATCAGATAATTATAAGGATAGCAAGGTGAGGGAGAAATATGGTGTTCTTTGCGGAGCTGTTGGTATATTTTTGAATGTATTATTGTTCCTGGGAAAATTCTTTGCTGGATTACTTTCGGGGGCTATCTCGATCACGGCGGATGCGTTCAACAATTTATCAGATGCAGGAAGCTCGTTTATATCTATGATAGGCTTTAAGTTATCTGGTAGAAAACCGGACCCGGATCATCCGTTTGGACATGGAAGAATAGAGTATATATCAGGCTTATTTGTAGCAGTCATGATTATATTGATGGCCTACGAGCTTATTAAAGATTCAATCGGAAAGATCCTACATCCGGATCTTCCAAAATTCAGCATTCTAGTTGCCGTTATACTCGTTGTTTCAATTGGAGTAAAGATATATATGTATTTCTACAACAGGAGTATAGGCAGAAAGATAGAGAGTGCGACCATGATAGCGACGGCGAAAGACAGTTTATCTGATACATTTTCCACAATGGTTGTTCTTGCATCTGCACTTGTTGCTCATTTCTGGAAAATACCTATAGATGGATATTGTGGGTTATTGGTGGGCGTAATGATACTCATAGCTGGCATTACTGCAATGAAGGATACGGTCAGCCCTTTGCTTGGCCAGGCACCGGAACCAGAGCTTGTGGACGAAATCAAGAAGATCGTGAGGTGTGATAAAAGGATCCTTGGTATTCATGATCTTGTGGTCCATGATTATGGACCTGGCAGACTTATGGTCAGTCTGCACGCAGAAGTTCCTTATAAGGAAGATATTCTTGAACTGCATGATCTGATCGATCAGATAGAATTCTCTCTCAGAAAAAAATTAAATTGTGAGCCTGTCATTCACATGGATCCGATAGTAGATGACGATGAGGAGACAAATGCTGCGAAAGCGCGGATCACTGAAATTATAGAATCACTTAATAAGGATAGCAGAAAAAATGAAAATGTTCAGTTTCACGACTTTAGAATGGTAAAGGGTTCAACACATTCCAATCTGATTTTTGATGTGGTTTTGCCACATGGATATCAAATGTCAGAAGAACAGATAATATCCTATATCAAGGAAAAAGTTAGTGAGTACAATAAAAATTACTATTGTGTGATACATATTGACAGAGCGTATGTAAAATAATTCCAGATGGTGAGCATCCTGACCACAGAAGAGTAAGATCTTCTGTGGTTTTTATTATTATTACATAATACATTTACAGGCATTTCCTCAATCTTAGGTTTGACTTTACTATGATAAACTGTTACTATGTTACCGTGTTGTGCCCTAATAGGGCTTATATATCGTGCAGATGCCCGGCGTAGTGTGTTTCATGCATCTGCCAAGTATATTTCAGGAGGAAAAAAGTATGAAAAAGTTATTATCACTGCTCTTAGTGGCAGCAATGGGGCTTTCACTGGTTGGATGCGGCGGATCTGATAACGGATCTAAGAGTGAGTCAAAGAGTGATCTGGAGTATGTAAAGGATAAGGGAACTCTCGTTGTCGGCGTTACAGACTTCGCACCGATGGATTACAAGGATGAGTCAGGCAACTGGATCGGATTTGACGCGGATATGGCATCAGCATTTGCAGAGAGTCTTGGCGTAAAGGCAGAGTTCGTAGAGATAGACTGGGACAACAAGATCATGGAGCTTGACGGCAAGACCATCGATTGTGTATGGAATGGTATGACACTTACAGATGAGGTTACAAGCTCAATGGCATGTTCAGATGCATACTGCAACAATGCTCAGGTAGTTATCGTGCCAAAAGATAAGGCAGACAAGTATCAGACTGTTGACAGCATCAAGGAGCTTACATTTGCAGTAGAGGCAGGAAGTGCAGGAGAGGATCAGGCCAAGGCGCTTGGTCTCAACTATACAGCGGTAAAGGCACAGGCAGATGCACTCATGGAGGTTGCAGCTGGAACATCGGATGCAGCGATCATTGATTCACTCATGGCAGCAGCTATGGTTGGCGAGGGAACAGGTTATGACAAGCTCACATATACCGTAGGTCTTAACAGTGAGGAGTATGGAGTTGGCTTCAGAAAGGACTCAGATCTTGTGGCTGAGCTCAACAAGTTCTTTGCAGACAGTAAGGCTGACGGTTCAATGGAGAAGTGTGCTGAGACATATAAGGTACAGGCTGCACTTGCAAAGTAATAGATAAGATATAATTAGTATTTTTACCATCACTTAGAGAGAAAAATTATTATGGATTTGTTTTTTGAACAGCTCCCGGTCGTACTTGGAGCTCTTAATACAGGATTTATACAGACATTAAAATTGTTCTTCGTGACATTGCTCGGTGCATTTCCGCTTGGACTTCTTATAGCACTTGGTTCCATGTCAAAGTTTAAACCACTCAGCTATCTTATGAAGTTCATCGTATGGATAGTGAGAGGTACACCACTTATGATACAGCTGCTCATCATATATTATTTCCCGGGACTTGTATTCCACAACCCGGTATGGGGCGGCGGCGAAGGCGGAAGATTTGTTGCGGCATCGGTGTCATTCATAGTGAACTATGCCTGCTATTTCTCAGAGATTTACCGTGGAGGTATCCAGGGGATTCCTGTAGGACAGGAGGAAGCCGGACTCGTGCTCGGCATGACTCCAAAGCAGATATTCTTCAAGGTCAAGCTTTTGCAGATGATAAAGAAGATAGTTCCGGCGATGTCCAACGAGATCATAACTCTGGTCAAGGATACGTCCCTTGCCCGTATCATCGCACTTCAGGAGATAATCTGGGCAGGCCAGGCATTCATGAAGGGTTCACAGGGCATCTCTGGTGCGATATGGCCACTCTTCTTCTGCGCATTCTACTATCTGATATGGAATGGTGTACTCACAGTTTTACTTGGCAAATTAGAGAAGAAACTTGATTTTTTTAGATAGGAGGAGCCGCTATGAACGCAGTTCATACTCGGAATCGGCTCCGACGACCTGCCCCGCTGCGGAGCAGAGGGGCGATACATATTAAATAGGAGGAGCCGCTATGGCTATATTAGAGGTTGAACATATAAAAAAGAAGTTTGGCAAGACAGATGTGCTCAAGGATATAAGCTTTTCTCTGGAGCAGGGAGAGGTCCTTTCTATCATAGGATCATCAGGAAGTGGAAAGACAACACTTCTTCGCTGTTTGAACTTTCTGGAGATGCCGGACAATGGAGTTATCCGTGTAAATGATGAGATCCTGCTTGACACTGACAAGCCGGAGACACTCAAGGAGTCGGAGGTGCGCAAGAAGAGACTGCATTTTGGACTTGTGTTCCAGTCATTTAATCTCTTTCCACAGTACACTGCGCTTCAGAACGTAATGCTTGCAAGAGAGCTTCTTGCAAAGGAGAGACCGGATTTCAAAGTAAATAAGAAGAATATACTCGACGAGATAAGAGTCCAGGCAGAGGAACTTCTACGCCAGATGGGACTTGAGGACAGAATGAACAACTATCCTCACCAGCTTTCAGGCGGACAGTGCCAGCGAGTTGCCATAGCAAGGGCGCTTGCGTTGCAGCCGGACATCCTGTGTTTCGATGAACCTACATCGGCTCTTGATCCGGAGCTCACAGGAGAGGTACTTAAGGTTCTCAGAAACCTTGCAGACAAAAAGACAACCATGATAATTGTTACCCATGAGATGGCATTTGCAAAGGATGTTGCAAGCCAGGTCATATTCATGGATGATGGATATATACTTGAGCAGGGAAGACCTGATCAGGTATTTGACAATCCGAAGATGGAGAGGACAAAACAGTTCCTTTCATCATATTCATAAAAGATGTATATGATCCCGGAGTATCGACAGGAGTCGATATTTCGGGATTTTTTTATGGAGTTGATGACATGGGGAAAAGTATAAAGTATAGTAGTAGATAAGTCAGTTCTGATGGACTGATGTTCAATAGACAGGAGGAGATGCTTATGAGCAAGATACTCGTCATAGAGGACGATAAAGAGATAAACCGGCTTATCTGCGAATATTTGACAGAAAGTGGCTATGAGCTGATATCAGCCACAAATGGCATAGCTGGGCTGTCTATTCTCGAAAGCACGCCGGATATCGATCTCTGTCTGCTGGATCTCATGCTGCCGATGAAGAGCGGCGACAGGATTATGCAGAGTCTCAGGGGATTTTCGGATGTTCCGGTCATTGTGCTTTCGGCGAAGGACACGGTCCAGACGAAGATAGATCTGTTCAGGCTTGGCGTTGATGACTATATCACAAAGCCGTTTGATCTGGATGAGCTGCTTGTCAGGGTGGAGGCGGTGTTAAACCGCTGTATATACAGAGAATCATCCGGACATCCATGCGGCATCAAAGGGATAGCTGGATATTCATATACTTACAAGCACCTCATCATGGACGACGAGGCAAAGAATGTCACGGTAAATGGCAATAAGCTGGACATCACTGCAAAGGAGTATGGGATATTGAGGCTGTTACTGACAAATCCTAACAAGCTCTTTTCAAAGGCAAATCTATTTGAGAGTGTGTGGAATGAGACATATTATCCGGAGGACAATGTCCTCAAAGTTCATATGAGCAATCTCAGAAATAAGATAAAAAAGTATGATGACCAGGAGTACATAGAGACCGTCTGGGGCATGGGATACAAGCTTGCGGAGTGATTCTTAACCTTTTCTTTATATTTGAATTTACCATTTCTTTATGCATAGAAGGTAATATATAAAATGTGAAGAGACAGCGTAGGTGATCGCGGGATCAAAAGAGCTGGATATGATTTTACATGCGCGATCATCAGATGTGTAAATCGGGGAAGGGAGCAGCATATGGCGAGCGTGATAAGCCTTAAGGGGATGACTAAAGTGTATGGCGATAAGCGTGTTGTGGACAACTTTTCGCTGGACGTTGAAAAGGGACACATATATGGTCTGATAGGACCAAATGGAGCGGGCAAGACCACCATAATGAAGATGATAGCGGGACTTACAGATCCTGCTGAGGGAGAGATAGAGCTGTTTGGCTCAGGCAAGGATCTGGATGCGAACAGGGAGAGAACGAGTTTTATGATCGAGGCACCGTATCTGGATAAGAGCTTTACCGCCAGGGAGAATATGGAGTACATAAGCCGGCTCAGGGGAGTGGCGGATTCATCAAAGATAGATGAGATACTTGAACTTGTGGGGCTGGCAAATACCGGGAAGAAGCGGGTGAAACATTTTTCACTTGGAATGAAGCAGAGACTTGGAATAGGCATGGCACTGCTGCCTGATCCGGAGGTCATGATACTCGATGAGCCTGTGAACGGACTTGACCCGGAGGGAATCGTGGAAGTCAGGAATCTTCTTAAGAGGCTGAAGGATGAGAGGGAGATAACGATACTTATCTCCAGCCATTTGCTTGCCGAACTTTCGGAGCTCTGTACGGATTTTGCCATAATCGATAGGGGTGTGCTGGTGGAATGCATTTCCAAGGAAGAACTGGATGAGAACTGCAGGAGCTACATAGAAGTGGCGACGGATGACACGGAAAGACTTGTGACAGTCATCGAGCAGGAGCTCGGAATATCAGGTTACAAAGTGATGGAAAACGGAGACATCCGTATCTATGATATGCTGTCAGAACTTAAGACCGTGTCAAGAGCGATAACGGCATCAGGACTTACTATACTCAAGTTTCATGTACAGGGGGAGAATCTGGAGGAGTATTTTCTGTCCAGAGTATCATCATCCGGTGATGATAGTAATGCTCCGAAGAGCTTTGTTGGCAAGATACTCAGAAAGGCAGGTAGATAGTATGAACAGACTTATGAGAGCGGAGTGGTACCGCGTGAGGAAAACCTATCATCTGTCAGTGTGGGCGGTTGCGCTGTGTGTATTTATGATTTATCTGGGGTACATGGATGTCGGTTTTGACAGTGCAAGCTCAGGAGTAGAGGCATTTGGAATGTTTCTTGAGAAGGACCTTCTGCTTATGACATATCTTCCGCTGATCATCGCGGGAATGTACGTGACATCATATGAGAACAAGGTGCTCTGTTACGAGGTAATGGCGGGCAACAGAACGTCAAGGCTGCTGCTTTCCAAGCTGTTTACAGTTGTGCCGCTCATGTCGATAATCAGTATAGCGTTGATGATCTCTCCTATACTGTATTTCGGAGCGAAGAACGGTTATGGAGATACGAAGTATCTTGCGCTCAGGATATTGATCGTTGCTGTGATATGTATCAGAGTGCTCAGCTGTTCAGTGCTCATCATGACAACTTTCAAATCAGCTGTAGGAATGTTTGTGGTGTTCCTCAGATTCCTGATACTAGAGGCATTTGGCAGCCTGATGATAGACACGGTAACTGAGGGCGGCGGCAGCGTCTCAAATGTAACTTACTGTCTTGTGGGAGGTGGTCTGACCTGTTCAGGTCTCCAGGATATAGCATCTCAGGACGTGATAATCTGTGTGGTGGCAGGAGTTGTTGAAATACTAATCTGGTATGTGTTATCCTACAATAGCTATGAAAAAAAGTGGTTCAACTAATGACATACAGCATATGACTATGGGAATGTGCGGGTGTCTGACAGATAAGGGCAGATAGGGTATGGATATCTATTATAAGATTGTGATCGGACTGTTGCTTATTATAGTGGCAGTCCTTTTTATACGGGTGATGCAGTACAAGAGGCAGATGCGGATATTTGCGGATAAGCTTAAGGCGCGCCTTGACGGCGGTGTGGATCAGGATATACATGTGGAGTATTTCGACAGGGATATCCTGAGGCTTGCAAATGCGTTAAATGACTATTCGGATCAGATAAAAGAGAAAAATCTGGCAGTGGAGAAGGACAGGGCAAGGCTGAAAAATGTCATAGCCGGTATATCCCACGACTTCAGAACACCGCTCACGGCGGCAAAGGGGTATATGCAGCTTATGAAAAAGGGCGGACATGTCACAGGTAAAGATCAGGAATATCTGGATATTGCCCTTGCAAAGACAGATTATCTCCGGGTGCTTTCAGATGCGTTCTTTGAGGTGTCGTCAGCGGAGGCGAAGGATGATGAGATAGAGACTGCAGATGTGGATGTGGCGGCACTTCTGACATCCCAGGCATTTGAGCAGTATGACTGGGTGAAGGAGTCTGGGGTAAATGTCACATTTGACATACCGGAGCAGTCGGTCACTGTGCGGAGCAACGAGACCATGCTCAGCCGGATATTTGCCAACTTCTTCTCGAATGCGCGGAAGTATGCCAAGAGCCGGATATCTGTGAGGCTGGTATGTGAGGACGGCCGGGTGGAAGTCATATTTGAAAATGACATAGATTCGGACGATGAGATAGATGTGGATATGATATTCGATGCGTTCTGCCGTGGAAAGTCCAGACAGAAGGAGGGCGCAGGGCTGGGACTTTACATAGTAAGGTGCCTTGCAGACAAGCTGGGACATGAGGTGAGCGCGGAGGTTGCCGGCGAGGTATTTACTATAAATATATCTATGTCGACTGACCGAGATTAAAAATAATTTGGTCATGGCAATGTATTATGGCATGTGTATGAAAAATTAATACAGAAATAGCAAAGACACTAAATGTCGCTTGCCCAATGTCAGACGGGCAGGCAGCATTTGGTGTCTTTTTTATTTGATTCTATAGTGGCATCTACTTCATGTCGCAGGAAAAGATACTAGCAATCCATTCCCATAGCCATGGCTTTGGTGGCCTGTGTATCTCCCCTGGGATGATGTGGTGGGGCATAGATGGATGAGAGTTTCAGTGGATTATTGCCAATGTTGATGATGTTGTGCCATGTGCCGGCTGGTATACAGACGCATTCTCCTGCACAAAGATTCTGACGGAAGCACAGTTCGTTTGGGCAGCAGCCCATCCTGACTGAACACTGTCCCTGTTCAATCCGGATGATCTGATCGGTATTATCATGGATTTCCAAACCTACGTCTGAGCAGGCAGGTATACACATGACTGTCATCTGCATGAAACAGCCGGTCCACACGGTTTCGCGGTAATTGTGGTTCTGTAACGCTTTATCCCGGAGGTCTATAGTGCAGATGTTGTCACGACAGTCAGGTCTGTTCGGAGAACAATGGTTGTTGCATTTCATAGGATAGTCCTTTCAGATTTAATAGTTCTATTTATAGTATTCAGAAAGGATAGAATATGACAAAAATTATACATTTTTATGTAGCCTGGATGGTGAGCTATGTGAAAAAATGCAAAAAGTGATAAAAAAATTGAAAATAGTATTGACATTTTGTACATAAACAACTAATATAAGATATATCAAATGGAAACGGTTCCAAAAACGTTTCCGTTAAAACTTAAGTAACCATTAAGCATCTCGTATAAGAGATGTCTGAAGGAAAAATTTTTATTATTATATGGGAGGAACCAATATGAACAAGAAAGGTATTGCGGCACTTGGACTGTCACTTATGATGGCAGGTACCATGTTGACAGGATGTGGCTCAGGAGATTCAGATGGAGCAGGAAAGAAGGCAGATGCAAAGGGCTCTGTATATTATCTGAACTTCAAGCCGGAGCAGGATGCACAGTGGCAGGAGCTTGCTAAGGTGTACACAGAAGAGACTGGCGTTGATGTGACGGTAGTTACAGCAGCTTCTGGTCAGTATGAGACTACTCTTAAGAGTGAGATGGGTAAGTCAGAATCACCTACCCTGTTCCAGGTAAATGGACCGGTTGGTCTTGCTTCCTGGAAGGACTATTGTTATGATCTTGGATCATCACAGGTATATAAAGAACTCACATCTGAGGACTTTGCACTTAAGGATGGCGACAAGGTCGCAGGAATCGGATATGTTATAGAGTCATACGGAATCATTTACAACAAAGAGCTTTTAAGCAAGGCTGGATACTCAGAGGATGACATCAATTCATTTGCTGACCTCAAGAAGGTGGCAGAGGATATAACAGCCAATTCAGACAAATTAGGATTCTCAGCATTCACATCAGCCGGAATGGATGGCTCATCAGACTGGAGATTCAAGACACATCTTGCAAATCTTCCAATCTACTATGAATACAAGGCTGATGGAATCGATACTACAGATGCGATCAAGGGTACATATCTTGATAATTACAAAAATGTATGGGATCTGTACATCAACAACTCAACAACCGATCCAAAGCAGCTCAGCACAAAGACTGGTGATGATGCGGTTGCAGAGTTTGTTTCAGGACAGGCAGTATTTTATCAGAATGGTACATGGGCATACGCAGATGTATCATCACTTGGCGATGACAACCTCGGAATGCTCCCTATCTATATAGGAGTAGATGGTGAGGAGAATCAGGGACTCTGTACAGGAAGTGAGAATTACTGGTGTGTAAATGCTAAGGCTTCAGAGGAAGATATCCAGGCAACTCTTGACTTCATGGAGTGGTGTGCTACAAATGACACCGCACTTAAGGCAATCTGTGGTTCAAAGGGCGCTATGCCATCAGGAGCCGATGGAATGGGATTTGTAACACCATTCAAGAAGAACCTTGAGTCAACAAACCTTCTTGTAAACATCGCAAATGAGTATGTAGCAGAGGGCAAGACACCTGTAAGCTGGAACTTCACAACAATGCCATCAGAGCAGTGGAAGAACGACCTCGGATCAGCACTTACAACATATGCGGCAGATCAGACAGATGCCAACTGGGATCTTGTAAAGAGCGCATTTGTAGATGGATGGGCTAAGGAGGCTGCTGCAGCAAAGTCAAAATAAAATATATAAACAAATAAACAATAGTACACAACCCAAAAATAAAAAAACATCACAAAATAAAACCAACTTAAAATATGAATAAAGTTCTGCAAGCTGCAGGACACCAGGAAGGCTAACAGCTTTGCAAAGACAGCTCATACCCAGAGGTGTCAGACTAGAGATGGATATGTATTCATATGCAAATATGTCTACATATCCATTTTTAGACTCAGAAGATATTGGAAAGAAAATTGATATGCAACAGAGTGGAGGTTATCAAAAAAATTATGGAGAAAACGATAAAAAGATATTGGCCGGTGTTTCTGATACCGACAATGGCTGCGTTTCTAATAGGATTTATCGTGCCATTTGCCGAGGGAATATATCTGTCCTTCTGTAAGTTCACGACCATAAGGGACGCTGAATTTGTAGGATTTCAGAATTATATAGACGCATTCAAGGACTCAACATTCCCGGATGCATTTAAGTTTACAACATTATTTGCGATTGTCACACTTGTGCTTATAAATGTTCTTGCATTTCTTGTGGCACTGGCACTTACACAGAAGATCAAAGGAACTAATATATTCAGAACGGTATTCTTTATGCCGAATCTTATAGGTGGTATCGTACTTGGATATGTATGGCAGCTTATATTCGATGCCATATTCTCAAAGTTTGATACAGCCCTGAAGCTCAATGAAGTCCTCGGTTTCTGGGGATTGGTTATACTGGTGTGCTGGCAGCAGATAGGATATATGATGATCGTTTATATTGCAGGACTTCAGGCAATACCTGAAGACATTCAGGAAGCGGCCATGATTGATGGTGCAAATAAAATACAGAGACTTTTCAGAGTTACGATCCCGAACATGATGCCATCCATAACTATATGTACATTCCTCACAATAACCAACTCGTTCAAACTGTTTGACCAGAACCTGGCACTCACAGGAGGCGAGCCTCTTCATAAGACAGAGATGCTTGCGCTCAATATATATGAGACATTTTATGGAAGAGTAGGATATGAGGGAGTAGGACAGGCTAAGGCAGTCATATTCTTTATACTGGTAGTAGCGATAGGACTCATACAGCTTAAGCTTACAAGATCAAAGGAGGTGCAGCAGTAATGGCGAAGATACAGAAAACAGCAAATACAGCGGATAAAAAGCCTGTATACAGAGTAAAACAAAAACCAACGTTGAAGGGAATTCTGGCTACTTTATTCTTTACCATTATTTCCATAATATTTGTTTCACCGATAATAATCGTAATTATAAACTCGCTGAAAGCCAAGACATTTATCAGTCTGGAGACATTTGAACTGCCAAATGAGCACAGCTACATAGGCCTGGACAATTATAAAACGGCTATAACACAGTATGATTTCATTAAGGCAGTGGGTTGGACAGTTGTGATAACGGTTCTCTCAGTAGCAGCAATTCTGCTGTTCTGCTCTATGACAGCCTGGTATATAACCAGAGTCAAGAATATAGCGACAAAGATCATATATCTGCTCTGCGTGTTCTCTATGGTAATACCTTTCCAGATGGTTATGTTTACTTTGGCTGGAACTGCGGATGCACTTCACCTTACTACTCCATGGGGAATCGTGATCGTGTATCTTGGATTTGGAACAGGTCTTGCAGTATTCATGTTCTGCGGATTTATCAAGTCCATTCCTTTGGAGGTCGAGGAGGCTGCGATGATAGATGGATGTACGCCGCTCAAGACATTTTTCAGGGTTGTTATCCCTATCATGAAACCTACTTACATATCTGTAGGAATACTTGAGGCTATGTGGATATGGAATGATTTCCTTCTGCCGTATCTGGTACTCGACATCAAGAAATACAAGACGATATCTATAGTTGTCCAGTATATGAAGGGCAGCTACGGAAGAGTAGATATGGGAGCGATCATGGCGTGCCTTGTTATGGCAATCATTCCGGTTGTTGTATTCTACCTCTGTGCACAGAAGTACATCATCAAGGGTGTTGCAGCTGGTGCTGTAAAGGGATAGTAATATAATATTATTATAAAAAACAGGCGGTTGTGAGATTCGCAGCCGCCTGAAAATGGTTAAAAGGAGAGATTTCAGATGGAAAGATCAGCAGGAATACTGCTTGCTATATCAAGCCTCCCGTCAAAGTATGGAATTGGCAGCTTCTCAAAAGAGGCATATCGTTTCGTTGACTGGCTTAGGTCTGCACACCAGAGTTACTGGCAGATACTTCCCATGGGGCCCACCGGGTATGGGGATTCGCCGTATCAGTCATTTTCGACATTTGCTGGAAATCCATATTTTATAGATCTTGATACACTTGTGGATCAGGGACTGCTCACAGACCGCGAGTGCAGAGAGATAGACTGGGGCGACGATGGCAGATATGTGGATTATAGAACAATATATGAAGGAAGATATCCAATCCTGAGAAAATCATATGAGAGATGGAAAATGACTGACAGCATGGAGTTTTCCATGTTCATGGATGAGAACAAAGAGTGGATATATGATTATTCACTATTTATGGCTGTAAAGGATTCGCTTGGTGGAATTTCGTGGACAGAGTGGCCGCAGGATATAAGAAACAGGCAGCCTGATGCGGTGCAGCAGATGCAGATTAAGCTTGCGGATGAGATACATTTTCAGCAGTACATGCAGTATTTGTTTTATACTCAGTGGAATGCGCTAAAGAGCTATGCCAACAAGAACCATATAAGGATCATAGGAGATATCCCAATCTATGTAGCTATGGACAGCGCAGATGTATGGGCACACCCGGAGCTTTTCAGGCTTGATGAGGACAGGCGACCATACGAGGTTGCCGGATGTCCGCCTGATGGGTTTTCGGAGACCGGACAGCTGTGGGGAAATCCAATATATGACTGGGAGCTGAACAGGCAGACCGGTTACAGCTGGTGGATAGCCAGAATGAGACATAGCTATAAGCTTTATGATGTAGTCCGGATTGATCATTTCAGAGGCTTTGATGAATATTATGCCATTCCATATGGTGAGGAAACAGCTGTGAATGGCAAGTGGAAAAAGGGCCCTGGGATGGATCTGTTCAGGAATATAGAAAAAGCTCTGGGTAAGAGAGATGTCATTGCCGAGGATCTTGGTTTTGTGACTGATTCGGTCAGAAAGCTTGTGCATGATTCCGGATTTCCGGGAATGAAGGTTGTGGAGTTTGCCTTTGATGTGAGAGACACCGGGGCGGCATCTGACTATCTTCCACATAATTATATACGAAATTGTGTTGTATATACGGGAACCCATGACAATGAGACCCTTATTGGCTGGTGGAGCAGTATAGATCAGAGATCCAGAGACATGGCAAGGGATTATATGGCAGCTCATTATACACCGGACCGTCTGATCAATGTCCCATTTATCACGCTTGCTATGAGAAGTATTGCAGATCTTTGTATTATACCGATGCAGGATTATTTGGGGCAAGACAATAAATCGAGGATGAATAAGCCATCCACAGTTGGCGATAACTGGAGGTGGCGAACTATATCTGATGATACGGATGATGATCTTGCAGAGGAAATAGGCAGCCTTACACTGATGACCGGGAGAAGCAAGATGTGAAAAAGTACTCTCTAAAAATATTTACCGGGAAATGATAAGTAGAGTATTTTCTTGACCTTCACATATTGGGATAATATAATTATTGGGAATAAAAGAGAAAAGTGGGATACAGCTTATGACAATAAAGGATATTGCACGTATATCAGGTTATGGTATCGGAACCGTGTCCAGGGTGATCAACAATCAGACCGGAGTCAGCGATGCAGCCAGAGAGAAGATACTCAGGGTTATAGAGGAAAACGGCTTTGAGCCGAACGTCAACGCAAAGCTCCTCAAAATGTCAGCGAAATCGGCGGTGGTTGTCATCATAAAAGGAAACCAGAATATGTTGTTTGCGGATATAGTAGAGCGGATACAGAACCTGCTTGCTGGATATGATGAGGATGTCATAGTGGAGTACATAGACGAGGATGGTGACGAGATCGAGTATGCCATCAAACTCACTCATAGCGTGAATCCGAAGGGAATCATGTTTTTGGGTGCCAATCTTGCACTTTTTGATGAGCGTGTGAAAGAGTTTGAGATCCCGGGAGTCATAATCACGACCGGCGGAGAGATTCTTGCAAATGACAACATATCCTCCATAACGATAGATGACACGGCAGCGACATACGATATGACAAGGTATCTTCTTGAAAAAGGCCACAGGCGCATCGGAGTCATAGGAGGGCAAGTGTCCGAGAAACAGATAAGTTTCAATAGATATGAAGGCTGCAAGAGGGCTATAGATGAGTGGCAGCATGATGACCGGGCGGAGTTTACATATATTCCGTGCAGGTATTCTATGAAGGCAGGTTATGAGGCCACGAAGCGTCTCTTGGAGGAACAGCCGGAGGTTACAGCAATCATGGCTCTCAGTGATACGATAGCGATCGGCGTCATGAGAGCGGCTGCTGATCTGGGCAAACATATTCCGGAGGAGCTGTCAGTTACTGGATTTGATGGAATAGAGCTGGCAGGATACTGTGTACCAAGACTTACAACAATAAAACAGAATACAGAGATCATGGCATCGAGAAGTGTTGACATCATGCTCAAGCATATAAATTATGCAGCAGCTGGTGAACATGAGATAGTGCCATATTCCCTGATAGAGGGAGAAAGCGTTAAGAGCATCGGCTAGGATTCAGGGAAAATCTTTTTAATTAAGTTTGAATTCGTCTTATACTGGTATATTATATATCAGTATAGGGCGAATTTTTTAATGAGATAAAAGTTTGGTAAGGCTCTGAGATTCGTATTCGGTAATAATTCAGAGATGAACTTTCTGGTATTCTAAATGTTATCGATGTCTTTGGGATGAATACAGATCTTTTTCATTAGCTGGTTAAATGATAGAATGTTTATATACAGTGAGAATGTGTTAAATGTAGGAAATAAGCGGGAAAATGAGGGAATCTATGGATTACATAATAGACAATGTAGAATTTATAATGGAGCTTGTGAAGTCTGGCTTTATCGGTATAGTGGGAATATTCTTTATCGGACTTGCAATATGGATAAAGATGAAGGAGGACCGTTGGAATTTTAAGAATATCGGAATAGGACTTCTGGCTGGTGGCATGGCACTTTTGCTAATCAGTGTATCTATGGTGGTAGATAGTCTGCAGGATGGAGGGGTAATAGCTATAGATAGGAATAATCCTGTATGGGTTATCCTGGATGTGATCAAGGTGTTGGCGTGTGTACTGATATTTGTGATAGCTGGGTATATTATGCGGTCAAAACGCATAAAAGAGAATGATATGTATGACATGGAGATAACCGGAAAGATCATAGGATACGATACCCTGACCGGCAGGACAAAATTGCCGGGATATGCACAACCCACAGTGGAATACATCGATCCATACAGCGGTGAGCCGGATTCTTATGTGGTGAATCAGGATATAAACAGAAAGAAACATCCGATCGGCAGTGAGTATAGACTGCTTTACTCCAGGGAAGAGCGAAAGGCATTTGAGAAAAAGTCAAACAAGGTGTACAGGGAGATGGAGGTATTCTTTTTCGGACTGGCGGGGCTGATTTTTGTCGCGGGGGTAGTGAAATTGATAATGAATGTGTTATAAAATTTATGTTAATATGGATGTTGTAACCAGAATTTATATATGTTATAATATCGGCAGATATAAAAGGTAATAAGAGTATATCATTGTGCTTTACACAATACAGGCGCAAGCGAAAACCCCAGAGGTGGCACCCTCTGGGGTTTTCTCCGTCTATCGTGTAGGACGACGTATTTCCTAGGCTGGTTGCCGATTACTTATCTTTGTCCAGCCATTTGCAAATATAGTAGGCAACAATACTTGCTATGACAGAGATAATAAAGGTAATAAGAAGTGTTATCATATGTACTTACCCCCTTTCTGAGCCAGTATAGGGGCGGCAACAGAAATAGCATATCATAATATTATGAAAGCTAAAATCACAAAATAGATGTGTAACAATGTCATGAAATAATATTGTAATCACCGCTAGTCCTATGCTAATATAGATATGTTTGCGAAAATGACAAATTTTTATCACTTCAGGAGGAAAACAATGGGTGGATTTTTTGGAGTAGCGGCAAAAGATGACTGTGTGTTTGATCTGTTCTTTGGAATAGACTATCATTCACATCTTGGAACAAGGCGCGGAGGCATGACAGTGTATGGAGATAAGGGATTTGACAGATCCATACACAATATCGAGAATGCTCCATTTAGAACAAAGTTCGACAAAGATATGCAGAACATGAAGGGCTATTTTGGAATAGGATGTATATCCGATTATGAGCCACAGCCACTCATAGTGCGTTCACATCACGGAACATATGCTCTGACAACTGTCAGCAAGATCAACAATGTTGACGAGATATCCAAGGAGATATTTGATCAGGGACATTCACATTTCCTTGAGATGAGCGGAGGGGATATCAACAGCACAGAGCTTGTGGCAGCCCTCATCAACCAGAAGGATAATCTGATAGATGGAATAAGATATGCGCTGGAGAAGATAGACGGTTCTCTGTCACTCCTGCTCATGAACCAGAATGGAATATATGCAGCCAGGGATATGCATGGAAGAACTCCTGTGGTTATAGGCAAGAAGGATGGTGCATTCTGTGCGTCATTTGAGAACTTTGCTTACAAGAACCTTGGATACCATGACTATAAAGAACTCGGTCCTGGTGAGGTTGTCGTACTCACGCCGTCCAACTGCGTGACGCTTGTGCAGCCGGGCAAGGACATGAAGATTTGTACCTTCCTATGGGTATACTATGGTTACCCTGCAAGTTCATACGAGGGTATGAGTGTAGAGCAGATGAGATACAACTGCGGAGCCAGCATGGCAAAGAGAGATAACGTTAAGCCTGATATCGTAGCCGGAGTTCCGGATTCAGGAACAGCGCATGCAGTCGGTTATGCCAATGAATCAGGAATACCTTTCTCAAGACCGTTCATCAAGTACACACCGACATGGCCGCGTTCATTTATGCCGACTATACAGAGTCAGCGAAACCTCATAGCCAAGATGAAGCTTCTGGCAGTTGAGGATCTTATCAAGGATAAGAGCCTTCTGCTCATAGATGATTCTATCGTGCGTGGAACACAGCTCAGAGAGACAACTGAGTACCTTTTTGACAGCGGTGCAAAGGAGGTACACATCAGACCTGCGTGTCCTCCACTTGTATACGGATGTAAATACCTTAACTTCTCAAGATCATCATCAGAGATGGATCTGATAACAAGAAGGGTTATCGAGAGACTTGAGAATGGCAATGTGACAGATGAGGTACTTCAGGAGTACACAGATCCTGATTCAGAAAAGTACGAAAAGATGGTTGACGAGATCTGCAAGGAGCTGCATTTCACATCACTCAGATTCAACAGACTTGATGATATGCTTGAGGCGTGCGGAGTTGAGAAGTGCAAGCTCTGTACATACTGCTGGGATGGTAAAGAGTAGAGCAGGAAAACAGCCGCATAACCTGGCATATATGGTTAGGACAGAACATTTTATGACAAATATTAAACGGTGGTAGAGATAAGGCATAGATAATATGGGTAATAGTGCAGAGAATATATCAGAGATCACAATAGAAGAGATACAGGAACTGGATAAGGATTCATATCTGATAGTTGACATCAGGGATGAAGTTGAGATATCCCACGGAGCCATCCCGGGAGCGATGGCAGTTCCTGCGGACAGTCTGATGCCGGAGCGTTTGGCAGAGACCGCAGGTGAACTGTTCCCGGCAGAGAAATATATATCCGGGGGTGGTTTAAATGGAAAGAAGCTCATCATCTGCTGCACCCACGGTACCAACAGCATCCCGCTGGCGGAGAGATTTGCAGAGCTCGGATATGATGCTGTGAGTCTCAAAGGCGGTTATATATCATGGCTGCTCTACACCATGGGAAAGCAGGAGCAGACTGACATATGTGCCGATGTGGAGAAGAGTCTCCGCAAGAAGTTCCACAAGAAGATATGGTGCAACTTCACAAAGGCTATTAACAGATACGAGCTGGTTAAGGAAGGCGACAGGATAGCCGTATGTATATCGGGTGGTAAAGATTCTTTCCTCATGGCGAAGTGCTTTCAGGAGCTGAAGAGGCATAATAAGTTTCCGTTTGAACTTAAGTTTATAGTCATGGATCCGGGGTACAGTCCGGCAAACCGCAAGGTCATAGAGGATAATGCCAGGATGCTGAACATCCCTATTCAGATATTCGAGTCAGATATATTTGATTCAGTATATAATGTTGAGAAGTCGCCGTGTTATCTCTGTGCAAGAATGAGACGAGGCCATCTGTACAGCTATGCGAAGGAGCTTGGCTGTAACAAGATAGCTCTCGGACACCACTACGATGATGTCATAGAGACCATACTCATGGGTATGCTCTACGGGGCGCAGATGCAGACCATGATGCCGAAGCTTCACAGCACCAACTTTGAGGGCATGGAGCTTATCAGACCTCTTTATATGGTAAGGGAGGACGACATCAAAGCGTGGAGGGATTATAATGAACTTCATTTTATACAGTGTGCATGTAAGTTCACGGATACATGTACCACCTGCAATAATGAGGAGACAAAGTCCAAGCGTCAGGAGATCAAGCAGCTCATAGCAACACTCAAGAAGACAAATCCGTTTGTGGAGGGCAACATATTCAAGAGTGTGGAGAATGTCAATATCGATACCCTTATAGAGTACAAGCAGGGAGGCGTGAGACACAGCTTTCTTGATACCTACGATGAGAAGAGCGGTAAGACAGAATAGATAAAAACAGCATTTGAGAGCCGTTATTTACATTTTGCAGATGTAAGTGACGGCTTTTAATGTTATTTTCATAAAAGCATGGCAATATATATCTGTTCAGCGATCGTGCAGCGATATACTGTAGTGGCCAACAGGTGAAAATGACAGGGAGGATGGAAGTATGCGTATACTTGTAGTTGAGGATGAGAAGGATCTGAACAGCATAATATGCAGTAAGCTGGTCAAAGAGGGCTATAATGTGGATGCCTGTTATGACGGACAGGCGGCACTTGATTATATGGAAGCGGAGAATTACGATGGGGCGATCATGGATATAATGATCCCGAACAAGGACGGAATAACAGTCCTGCGTGAGATGAGAAATGCGGGGATACAGGTTCCCGTGCTTTTCCTCACGGCCAAGACGGAGACACAGGATATAGTCAGGGGGCTGGATGCCGGAGCCAGCGATTATATGACAAAGCCATTTGAGTTCCCGGAGCTTATGGCAAGACTCAGGGTCATGCTGAGGACCCAGAATCAGGTAAATGAGAATGTGATAACCTGTGGTTCACTGGTGGTCGACATGAACAACAGACAGGCGATCAGGGATGGAAAGGTCATCGATCTCACGGTCAGGGAGTATGCTATCCTTGAGTACCTTGCCAGAAACAGAAATATGGTAGTCACCAGGGAACAGATACGGGTGAACATCTGGAACATAGATGACGATGTCAATTCAAATGTGATAGATGTGTACATCCGTTATCTGAGAAGAAAGATAGACGATAATTATGAGGAGAAGCTGATCCATACAATAAGAGGTGTCGGCTACAAACTGGAATGTTAAAGCAAAAAATATCATTTGTAACATATACTGTTATAATCACAGCACTTATTCTGGTGGTGGGAATATCTTGCCTGCTGGTCATCCAGAACAATCTTATGAATGATGATATGAACCTGATGGCTTATAAGAAGCTGACGCAGGAGGTAATGCAGATTAGACGATACATAGCGTATGATTCACAGAAGAAGCCACATATAGATGATGGATTTTACGACCGTGAGGACGAGCCGGATAGCAATGAACAGATATATGTGTTCCTTCAGGGAAATGACGGCGAGATCCTTGACGGCGAGGTGCCTGAGGGATATGCGGATAATCCGGATATAAGCAAAAGTCTTATGCATATAGATGCAGGGAAGGTCAAGTATTTTGCAGTCGTCAGGCGGGGAAGAACAGACAAAGAGCCGCTGAAGAAGACTTCTAAATACAAGATCTGTGTCATGGTATCCGTCAGGGATATAGAGAGCAATTACAGTGAGCTTTTATATAAATCATACTGTGTTATTGGAATCGTGCTGATAGCATTTGTGATATATGCATTTGCTTTGAGGAAACTGATAGCAGTTCCAATGGAAAGCCTGAACCGTTCGATAGATAAGAGTGTGGACAATCTTGATTTTACAGAGAATCTGGAGTATGACGGCCCGTTCAAGGAGCTTGATATGCTAACCGATGCGAATAACAACCTGTACAAAAAAGTCCATCAGGAGCTTGAGAGACAGACCGAGTTCAATGCAAATGTATCCCATGAGCTGAGAACACCTGTAGCAGTCATGCATGCCCAGTGTCAGCTTTCCAGGGAGATAGCTGAGAAGAATGGCGATGAAGAGATGCTTGAGAGCATAGAGGTATTCGAGAGGCAGACCTCACGTATGAAGGGGCTCATAGAGCAGCTTCTTCAGATGTCGGTCATGGACAACGAAAACGCAGTCATAGCGGTTGAGGATGTAGATCTGCTGGATGTGGTGGAGTCTGTGTGTGATGACGTGGAGTATATCTGTAAGAAGAATCTTAAGTTTACCTACGACCTGAAGCCGACGATGGTCAAAGCGAATATGAACCATATAGTTATCGTCGTGAACAATCTGATGTCAAATGCGGTGAAATACAGCAATGATGGAGGTAGTATCCATGTGTCATGCGGTGTGAAAAATGACAGCTATTTTATCTCGGTCAGGGATGAGGGCCGGGGAATGGATAATAGCACAAAGGAAAAGATATTTGAGAGTTTTTACAGAGGTGAGCCGGACAGAAGTGCGGAGGGTTTTGGCCTGGGTCTGTCACAGGTAATGCAGATCGCCAGATATTACGGAGGAACCGTGGATGTTGACAGTGGGCCCGGAAAAGGAAGCCTGTTTACATTTAAAATCCCGGTAAATGCAGAATAATGTCTGTGAATTTTAATATATATTAATTTTTTTAATGAAAGATTAATCTTAAATATTTATAATTTAAAATTAGTGTTTTATTGAAAATAGGAGATATATTTATGAAAGACCGAAAGAGAATAGTACATTTACTCATCGGCCCATTGTTATTCGGGCTGTTTACGGCACTTTTGCCACACGGAGTATTCACGACATTTGAGTCAAGAGCAGCGATAGGAACCATCATGTGGATGGCGTACTGGTGGGTAACAGGCCCTGTGGACTATGCGGTAACCGCATTCCTCCCGATAGCCTTAAATGCGATATTTCAGATGACTGACATGTCGGCGGTCATTTCCAACTATGCAGACGAGACGATACTGCTTCTTCTGGGAGCTTCCATCATAAGCGTGATGTGGGAGAATACCGGGCTTGACAAGAGGATAGCCATTACATTCCTGAGACTTATCGGCAGCAGTTTGAGGATACAGCTTGTGTTCTGGTTTGTGTTGTCAGCAGTTCTGTCAGCGGTGCTTCCAAATGCAGTGGTATGTGCGACGATCACACCTATAGCGATCGCCATGCTCAAGTACATAGGAATGGACGATATCAAGACAAACAAGACTGCATCAAAGATACTTCTCACGATAGCATATGCAACCGGACTCGGTGGTCTGGCATCGCCGCTTGGAGGTGCGATGAATCTTGTGACGGTCGAATATATACAGCAGATAACAGGCGAGGAGTACATGTACTCTTCATGGGTCGTAAGATTCCTGCCTATCATGCTCATACTTGTGCTTGTAAATATCCTGTTCATGATCCGTGATGTGAAGAAGACAGAGATGCTTGGCGGTTCAAGGGAATACTTTGTAGCAAAATACAAGGAGCTTCCTCCTATGAGCTACGAGGAGAAGACCGCGCTTGTGTTATTTGTTCTTGCCACGGTGCTTGCATTTACCAGACAGCTCTACCAGAGCATACTTCCGGGACTCAAGCCGGCATATGTATTTATCATATGCGCCATAGTATCATTCATTCTCACCAACAAGAACGGAGAGCGTATCATGGTGTGGAAGAATGTTCAGGGTAAGATCATCTGGGGACTTATGTATATATTTGCCGGTGGACTTGCTGCCGGAACACTCATCAACAAATCCGGTGCTGCAGAGGCGCTGGGCGAGTGTATATCAAAGCTTGATATGAAGGGCGGATTTATCACAGTGTTCGTGATACTTGCCGTTACACTTCTCATGTCAGATGTGACATCCAACACAGCCACTGCTGCGGTAGCCATGCCGCTGGTAATATCCATCACACAGGGCTGCGGACTCAATCCGATACCATACATATATGTGGCATCTGTGGGAGTAAACCTCTCGTACATGCTTCCGACATCCATCAGGGCGATCCCGGTTGGATACGGCCTGTCACCAAAGTATATGTTCAAAGAGGGCTGGAAGATAACGTTGCTGATTCTGGCGGTCATGTCAGTGGTATGTGCGCTGCTGCTAAAATACTGGCCGGCGTTTAGCAGTGTATAAATAATTTTTACTTGTAGAAGAGGGAGAGAACATGTCAGTAGTAACTTATACATTTATAGTTTTTTTATTGTGTACAGTATTGCTATACTACATAGTTCCAAAGAAGATACAGTGGGTGATACTGCTCCTTGCGAGTCTTGTGTTCTACGGATATGCCGGGATAGAGTATCTGCTTCTGGTCATTGCCACGGCTGTTGTCGTGTATCTGTTCTCACTGAGACTGCAGAAGAGTCTGGACGAGCAGGAAGAGCTGGCAAAGGATGCGGACAGAAGAACCGCACGAAAGATCAAGGCTGCTGAGAAGGCGAAGAGAAGGAAGTTCCTCGTGTGGGCACTTGTCATAGTTATCGGTGCCCTAGCAGCGTTCAAGGCGTTTGGCTTTGTGCTCGACAATATAAAGAGATTCATACCATACGACGGATTGCAGAGCATTCCTGACTGGAATCTCATAGCACCTTTGGGAATATCATTTTACTCATTCATGATGATCTCATATCTCGTGGATTTGTATAACGGACGAATATCAGCGCAGAAGAATTTCTTCAGATACCTGTCATATGTGCTTTATTTCCCACATGTTACCCAGGGACCTATAGCCAGATATGAGGAAGTAGGATATCAGCTCTGGGAGGAGCACCGCTTCAATATGGACACTATCATGAGAGGTGTCTGGCTCATGCTTTGGGGATTTGTGAAGAAGATCGTTATAGCTGACAGGATAGGAGCTTTTACAACAGAGATATTTGGGCATACATTTGATTATCATGGCGGAATATTCCTGGCAGTGGGGATCGCATATTCCATCCAGATATACTGCGACTTCTCAGGATGTATGGACATAGTAAGGGGCGCTTCAGAGTGCTTCGGCATCGTTCTGGGAGAGAACTTCAGAAGACCATACTTTTCACAGACACTTCCTGAGTTCTGGAGAAGATGGCATTTGTCACTGGGTGCATTCTTCAGAGAATATGTATTCTACCCGGTGTCAACATCAAAGCTGTTCCTTAAGCTCAATGTCAAGATAAGAGATCACCTCGGAAATGTGATAGGAAAGGTATTTGCAGCGAGCATACCTATCCTGTGCGTGTGGGTGCTGACCGGTCTCTGGCACGGCGCAAAGTGGAATTATATAGCATGGGGCTTGTATCACGGAGTGCTGATATGCATGTCGACACTTTTTGAGGAGCCGCTGGCAAAGCTTACAAAGGCGCTCAGGATAAAGACTGACTGCATAAGCTGGGAGATATTCAGAATGCTCAGGACATTCATCCTCTGTGTCATCGGACGTCTTATATTTATGGGACAGGGAATCCGAAGCTCGATCTGGATGATCCGTTCCATGGTTTTTGATCACTCAAGGGTGTATAATATTGTGGATGAATTTTCACTTTCAGGAAGAGAGTGGAGAGTTTTGATATTTGGATGCCTTCTCCTTCTTGCTGTGTCTATCGCGCAGGAGATCATGGAGAGAAGAGGCAGCACAGGCGATGTCAGAGAATGGCTTGCAAAGCAGAACATAGTATTCAAATGGCTGGTCATGGCAGCAGGTCTGGCATTCATTGCCATTTGCGGAGTATACGGCTCCGGTGCGGGCGCATCATTTATATATGAACAGTTCTAATGAGAAGGGAGAAAGATATGCCAGCGTGGATAAAATATACAATATCAGTATTTTCGATATGTACAGTGCTTTTCCTTGGCTTGAACAAGGCGGGAGAACTGGCGAGACCACAGGATTTTGACTCTGATGTGTGGACAAACTACTATGCGGAGGAGGATAACACCATCAATACGGTGCTCATCGGCTCCAGCTCGATGTACAGATACTGGATACCGACCCAGGCGTATGAGGAGCAGGGGTACACATCAATGCTCATAGGTACTGCGGCTCAGGATATAAGACTTGCGCCGTATCTCATGGAGGAGGCTGCCAAGACCCAGGATCTGGATCTGTTTGTGGTTGAGGTCAGAAGTATTATCATACGAGGCGATGTCACAAAGATAAAGGATGAGCATTACAATTATCGTATGGAAGTCATGACATCGGGCATGAGACCATCATCGACGAAGTTTGAGATGATACAGAAGTATTACAGAGCGGACGAGAAGTCCAAGTTCGAGCTCATGTTCCCTATTCTGAAGTATCACGATAATCTGCTGACATTTGACAGACAGGTGCTTATAGACAGACTCAATCAGGGAACGGACGAGTTCAAGACAGGCAGGCAGAGGGCGAAGATCACGAAGATCAAGGAGCCTGTGTTTGAGTCTGACGGACAGCTTCATCTGTCGGATGAGACACTCGGATATATAGATGACATAGAGGCAAAGGCAGAGGAGCTCGGAGTTAAGGTTCTGCTGGTTGCGACACCTTACTACCCATCAAAGGGTCAGGCGTCCAAGCAGCTTCAGCTTGACGAGTACATAGCCTCAAAGGGATATGATTATCTGAACATGAACAATGTTCTTGATGAACTGAATCTGGATTATTCAACAGATTTCTACAACAGCAAGCATGTAAATATTGCGGGTGCCAAGAAGGTTACCACATATCTTGCACAATATATAGAGGACAATTACGGCCTGCAGAGTAAGCTTACAGATGAGCAGAAGCAGAGCTGGACTGATGCCTGTGATGCCTGGGCAGATGAGGAAAGCAGTCTCATGGCAGAATGGGAGAAGTACAAGAAGGAGAACGAATAATGTATAAGCAGACGGTATTACATTATATTCAGGAGTATGCCCAGACGCAGCCGGACACTCTGGCGGTGTGTGAGCTAAGAAAGACAGTCACATACGCAGAGTATTGGAGCAATATAAGAAAGACTGCACACGCTTTGCAGGATATGGGCATATGCATGGGCGATCATGTAATGATCAGATGCACACAGAACATAGATTATCTGACAGTGTTCACTGCACTGCAGTACATGCAGGTGCTTGTCGTGCCGATAGAGAAATCCACATCCGCAGAGAGGGCAGTTGAGATAGGCCAGAGAGTTGATGCGGCATGTCTCATATCAGACAAGCCTGTGGATGGAATAAAGTGTATAAGCCAGAAGGAAATAATAACCAGGATGAAGGATGAGAGCGAGGCAGAGCTTGAGCTTCCGGGTGAGGAGGACAGATCGATGCTGCTCTTCACAACGGGAACTACTGGATCTTCAAAGGGCGTTGTCATGCACCACAGAGGTGATGTGGGAATAGCCGGCAATGTCATCGAGGGAACAGCCATGAAGAAGGGCAATGTGGAGATAATACCAATGCCTCTCAACCATTCATTTGGAATAAGAAGATACCAGTCAGACATGGTAAATGGCGGCACAGTATGTCTGATGGACGGAATGGTATTTATCGGAACGCTGTGGAAGCTCATAGAGAAATACGGAGTGACATCCATGGCGATATCACCGGCATCACTCGGAATGATATTCCATTTGTCGGATGACAGGATCGCGGATTATGCAGATCAGCTTGATTATATACAGATAGGCTCAGCACCTCTTGCCGAGTCAGACAAGGAGAAGCTGCTCAAATTGCTTCCACATACAAGACTGTATAATTTCTATGGTTCATCTGAAGCCGGATGCGCATGCATACTGGAGTTCAGTGGCAATGGCAACAAGACAGGATGTATAGGAAGACCTACCGTGAACTCGGTCGTAAGATTCTCTGACGACGAGGGTAACGTGGTTACAAATGGCAGCCCGGAGTCACCGGCACTTCTGTCCTGGGGCGGTTCTATAGTCATGGAAGGCTATTACAATGACCCCGAACTCACTGCTGAGACCATTGTGGATGGATATGTTAGGACAAAGGATCTGGCATATCTGGATGAGGATGGCGACTGCATACTTGTAGGCAGGGCCGATGATGTGATAAACTATGGTGGAAGCAAGATATCTCCTGCAGAGATAGAAGACCTTGCACTTGGATATGAGCATATAGATGATGTGGCTTACACTTCAATCAAAGACCCGATCACCGGAGAGCTTCCGGTCATACTGGTCGTGCAGAAGGATGGCTATGAGGAAGCTGATTTTGAAAGCTTTCTTGCTGACAGACTTGAGAGCTACAAGCTTCCAAGAAAGTATATCTATGTTGAAAGTATACCAAAGACGTTCAAGGGTTCAGTTCTGCGAAAGGAAGTAAGAAAGCTTGCAGAGCAGAACGTATAGATGGTTTGCAGAGAAGATCATACAAAGGAGAATTGAACAATGAAAGAATTTATTGAGATGCTCAAGAAGATCAAGCCAAATGTTGATTTTGAAAATGAGGAGGCACTCGTTGACGACGGAATCCTGGAGTCACTCGATATCATCTCTATCATTTCAGAGATAGCAGATAAGTACGGAGTTGTCATCCCAAGTGATGAGATCATACCTGATAACTTCAACTCAGCGATCGCTCTCTATGAGCTTGTGGAGGATCTGAAGTAGGAGCTGAAACATGATCTGAAATTGGAATCAGATATATCTGGAACAAAAACCTGTGTATATGTTATATACACAGGTTTTTTTAAAATGCACAGATGTTCATATAAATAAATTTTAAAAAGAATAGCATTTTACTGTTGACATATAATTAAATACATGTTTAAATGTTCATAGATTCAATGAGAACAATGAAAAGGAGATAACTATTATGAAGAAGTATAAGATTGAAGTTGATTGTGCAAACTGTGCAGCAAAGATGGAGGAGGCTACAAAGAAGGTAGCAGGTGTTAAGGATGCAACTGTAGCATTCATGGCACAGAAGATGAGCGTTGAGTTCGACGACGGAGCTGACGAGGCTGAGGTTATGAAGAACGTACTTAAGGCTTGTAAGAAGGTTGAGCCTGACTGCGAGATCTTTATGTAACCAAAGGCGGTTATGCATGTGCATGCTGACTGCCGGATTATGGTATAGCAGGTTGTTTAGTCACGGCTAACTGTGAAAGATCTGTGCTCTATCAGATAGGAGGATGTTATGACAAAGAAACAGAAAAAAGTGCTCAGAAGAATTATAATATCGGCGGTTCTTCTGGTTGCCATGGCTGTCACATTTACGGTGCTTGACAAGACCGGGATGGTGGATCTTGAGAATCCGTCAGTTATGTGGCGATGTATAGAGATCGTGGCGTACCTGATTCCATATCTCATCATCGGTTACGATATACTTAAGAAGGCGTTTCTCGGAATCATACACGGAGAAGTATTTGACGAGAATTTCCTCATGGCGATTGCCACTGTAGGTGCCATGGTGCTCGGTGAGTACAAGGAGGCATCAGCGGTTATGCTGTTCTACCAGGTAGGTGAGCTGTTCCAGAGCTACGCGGTGGGCAAGAGCAGAAAGAACATTACCGCACTTATGGATATCCGTCCGGATTATGCCAACATAGAGAAGGATGGCAAGCTGGAACAGGTTGATCCGGATGACGTTCAGATCGGAACAGTCATAGTTGTACAGCCTGGAGAGAAAGTACCTATCGATGGAAAGGTTGTTGAGGGAGTTTCATCACTCAACACCAGTGCCCTCACAGGTGAGAGCGTACCTAGAGAGGTTCATGTGGGTGATGAGATCATCAGTGGATGCGTCAACCTCAACGGACTTATAAAGATCGAGACAACCAAGGAGTTTGGAGAGTCGACCGTATCTAAGATCCTTGATCTCGTTGAGAACTCAAGCATGAAGAAGTCCAGATCAGAGAACTTCATCACAAGATTTGCAAAGTATTACACGCCGGCTGTATGTATAGCAGCACTTGCACTTGCAGTGCTTCCGCCATTGGTAAACATTATCATGGGTAATCCTGCAGCATGGTCCAAGTGGATCATCAGAGCACTGACAACACTTGTTATAAGCTGTCCATGTGCACTGGTAATATCCATTCCACTGAGCTTCTTTGGAGGAATCGGCGGAGCTTCGGCAAAGGGTATTCTGGTCAAGGGTTCCAACTATCTTGAGGCTCTCTCATACACAAAGTATGTCGTGTGCGATAAGACAGGAACACTCACAAAGGGTGTGTTCCAGGTTACAGAGATACATCCTGAGGGAGGAATGAGCGAAGCTGATCTTCTTGAAAAGGCAGCGCTGGTCGAGAGCTATTCCAACCATCCTATCAGCAAGAGCCTGAAGGAGGCATATGGCAAGGAAATCGACAACAACAGGGTCACAGACGCAAAGGAGATCAGCGGACACGGTGTGTCAGCGGTTGTTGATGGTCATGAGGTTGCCGCAGGAAATGTCAAGCTCATGAAGCAGATGAACATACAGGCAGCGGTTCCTACATCGGTTGGAACAGAGATACATGTTGCCGTGGATGGAAAGTATGCAGGATATATTCTCATATCAGATGTTGTCAAGCCAAATGCAAAGGAGGCTATAAGTGGTCTCAAGGCAGCAGGCGTGGAGAAGGTAGTCATGCTCACAGGTGATGCGAAGAAGGTTGCAGATGCAGTCGGAAGCGAGCTTGGCGTGGATGAGGTGAGAAGTGAACTTCTCCCTGGAGACAAGGTGGATGAGGTCGAGAAGCTCATCGCAGCCAAGGGAGAGAAGGAGAAGCTTGCATTTGTCGGAGATGGAATCAATGACGCCCCTGTACTTTCGAGAGCAGATATAGGAATCGCCATGGGAGCCCTTGGTTCCGATGCAGCTATCGAAGCTGCGGATATCGTCCTCATGGATGATGATCCTGCAAAGATAGCGACAGCCATGAAGATATCCAAGAAGACACTCAGGATCGTACACCAGAACATAGTATTTGCACTTGTGATCAAGTTTGCATGCCTTGCACTGGGCGCAGTTGGATTTGTCAACATGTGGTGGGCAATATTCGCAGATGTAGGAGTTATGATCCTTGCGGTATTAAATGCGACAAGAGCACTGAGCTTCAAAGAATAGGAGGAGACCGCATGGGAGAGATACATTTGCCGCATTGTCACTGCGACAATGAGAACAAGATCATAAAATGCATGCCGTCTGTGGAAGATTGCAGCAGCATGGCAGATATATTCAAACAGCTCAGCGATGGCACAAGGCTCAGGATACTCTGGATGCTGTGCCACCTCGAGGAATGTGTCAGCAACATAGCGGCGGCCATGGAGATGAGTGATCCGGCCGTATCGCACCACCTGAAGCAGCTCAAGGGCAGCGGCCTGATCGTGAGCCGCAGAGAGGGCAAGGAGGTATATTACAAGCTGGCAGACACAGAGACAGCCAGACTTGTACACAAGGTGTGTGAGGAGATGTTCCAGATAACATGCCCGCTTGAACAATAGAATAATATGACAGATAAATCCCCGCCGGTACCGAACAGATCAGTGCCGGCGGGGGTTTTTTGCGTGGACAAGGAGATGAAGATATTATTATTTTAGGGTTTAGAGTAAAAAGTTGTTGACACATATCCGTACATAGCGTATATATAACATATAAACAGTTGAGAACAGTTTAAGGAGGTGTACATATGAGACTTTCTCAGAACTCAGGAGTGCCTATATATCAGCAGATAGCAGACAGCTTCAAGTCGGACATTCTGGCGGGCAAATATGCCCAGGGCGAATATCTGCCGTCTATCAGAGGACTGGCGCGGGATCTGAAGATAAGTGTTATCACAACCATGAAAGCATATGAGCTGTTAGAACAGGAAGGGCTGGTCACGGCTGAACAGGGCAAGGGCTTTTATGTGAATGCACAGGACAGTGAGATGCTGATAGAGCAGCATCTTCGAAAGGTCGAGGCATCTTTGACGGAGGCCATAGCTGCGGCACGTATTGCGGGTTTGTCGGACGATGAACTAAAGAATATGCTTGATGCCTTGCTTATGGTACAGGATTGACAATCTGACAGGCAGGGAACAAAACAGACAGAGAACAAAGCAGGCAGAGAACAAAGCGTACAGAAAACAAAGCGGACAGTAAATAGGGTAAAAGAAAGACATGAAGAGAGTTTAAGGTTTAATGGAGGATTGGATGATGAATTATGACTGCGCTGTAAAAGGGGAGAATATTTCCAAAAAGTTTAAGACATTTACACTGGATATACCTGATTTGAGGGTGCCGAAGGGATTTGCGACAGCACTCATCGGTGAAAATGGAGCGGGAAAGACGACACTTCTCAATATGCTTTCAGGAATAAGGCTTGATTACAAAGGTGAGCTGACTTTCTTTGACAAGTATTCATCGGAGGAAAAGGAGAGAAGGGCGGATGTAAAGAACAGGATAGGCTATACGGGAACAGGCAGATATTACCTTCCACAGTGGACTGTATCTGATGTGGAGGAGATAAGCAGTCTGCTCTTTGACAATTTTGACAGGGACGAGTTCGAAAGATATTGCCGAGAACTTGCGATATTTCCTGATTCCCCGGACGGTGTTGCTCTGAAGAAAAAGTGTTCAGCACTCTCTGATGGAACCAGAACTAAGCTGATGCTTGCCGGGGTTATGGCGAGGGATACAGACCTGCTGCTGCTCGATGAGCCGGCATCGCCTCTTGATCCTCTTATGCGAGACAAGCTGTGTCAGATGATCGGCGATTATATAAGCGACGGAGCGGGGGAGAAGAGTGTATTGTTCTCAACACACAATATATCCGATATGGAGAGTATCACTGATTATGCGATCATCATGGAACATGGAAATGTGGTCGAGTGCGGATTTGTGGAGGACCTGAAGGAGAAATACATACTGATAAAGGGAGATGCCCAGGATGCGGAGGTGGCATCAAACATCCTTTATACCATGACTAAGAATCCATATGGTTTTGAGGGAATCTGTCTTGCAGAGAATCTGGACAAGCTTGCCGGAATGAATGTGAGCAAGGAGATACCATCGCTGTTTCAGATAAGTGTTGCGGTCATGAAGAATAATACAAAAATGGTATTAAAGTAAAAACAGCTTAGAGTGTTTCACGTATTTATAGGAGCGTAATTATGATGATGATAAAGGATTACAGAGCCATCACGAATGGAAAATACCGGCTAGTGTGTAATGTGTTGATACCGATCATACTGGGGGTGATACTGGCATTGATCGATATAGGAGTGAGAAAATATTATGTAACAGCGGTCATGCTCGGTGTGGGAGCGGCGCTCATGACTGCGATCGAGGTTATGGCTGATTATTGGGGATTCGGTGCAATATGTGTGAAGGGCTGCCTTGGAATGGATTATCTGAAGACGTCAACAAAGGGGAAAGCCATGTTACGGAATGCGCTTACGGCGGATCTGCTTGCCCGACCGGCGAGGATCGCGATATGCATGGTGATAGTGGCCGTACCATATGAAATTATGGTGGGTAACCCGGTAAGACTGCTTTGCCTGTCGATACTGCTCACAGCAGATATTTCCGTGTGGGCGCTGAACATTACGAGATATGTCCAGAATGTTCAGGTCATGAGTCTGCTGTCCATGCTGTCATCAGGAGCATCGGGAGCTGCGGTTATATATATAACGATATCTTCGGAATTGCAGAAGTTTACATGGCTCATAGTTACAGCACTGGCGGTATTGCTGCCGGTTGGAATATATGTGACGCGCAGACATATGTACTGCAAGGTTGAGGCGTCTTATCTGGATATGGATTAACAGATTGTTGTTCAAGGCCGGAAACGGCTTAGACTATCCGCCCCGCCTGCCGGCGGGAGAAATGATATATATTAGACAAGGAGGATTAAGGGATGAAAGATTTGATACTTGGTTTTAAACTTCTTAGATATGGATATAAGTTAAAGACAAATGTGATGATGTTGGGGTTATTCACTGCAATAGGTTTATTGATTGAAATATCATCACACGGAACGAATATTCTGGGCGGTTTCTATTTTATGCTGACTGGAATGTTTGCCTATCAGATGATAATATACATGAATGCATCGGACTATGTGCAGTCAAGCGTGATGAAGAGAAAACTGGAGGTGGGAATGCCAGTGATCGTCAGCACAGTTGTGTATCTTGTACTTTTCACAATACTTGTTGTGGAGAAATATATACTTATCAGAATGTATCCGGAGAATACAGAAAACTATCAGGATACATTGTTTATGATCATATTTATATTGTTCGGAGCTATGATATTCTGCGGTGTATGTTACAAATATTTTGTGGCAAGCTTTATTGTGTTTATGCTGGTGATAATGACCTGCATGTCAACAATCAGTCATATATCAGATGTTATAAGTCTTGGGCTTGTAAAGTTTGCTGTTCTTGGATATGCGGCCATCCTTTTGGGTGGTGTTATAGAGTATTTAATCAGTTCACTTCTCTACAGAAAACAGTTGTCAGAGATCGCAATGAGCGGACTCAGCAAGAGCATGAAGTAAATTGAAATACAAATAAACTTAATAAAATAGACGGAACAGAGCCGGTTGCGGATCGTGCGGGATTGCCGAAGAGAGGGCGGTCACAGCAGAAGATTTGTAACCGGCTCTATTGCTATTATCTGGTGAGTGGAATATAATATTTAAGAATGTGCGCACTGGAAAAATCCGGCAGCTGCGCATAAGAGTAATGTATAAAATGCAGAATCATAACGACAGACACTGATAAGTCAGCATATGAATTTGAAAAGAAAGATATAAGGAATTTATATGGTACAGAACATATTGTTTGATCTGGATGAGACACTGCTGGACTTCAAGCGCAGCGAGAGCAGAGCGCTCTCAAATATGCTCAGGCATATAGGGGTGGAGCCTACAGAAAAGGTCATATCCAGATACAGCGAGATCAACAAATCAAGATGGAAGCTGCTTGAACAGGGGCTGCTCACAAGGCAGCAGGTGAAGGAGAGCAGATACGAGATACTATTTGCAGAGCTGGGAGTTGACTACTCTGCTGCAGAGGCGACAGCCTACTATGAGGATCAGCTCAGCCAGAAGGGATTTGTATTCCCTGATACGATAAAGCTGCTTGATACTTTGTATGGACGATACAAGCTGTACATTGTGTCAAATAGCGGAGCATACGTACAGACTGGAAGAATGGCAGACTGCGGTATAGTAAAATATTTTGAGGATATATTCATATCTGAGGATGCCGGAGCGGAGAAACCGTCCAGAGAATTCTTTGACTATTGCTTTGGTAGGAGACCAGAGATAAAGGCAGATGAGACTGTGATCATAGGAGACAGTCTGACATCAGATATTCAGGGCGGAATAAATGCTGGGATAAGGACGATATGGTTCAACCCTGATGGTCAGCAGGCGGCGGATATACATCCGGACTATGAGGTGAAAAAACTTATGGATATTCCGGCGCTGCTTGAAGAGTTGTAAGCAAAAAAACAAAATTATTTATCGGGACCGGATACAAATGAGTCCGGATATAAATGAGTCCAGATTGAAATAAACAGTAATAGTCAAATATACAGAGGTAGTACATGAAGATAAGAGATTTGATAACACAGGACAAGGCGACACTCTCATTTGAGGTGTTCCCGCCAAAGAAGGATACAGACTTTGCGGATGTTGAGGCAGCGGCGCTTGGTATAGCGGCATTTAAGCCGGATTACATGAGCGTTACATATGGTGCCGGGGGAAGCACCAAGGGACATACGATCCAGCTTGCCCAGGAGATCCAGGAGAAGTACGACGTGCCGACCATAGCACATCTGACATGCGTGTGTGCCAGCAAAGAGGGAATCAGGACTGCGCTTGCTGACATGAAGAATGCCGGTATAGAGAATATACTTGCTCTCCGCGGCGATATACCGAAGAACTATGATGGACAGGTATTTGCAGAGTTCTCACATGCATCAGAGCTGGTGGAGCTCATCAAGGAGACAGGAGATTTCTGCGTGGGCGGAGCATGTTACCCTGAGGTACACCCAGACTCGGCAAATAAGCACGAAGACATAATTGGGCTTAAGAAAAAGGTCGATGCTGGATGTGATTATCTCACGACCCAGATGTTCTTCGACAACAACATATTCTTTAATTTCATGTACAGAATCAGAGAGGCGGGAATATCAGTGCCGATCATACCGGGTATTATGCCTATAACAAGAAGAGTACAGGTCAAGAATGCTGTCAAGCTCTCAGGCTGTAACGTGCCGGAGAGATTCAAGAGCATAGTCGATGCATTTGGCGATACAGAGGCTGCGATGAGGCAGGCGGGAATTGCATATGCCACAGACCAGATCATAGATCTCATGGCAAATGGAGTGAAGCATATACATGTGTATTCCATGAATAAGCCTGAGGTTGCGGCAGGAATACAGAAGAATCTATCGGAAATACTTAAGATATAAAATTTATTGACAGACCTAGAGTCGGGACATCATGACGGACAGCAGTAGGATGATGTTCAATGAAAGGAGTATCGGGTTATGAAGCCGGTTATATCATTGATTTTTACAGCCGGAGGCAGTGCGGATACATTCCATGAAAAGCTGGCTGGACAGACATTTAAGGAGTACGAGATAATAGAAGCGGACAGATTCGCGGGGATTGAGCGCGCGCATGGAGAATATATACTGTTCGTGGATGGCTCGGAGGTTTATCCGGAGAACATGCTGGAGAAGCTGCATGACGCCGCAGAGCAGAGCGGGTCGGACATGGTGATTTCGAACTGCGAGCTTATAGACAGTGACGGTGGGAAGACCTTCGGAAGAGGTGTACATTTTGAGTGGGTTCACGGCGGAAAGAAGGTGTTTAGCTGGAGGGACTGCCGTGGCAGGATAATGAATGTGGCACGTCCATTGGTTGGAAATAAGCTCTATAGAAAGCAGTTTATAATGGATGCGGGTCTGCACTGTGCAGGCTGTGACAGCGAGATATTATACTCGGCACTTGGAGCCGCAGCGGCGGCAAAGATAGTATATGTAAATGATCTGACATTTTCAAGGAATGTTGTTCCTGAGAGTGAGGATGAGAAGCTGCCGGATGTTCCGAAGACCGTTGACTGTGTGACGGAGCATGTGAAGGGCATGGCAGACAGGACTGATCTGTGGAATGCTGTTATGTACTTTGCCATACGTCAGTATGTGGACAATTATGAGAAGTATTGCAGAGAACTGGATTCTGCAGAGAGAATAGAGTTTTACGAGAAAGCGCACAGCGTATTTAACAGTGAGATATTTGACGGATTGACAGAGAAGGGACTCAATGATGACAAGTTATTCCGCAAATATTCCATCATGAAGAAACATGATTCATCGGAGCTGAAAAAGCTCAAAACAAGAAGGATAATAGTGTCACTCACATCCTATCCTGCGAGAATAGCAGGCATAGCACAGATGCTTGAGTCGATATATTCACAGACCAGAAAGGCAGATAAGATCGTTCTGTGGCTGGCGGAGGAGCAGTTCCCGAATAAGGATGACGATCTCCCGGATGATCTCAGAAAACTACAGTCTGAGGATAAGCTGGAGGTCAGATGGTGCGATGATCTGAAACCGCACAAGAAGTATTTCTATGCGCTGCAGGAGTTCACGGACGACGTGGTCGTGACGATAGATGACGATCTGCAATATTCCCCATACATGCTGGAGAATCTGTATATGTCATACCTGCAGTATCCGGATGCGGTGTCTGCGGTGAGGACACACTGGATGGTCATATCGGAGAAAGGAGAGCTGCTTCCATATAGATATTGGATGAAGGAGACTGATGCCTGTCTGTACAGGCCAAAGATGCAGTTGTTTGCAACCGGAGGCGCAGGAACCTTATACCCACCAGGAATTTATGATGATAAATGGTTCGACAAAGCCAAGATGGTGGATATGTGCCTGTGGGCGGATGACATCTGGCTCAAGCTTATAGAAATCATGTCAGAAGTTCCGGTTGTGGCGGCTATGCCATGTGAGGATCTCCGGTATTTACCGGGATCACAGGAAGTGGGACTTTACCATAAGAATGTGAATGCTGATCAGAATGACGTTCAGTTACAGAAGATAGAGAAATGGCTTAAACCTGAATATGGAGATAATGCACTTGCGAAGAAGATTCTTGAATATGATGGAGAGCCGGTAGAGGATGCACTGATCAGGGTATGTGAATGTCATGAAAAAGAACGCAGAGAATTGAGGGATGAGATTGGTAGAAATTCCAGACAATTAAAGAAACGCATTGAAGAAAATGAGCGTGCCCACAGGGAAAAGTCAGAGATAAATGCCAAGCTTCAAAGAACATACAAGGAAAAGTCGGAGATAAATGCAAAACTACAGCAGACATATAAGGAAAAGGCTGACAGGGGTATCCGGATAAAAGAACTTGAGAAGGAGAAATCTGATCTTCAGGCAAAACTTGGAGAACTTCAGGCAGAAAAAGCAGATATTCAGAAGAAATTGGAACAGCTTCAGGCAGAGAATGTTGTTTTGCAAAAGCAGCGTTCAATATGGTATAAAATAAAAAAGTGATAAAAATAAAGAAAGAAGGAAATAAAAATGACACTTGAGAAGTTACAGAAGGATATGATAGCAGCAATGAAGGCAAGGGATAAGGAGAGAAAGGACAGCATCTCATCCCTCGTATCAGCAGTTAAGAAGGTCGGAATCGATAACGGCTGCAGAGACAACATTCCTGAGGATATAGTTGACAGTGTTATCCTCAAGGAGATCAAGTCTGTAAAAGAGCAGATCGATACCTGCCCTGCAGACAGAACAGATCTTCTGGAGCAGTACAAGGCAAGATATGATGTGTTCAACGAGTATGCGCCAAAACTTCTGTCAGAGGATGAGGTGAGAGATATCCTCACAACAAAATTTGCAGATGTGATAGCAACAAAGAATAAAGGCCAGATCATGAAGGCTGTTATGGCTGAACTCAAGGGCAAGGCAGACGGCAAGGTCATCAATCAGGTTGTGGCAGAGCTTTGCAAGTAGAGGAGAAAGTGTTTTGAAATTTGTAGGAATTGAAAAGAAAGAACAGGGAAAGTTCATCACACGATACGATGTTCAGTACGAGACTGTAGACGGAATAGTTAAGAACTATGAGATGATAAGCAGGAATGGAGAAATCACCGATTTCGAGGGACTTCATGGCAAGGCAGCAGATGCGGTGGTCATCATCGCCACAGACGAGGCAGATGAGAGAATCCTTATAGATAAGGAGTTCAGACTTGCTCCGGGTGAATGGGTATATAATTTCCCTGCCGGACTCATAGATCCGGGGGAGACTCCTGAGGTCAGTGCCAGACGTGAGCTTATGGAGGAAACGGGACTTGAGCTGTACGAGATCAGTGACACAATAGGGACAAGCTACAGTGCTGTAGGATTTTCAAATGAGACAAATATGTGTGTTGTAGGCAAGGCGAGAGGCGAGTTCAAGCCGAGTACTTCAACTCTGGAGGAGATCACTCCGGGATGGTACACAAAGGCAGAGGTAAGAGAACTGCTCAAGACTGAGAAGTTTGCAGCCAGAACACAGGCCTTCTGTTATGTGTGGAGCAGACAGTGATATGAGAATGAAAAAGGAGAAATAATCTATGGAAAAATTACCTGGAAAGGGAATGGTGACGGCATCGTCGCTCATCATGCTCATATGGGGGCTTGTAAATGCCGGATATTATGACATTGCAAAGCTTGTGCTTGCAGATGAGCCATCGACAAAGGCTGTCGTATGTGGCGTTGTGGCCGGAATAGCATCGCTTGCGGCCATCATAGGCGGTATATTTGGAATAGCCGGAAGCAACAAGGTTGCAAAGGCGTCTGCCATAGTTGTATGGGCAGCATTTCTGGTGATACTTGCGATAATAAGCGGTATAGTGACACTGGTGTCCGGTGACAGCAAACTGATAGCAGTGATTATGATGATCGTTGGAATAGTGGTTCCGGTTATCATGTTTATGGGTGCTGCGAAAAACAGGGCAATCAGATAATTAATTGCTTTTTAGATATTGTCAAGCTATAGATAGTTGATAATAAAGATGTGGATTACAGGAGGAGATTGATGAGTAAGCAAAAAACTCTAAGACAAAAAATGATCATCATTGCATTGGCATTTTTCTTACCGGTTATTATAACGTTGATTGTTATGGCTGTGTGCGGAGTGGTACCATTTGGTAATAAGTCTACGATGATCTGGGATTCATTGCTACAGTATAAGGACTATTATGGATATTTATGGGATGTGTTTCATGGAAATGCAGGTATAGAATATTCTACAGGAAAAGCACTTGGCGGCAGGATGATAGGGATAGTAGCTTATTATTTGTCTAGTCCATTAAATTTGTTTATTGTGTTTTTTTCAAAGGCGCAGATACCACAGTTTATGGCATTTATGATTTTGCTCAGAATTGGTTTGTGTGGAATAACAGGATACATATATGTTGATAAAAGGTTCAAAATATCGGTGATACCAGGCCTTGTATTATCATCGTTATATGCACTTATGGAATATAATGTGTATAATTGTAGAAACGTTATGTGGCTTGATGGAGTTATTATTTTGCCATTGATAGCACTAGGAGTATGGAAGTGCGTTGATAAGAAGAAAACGGGACTGCTATTTACTTCTGTATTCGTTGCAATTTTCTGTAATTGGTACACTGGCTATATGGTATGTCTGATGTCAGGAATACTATTTATTGTTGAATATCTTAATGCAAATGACTTTAGTATAAAAAAAGCGTTGAAAACAGAATGGAAAAGTATATTTAGATATATAGTAACAATGTTATGTGGAGTGTTGGCGAGTCTGTGTATACTTCTTCCTGCGTGTATGGCGCTTGTTGGAGGAATTGCAACAAATAATACCGTTGGATTGAGCCGTATAGTTAATATGGATATAACACAGTTCCTTAGTGGATTTGATGTTGGTGCGAAAGTGAATGCGCAGGATGCACCCCCTATTTTTACGGGAACCATCGTTCTTATTGCTGTTGTTGCATTTTTCTTTAATTCTGCTGTGAAGAAAAAAGAAAAAATCTGTATGGCATGTCTGCTTGCTTTGTTGTGCAGCTGTTATTGTCTTAGAGATTTAGAACTTGTGTGGACAGCCTTTGTTAGAAGCACTTCATACTTCTTCAGATTTAGTTTTGTACTCTCTTTTGTAATGATAATGATCGCTGCAAGAGAGGTTCAATTATGGGAAAAAGACCAGGTATCAAAAAAAGAAGTAGCTTCTGCAATGGGGGTTGTTGCAGTAGGTTTGGCATTTTTATATTATATAAAGAAAATAAATTCACCGCGTAATATAGTCATTATTTATATGGCAATTTTTGGTATAGGGATAATAGTGCTGTTATGTGGTAACAATAGAAAAAATGTTTCCAAGGTAGTATGCTTTGGAGTGGCATGCCTGACTGCGATAGAAGCCGGTTATAATGTGTACATTGCTTTTTCTGAATACAATAATGATGCAAGGAGTTTTTCTGATTACACAGTTGCTGCCGAGAATATAGTCGATAGTCTTAATGATACTGAGAAGGGAAGCTTTTTCAGATATGAAAATGATTATAATTATCTAAAGACTATTGGAAGAGATATAGCGACGGGGGAGTCACTGCTGTATGGTTATAATAGCATAGAGCATTATAGTTCAGCTTATGATTTTAATGTTGACAGATTTCTAGCTTATATGGGATATTCTGATATCCCTGGGGAGAAGCTTTTTTTACGTGAGACATATTGGAATAGTCCTATGCTGCTGACAGATTCTTTGCTGTCAATAAAATATGTCCAATTAAAGAGTCCGGCATCAGGATACGAGAAAACGGATCTGAAGACTCAGTATGCACAGGTATATAAAAATAAATACGCTTTGCCCCTCGGCTATCCGGTGAATGACGATATAAAGAAGGTTTCATTTGGCAATGACCCATTTGAAAATCAGCAGAACCTGTTATCCGCTATGCTTGGTGAAGAAGTAGATGTATATGAGAATGTTGATTCAGAATATATACATACTGACAAGAATGGTAATGAAGAATGGAAATTGGATGTAAAAAAAGATGGACCGGTATACGTGTTTGTTGATGGAAGCAAAACACATAGTAGCTTATATGATAACAATTGTGAGGTATATGTAAATGGCGAGTTGATTCAGAATGCATGTCACAGGTTTGAAATCAACAGCATGTACATTGGTGAATATAAGGCTGGAGATCAAATAGATTTAGTTATAAAGAGAAAAACCAATAGGGACAAGAAGCATACATTGTATGTATCGCAGCTGAATACAGATGTGTTTGAAAAAGCGATCAATATTCTTAACACTGGATATAAAACAGATTTAAAAATTTCTAAAAATAGAATTACTGGTGAAGTAGATGTTGACGATGATACAGAAATACTGCTTTCAATACCTTATGAAGATGCATGGTCTGCTGTTGTGGATGGTAAAGAGGTTAAAATTGATGAGCTTGCAGATACTTTTATGGGAATAAAACTTGATAAGGGTAAGCATACAGTACAAATGGTTTATCATACGCCAGGTTTGAGGCTGGGGCTGATCATGTCACTTGCTGGATTCCTGATTTATGCAGGTGTAGAGATAGTTAAGAAAAAAATGAAAAAACAGAAAAATAAAACGGCATAATATATTATGGAAAATAGTTATAAATTTTTTCAGAATACACAATGTGAGTTTTTCCCGTGTCATAAAGTGGAGAAAGTAGAGAACTTTAATTGCATGTTCTGCTACTGCCCACTTTATCGCGAGGAACGGTGCCTAGGTAATCCTGAGTATGTGATCAGCCGGAAAGGGCAGCGGATAAAAGATTGCAGTAATTGTCTTTTAGTACATCAGCCAGAGATGTATGATATGGTTATTGGACGCCTTCAGAGGGAAGATGAGCTTTTGCATATAGATCTTCGAAAGCTCAAGACTCAGGTGAAAGAACGATTGATACAGATTACCCATATAAATGAAATAGATGCAGATATGAAGTATGAGCATCAGATCAATATTGACAGAATATTGGATGAGGTTATGAAAGATATGTCTGGATCTTGTGCGGTGGATGTTCTTTTACAGGAATTTGCTCCTGAGTGCATTTGCCCCGGCTATTTTACTTTTTGTGGGAAAAAGATAGAGTGCGGAATATTGACACAGCTTGACATCAGTCTTATTGATAAAGGTTACATTTATGCATTTCATGCACCGGTTGTAGATCTGGAAAACACTGGTTCTGTGCTTGACCAGTATTACATGGAGGCATTTCAGATGGCATGCATGGATGTCATAAGAGGGTGGCTGCAAGGATATCTTGAGAGAAAGAACAGTGTATATGAGAAGAAGTATTGCAGTCCGTCGTTCGGTCCAGGATACTATGGAATGGGCATGGAGGCAGTACCTGAGCTGCTGGGGCTTATGGATTCATCGCAGGCAGGCGTGTCATGGAACGGAGAACACATGTCACCGAAGATGAGTCTTGTAGGAACATATCTGATCGCGGGTGAAGATGTGTATGCAGTGGGCTCCGATTGCAAGAGCTGCATCGGACAAAAAGGTGGCTGCGAATTCTGTATAAAGCACTGAATTTATACCAAGTAGGAGCAGGAGTGTTCTGCTCCTACTTAGAATTATAGTTATTAGTCCAAATCGAAACTAAAGACCGCTTTGTCGAAATTGCGGTTCTTTAAATCTTCATCTGAAATGATCCAAAAGATATTCCATAGACAACCAATGTTGTAACCATATTGAAACAGCAGATGAGTTTTTGCGTTTACATCCGGAATATTACCCCCCGTAGGATAACCGAATAATTTGTTTCCGTCATACGAAAGATATTCGATATCATAATCTGGAGCAACTTCTTCAAGACGGTCAAATAGGTCACAGTCAAGCACATCTCCCAGTGGCTGATAATCTGTGGTGAGTCCAAACTCGACAGCCTTTTCCTCAAAAGTTTCTGTAAAATACTTTGAATAATATGGAACAGGCGGCTCAGTTCTCTTTAAATTTGACAGGTCGCCATTGTACCAGATCACCTTGTGATAAGCCGAATTTTCAGGGTCGTCAGCAACGCTTTCAACCCATTTGTTGGTCTGGTGAATTGAGTCGATTTCTCCGCTCCAGAAAAAATATAAAATACCCGTGTGCGGAAGCCTGTTTTCAATATCCAAGTCGGCAATGTCCGCAAGATTGATTTGAGCAACAAGCTGCATTGCTGATTTTTCGTACCGCTCAGTGTCATCTCCGCGCTTGCAGGAATAGCCCGACATTGTGGGATATGGAATTTCGGGCGGAAGATCGGGAAAGCCGCCGATTTTACTTGTGCCTTTTGCAATTACATTTTCCACATCCTTCACACACATTTTAATAGTATTTTTTCGGTAGTCTTTAATACTTTCTGCAATATCAGTGTGTCCTTCTTTAATAAGGAATTCAATCAAATCCATTTCGTGCATTTTCGCCTTATACCCCCTAATCCCTATTGTTAAAGTCAACATATCCATTATACCTCGTATCGCCTAATTTGCATACACATTTAATGGCTACCCTGCCTTTGGGATTCCTGCGCCAGAAATACCAGACTGACAGTAAGAGTCACAGCCTCGGTCACAGGTGCAGCAAACCACAAGCTGTTGCCACCGGTCAAAACTGGGAACGTCAGTATACACACGCTGCTGAGTATGATGTTTCGGAGCAGTGATATACACAGCGACTGCCCGGATTTCAGTATGGCCTGAAGATAGTAGGAGGTCATCAGGTTGATCCCAAATGGCACAAATGCAAAGAAGTACGCTCTGACACCAAGATCAGCAATGACACCAAGGCCTTCATTCATATCTATAAATACATTGCACAATGTTCGTGGAAAAAGTATTCCAATAAGTGAGAACAGCACGCCCATGATCAGGATGGTTGTGTAAGCCATTCTTTTTATGGTTTTTATTCTGCTTATGTTATCTGCTCCGTAGTTGGTCGAGATCACAGGCTGCACGGATTGACCAACTCCTGTGAACAGAGAGTTGAACAGGATGACGCAGTTGGAGATGACGCTGTATATGGACAGGGCATTCTCGCCGCAGTACTTCAATATCTGTATGTTAAACAGCAGCACTATAAATCCATTTGCAAATTCATTGAAAAAGCTCGGGATACCGGCTGTCACAATATTTTTCATGCTGTTCAGGATCCTGTGTGGCATTATGAAACGCAGCTCATTCTTCTTGCTGAGGAAATGCGATGAGGCGACAAGTACCTGGATCAGCATACCGATAACAGAGGCAAGTGCGGCTCCGCCGATTCCCTGCTTCAGCGGGAATACCAGTACGATGTCCATCACGATATTGAACACTCCGCCCAGCAGGACGCCTGCCATGGCTCGGTTCGGATCATTGTCAGCCCTCACAAATATAGCTATGAAGTTGGAAAATACTGCAACCGGCAGGAACATATTTATATAGTGCATGTATGACATGGCATATGGGTATAGAGTGGCATTTGCACCCATGAGCCTCAGCAGTGATGGCATGCATGTTATGTACAGTATCCACAGCAGCGCGGTGATGGCCGCGATCATCATGAATGACACGGTGAAGTAGCGGTTAGATTTGACTGTGTTGCCACTTCCTCTGTGCACGCTCATCTGCACTGATCCACCTACGCCAAAGAGAATTCCGGTTGACATAAGTATGCACAGCAGAGGCGTTGTGATGCTCAGAGCGGCCAGGGCATCAGCTCCAACACCTTTGCCGATGACGATGGCATCAGTTAGGGTGTATATGGACATGACCATGGCACTTCCAAGGGAAGGAATGAGGAATTTGAAGTAAAGCTTTTTCAGATCGTCTTTTAACAGATTCATTTGTAAATCTCCTTAATAAAAAAAGTTTATAATTGAAAATCGGAAAGGCACATGATTGCGGGGACACATTAACCTGCCAGCCGCAAAAAAAAGAGCCAGATAAGATAATCATCTTATCTGGCTCATGAAAATTCTGATATATTGTATCGCGATTCATGTTCCATCCGGGAATACTGCATCTGCAGAACACCTTGCAAGGTATATTAATATTCAACATACCGTCCGACTTGTGTTATTATAACAGGAGGTTAGCAAATGTCAAGGACTGATTAGGGGGATATTATGGAATATAGGATGGCGGACGCGAGCGATATAGATATGTTGATGAATGTCAGATTGTCCATGCTTAGGATAGTCAATGATCTTCCAGTTGATTATATATTTGACGATAAATTGGTGACAAACAGCAGGAGATATTTTCTTGAAGGTGATCAGACAACTGTTGTAGCTGTCGATGACGGAAGATGTGTGGCGTGTGCCAGTATGTCTTATATTGAAATTATGCCAACATTTTCTCATACTTCTGGAAAGAGAGCACATCTCATGAATGTATATACAGAAAAGGACTATCGGAGGAGAGGAATCGCCAGGCAGCTTGTGAATATGCTTATAGAGGATGCGCGTGTACATGGTGCCACGGAGATAAGTCTTGATGCCACGGAAAGCGGCAGACCGCTGTACGAATCAATGGGATTTAAGGCATCTGAGGAGTGCATGGTTATAGATATACAGCAATTATGATGCTTTGGATAATATACGGTTTACATACATATATTTACGGAGACAGACGGAGGCAGACATAGCTATGGAGGTAAGAGATAGCATAGAAAAAGACACAGTATTAGAAGGTTTAAAGATACCCCAGTGGAGCAGAAGGAGTAAAGACAAAATGAACAATCCAATAAAGAAACTGACTAAGCGGGAATGGCTTATCTGGCTGTGTTCCCTCATTATAGTGCTGGTATCGAATCTTCTCACTGCAGATTTGGACATCCTCACACTGGCGGCGGCACTCATAGGCGTGACATCGCTTATATTTGCTGCAAAAGGAAATGTGTGGGCGCAGATACTGATGGTGGTTTTTAGTATATTGTATGGAATCATATCTTTTAGATTTCGCTACTGGGGTGAGATGATAACCTATCTCGGGATGACGATGCCGATGGCGGTGTGGTCCGCCATAACGTGGTTCAAGAATCCGTCGGAGGGCAACAGCAGTGAGGTTGCCATACAGAAACTGACAAGAAGACATGTGATATGGCTCACTGTCAGCACGGTGCTTGTAATGGTTGTATTCTACTATATACTCATGATACTTGACACGCCGAATATAGTGTTCAGCACAATATCCATAGTCACAAGTTTCCTGGCGGCTGCGCTCACCATGCTGAGATCGTCATACTATGCGGTGGGATATGCAGCAAATGATGTGATTCTGATAGTTTTGTGGGTTCTCGCGTCACTTGAGAATCCGGCATATATTCCTGTAGTTGTAAACTTCGTCATATTCTTTGCGAATGATATGTATGGCTTTGTGAGCTGGAAAAAGAGGGAAGTGAGGCAGGCTGTGGATTTGTAGGAGATAATTGCAATATCACACTGAACTGCTTTATATGTTCACAGTGAGCAGGCAGACAGAATGATAAAAGAATAAATAGAATATAAGTGAAATATTATCATAATAGGAGGACGCACAGATGAATATCAACATAAGAGAGTACACGACAGAAGATGCGGTCGCTGCGTCAGAAATTTGGAACCAGGTTGTTGATGACGGAGTAGCATTTCCACAGGAGGAAGACCTGACACCGGAATCAGGCGGTGCATTTTTCAAAGAGCAGACATATACCGGTATCGCCGAGAACGCAGAGAGTGGTGAGGTGGTAGGACTCTACATACTTCATCCGAACAACGTGGGAAGATGCGGACATATATGTAACGCCAGCTATGCCGTGAGACGCGACGTCCGCGGTGAACACATAGGAGAAAAGCTTGTGCTTGACTGTATCTCCATGGCAAAGAAGAAAGGCTTTGGAGTGCTCCAGTTCAATGCCGTAGTAGCATCAAATGTACATGCACTCCATCTGTATAAAAGGATTGGTTTTACTCCGCTGGGCGTTATCCCGGGAGGCTTCAGAATGCCGGATGGACATTACGAGGATATCATTCCGCACTATTATGACCTTAGAAAAGATGCAGATCAGTAATGAGTTGCAGCATACGGTGTAACATCACAGAAAAATATGTTGATGTTACGATCTGACAGCGGTATACTTGTTGTCAGAGAATTGGATAGTATATGGGGAGCTGGCGAGTTAGCCGGCTGAGAGGAGGCTGAACGCTTCGACCCACAACCTGATGCGGATAATGCCGCCGTAGGGATACGTTTGATACATACATAATGATGTAAGAAAGAAGAGACGCATTCCTGTGTCTCTTTTTTCATAAGGAGGGACCCACGTAAGTGGGATATTCCCTAAAGTGGCTGATTGGGGGCACCACCTTCCGCCACTATAAAAGTGTAAGAGAAACAAATATTAGATCTGGAACAGATTTATAAAGCCGGATCAGATTGGAGGAACAGATGAGGAATTACACAACACAGATGGACGCAGCAAGAAAAGGCATAGTAACTCCTGAGATCGAGAAAGTTGCCGAGAAAGAGCATATGTCCACTGAGGCGCTGATGAAACTGGTAGGAGAGGGCAAGGTAGCGATACCAGCCAACAAGAAGCACACATGTTTAAACCCAGAGGGAGTTGGAAGCATGCTGAGGACCAAGATCAATGTCAACCTCGGTGTGTCAAGAGACTGCAAGGATTATGGTATCGAGATGCAGAAGGTTATGAGTGCTGTCGAGATGGGAGCAGAGGCGATCATGGATCTGTCAAGCCACGGCAACACACAGCCGTTCAGACAGAAGCTCACTTCAGAGTGTCCGGCTATGATAGGAACTGTGCCGGTATATGACAGCGTTATTCATTATCAGAGAGATCTCGCAACTCTTACTGCACAGGATTTCATCGATGTGGTACGTCTTCACGCGGAGGATGGAGTTGACTTCGTGACTCTCCACTGCGGAATAACAAGAAAGACGATCGAACAGATCAAGAAACACAAGAGAAAGATGAATATAGTCAGCCGTGGCGGCAGTCTTGTATTTGCATGGATGACCATGACAGGCAATGAGAATCCGTTCTACGAGTATTTTGACCAGATCCTTGATATATGCGAGGAATACGATGTGACAGTATCACTTGGAGATGCATGTCGTCCGGGATGTCTTGCGGACGCAACGGATGTATGTCAGATAGAGGAGCTTGTCAGACTTGGAGAGCTGACAAAGCGCGCGTGGGGTCATAATGTACAGGTTATGGTTGAGGGCCCTGGTCATGTGCCGCTCAATCAGATTGCAGCCAACATGGAAGTTCAGAAGACACTCTGTATGGGCGCACCATTCTACGTACTTGGACCTCTTGTCACAGATATAGCACCGGGATACGATCACATCACAAGTGCCATAGGCGGAGCGGTCGCAGCCATGAACGGAGCAGCATTCCTCTGTTACGTCACACCAGCAGAGCATCTTGCCCTGCCAAATGTAGACGATGTCAAGCAGGGAATCGTCGCATCCAAGATAGCAGCCCATGCAGCAGATATAGCAAAGGGGATACCTGGAGCAAGAGATATAGACGACAAGATGGCGGATGCGAGACGTGTCCTCGACTGGGATGCACAGTTTGCATGTGCCATAGATCCTGAGACTGCAAAGGAGATCAGGGACAGCAGAAAGCCTGATGACGAGTACAGCGACACGTGTAGTATGTGCGGTAAATTCTGTGCTGTCAGATCGATGAACAAGGCGCTGTCAGGGGAATACATAGATATACTGTAATTACCAAGAAACTTAAAATATAAAAAGATCCGGCAGTATATGTCCATCTCGGCATGTACTGTCGTTTTTATATGCATAAAAATATATGGAAATAAGTACAAAAAAACGGGTGTTCAGCCGAAGATGTTTACTATTTTGCCTATTGTAATGCCGGGTGAACGAGTTTAGAATAAAACTGAAAACAGGAGTAAATTATAGAAAAGAAGGGAAAAAAGTGAACAAAGATCTTACTGTGGGAAGGCCTGAATCCGTGCTTTGGAGATTCTGTCTGCCACTTTTCGGAAGTGTGATATTTCAGCAGCTCTATAACATAGCGGACAGCTTTGTGGCGGGGCAGTTCATAGGAGAAAATGCTCTGGCGGCGGTCGGCAACAGCTATGAGATAACACTTATCTTCATAGCATTTGCATTTGGATGCAATATAGGCTGTTCGGTCATAGTATCCCAGCTGTTCGGGGCAAAGAAATACAGCGAGATGAAGACTGCGGTCTGGACTACTCTCATAGCAAGCGCGGTACTTGTGGCGATTCTCATGCTGGTTGGATTCCTGCTTGGAGAGAGACTGCTGGCACTTATTGATACCCCGGATGAGCTGATGAGAGATTCGCTTACTTATCTGAACATATACATATTGGGCGTGCCATTTTTGTTCTTCTACAACATAGCGACAGGAATATTCTCCGCACTGGGCGATTCGAGAACACCATTCATATTCCTAGCCATCTCATCGGTGTCCAACATAGCCGTTGATATACTGTTTGTAAAGATATTTGAGATGGGGGTAAATGGAGTTGCGTGGGCTACATTCATCTGTCAGGGCGTGAGCGCTGTACTTGCGATAATAGTTGTGTTCAGACGTCTGGCGGCAGTTCGCACTGAGGGGAAGGTCTGTGTATTTTCAGGAAGCATGCTGGGCAAGATAGCAGTCATAGCCATACCGAGCATACTTCAGCAGAGCTTTATCTCAGTCGGAAATATAATTATTCAGAGCGTCATCAATGGATTTGGAGCCTCTGTCATAGCGGGATATGCGGCGGCTGTAAAGCTCAACAATCTCGTCATAACGTCATTTACAACACTTGGAAATGGAATATCCAACTATACCGCACAGAATCTTGGCGCGGGTAAGCTCGACAGGATAGGACAGGGACTTAAAGCTGGAATAAAACTCATATGGGGACTATGCATACCATTTGCGGTTTTGTACTTCTTCTTTGGCCGTTATGGCATGTATCCATTTATGGAGAACAGGACAGGACTTGCCCTTGACACGGGAGTCACGTATCTCAGGATACTGGCGCCGTTCTACTTTGTAGTATCGGCAAAACTTGTAGCGGATGGAATACTAAGGGGAACAGGCATGATGGGCAGATTCATGACATCGACATTTACAGATCTGATACTCAGGGTGGTGCTGGCGGTAGTGCTGTCAAGAGTTATAGGTTCCGCCACAGGAATATGGCTGGCCTGGCCGATAGGCTGGACTATAGCAACAGTCATGTCACTGTTATTCTGTGTGAATGGTATTAAGAAGCTGAAAAGAGAAAAAACAGTGAGGATAGAATAGATGACAGATAAAATGACTCAGAAGAGCCATGGAGATATGAGTAAAGAAATAAAAAAAGATGGTGTGGCGGTGCGTACACGGGGATATCATATATGGAGAGTTATATTCTGTATAATAGGCGTGCTGGGAATGCTGATGTTCATATATCCGGTGTTCAGAGGCTGTCATGTGAATATAGGAACCCTGCTGGGAACAGGCGTGTTTGCATTTCTCACATTGTATGGAGTATTCAGGGCAAAGATAGACAAATCTGTCAGAAAGCTTTGGGATAAAAAAGCAGGAAAGATATGCCTCAGTATCGTGCTTGCGCTTGTAACCATTGCTCTTGCCCTTGTTGTGGTCATCACGTATCACATGGTCTATGCGGCTCATGTAAAGCCTAAACAGGATGCCACAGTCGTGGTGCTCGGATGCGCGGTCAGAGGCGGCGGTCCAAGCCTTATGCTGAGAGAGAGACTTATAGCAGCACAGGATTATCTTGATGAGAACCCGGAGGCTGTATGTGTTGTGTCCGGTGGACAGGGCGCAGATGAGAGCATGTCGGAAGCTCAGTGCATGTATGAATACCTTACAGAGCACGGAATTGCTCCGGAGAGAATATATATGGAAGACAAGTCCACGTCCACAAGGGAGAACATAAAGTTTTCGGCTGAGATCATCAGACAGAACGGACTGCCGGACAAGATGAATATAGTGACAAATGAATTCCACGAGTACAGGGCAAAGCGTATAGCGGACAAACAGGGCATAGAGACGGGATCCATAGCCGGAAGCACTGCATGGTGGCTGCTTCCGACATACTATGTCAGGGAGATGGCAGGCATACTGTATGAGTGGATCAGTGGCTGATACGTGGACAGGTGCGCTGCGAGGCGGACAAAGTGAATACAATGATCCGCCGGACACCCATGCAGGTATATTTGGTCGAAATGCACAGATAACCTTGAAAAAACCTTGTAATATTTCTTGAAAAATGCATGTAAAAACGTACTTCTAAATAGAAGAAATTATGTTATAATGGCTCTGTATGATACAAATACAGTATCCAGTTAAAAGGAGAATGAGATGAACAAATTAGAACTTCAGAAAAAAGCTGTAGAAGTTCGCAAGGGCATTGTCACAGGTGTATACAATGCAAAGAGCGGACATCCAGGCGGCTCATTATCAGCAGCAGACCTGTTTACTTATCTTTATTTCGAGGAGATGAATGTGGATCCTAAGAATCCTGAGGACGAGAATCGTGACAGATTCGTGCTCTCAAAGGGACACACAGCTCCGGGCTACTACGCAGCACTTGCGTTAAAAGGCTTTTTCCCAATAGAAGACTTAAAGACACTCAGACATGTTGGATCTTACCTTCAGGGACATCCTGACAAGAAGCACACTCCAGGAGTGGATATGTCATCAGGATCACTGGGACAGGGACTTTCAGTTGCAGTAGGTATGGCACTTGCAGCCAAGATGCAGGGCAAGGATTACAGAACATACTGTCTCTGCGGTGATGGAGAGATCCAGGAGGGACAGATATGGGAGGCAGCTATGTTCGCAGGACATAGAAAGCTTGACAATCTGTGCGTTATAGTAGATAACAACAATCTTCAGATTGACGGAACGGTTGAGGATGTATGTTCACCATATCCTATAGATGAGAAGTTCAAAGCATTCAACTTCCATGTTATCAATATCAATGGCAATGACTTTGACGAGATCGACAGGGCATTTGCTGAGGCAAAGTCCCACAAGGGTGAGCCTACAGCGATCATCGCCCACACGATCAAGGGCAAGGGTGTATCATTCATGGAGGACAAGGCCGGCTGGCATGGAAAGGCTCCGAATGAAGAAGAGTACAAGATCGCCATGGAAGAACTTGAGAAGGAGGCTGCAGCATTATGATAGAGAATAAAGCAATCGCAACCAGAGAGAGCTATGGCAATGCCTTAGTAGAGATCGCAAAGGAGCATGATGATCTTGTTGTTTTAGATGCAGACCTTGCAGAGGCAACCAAGACAGTTATTTTTAAGAAAGCTTATCCTGAGCGACACGTTGACTGTGGCATCGCGGAGGCGAACATGGCAGGAATAGCTGCCGGAATGTCAACATGCGGATATGTTCCATTTATGAGTTCATTTGCAATGTTCGCTGCAGGACGTGCATTTGAGCAGGTGAGAAATACTATCGGATATCCACATCTGAATGTGAAGATCGGTGCAACCCACGCAGGAATCTCAGTAGGTGAGGATGGAGCAACACATCAGTGCTGTGAGGATATCGCACTCATGAGAGAGATCCCGGGCATGGTTGTCATTAACCCATGTGATGATGTAGAGGCAAGAGCAGCAGTGAAAGCTGCATACGAGTATGTTGGACCTGTATATCTCAGATTCGGAAGACTGGCAGTTCCAGTACTCAATGATGAGAGCACATACAAGTTTGAGATCGGCAAAGGGGTTAAGCTCAAGGACGGCAAGGACATATCTATCATAGCTACAGGACTTTGTGTATCTGAGGCTGTGAAGGCTGTGGATATGCTCACTGCTGACGGTATAGATGCTGAACTCATCAACATCCACACTATCAAGCCTATCGATGAGGATATCATCGCTGAGACAGCTCAGAAGACAGGAAGAGTGTTCACAGTTGAGGAGCACTCCATCATAGGTGGTCTCGGAAGTGCTGTTGCAGAGGTGCTTGCTGAGAAGTGTCCTACAAAGCTGACAAGGATCGGTGTGAGAGATACATTTGGTGAGTCAGGCCCTGCAAAGGAACTGCTTCACAAGTACGAGCTTGATGCAGAGGGTATCTACAAGCAGATCAAGGCTGCGCTGTAATCCTAATGTGATCATTTGGAGACATAACAGAGAACACAAGATAAATAGCTGATACTAAATATCTGTGAAAGATATAGAGAGTTATATACAGATGGGGGAGCCTGCCGGTGGCAGGCTCTTTCCATATATACGTATGGGTAGGCTGATGTCCGGTAAAACATACCATGAACATTCGGCTGATACCAGAAGTTACAATACACAAGGGCTGAAGACCAGATGAAACTGGGAACTTTACAGAAAAGAGGTAGGAATCATATGGGCAGAGAGTATGTAGAGGAGCTTAAGAACCGCGTGCTGAATGGTGGAGCGGAGATCACATATGATGAGGCTCTAAAGCTTGCACATGAGGATCTGGATATACTGGCGGCTTCAGCAAATGAGATAAGAGAGCATTTCTGCGGAGACCGGTGCGATGTGTGCTCGGTCATAAGCGTGAAGGAGGGCAGATGCACAGAGAACTGCAGATACTGTGCACAGTCCAGGATAGCGAAGAAGGATGTACCTGAGATAAATCTTCTGGGTGAAGAAGCGGTTACTGAGGGTGCATCGATTGACTGTGGCAAGGGAAGCTTCAGGTACTGCCTTGTGGCTGAGGGCAGGAGACTTTCAAAGCGGGAGGTCGAGCTTGCTGAGAAAACGGTCAAGGATATACACGACAATGTGGATATCAACATATGCGCGTCATTTGGTCTGCTGGATCAGGAGGACTTCACGAAGCTTAAGGGTGCGGGACTATCGATGATACATAACAACCTTGAAACCTCTCCGGCATATTTCCCGGAGGTGTGTACCAGTCACACACAGGAACAGAAGAAGGCGGCAATACGCGCTGCAAAGGCTGCGGGACTCATGGTGTGCAGTGGCAGTCTGTTCGGCATGGGCGAGACACTTGAGGACAGGGTGGCACTTGCATTTGAACTCAGAGAGCTTGGCGTGGATTCGGTTCCGATGAACCTCCTCAATCCGAGGGAGGGAACGCCGTTCTATGACAAGACACCTCTCACTGAGGAGGAGTACGTCAGAACGATAGCGGTATACAGATTTGTCATGCCAAAAGTCATGATAAGGCTTGCGGCCGGAAGAGGAAGATATGAGGACAACGGCGAGGCTGCACTTGCAGCCGGGGCAAATGCGGTCATAAGCGGTGACTTCCTGACCACCGATGGCACATCATTTGACCTTGACTTTGACATGATAAGAAGAAACGGATTTGTCACGGACAGAAAACATTCATAGACATTAGTGGGTGCTCCGTGCGCAAGGCAATTGGATGAGAAGGATTAAACGCACGCAAATAAGAGAATATAACAGGCAGAATAAGTTTTAGAAGGAGAATTATATGAAGATTTATGACAGGATCATGGGACTTGGAACAAAGATGACAGACATGGATGCATCCACATATCAGGGCGCATTCATAGGCAAGATATCCTACACAGTAGACAGAGAGAAGGCAGAGGCTGCCGATAGCATCACATATGAGTATGGTGATGTTAAGGAGAACGCATTCATGTACATACTCTCTATCCTTGGAAAGGTAGAGGGAGAAGAGACTCCTGTTGAGAAGATGACCATCACACTCGTAAAGGCATCAGACAAGGAGAAGGAGATTAAGAGAGTGGAGAAGACGGATTATGAGGACGAGAAGCCATTTCACACATTTACAAAGGAAGAGGTTTATGCATTCAGCAAGGAGACAGGAGACGAGAATAAGATCCACCTCACAGACCATCCTGTAGTTCAGGGAATGTTGCTTCTCCGCACAGCAGCATGTGCACACGAGGACCTGAAGAGACTTGACGTTAAGTTTGTAGAGCCTTCATACGCAGAGGAAGAGCTCATGTGGGGCAGCAATGGCAGAGAGCTTGTGCTTTATGCAGATGGCTATGTAAAGGCTTCATTCAAGGTTGTGAAATAGTTTCCGCTAACGGACGATCATGATGATAGATACAAAATAGGCGTCATACCTGATCAGGTATGATGCCTATTTTGTTGTTTGAATTAAGACTAGTTTATTCTTATGAAATCGGATCTTACATATCCGGTGTATTTCTTTGAGCCCTTGGTGTAAGTGATCTTATACCACGCATTCTTGCCGGAATATTTGCAGCCGCTGATTTTGACCTTTGATCCTCTGGCAAGTTCCCGGATGATACGTTTGTTGGTTCCTGCCCCTGCCCTGAGACGGACCTGGCTGTCAATGACTGTTCCGCTCAATGAGCTGGCTTTTGCGGGAGCTTTTGAAATGTCGCCATATACTATCGAACCATTGACATTCTTATATGCAAGAATCCTGTAGCCGAAGCCGCTCTTCAAAGCAGGAAGTATACAACTGGTTGTTTTGTAAGAGGATATTTTCTTTACTCTTGTGTATTTGTTATGGGCAATATCATATTTGTATATGATGTAGCCGGATACATTTGAAAGCTTCTGCCAGTGCAGACAGCGATACGAACCGAGAGGAGTATACTTAAATGAAGATGTAAAGGTTCGTGGCTTTGTACATTTGCTGAACTCCAGGCGGTTGCTGTACATGATCGCACCGTTGTATTCATAATACGCCCTCACGCCGAATTTGTATGTTGTGGCGGGAGAAAGTCCGGTAAAGTTATAACTTCTGGATTCGTCGCCTATGCATCTTGCAATTCTGTCATATTTACCAGTGGACGTGTTGTATTTGTACACGAAATAGCCTGTGACTCCGGAAATCTTGCTCCAGCGGACATTAATGGAACTGGAAGTCCTGTCTGCTATTGCGGCCTGGGTAGGCATGTCCGGGGCGGTATCGAAGATTGGAGGTTCAGGATCTGTCGATGCAGTTACAGCCTCTGCATAGGTGGCGGTGCAGCTATATTCTTGCGAGTAAGCTCCGAATACAGTGCCGGTATTTAATTTATGGTATCCGCGCACCATGTAGGTATATTTTTTACCGCTGGTGAGACCGTTATCAGTGTAGGTCAGAGTGCCGGCCCCCTTTGTTGTTCCGATCGACACATATTTTCCTTCGGCCTCATCGTAACGCACTATCTGATAACCATATACCTCATGAACCTTATTCCAGGTGAGGGTTATGGATGAGCTGGTCGATGACTTAAATGTGAGTTTTGTAGGTGCTGCCGGTGTATTTACATATTTGAAATCAAGATCCGTCGGATAGCTTATTCCGGCGACGGTTCCGTTGTCATCGTACTGCCAATATGAATGAGTGGCGGTCAGCGTGTCTGAATCGTTGTACTGCGCATTCCATATTGGGTATTTGTTGTTTATACTGGTGATGTTCATGTCATCGGTTATAACACTTTTGCTCGCATACAGCATGCCCACGTAGCCACTTGCTTCCACTGTACTGCAAAAAGTGTTGATGACCGTGGTGGCAGCGCTTTTGGACAGGTGCGCATTGTAGAGCCTGCCGGTCAGTCCACCCTCCCATGCGTATTCGTAGTCCATGACGATGGGAAGTGTAAGGTTGTAAGAGGATACGATGTTCAAGGTGTATGCCGCCTCCTGCCTGGCCTCGGTGGCGTTTATGGCCTGAGAGTAGAAGTACGCTCCGACATCAATCCCTGCCGCAGTTGCATTCTTGACATTCTCAGCAAATTTGGAGTCGACGAAATATGCACCTGAACCATAGTACCTTCCTCCAGCCCTGATAAAGGCAAATGTAACGCCGCTGGATTTTACCTTGCTCCAGTTGATGGAACCGTTCCACTCCGATACGTCTATCCCCTTCATGACAGTGGAGTTCTTGAACTGGGATGCGTGTGTATATGTTGTCGATGAGAGCGTGGCAACACCATAAGGATTAGCGCTGTCTGACTGCTTTTGCAACTGCCTTATCGTCTCAGGATCGTTGCCGTAAAGACTATATATGTGGTCGATCTCGGCATCACTCAACTGAGTGTAGTCAAAGTTACCTTCATCCACAACCTCTTGGACCTCAGATCTGGTCGATGATGTTGAGATGGTGGAGGTGTCAGCCGCGTATACTGTGGCAGAGTGGAAGATATTATCTGCCGCAGTCAGTATAAATATTCCAAGGGAAATAATAAAAAGTTGTTTAGATAATCGTTTTATTCTCATGTAAGCCTCCTAATATAAATGTTACAATTATATTACAAAAAAATTATTAAAATATTATTAATAAAAGGCCTGCGTGAGAAAAATATTGAGAAAAATATAAAAAAATAGGGGAAAGCAGGAGATACAAAGTATGTATGCTTTTCCCTATTTTAATTGTATAAGTATAAGAATTACTTGACACGTATGAGATCAGATCTTATATAGCCGGTATATTTTCTGGAGCCTCTGGTGTATGTGACCTTATACCAGATATATCTTCCAGACTTTGCATAGCCGGAGATCTTGACTTTTGAACCCCTTGCAAGCGTTCTGACTACTCTGCTGTTTGTTCCGGCTTTTGCACGGAGGTTTACGCTGCTGTCAGTGATTGTTCCGGTAAGAGATGTATTCTTGACCGGTGCATTTGACATTGCTCCGTAGTATATCTTGCCGTTGTACTTCATGTAAGCAAGAACACGGTAACCGTAGCCTCTTCTGAGGTTAGGAACAAAACAGAAATTTGTCTTGTTGGATGTTATCTTCTTAACTCTTGTGTATTTGTTTGCCTTCTGATCATACTTGTATACGATGTAGCCGTCAGCGTATGACAGCTTTGACCACTGGAGGAATCTCTGCGATCCAAGTGGTGTGTATTTGAAGGATGATGTAAAGGTTGCCGGGAGAGTGCAGGAGCTGAAATCCTTGCGGTCACTGAAGCCTGTGAATCCATTCCGATCTGTGTATGCTCTCACTCCAAATTTGTATTCTGTTCCGGCTTTAAGTCCTGTAAATGTGTATGTTCTGTTGCTGCTTCCGCTGATACGTGCCACCTGCTCAAATGACTTGCTGGACGTATTATATTTGTATACCGTGTAGCCCGTGGCATCAGAAATCTGTGTCCATCTTATGGTCACGGATTTGGCTGTCCTTGATGCGGTTGCGATCTGGGAAGGAACAGCAGGTCCGGTAAATCCGCTCACTGCGCTGGCTGTCTCTGTGTAGTGGTATGTTCCATTTTTCTTGTAATATGCACATACCGTGTAGCTGTACTCGGTTGAATGAGGAAGTCCCTTGTGTGTGTATGTGTCAGTAGACTTGGAAGAGATCTTTGCAAGCCTTGTCCAAGTAGCATTGGATGGCTCCCATACATATACGATATATCCGTCAACATTTTCCTGCTTATTCCACTTCAGTGTAAGTGAGCTTGTGTAGGCTGAAGTGATCTTGAGCCCTGTAACCTCGCCTGGGTCGGTGGTTATGGTCTTGGCATCTGACAGAACGTGCCAGATGGTGTTGGTATCAGTTGTTGTGTATGCGCGTACCTTGTAGTTATATTTTGTGCCAGGATTGAGCTGGCTGTCGGTAACGTCGCAGTCGTCAGGAGAATTGGTCGTGGCAATCGTCTCGTAGCTGCCTGATGAACCGTTGCTTCTGTATACTCTGTATCCTGTTGCTGCAGGGATAGGTGACCATGAAAGTTTTACAGATGTAGGCGCTGTAACTGTAGCCGCAAAGTTCTCTATGGTATCAGCTATTGTAATACCGGTACACTCTGCTGAGTAGGTTCCGTAGATGGCTCCTGAGCTCAATTTGTAATATCCGCGTACCTTGTATGTATACTTTTTACCGTCCTGAAGATTCTTATCTGTAAACGTAGTCGTTCCGGCACCCTTGGCAGTTCCCACGGAGACGTATTTATCTTCGGAGCTGTCGTAACGTACTATCTGGTAAGCATAGACCTCAGGGATCTTCGTCCATGTCAGTGTGATAGTGGAGTCTGTGCACGCTGACTGTGTCAGAGATGAAGGCGCGGCAGGAGATTTGACATATCTGAAATTCATATCAGTTGCATTGCTGATTCCTGACACCTTGCCGACGTCGCTGTACTGCCAGTATGAGTGTTTCACTGTGAGAGTGTCCGTGTCGTTGTACTGGGCATTCCATATAGGATATGACTGTGCGATCGAAGATGCGTTCATGTCGTCTGTGATGACAGTCTTGCTGGCGTAGATCATGCCTACGTAGCCCTTTGATTCAACTGCCGCACAGAATGCTTTTATGACATTTGTAGCTGCGCTCTTGGAAAGGTGGGCGTTGTACAGACGACCGCTCAGACCTCCATCTTCCCATGCGTATTCATAATCCATGACAACGGGATAAGTTATGTTGTAGCCTGAGATCAGGTCGGTAGTGTATTTAGCTTCTGTCTTGGCCTCCGATGTGCTGATGGCCTGTGAGTAGAAGTACACACCCACGTCAACACCTGCATTCAGTGCATTTTTGATATTATCCTTGTATGTAGAATCGATGAAATATTTTCCTGAACCGTAGTAGCGTCCGCCCACACGTATGAATGCATAGGATATTCCTGCGGCTTTAACCTTTTTCCAGTTGATGCTGTCGCCGTTCCACTCGGATACGTCTATGCCCTTGATGACTTTGTAGCCATCGAACATGGAAGAGTGGGTATATCCGGCACTCAGCGTAGCTATATCGCCGGTGGCGTTGTAATCGGATTGACGCTGGAGCTGTTTGATGGTTTCGGGATCGTTATTATACAACTCGTATATGTGATCGATCTCTGTACCGTCCAGCTCTGTGTAGTCGAAGTTTCCATCGTCCACTACCTGCTGTACATCCTCCCTCGTCGATGTAACGCTTATGTCGGACATGTCTGCGGCATAGGCTGTTTCGGGCACGTTGCCGGCAAATGCGAATACACTTATACCCAGAGCAGCGCCCAGAATTATCCTGGTAAATTTTCTGATAATCATGAATTCCTCCCGTTTTGTAAAAAGTTTTTAGCACAGTTTACATAATATAATGTACGCTATGAAAAGTCAATAAAACTACGCCGATTTGTTACGAATATATTACAAAATGCTTATTAAAATCCAGCTAAAACATAAAGCCTGAATGAAAAACAAGAAAAAAGTCGGTAAAGGTTGATGTTTTTCATATTAAATACATAAAGTCTATGTTATAATTAGCAGGCATATGAAATTTGGAGGACAATAACTGTTGGATGATAAAAAAAGAGTTGGATTTTTAGGCGCGCTGAAGAACATGTTCGTAGGTGTCGCAAAACCGGAAGCTTATTACAGAAATGGACGATTTGGACGGATGTCATCGGCGATGCTGATAACATTTATCATGAGCACACTGACTTATCTGGTGATATTCTTTATTCCATATAACCAGTTGTTTGGCGGCGGAAGGCTTGCGGACAGGATAGACCGGAATATGGAGGATTTTTCACTGTCCAGAGATGGTTTTTACTACGATGGGGCATTCGACTGGTCGGATGATGAGAACATGTCCTACATAAAGATCGACACATCGAAGACGAAAGTGGATGAAGCTGTTGCAAGAGACCTTGCTGCAGACGGCGGGTATCGTACCGTATTCATCATATCAGCGGATGAGATACTCACATATAACTCAGGAAGAACACAGATCATAAGATGTAAGGATATATATGAATCCCTGAATGAGACATATGGATTCAAGGCTGTTACAAAGCAGGATGTGATCGATCTCATAAATAAGCTTGACACACCAGTGCTTGTGCTTGCATGGGTATTGCAGATAATTGTTGGATTTGTGCTCACGTTGTTCTGGTCACTGCTCATAACGGTAGCGGGACTGATAGCGGCATCCATGAAGAAGATAGAGGTATCATTTGGCACTATTTACAAATCTGCCATATATATAAGGTTATTATGGTATTTCCTCATGATGGTCATTGCAACATACATATGGCCGGCGAAGAGAACGATGGGGATGCTGGCGCTTTTCATATCTGTGATATACATATTTGCCGCTGTATCGCAGTATCATAAGAATACCCCGGATGACGATCCACAGGAAGGTCCGGCACAGGTAGAACAGAATGATCTGGCGCAGGAATTTGCCCAGTATGAGCAAAGGTAAATAATTATAGAACACATTCAAATACAATATATAAAACAGTAGGAGGAGTATTCATATGAATTTGAGAAAGACAAAGATAATTTGTACATTGGGACCGGCGACGGACGATGATGAGGTGCTCAGAAAGCTCATGATCGAGGGTATGGATGTTGCCAGATTCAATTTTTCTCATGGTGATCATGCCCAGCACAGGAAGAACAAGGACAGAGTGGAGAAGCTTCGTGAGGAGCTTGGACTTCCGGTTGCAACACTGCTTGATACTAAGGGCCCGGAGATAAGGGTTGGGGACTTCAAGGAGGGCAAGGTTGAACTCGTAGAAGGACAGACATTTACACTGACGACAGAGGATGTGGTGGGCGACCAGGCAAAGGTATCCATTACATACAAGAATCTTGTGAACGATGTCAAGCCGGGAGATACCATACTCATCGATGACGGCCTTATAAATATGAAGATAGAGAAGGTTACTGATAAAGATATCGTGTGCCGCGTGGAGAATGGCGGACCTGTATCAAACCACAAGGGTGTAAATGTTCCAAGAGTTAACCTCACCATGCCATACATAAGCGATGTAGACAGGGCGGATATAATCTTTGGTATTGAGAATGATTTCGATTTCATCGCTGCATCATTTGTAAGATCAGCCGACGATATACTTGAGATCAGGAAGATCCTTGACGAGTATGAGTGTGACAATATCAATATCATCGCCAAGATTGAGAATATGCAGGGCGTTGACAATATAGACGACATAATCAGAGTGTCCGATGGAATCATGGTCGCAAGAGGAGATATGGGTGTTGAGATACCTCTTGAGGATGTGCCTATCATCCAGAAGATGATCATCAAGAAGGTATACAATGCGGACAAGCAGGTCATAACAGCTACACAGATGCTTGACTCTATGATGGTACATCCAAGACCTACCAGAGCAGAGGCGACAGATGTTGCAAATGCCATATATGACGGAACAAGTGCAATCATGCTCTCAGGAGAGACCGCAGCGGGCAAGTATCCGGTTGAGGCTCTTCACACCATGAAGACCATCGCAGAGAGAGCAGAGCGAGACATAGATTACAACAAGAGATTCTTCAACAGGGATGCGGTGCAGAATCCTGATATAACGAGTGCTATATCACATGCGACATGTACAACGGCCATAGACCTTGCAGCGGCAGCCATCATCACTGTTACAAAGTCAGGAAAGACAGCGAGAATGCTCTCAAAGTACAGACCCAAATGTCCGATCATCGGATGTACCCCTGTTAAGAAGGTTGCCAGACAGATCAATCTTTCATGGGGAGTTCAGCCTCTTCTTATAGGTGAGGAGAACAACACTGACGATCTCTTCGAGCATGCTGTTGATGCGGCAAAGAAGCACGGCTATGTTAAGGACGGTGAGGTGACTGTAATCACCGCTGGAGTCCCACTTGGTGTGACCGGCACGACAAACCTGATAAAGGTACACGTTGTAGGACATATCCTTGTAAAGGGCTTCTCTATAAATGAGAGATCTGCAACCGCACCGCTCTGTGTATGCGAGTCAGAGGATGAGCTCATCAAGAACTATAAGGATGGAGACATAATCGTCATAAATGAGACCAGCAACAGGATCATGGATCAGCTCAAGACTGCATCTGCGATCGTGTGTGAGAAGAACGGGGGCAATTCACATGCTGCCATAGTCGGACTCAGCCGTGACATACCTGTTATCCTGGGTGCACAGAACGCGACTAAGATCCTTAAGTCGGGCTCTATAGTTACTGTAAATGGCGAGGATGGAGTTGTAATTTCAAACTAGTACATGTAACAAATATGTAACAAAAAATAAATATAAATGTATAAAACAACGCCTCCTGTGTTGACAAATGTAATCATTATTGCTATACTACAATAGATTTGTAACAAAGATGTAATAATTGTTGCGTTAAGATCAGCACAGGAGGTTTTTTATAATGTCTAAAGCAAAGTCATTTAAGAAGACTATAGTTGTTGCTGCAGCGGCAGGAATGATGATCACCACTTCCATAGGAACGGTGAGCGCGGGACAGATATACAGCGATTCAACTGTAGGTATTTCATCTGCATTTGACAGATATGCTAACACCCTTGCGGGCAATGATAAAAACGCAGGCGATGCTGCAAAGGCGGCAACGTCCACAGATGCACAGAAGACTACAGCATCCGCAGGAAAGAATGCTGCGGAGACCAAGAAGGACAAGACAAGCGAAGAGAACAAGGTGAAATATCCTGATTTCAAGGATAAGTGTCTTGTTGCCACCGAGGATTATGTGAATATAAGATCGGGAGCCGGAACTGATTCAGATGTAGTTGGTATCATAGGGAACAATGGAATAGCAACCATAGAGAAGAAGGGCAAGGAGTGGACCAAGGTCACATCAGGTGACTGTACAGGATACATAAGGAATGACCTGCTTCTTTTTGGAGATGATGCGGGAGCCTATGCCGAGGCGAACTGTCCGAAGCAGGTAACTGTCAATACAGAGACACTCAACGTAAGAACAGAGGCTGATGTGAACTCCGACTGTATAACACAGGTTGGATCAGGCCAGAGCTTTGATGTCATATCACAGGATGACAAATGGGTGCAGATAGCACTTGACGACGAGACGAATGGTTATGTCAGCACTGAATTTGTAGATGATACATATGCATTTGCAACTGCCAAGTCCATGGAGCAGATCCAGGCAGAGCTTGATGCGAAGGCTGCGGAAGAAAAGGCGGCAGAGGAGCAGGCAAGACAGGAACAGGAGAGCGCAGACGAGGCAGAAGCTGAGGACGCATCAGATGACAGCCAGAGCACAGAGGATGATTCCTACACGCCAGATCAGCCGGATACAGATTCTGCAGATCAGTCATCGGATACATCAGACGACACATCATCTGACAGCAGCGATTCAGACGATTCACAGAACAATGTAGTGGCACCGAGCGGCCAGACAGGAATAGACCTTGCGAACTTTGCAACACAGTTTGTGGGTAATCCATATGTATATGGCGGATCGAGCCTTACGGATGGAGCTGACTGTTCAGGCTTTGTCATGGCTGTATACGCTCAGTTTGGATATTCACTTCCACACTCAGCGGGAGCACAGTCACAGTATGGAACAAGAGTAGACACTTCAAGTCTTGAGCCTGGAGACATACTTTTCTATGGAGACAGCTCTATAGAGCACTGCGCTATATATATCGGAGACGGAATGATAGTACATGCCAGCACAGAGGAGACCGGTATCAAGATATCCTCTGCATTCTACAGAGATCCGCTCTGTGCAGTCAGAATCATAGGACAGTAGACAAGCTGTATATAATAGGGTATAATGAATACATTGAAGCGCACATGGTATACATGTGCGCTTTTTGTGTAAAATGGCGAAAACATGACGGCGAAAACAAATAAAGTTGTCAATATGCACATAAAAATACGTCAAATATATTGAAAAAAAGACTCGTTGTGGTATAATAGTCATATCAATTTGGATTATATCCAAAAAAGAAGGAGTTGGGCATCATGAATTACATAATCAGCGGTAAGAACATTGAAGTTACAGAAGGACTTAGAAATGCAGTACAGGACAAGCTCTCAAAGCTTGAGAAGTACTTTGCAGCTGATACTGGCGCACAGGTCACATTCAGCGTTGAGAAAGATAGACAGAAGATAGAGGTAACGATTCCTATGAAGGGACATATTATCAGAGCCGAGCAGGTGAGCGATGACATGTATGTTTCGATCGATCTCGTTGTAGAGGTTATTGAGAGACAGGTTACCAAGCATCGTAAGAAGCTCATTGACAAGGAGCAGAATGTAGCATACCTGAACGATGCATTTGTCGACGAGGACGTTGAGGATGATGACGATATCAAGATCGTGAGAACTAAGAAGTTCGAAGTAAAACCTATGTATCCAGAGGATGCATGTATCCAGATGGATCTGCTTGGACATAATTTCTATGTATTCAGGAATGCAGAGTCAGATGAGGTCAATGTCGTATACAAGAGAAAGGGCGGCACATACGGAATCATCGAGCCTGAATATTAAGATCAGATATTGGCAAAGGCATAGTTAATATAAGTGCCGATGATAATTGAATATAGTATTTTAAAGGAGACTTTCGGTTATAGAAGGTCTCCTTTTTGCTTGATATAAATGTCATATGATGTTAGAATGTACCCTGAATAACGATAGCTAGGAGGTCAAAAACAACATGGGTTTGTTTGAGAAAATATTTGGAACGCACAGCGAGAAGGAATTGAAAAAGATCAATCCTATAGTTGATGCGATAGAGGCACTCGACGAGAAGATGCAGGCACTTTCAGATGAAGAGCTGAGGGGCAAGACACAGGAGTTTAAGGACAGACTTGCTGCCGGCGAGACGTTAGACGATATATTGGTAGAAGCATTTGCGGTTGTGAGAGAGGCTGCATACCGTGTACTTGGAATGAAGCATTACAGGGTACAGCTCATAGGAGGAATAGTTCTCCATCAGGGAAGAATCGCAGAGATGAGAACTGGAGAAGGAAAGACACTTGTATCAACACTTCCTGCTTATCTGAATGCCCTTGAAGGAAAGGGTGTCCATGTTGTAACAGTCAACGACTACCTGGCAAAGCGAGATGCTGAATGGATGGGGCAGGTGCATGAATTCCTCGGACTTAAGGTCGGAATCATACTCAACAGTTCCACAACAGATGAGAGGCGAGAGGCGTATAACTGCGATATTACATATGTTACCAACAACGAGCTCGGTTTCGATTACCTGAGAGATAACATGGTAATCTACAAGGAGAAGCTTGTTCTGAGAGATCTTCACTACTGTGTAATCGATGAGGTGGATTCAGTCCTTATCGATGAGGCACGTACTCCTCTTATCATATCCGGTCAGAGCGGCAAGTCCACAGAGCTCTACAAGATGTGTGATTACCTTGCGAGACAGATGAAGCGAGGTGAGGGTGATGGAGAGATATCCAAGATGGATATGCTCATGAAGACAGAGATAGAGGAGGATGGAGATTTCCTTGTAAATGAGAAGGACAAGTACGTCATGCTCACTGCAAATGGTGTGAAGATGGTAGAGCAGTTCTTCCATATTGACAACCTCTCAGACCCTGAGAACATGGAGATCCAGCACAATATCATCCTGGCACTCCGTGCACATAACCTCATGTTCAGAGACAGAGATTATGTGGTGAAGGATGATGAGGTACTCATCGTTGATGAGTTTACCGGACGTATCATGCCCGGACGTAGATTCTCAGATGGTCTGCATCAGGCTATAGAGGCAAAGGAGAATGTAAAGGTCAAGAGAGAGAGCAAGACTCTTGCAACGATCACATTCCAGAACTTCTTCAACATGTTTGACAAGAAGGCAGGTATGACAGGTACAGCCCAGACAGAGGAAGAGGAGTTCAGAGAGATCTATGGAATGGACGTTGTTGTCATTCCTACGAACAGACCTATACAGAGAATAGATCAGCCGGATTCTATATTTAAGACTAAGAAAGAAAAGCTCAATGCGATCGTTGAGCAGATTAATATAAGTTACAGAAAGGGACAGCCGGTGCTTGTCGGTACGATCAATATCGACGCATCAGAGGAACTCAGTCATATGCTGTCCAAGAGAAAGATACCTCACAAGGTGCTCAATGCCAAGTTCCACGAGCTTGAGGCTGAGATAGTTGCAGACGCTGGACAGAAGAATGCGGTAACCATCGCGACTAACATGGCAGGACGTGGTACTGATATCAAGCTCGGCGAGGGTGTTGCAGAGCTCGGAGGACTCAGGATCATCGGTACAGAGAGACACGAGAGCAGACGTATCGATAATCAGCTCCGTGGACGTTCAGGACGACAGGGAGATCCGGGAGAGTCAAAGTTCTATCTGTCACTGGAAGATGATCTGATGAGACTTTTCGGATCAGAGAGAGTTATGTCAGTGTACGATACCCTTAAGATACCTGAGGGCGAGGAGATAGAGCATAAGACTATTTCCAACTTCGTAGAGAAGGCACAGAAGAAGATCGAGGGTAACAACTTTGCCATAAGAAAGAATCTTCTTGAGTATGACCGTGTTAACAACGAGCAGAGAGAGATCATTTACAAGGAGCGTAGACGAGTTCTTGACGGCGAGAACATGCACGAGGTTATCCTTAAGATGATAAAGGATGATATAAATGCAGCAGTAGATCAGGTATGCTCATCAGAGACAGCACCTGAGGATTGGAATCAGGTAGAGCTGGATGACATGATAAGGGGCATAGTTCCATTTGCTGAGCCGGTTACACTTACCGAAGAGGAGATCAAAAAGGCAGATATCAGCGAGCTGAAGGACAGACTGTACAATGAAGCTCTTGAGCTCTATGCTGCCAAGGAGGAAGAGATCGGTGATCCTGATCAGATGAGAGAGATCGAGCGAGTTATACTCCTCAAGACTATAGATAGAAAGTGGACAGATCATATCGACGACATGGATAATCTGAGACAGGGAATCGGACTTAGATCACTTGGCCAGAGAGATCCTGTTGTAGAATACAAATTCGCAGGATATGACATGTTCAATGACATGACAGCAGCGATCCGTGAGGATACTGTAAAGCTTCTTCTCAGAATAAAGGTTGAGCAGAAGATTGAGCGTGAAGAGGTGAATAAGGTTACAGGAACCAATAAGGATGACACAGTGTCAAGGGGACCTGTAAAGAAAGCCAAGAAGATAGGCAGAAATGATCTCTGTCCATGCGGAAGCGGTCTGAAGTATAAGAACTGCTGCGGTAAGAACGCATAAATACGTGATACAGGAGAAACCAAGTGATAGAATTGGATGAGTTCAGGGCGACGATGGCCTCCTATAGGGATCCCTTGGGGGAGGTCAAGTCATCCCTTGACATTGAAAACAAGACAGACAGAATAGCAAAGCTTAATTATGAGATGGAACAGCCGGATTTCTGGGATGATATCGACAGATCCCGTGAGGTATCGAAGGAACTGAAGGGACTTCAGGATCTGGTTGACAACTATAAGAAGCTTGAGAATGACTATGTGGATATAGATACACTGATCCTGATGGCGGAGGAGGAGAATGATCCGAGTCTTGTGCCTGAGATAGGGGAGCAGATAGATATATTTACGAAGGAATTTGAGGAGTATAGGATAAATCTTCTCTTCACTGACGAGTTTGATGACTGTAATGCGGTACTCACACTCCATTCAGGAGAGGGCGGAACGGAGTCCTGCGACTGGGCGAGTATGTTGTACAGAATGTATACCAGATGGGCAGAAAAGCACGGCATGAGTGTTGAGGTGCTCGATTTCCTTGAGGGCGATGAGGCTGGTATAAAGTCTGTGACCATTCAGATAAATGGGCAGCATGCGTACGGATATCTCAAGTCAGAGAAGGGAGTGCACAGACTGGTAAGAATATCACCATTCAATTCGGCCGGCAAGAGAATGACTTCGTTTGCATCCTGTGATGTCATACCGGATATAGAGCAGGATTTGGAGATAGAGATCAGGGATGAAGATATAAGGGTAGATACCTACAGATCGAGTGGTGCAGGTGGCCAGCATATCAATAAGACATCATCGGCCATCAGAATCACACATTATCCTACCGGTATAGTTGTTCAGTGCCAGAATGAGAGATCACAGCTCATGAACAAGAATAAGGCTATGCAGATGCTGAAGTCCAAACTTTATCTTTTGAAGAAACAGGAGAATCTGGAGAAGATTTCGGACATCCGCGGAGAGGTAACTGACAATGGTTTTGGAAGTCAGATAAGATCGTATGTGCTCCAACCGTATACCATGGTCAAGGATAAACGTACAGCATACGAGAATTCCAATGTATCGGCGGTTCTCGATGGAGATCTTGATGGATTTATGACAGCCTATCTCAAATGGGTGAATAAGGTTGAGGTGTAGCAGCACATGAGAGTCATTTGATGATAAGAAATTAGCCTTTGACAATGACGCTTTATACTGATAAAGTAATGACGTACTAAACTTGCATTATTATGCAGAAAAAGGAGATAAGAAGGAGATAAAAACATGGTGAATATAGCAGTATTAGGTTATGGTACAGTGGGTTCAGGAGTTGTGGAAGTGATTAACACCAACCATGATATTGTTAACAAGAGAGCTGGACAGGAGATAAACGTTAAGAGAGTGCTTGATCTCAGGGAGTTTCCTGGGGATCCTGTCGAGAATATTCTCACCCATGATTTTGAAGATATACTTAACGATGATGATATAAGCGTCGTTGTGGAGGTTATGGGAGGTGTTGAGCCTGCATATACATTTGTCAAGAAGTGCCTGATTGCCGGCAAGAGTGTGGCAACCTCCAACAAGGAGCTTGTGGCCGTTCATGGACCTGAGCTTATAAAGATTGCCAGAGAGAGCAATATCAATTTCTTCTTTGAAGCATCAGCAGGCGGTGGAATTCCTGTTATAAGACCACTTAACACATCCATAACTGCGGATGATGTTACGGAGATCACAGGAATACTCAATGGTACAACGAATTACATCCTAACCAAGATGGATAAAGAGGGGGCTGACTATGCGACAGTGCTGAAGCAGGCACAGGAGCTCGGATATGCGGAGCGCAATCCTGAGGCTGATGTAGAGGGTGGCGATGCGTGTAGAAAGATAGCTATACTTACATCTCTCGTATATGGCAAGAACCTGGATTACAACAGGATACATATGGAGGGAATAACCAGGATAACAACAGATGATTTCAAGTATGCGGATAAGATGGGTTACTCTGTAAAACTTGTCGGAACAACCAGAAAAACAGACGGCAAGCTATATTCATATGTTGCCCCGGTCATGCTTCCACATGACAATCCGCTGGCAAAGATAGATGATGTATACAATGGCATACTTGTACATGGTAATGCACTTGACGACGTAATGTTCTACGGCAAGGGCGCCGGAAAGCTTCCAACAGCGTCTGCGGTTGTATCAGACGTTATTGATGCAGTGAAGAATGCGGGAAGACATGTTCCTATCATATGGGAGGACGAAGAACTTGAGATGGGTACATTTGCGGACTCAGAGAGCAGATTCTTTGTCAGAACAGATGAGAAGGATGAGGCTGCCATCAAGGCGGTATTTGGTGATGTTGAGTATGTCGATTCTGATCTCGATGAAAAGGCATTTGTTACAGCAGTGATCACAGAGGGTGAATTTGAGGCATGTTGCAATAAGATTGGTGTCAAGAGTGCTCTTAGAGTGCTGGATTAGTACAATATTATTCAATGACCTTGCAATCCTAGTCGAATTGCGGTATTTTACAAAAGGCTTATTTCTTTTTACCGGACCGCTCCGGTGAAGAGTTAAATATACAAATTTTCAAATGAGCGATCAGGAGGACAATATGTTAATAGTAAAGAAGTTTGGTGGTACTTCTGTTGGAAATACCGAAAGAATCTTTAACGTGGCCAAAAGATGTATTGAGGACTGGCAGAGGGGGAACGACGTAGTCGTAGTTCTGTCTGCGATGGGTAAATACACAGATGAGCTGATAGATATGGCTAAGCAGGTAAATGAGAATCCACCTAAGAGAGAGATGGATATGCTTTTTACAATAGGTGAACAGATGTCCGTATCGCTTATGGCTATGGCTATGAATTCTCTTAAAGTTCCTGCAATCTCTCTGAATGCATTCCAGGTGGCAATGCATACAACTTCAGTGTATGGCAATGCGCGTCTGAAGAGAATCGATGTTGAGAGAATAAGACATGAGCTGGAGCAGAGAAAGATAGTTATTGTCACAGGATTCCAGGGAATTAACAAGTATGACGATTACACAACTCTTGGTCGTGGTGGTTCAGATACAACGGCTGTTGCACTTGCAGCGGCACTTAACGCTGATGCGTGTGAGATATACACAGATGTGGATGGAGTATATACAGCAGATCCACGTAAGGTAAAGACCGCACGTAAGCTGGATACGATAACATACGATGAGATGCTTGAGCTTGCTACACTTGGAGCAGGCGTTCTGCACAACCGTTCAGTTGAGCTTGCAAAGAAGTTCGGCGTTCAGCTGGTTGTTCGTTCAAGTCTCAATTTTTCAGAGGGTACAATAGTTAAGGAGGATACTGGAATGGAGAAGATGTTAGTTAGTGGAGTTGCAGCGGATGCAGATTCAGCGAGAGTGGCAGTTGTAGGATTAGAGGACACACCGGGTGTTGCATTCAAGCTTTTCAACCTGCTTGCAAAGAATGACATCAATATAGATATGATACTGCAGTCAGTAGGAAGACATGGAACAAAGGATATTACATTCACATGTAGTGATGAGAATGCAGACAAAGCAGAGGAGATCATCAAGAACAACATAGGCAAGTTTGAGAGCATAGATGTCAACAAGAATGTTGCAAAGGTTTCTATCGTTGGTGCAGGAATGCAGTCAAATGCAGGTGTTGCAGCCAAGATGTTCGAGGCTCTTTATGATGAGAATATCAACATCAGAATGATCTCAACATCAGAGATCAGAGTTACAGTCCTCATCGACGAGCAGTATACAGAGCGCGCAATGAACGCGATCCATGACAAGTTCGCACTCGGCGATCGTTAATTCTAACAGAATCATATGAAGTTCTGTTCTGCAGGACCTTACAATATACGCCGGGGGAAACTCCGGCTTATATTATCATAAGGGGGATATAAAAGAAGTTGAAAGGAGTCAGGGTATGAAGAGAACAGATTACATATCGTGGGATCAGTATTTTATGGGCATTGCGATGATGTCGGCAGAGAGAAGCAAAGACCCGTCAACGCAGGTTGGCGCGTGTATAGTGGACAAGAACAACAGAATTCTGTCCATGGGATATAATGGTATGCCGGCAGGATGCGACGATGACACAATGCCGTGGGGAAAGTCTGGAGCCCCGCTTGACAACAAATATTTCTATGTATGCCACGCGGAGCTGAACTCTATTCTTAATTACAGAGGCGGCAATCTCAAGGATGCGATCATATATTCTACTCTGTTCCCGTGCAATGAATGTGCCAAAGCTATTATTCAGTGCGGTATAAAGGAAGTAGTGTATATGTCAGACAAGTATGCGATGACAGAGAGCACCATAGCCTCCAAGAAAATGTTTGACATGGCTGGTGTTGCATACAGACCATTTGAAGCAAAAGGCAGGAAGATCACGCTCAATCTTTAGAGTTAACAGAATAGTTCCGGAATACCGGAGAGAACACATATGTATGACAGACAGGAGAGAATATGGTCATAGAGAGTAATAGCAAGGAAGAAACCTACAATGCAGGAGTGCAGCTTGGACAGAATGCAGCTCCTGGCCAGGTGTACTGTATATATGGAGATCTGGGAGTTGGCAAGACGATAATATCCCAGGGGGTGGCAGCTGGACTTGGAATCACTGAAGTGGTGAACAGCCCTACTTTCACTATTGTGAAGGAGTATGACGAGGGCAGATTGCCTCTGTATCATTTTGACGTGTACAGGATCGGCGATGTGGACGAGATGGATGAGATAGGCTACAATGAGATGGTGTATGGAGATGGAGTATGTCTTATAGAGTGGGCTAACCTCATTGAGGAGATATTACCTGGCACATACACCAGAATCGATATAGAGAAGGACCTTTCAAAGGGCCTTGATTACAGGCGTATTACGATAGAAGAGAGGCATGATCAGATATGAAGATCTTAGCATTTGACAGCTCAGGACTTGTGGCGAGCGTTGCCATAGTCGAGAACAATAATTTGATAGCTGAATATACAACCAACTACAAGAAGACACATTCCCAGACACTGCTTCCTATGCTGGAAGAGATCGTGAAGATGACAGAGACGGACAAAGAGAGCTTTGATGCGTTGGCTGTTGCTGCAGGACCGGGATCATTTACAGGACTCAGGATAGGCTCAGCGACGGTCAAGGGACTTGCACTTGCATGGAATATACCGGTTATTGCGGTGCCGACACTTGAGGGGCTTGCATACAATGTGTGGGGAACTGACAGACTTATCTGCCCTATCATGGACGCGAGAAGAAAACAGGTGTATACGGGACTTTACAGTTTTAACAGTGATGACAGGCTTGAGACGATAATGAATCAGACTCCTATGGATATTGCCGACCTTATAGACCAGCTCAATGAGAGAGGGGAAAAGGTTATATTTGTGGGAGATGGAATAGATGTGTATGCTGATGTTTTGAAAGAGAAGATGACGGCAGACTATGCGTTTGCTCCGGCACACATGAATAAGCAGAGAGCTGGCTCGGTGGCAGCCGCAGCCCAGGTGAGATATGCAGCCGGACAGTATGAGGAGGGGGATACATTTGCTCCTGAATATCTCAGACAGTCACAGGCAGAGCGGGAGAGAGCTGAAAAGGCAAAACTGGAGAATGATGGACATGAATAGTTGCTTTTTTCATGTACGCCCGAGACTGGCAGATATGAAAGACCTGGCCGGGATAGCTGCACTTGAGATGGCGGTGTTTTCGCATCCGTGGAATGAGGAGATGGTGTCCTCATCTATACAGGGGACATACGATCATGTCAAGATCCTTGAGACTTCTGAAGGAGAAATCGCCGGCTATATCATATATTCGGCGGTGTGTGACAGTGCAGATCTGCTCAGGGTAGCAGTGAATGCCGGATCAAGACGTCGTGGCATCGGCTGTAAGCTGATGGAAGCCATGATCGATGACTGCAAGGACAGGAATGTGCAGAGCATATTTCTGGAAGTCAGGGAATCCAACGCTGCTGCGATAGCTATGTATGAGCAGTTTGGATTTATAAAAATTTCTACAAGAAAAAAATACTACGACTCACCGGTGGAGGATGGTCTGGTTATGCAAAAACAGTTGTAGTAATAGATATATGCAGAATATACAGTGCGTGGAGACCACATTTGCACGGCTGGAAAACATTGTCGGTATATTCTGTGAAGGATCTGGCTTATAATCAGACTCATAACAAGGCTGCATGCAGTCGGACAGGAGATAAATATGAGTGAGATCAGATGTAATAGGTGTGGAAGGATAATTGTATTTGGAGATATGCATAACAAGGAGGATTACGTCCTTATTCAGAAGGAGTGGGGGTATTTCTCACACAAGGATGGCAGAAAATACACACTCAGGATGTGTGAGGACTGTTACGACAGACTTGTAAATGAATGTGTCATACCTCCAGAAATAGATGATGTGACAGAGTATGCATAGAGTATGAATATAGACTCTGTCTTAGAAATGGAGATAGAAGATGATAGACGTATGTCTTTTGGGGACCGGAGGGATGATGCCGCTGCCATACAGGGCACTTACATCTCTCGTGGTCAGATATAATGGACATGAGATGCTGATAGACTGCGGGGAGGGAACCCAGACCTCTATGCGTCAGCAGGGCATGATAGGCTTTAAGCAGATAGATGTGATCTGCTTCACACATTTTCATGCAGATCATATAAGCGGATTGCCGGGGCTGCTGCTCACGATAGGCAATGCCGAGAGAACGGAGCCACTTCTTATGGTTGGCCCAAAGAGACTTGAGAAGGTAGTCAATTCCCTCAGGGTTATAGCACCTGAGCTTCCGTTTGAGATCAGGTTCCAGGAGCTCTCGGAGGCTGAGGAGAGCTTTATGTGGGAGGATCTCAGGGTGGATGCATTCAGGGTGAATCACAATGTGACATGTTATGGATATTCCCTTTCACTTCCAAGAACAGGAAAATTCAGCGTGGACAGAGCTAGAGAGAACGAGATTCCGATGAAATACTGGAATGGCCTGCAGAAGGGCAACACATACGAGGAGGATGGACACATATATACTCCTGATATGGTGCTTGGTCCTGACCGCAAGGGCCTGAAGCTCACATACTGCACAGATACCAGACCGACCCCCCTTATAGAGAAGTATGCAGCCGGATCAGATTTGTTCATATGCGAGGGCATGTACGGCGAAAAGGAGAAAGAGATAAAAGCCATAGAGCATAAGCATATGATGATGCAGGAGGCTGCGGCCATAGCGGCAAAGGCAGATGTGGGGGAGATGTGGCTTACACATTACAGTCCGTCGATGGCAAAACCGGCGGTGTTTATGGATGAGATAAGAGAGATATTCCCGAGAACTATTGCAGCAAAGGATAGGACGACAACAACGCTCAAGTTTTCGGAGGAGTAGAATAGATCGACAAAGGTGAGATGAATTATGGAGAAAGATGTAAAGATACTGGCTATAGAATCCTCATGTGATGAGACATCCGCAGCGGTTGTTGTGAATGGAAGAAACGTACTGTCAAATATAATATATTCACAGATAGATATCCATACACTTTATGGAGGCGTTGTGCCGGAGATAGCTTCGCGAAAGCACATAGAGAAGATTACACAGGTCATAAGACAGGCGCTCAAAGAGGCAGAGTGCACACTGGATGACATAGATGCGGTTGCAGTCACATATGGACCGGGGCTTGTTGGCGCTCTTCTCGTTGGTGTGGGAGCAGCCAAGGCCATAGCATTTGCAAAAGATATACCACTTGTTGGTGTGCATCATATAGAAGGTCATATAGCAGCGAATTATATAGAGAACAAGGAGCTTGAGCCTCCGTTCATGTGCCTTGTTGTGTCAGGAGGTCACACACATCTTGTAAAGGTAGTCGATTACGGCAAGTTTGAGATACTGGGAATAACCAGGGATGATGCGGCAGGAGAGGCATTTGACAAGGTAGCAAGGGCTATAGGACTGGGTTACCCGGGAGGACCGAAGATAGATCGTAAGGCGAAGGAGGGCAATCCTGACGCTATAGAATTTCCAAGGGCAAAGGTGGCAGAATCAGCCTATGACTTCAGCTTCAGTGGCCTGAAGTCCGCAGTGCTCAACTATATCAATCAGGCTCATATGAGAGACGAGCAGATCAATGAGGCCGATGTGGCAGCATCGTTCCAGAAAGCAGTAACGGAAGTGCTCACAGAGCATGCGGTTGCTGCGGCAAAGGAATACCATATGGATAAGATAGCCATAGCTGGCGGAGTTGCGTCCAATTCTGCTCTCAGAGCCAGCATGAAGGCGGCCTGTGAGAAGGCTGGGCTTACATTGTATCATCCATCGCCGATACTGTGCACGGACAATGCGGCCATGATAGGTGCGGCGGGATACTACGAATACATAAATGGAACAAGACATGGATGGGATCTGAATGCCATACCAAACCTCAAGCTGGGTGAGAGATAACCAGCCTGGTCAAGTGTGTGATGGTGTCAGACTACTACTAGGGAGAAGATGAACATGGGCGATGCGGATAATGCTGATTACAAGGAATCAAATATAGAAATCTTTGATACAGTGGATGAAGTAAAGGTCACGGCAATAGTCCTTGCAGCCGGAAAGGGCAGCAGGATGCACAGCGATATACCTAAGCAGTTTATGACGCTGGGGGATTATCCCGTACTGTATTATTCGCTCAAGGCCTTTCAGGACAGTCCGATTGATGACATAATCCTTGTCACAGGTGAGGATTATGTAGAATATTGCAGAAATGACATAGTAGACAGGTACAACATCACCAAAGTCAGGAAGATCGTGACCGGTGGGGCAGAGCGCTATGACTCCGTACATAATGGACTTATTGCGGCGGATGGTGCGAAGTATGTACTCATCCATGATGGTGCGAGACCATGCATAACCCAGAAAATCATCACAGATTCCATAGATGCAGTAAAGATATATTCTGCGTGTACAGTAGGTGTACCCGTGAAGGATACCATCAAGATAGTAGATGAGGATCAGATGGGAGTGGATACTCCTGATAGATCCAGGCTGTGGCAGGTTCAGACTCCACAGAGTTTTAACAGGGAACTTCTGCTTACCTGTTATGATGGACTGGCGCATGACAAATGTCAGGTTATAACGGATGACACAATGATAGTGGAGCGTTATAGCAGCGTCAGAACGAAGGTGATAATGGGGGCGTATGAGAACCTGAAAATCACCACTCCTGAGGATTTAAAAATTGCTTCGAATTTTTTGAAAAAAGATGTTGACACAAAGATGGTAAAGTGATAATATGTACAAGTCGCCGGTTGATGGCGACGAACAAAAACAACTTGGAGAGATATCGAAGCGGTCATAACGAGGCGGTCTTGAAAACCGTTTGTCCGAAAGGGCGCGAGGGTTCGAATCCCTCTCTCTCCGCTGGCTTTCATACATAATGAAAGTTCAAGCGCTTGATACTGGAGAAGTACCCAAGCGGTTGAAGGGGCTCCCCTGGAAAGGGAGTAGGCCGTTAATAGCGGCGCGAGGGTTCAAATCCCTCCTTCTCCGTTAGACATACTTAGTATCAGAGCTTTATAAGAACCTTGAAAAATTAACAACATGACAACCCTGAAATTCCAAACAAGAATT
>NZ_QVGO01000010.1:0-39646 GCF_003603945.1 Coprococcus sp. AF38-1
ATGTGTTCAGCCTAGTTCATAAATATGTGTCCAGGATTCTGGGTACATATCAAAATTATTTTGTATCTTTCTGCCGTTTTTTCATAAAAATGCGAAAATATTATGCGCTTACATCCTACCCTCATACACCGCTTCGTTCGTGAACTCGATTCCAAGCTTCTTGAATGTGTTCATATCAACCGCCGACAGTATGGCAGATGTGTGAAGCTGGCATCCGGCAAGCTTTGGAAGCTGCTGCAGAGCAAGCTTGGCATTTGGATCTGATACTGCACACATGGACAGGGCGATGAGAACCTCGTCTGTGTGGAGTCTTGGATTCTTGCTGCCAAGGTACTGAGTCTTGAGCTTCTGTATAGGCTCGATAAATGTTCTTGAGATCAGGTGTGTCTTCTTGTCGATGCCGCCAAGTATCTTGATGGCATTCAGGAGGACTGCTGATGAAGGTCCGAGAAGGTCTGAGGTAGAACCTGTGACGATGGTTCCGTCTGGCAGCTCAAGTGCAGCGGCAGCAGAACCGGTCTCTTCGGCAAGCTTGTTAGCAACAGGGACAACGGCGCGGTCATCCACGGTGATCTTTGCCTGCTTCATGATGAGTTCTTGCTTGTAGACCTCATCCTTTGTAGCCTCGTCTCTGACAAATCTGTTCACGGACTGATAATATCTTCTGATGATCTCCTGCTTTGAAGCCTCCTGACAAGCCTCGTCGTCAACGATGCAGTTTCCTGCCATGTTGACACCCATGTCTGTAGGTGACTTGTATGGGCAGTGTCCGTAGATTCCCTCGAACATAGCCGCAAGGACAGGGTAGATCTCTATATCACGGTTGTAGTTGACTGTGGTCTCACCGTATGCTTCCAGATGGAACGGATCGATCATATTCACATCGTTGAGGTCGGCAGTTGCAGCCTCGTATGCCAAGTTTACAGGGTGCTTGAGAGGAATATTCCAGATAGGGAATGTCTCAAACTTTGCATAGCCAGCCTTCACACCGCGCTTATTCTCATGGTAGAGCTGGGAGAGGCATGTAGCCATCTTGCCGCTTCCAGGGCCAGGTGCTGTGACGATGACGAGAGGTCTGGTAGTCTCAACATATTCGTTCTTGCCGTATCCCTCATCGCTGACGATCTTTTCTACGTTGTTTGGATATCCGTCGATTGAATAGTGGTGGTAAACCTTGATTCCTATTGCTTCAAGCTTCTTCTGGAAAACATCCGCAGAAGACTGTCCAGCGTATCTGGTGATTACCACACTGCTCACATACAGTCCCTTTTCTTTGTATACGCCTATAAGTCTGATGACATCCTGATCGTAAGTGATGCCGAGGTCGTGTCTGATCTTGTTGCGCTCTATGTCGGCAGCATTTATAGATATGATCATCTCAGCCTGGTCTGCAAGTTGGAGAAGCATCTGAAGCTTACTGTCCGGAGCGAATCCTGGAAGGACTCTGGATGCGTGATAGTCATCGAATAACTTTCCACCAAATTCCAGATACAGCTTGTCTCCGAACTGTCCGATCCTCTCTCTGATATGCTCAGACTGCATGGACAGATATTTGTCATTGTCAAAGCCAATTTTTCTCATCTTGTGAATCTCCTTAAACTATAATTGAACAGACATATGGTTTTGTCTGTGTATCTCTTTATGAAATAATGTAATAAGTAAGAATACTTAAATTTATAAAGCGTCCTATAAGAGAATACCACACAGATGGGAGAAAAAACAGAGGAAAGTTCGGCAAAATTGCAAATGTAATAATGCAGTAAATTTTTTCTGTATTATAGTGTTTTATATTGAAAATGATGGATGGATTGGGTAGAGTAAGGGTATGGGAGTAATGCTCGCAAATAGCAGGAACAGGAGGTACAGACATGAGTGCAGATTACATCACAATGACCATACCAAAGCAGAAAAGGATAGCTCTTATCGCCCATGATGCGAAGAAGGAGGAGCTCATCAGATGGTGCGAGGACAACAGGAACATACTGAGCCAGCATGAGTTGTGTGGAACGGGAACTACAGCCCGCATGATAACAGACAGGACAAATCTTCAGGTGAAGGGCTACAACAGCGGTCCGCTTGGAGGAGACCAGCAGATAGGTGCGAAGATTGTTGAGGGAAGGATAGATTTCGTGGTTTTCTTCTCGGATCCCCTGACCGCAGCTCCACACGATCCGGATGTGAAGGCTCTGCTCCGTATCGCTCAGGTGTACGACATACCGATGGCGAACAACAAAGCCACAGCGGACTTTATGATCCAGTCCAAGCTGATGGATGAGCCATACGACCATAAGGTCATCAACTTCCAGAAGAATATCGACAACAGGGCGAACACGCTGGGAAAATAATTGTATAGTGATAATGAAGTCTAAGGATCCACAGGATATCTGGCAAATGTCAGCCGACCTGTGGATTTTTTCTATTATGTAAGCCTCAGATCAAGGCGGCAACTACAACGACTGACGGTGTGAAGATCATTTCAAAGAAGGTTGGCACAGGTGATGATGCGCATTATGAGCTCACAGAGGAGAAGATCGCCAAGATCAAGAGCGTGACTCTGGCAGCAACATCCTACACATACGACACGAAGGCAAAGAAACCTGCAGTCACAGTCAAGGATTCAGCGGGCAAGGTGACATATTATTCAACATGGAGTGCTGCAAAAAATACTGTGGTTAAGAAATAATGAACCACATGGCACTGGATATATAGAATTATAGAGTTACAACACGCGGATGTATTGCAGGATTTGCAATACATCCGTTTTGTATATATAATGGGGTGGATGTAAAACATATTTGTATTGAGGTAAATGCATTTGAAAGTTGCAAAATGGATCATGCGGGCCATAGTTGTTCTGGTGGTCGGAGTCATGCTGACTGCGGTGATCATATCCGCCGGGCTTGGAAGACAGGCGCGTATGACGATGAAAGAAGAAAAAAAGGCAAAAGCGAAAAACTCTTACACAGAAAAAGAGATGACCATAACTGAGAAGTTCCGGGACATTAACATACAGGTGGCAGACGACATGGATGTGAAACTGGTGGAATCCGATGATGACAAATGTCACGTCACATATTTTGATTCGCCCGACGTCGTACATTCCGTGACGGTGCAGGATGATGCGCTGGTCATGACCTGTGCCGACAACAGGATATTTGGCTCAGACATAGGCTTTGGAGACGATCCTTATGTCGTGGTGAGTATACCGGAGGGAGAGTATGGAGATATATCCATGACCTCGAAGACGGGAACTCTGGTGTCCAGTGTGCAGATATCCTGTGGGACATTTGAAGTAACTGAGGTGAATGGCGGAGCGTATCTGTCCAATATAACCGCAGAAAATGTAAATGTCGTCACAGATTCCGGTGAGGTCACCATGGCTTCTGTGGATGCGGATAGTGTGAAGGTGAATGGCAGCAGCGGCGACTTTTCGATAATGAACGTCCACGGCGACAATGTCATAATATCTGCGGGCAAGGGTTTGCTTGAGGGGTATAATATAAAGGCGGCAAAGGTTGGACAGTTCATGACATCTTCAGGAGATATAAATGTAGATGCGTGCGATGGACATATGCTCTGGTTTGCGACGGAGAGTGGTAACGTGGATATATCATTCTTGTCGGAGAAACGTTTCCTTGTGAACAGCAAGAGCGGAGAGGTGGACATACCTGAGTCCCATATGGAAAATGAAAACAAGTGCATTGTCGATACCACATCGGGAGATGTCCAGATAAAATATGTTGACAGATAGAACGACTGAGTTTAGAAGGTTATAATATGGAATTAAAATTTGTTGATATTAATGATTATAGAAAACAGGTAAAGCACCTGTTCGTGACTGCGTTCCCAAGGGAAGAAAGACCTCCTATGTGGATGCTCACCAGAAGATGCAGACAGGGAAAGGCGAGGTTTCGTGCGGTTGTGGACTCGGGCAGATTTGTCGGACTGACATATGTGATAGGCGATGAGAGGGTGAAAACGCTCATGTTCCTTGCGATAGATGAATCGGCAAGAGATGGTGGATACGGCTCTGCAATATTAAAAAGGGTGAGAACAGAGTATCCGGATCAGAAGCTGTTTCTGAATATCGAGCCCCTTGATGAGAATGCGCCGAATTACGACCAGAGGTGCCGGAGAAAGGCGTTCTACGAGCGCAATGGCCTGTCCTGCCTGGATTACCAGGTCAGAGAAGCCGGTGTTACATATGAGATGATGACCTACGGAGAGTACGTGACACGGGACGAATACGAAGAGGTTATGAGAGTTATGTATGGCTCTCTTCTATATAAGATAATAAAGCGCATGTAAATGCAAATGTACAGGAAAGGAGATCTGTGACATGGCAAAGATGGTGAAGATAATAAAAAAGAAAGATGAATACTCAATGGAATATGAAGTGGGCGATGTGCTCAAGGTGGACAGCACATGGTACGGCGGCGTGACTGTGCTCGGCAAGACCGGTGTGCCGGTGTCCATAGATAAGGATGAATATGAGGAGGTTCAGGATATTTCTGAGCCGGAGAAAGCTGAACCTACGAGCATTGAGGAAGGACTCAGACCTGCGGGACAGGGCGTTTCAACAGAAGCCTTTGACCATTTGAAGGAGATCGAAGATGAGGTCCGCGGCGCTGTGAAGGATCTTATTGCAGTTGCGGGACTTGAACCCGGCGATGCACTGGTGGTCGGCTGCTCATCCAGCGAAGTTGCAAATATGAGGATAGGCTCATTCTCCAGTGAGGAGATCGGCAAATGTATAGCGGGAGCAATACTCGATGAACTCAAAGACACAGGTGTCTACATGGCGGCGCAGTGCTGTGAACATCTGAACAGGGCAATAATAGTTGAGAAGGAATATGCAAAGGCGAACAGGATACCGATAGTCAATGTTGTGCCACAGCTCAAGGCGGGCGGTTCATTTGCCACAGCGGCATACGCAGATATGAAGGAGCCAGTGGCTATCGAGGCTATACAGGCACAGGCAGGCATTGATATAGGAGATACTCTCATAGGCATGCATCTTGCGCCGGTGGCCGTTCCGGTCAGATCTGAGCACAGCATGGTTGGAAGTGCACATGTGGTTATGGCGAGAACCCGTGCAAAATACATTGGCGGTGCGAGAGCCTGCTATCGCTAAAAAATAAAGAATTACCCGGAGGTATGACGTGTACGACAATATTATATTTGACTTATATGGAACATTGATAGACATTCACACTGATGAGGAGGACATCGCTGTGTGGAAACATATGTGTGAGTTCTATGCGCAGCACGGAGTGAAATACAATCCGGCAGGACTCAGATCAAGGTACAAGAGACAGATCAGACGCGCAGAACAGGCCATGGCAAAGAAGAGGTTCAAATTCCCTGAGATACAGATACTTGAGGTATTTGAGCAGCTCACGTTGAAAAAAGATCAGACGCCGTCCGATTGTGCAGAGCTGACAGTGGCTGCGGCTCAGGAGTTCCGCAAGGCGTCTACAGGATATATAAGACTGTATGACGGCGTGACGGATATGCTCGAACAGCTCAATCAGGCCGGAAAGAAATTATACGTTCTGTCAAATGCACAGAGAGTTTTCACCTTCCCTGAGGTTCAGTCACTTGGCATAGAGGGATATTTTACAGATATATCGCTCTCTTCGGATTTCGGTGCAATGAAGCCGGATGCAGCGTTCTATCAGCAGCTCCTGGACAGAAATCATATCAATCCGAACAGATCCATAATGGTGGGAAATGACGCGGTATGTGATGTGCTGGCGGCGAAGCAGGTCGGACTCCACACCTGTTATGTACACTCCAATATATCCCCGGTGGATGATGCCGACAGAGACATAAAAGCAGACATAATTATGGATGAGGTAAATGTGCCGGAGATGTGCAGACTTATCCTTGATGATGCCGACAGATAAGACCGGTCATATCCGAATATAAAAAAGAACTATTCGTCTTTAGTTAAAACGAATAGTTCTTTTTATTCTATATAGGATCTAGCTGAAAAGCTCTCCGTGCTTCTCGTAATCGGTAATACGTGAGATGGAGTTGTCATCATTTACAAATACGACCTTAGGCGTGTGCTCCTTTGCCTCCTCAGGGGTCATTGATGCGTAGCACATGAGAATGATGTGATCTCCGACCTGGACCTGACGGGCAGCAGCACCGTTGAGGCACATAACTCCTGATCCCGGCTCTCCGGCTATGGTGTATGTCTCGAAACGATTACCATTTTCTATGTCAACAATCTGTACTAATTCATACTCGAGGATTCCGGCGGCCTTTAAAAGCTCAGAATCTACAGTTATACTGCCGACGTAATTGAGCTCAGCCTGAGTTACAACTGCGCGGTGTATCTTACTCTTTAACATCGTAATATTCATAAGATTTGCCTTTCTATGCTGTATGCATCCTGTTTACCGCAATTATAATATCATAAATTGACAATATTGCAACAGTAAATAAAATCATTTCTTGATTATATTATTGACATGTGCAAAAATAACTGAAAGAGAGTTGTAGACCGGACATTTGGAAAGGTGGACAATGGAGAGTCAGAATTACTTAACTATTGCAATAGAAAAGATGGGGCACGTCATGCTTGATGACAGGCATATGAAAGCCTCTGACATATATAAAACAGCGGTTAAACTTCACAAAAAAGAGGATTATAATCCGCCTTCTTATAATGAAGATAAGTTTAAGGTCAGATCGGTGTTTGAGAAGGGCGGACTGTGCTTTTATGTGATGCCTAAAGACGGCAGGGCGACGGAGTTCTTCATGTATATACACGGCGGAGGATTTGTGTCGAGGATAACACACAATGAATGGAAGTTTGTGTTCGACACGGTGGAGAGAACCGGCTATGGGGCGGTGGTTCCGATATACCCGCTTGCGCCGGAGCATTCGGTGACAGAGGCACTGGATATGCTTACGGGTGCGTATGACAAGCTGTGTGACTCGGAGGATGTCCAGCGTCTGGTGCTTCTCGGACATTCATCCGGAGGCTGTCTGGCGTTATCGCTTGCCATACAGTTGTGGAAGAAGGGCAGGAGAAGACCGGACAAGCTCATACTGTGCTCCCCGGTTCTTGACACGGAATTTGAGGACACGGAGCTTGAACAGAAGATGAGTGACAAGAGCCGTTTTATGTACAGATATTACTACACGCCGGGGATAAAGCATTTCCTCTCTGCTTACTGGGTGAAGGATGCGGCAGGCAGGACGGATATGACAAGTCCCGTGTATTACGACATAACGGATATATGCGATGAGATGGATATATTCACGACAAATGACGACATGCTCAACTGCTATGCCAGAAGGCTGTATGATAACGCGAGCAGGACGAATATGAAGGTGCATTACTATCAGTATTATGCGGTGACACACGATTATCTCGAGCATCCCCTCATACCGGAGTGCAAGACCATCATGAAGAAGATCGCCGGCTGCATCAAGGGAGATTCGGATTTTGTACCTGCTGACATAGAGAATGACATCTGGTGCAGGGCGATGATGGCGGAGCGTTATCCAAAGTTATATGAGGACAACGAGGCCATAAAGCTCACGGACAAATTAGGCATCGAGCATAAGAAGAGGAATGCCAGATACACATTTTACGACAGGACAGTCATGATGGAGAGGCTGGTCGCTGTGGACGAGAGGGTCCGAAACTTCATAAACAGATATGCGGACGGAATTATCGTCAATGTCGGATGCGAACTGGATACCATGTTTTCCCGTGTGGATAACGGCCGTATAAAGTGGTACAATGTTGATCTCCCGGAGCGCATAGATATAAGAAGAAAATACATGGAGATCCGGGACAGAGAGGTCAACATAGGAAGTTCAATATTTGATTACGAATGGCTTGATGAAGTGCAGAAGCCTCAGAATGTGGCGATCCTGTTTGTTGTATACGATATGATGAGATATTTTGACAAGGACAAGCTGAAGTTGTTCCTGGATGCGATATGGAAGAAGTGTCCGGGGGCTGAGGTTGTATTTGATGCCAAGAATTCGGTTGCAAAACACAGATGGAACAGAAGCGTGTTCATGGGTAAAAACAAAGGAACGATGCTGCGGGTGAGCATAGATAATTGCACAAGTCTTATGTATGACTGGAACATCAAGTACAAGATACTCTGTGATGAACCGATACTCAGAGAAGCGGATCTTGAGAGAATGTTCTCACACAGTGAGGCGAGAAGGTTCAGACATGCCATAAAGAAGAAGTATGACAAGGTCATACATTTGCGGCTTGGCACGGAACATTTCCTTGATAATATGTAATCAGTGTATGCGGACTAAGGCGGACTAAGCTAAGAAGGAAGAGACAGGTAGAGATATGGACACACAACAGATAAAGAAATTTACCAGAAACTGGTGCATACTGGTTGGATCGGTATGTCTTATTGCTGGAATTGTTATAGGAATATTTATAGGAAGAGCGGGAGGATTTACCAACTCCAAGGCATCTCCGGGGCTTTCCTATGAATCGGGATATACGCTCGAGGATACGGAGATAACCAGTCTTATATATGACAATTACTGGAACTATATACCGACAGCGTACATCAATGTCGGAGAACTCGGCCCTGATGCGCTGCTGTACAAGATCAGCGACAAGGTGGAGAGAAACAATCTCGATGTTGAGAAGTTCTACACGGGCGACGATGGATATATGCATTACAGCGATGACAATATAAAGGACACACTGGTGGGTGTGGATCTGTCAACATTCCAGTCAGACATAGACTGGGAGACTCTGGCGAAGAACAAAGACATAGATTTTGTTATGCTCAGAGTGGGTTACAGAGGCTACACGCAGGGCGGACTGATGCTGGATTCAAGCTTTGAGGACAGCAAGGCGGCCGTCATCAAATACAAAATACCGACAGGGCTTTACTTCTTCACCCAGGCGATAACATATGACGAGGGTGTAGAGGAAGCGAATTTTGTCCTCAAACAGATAGGCAAGATGAACGTCAAGTATCCTATAGTTATCGACTCGGAGCTTATCGGCGACAGTGAGGCGAGAGGCGACAACGCATCGAATGATGAGAGAACGGATGGCATAGTCGGCTTCTGTGAGACGATAAAGGCGGCAGGCTACACGCCGATGATATATGCCAGCAGGAATATGTTCGCACAGTGCCTTGACATGGACAGACTCGGGGATTACGAGCTGTGGCTTGCACACTATGCAAATGTTCCTAATTTCCCATACAAATATACAGGATGGCAGTACACCGAGTCCGGAACCGTTGACGGTATATCCGGAGACGTGGATCTGGATCTCTGGTTCAAATAATAAACCTTGAATAAACGTGTTATCACAGCCCCGGTTGTTACATATTATAAATGGAATAAACAACCGGGGCTGGATGTTTTATATGGCAACAAAAATTATGATAGATGCCGGGCACGGCGGATATGACAACGGTGCATCGTATGAGGGCAGGTTTGAGAAAAACGATAACCTGAACCTGGCGCTGGCACTTGGGGATGAACTCACCCGCAGGGGATATGATGTGGTATACACCAGAACGGAGGATGTATACGATTCTCCGGTCCGCAAAGCACAGAAGGGAAATGAGAGCGGAGCAGATTATTTTATATCGCTTCACCGCAACTCTGCACCGGAGGCCAACAAGTACAGCGGAGTGCAGACCCTTGTCTACGATAAAAGCGGAGTGAAATACAATCTTGCACAGGAGATCAACAGCGAGCTTGAAAAGCTGGGCTTTCGAAATATAAATGTTGAGGAGAGGCCGGGGCTGGCGGTGCTGCGCCGGACTGAAATGCCCGCAGTGCTCATAGAAACAGGCTTTATCAACAACGATTACGACAATTACCTGTATGATTACAATTTTGAAGCCATAGCAGACGCAATAGCAAATGCTGTGGACGAGGCGATCGGCGCGTGAGTCTGGCAATAAACGGATCTGCAGCAGGCTGTGCAAAAAAATAAAAATAATTATTGACATTGTATTTGCGGTGTGTTACATTAAGCAACGATGAACTGCCGAAGACAGTAGGTGCCCCAGGGCGTAAGATGTTATATCACCTACCGAGGAAAGATATCGTTATTGAATTAACAATCTACTCTCAGGTCTTAGGGCTTTGAGAGTTTTTTTATATCTTGGAATGTGCAGTCATTAGTAAAATAAGGAGGCGCATTATGGCAAAGGTAGAGTTAAAGAAGCCAATAGTAGAAGAGATCAAGGCAAATCTTGAAGGCGCTGCTACTGCAGTAGTTGTAGACTATCGTGGTCTTACAGTTGAGCAGGATACACAGCTCCGTAAGAATTTAAGAGAAGCTGGTGTTGTATACAAGGTATACAAGAACACAATGGTTAACTTCGCTATCGAGGGAACAGAGTTCGAAGGCCTTAAGGGTTGTTTAGAGGGACCAACTGGTCTTGCAATCTGCAAGGATGACGCTACAGCGGCTGCAAGAGTTCTTGCAGACTTCGCAAAGAATGCCCCAGCTCTTGAGCTTAAGGGCGGCGTTGTAGAAGGTACATTCTACGATGCAGAAGGAATCCAGGTTATTGCAAAGATCCCTTCAAGAGACGCGCTTATTTCCAAGTTCCTTGGAAGTATCCAGTCACCTATCGCAAACTTCGCTCGTGTTATCAAGCAGATCGCAGAGCAGAAGGAGGCTTAATATTAAGCCTGATAGAACATCTGATGTATATATCGGCACTGCCGGGATTATATGCTGTCAGATATTCAACTGTCTATATCATGGACAAAGGGTATCCGCATGATACGAGAATGATGTGTGGATGCATTACAAAATAACAAATTATATTATATGGAGGAAAAACATAATGACAACTCAGGAAATTATTGAAGTAATCAAAGGTTTATCAGTATTAGAGTTAAACGACTTAGTTAAGGCTTGTGAAGAGGAGTTCGGCGTATCAGCAGCAGCAGGTGTTGTAGTTGCAGCAGCAGGTGCAGACGGTGCAGCAGCAGCCGAGGAGAAGGATTCATTCAACGTAGAGCTTACAGAGGTTGGTCCTAACAAGGTTAAGGTTATCAAGGTTGTTCGTGAGCTTACAGGCTTAGGTCTTAAGGAAGCTAAGGACGCTGTAGATGGTGCTCCAAAGGTAATCAAGGAGGACGCTACTAAGGAAGAGGCTGAGGAAGCTAAGACAAAGCTCGAGGCTGAGGGCGCTAAGGTTACATTAAAGTAATTTGATCCTTATTTTATTATCAGACTTTATTCGGCCTGGCGGAGATGGATCTCATCCCGCCGGGCCGGTTTTTCTATACATCTTTTCTCAATTAATAAAAAAATCTAAAAAAATTCCAAAATATAGTTGACAAATATTGCATTTGCTGTTAGGATAGTAAACTGTCACTATTATGGCTTCGTGTGCATACACATCATAATATGGTGATAAATGGCTTTAAAACACTTATTTAAACTAAGGTTTGTCTTAAAAAGCATAAAAATAAATTCCAAGGGGTGAATGTGTCGATGGAAAAGAACAGAATTAGTCCTGTCAAGTCTGGAAAAGGCTACAGAATGAGCTACGCTAAGCAGAAGGACGTCCTGGAGATGCCTAACTTCATAGAGGTTCAGAAGAATTCATACAACTGGTTCTTAACTGATGGTCTGAAGGAAGCATTCAGGGATATTTCTCCTATCACTGATTACTCTGGACAGTATAGTCTTGAGTTCGTAGATTTTCAGTTCTGTAAAGATGACTTGAAGTACAGTATCGAGGAATGCAAGGAGAGAGATGCAACATATGCGGCGCCTCTCAGAGTCAAGGTCAGACTCAGAGTCGGAGATGCTAAGGAGATGTCAGATCATGAGATATTCATGGGTGATCTTCCTCTTATGACAGAGACAGGAACATTCGTTATCAATGGTGCAGAGCGAGTTATAGTAAGCCAGTTAGTGCGTTCACCTGGTATTTACTATGATATAACACATGATAAGGTTGGTAAGAAGCTGTATGCATGTACAGTAATTCCTAACAGAGGTGCATGGCTGGAGTATGAGACAGATTCCAACGATGTATTCTATGTTCGTGTGGATAGAACCAGAAAGGTACCTGTGACTGTTCTTATCCGTGCACTTGGTCTTGGAACAGATCAGGAGATCATAGATTTATTTGGCGAGGAGCCAAAGATCATGGAGAGTCTTAACAAGGATCCTGCAAAGACATATGCAGAGGGCGTGGTAGAGCTTTACAAGAAGATCAGACCGGACGAGCCTTCAGTAGTTGAGAATGCAGAGAGCCTTATTAATGCTATGTTCTTTGATGCGAGAAGATACGATCTTGCAAAGGTTGGACGTTACAAGTTCAACAAGAAGCTCGCTCTCAAGGCTCGTATAGCAGGACATGTCCTTGCTGAGGATGCTATCGATCCTAGCACAGGAGAGGTTATCGCTGAAGCTGGAACAACAGTATCAGAGGAGCTTGCAGACACAATTCAGGATGCAGCAGTTCCTTATGTTATGATCCAGACAGAGGAGAGAAACGTTAAGGTTCTTTCTAATATGATGGTCAACATTGCCAACTATGTGGATTTTGATCCTGCTGAGCTTGGCATTGTGGAGAGAGTATATTATCCGGTTCTCGAGGGACTCCTCGAGGAGTATGGCGATGATACAGAGAAGCTCAAGGCTGCCATAGAGAGAGACATGTCAGACCTCGTACCAAAGCATATTACAAAGGAAGACATATTTGCTTCCATAAATTACAACATTCACCTCGAGTATGGCATTGGTAATGACGATGACATCGACCATCTGGGCAACAGACGTATCAGAGCGGTTGGAGAGCTTCTTCAGAACCAGTATAGAATCGGTCTTTCAAGACTTGAGAGAGTTGTAAGAGAGAGAATGACAACACAGGATGCTGAGTCTATCACACCTCAGTCCCTCATCAATATCAAGCCTGTAACGGCTGCTGTTAAGGAGTTCTTCGGAAGTTCACAGTTGTCACAGTTTATGGATCAGAATAACCCTCTGTCAGAGCTGACTCATAAGAGAAGACTTTCAGCCCTTGGCCCTGGTGGACTTTCACGAGACAGAGCCGGATTCGAGGTCCGAGATGTACACTATACACACTACGGTAGAATGTGTCCTATCGAGACCCCTGAGGGTCCTAACATCGGACTTATCAACTCACTGGCTACATATGCGCGTATCAACGAGTATGGTTTCGTTGAGGCTCCATATAGAAAGCTTGATAAGACAGATCCTTCTAACCCTGTTGTTACAGATGAGGTTGTTTACCTTACAGCAGACGAGGAGGACAGATACAGAGTAGTACAGGCTAATGAGCCTATAGATGAGAATGGACACTTTGTCAAGAACAATGTATCAGGAAGATTCAGAGCTGATACAACCGAGTTCCCTAAGTCAAAGGTTGATCTCATGGATGTATCACCTAAGATGGTATTCTCAGTTGCTACATCGATGATCCCATTCCTTCAGAACGATGATGCTAACCGTGCCCTCATGGGATCAAACATGCAGCGTCAGGCGGTTCCTCTTATGATGACAGAGTCAGCAGTGGTTGGAACAGGTATGGAGGCAAAGGCTGCTGTAGATTCAGGTGTCTGCGTCGTTGCCAAGAGAGACGGTGTTGTAGAATATTCAAACAGCACAGAGGTCTGTGTAAGAGCAGATGAGGATGGAACAAAGGATGTATATCACATCATCAAGTTTGCACGAAGCAACCAGGGTAACTGTATGAACCAGAGACCTATCGTGTTCAAGGGTGACCACGTAAAGGCTGGAGAGGTTATCGCAGATGGCCCTTCAACATCTGGCGGAGAGATCGCACTTGGTAAGAACCCACTGATCGGTTTCATGACATGGGAAGGTTACAACTACGAGGATGCGGTTCTTCTCAGCGAGAGACTTGTACAGGATGATGTATACACATCAATTCATATAGAGAAATACGAGTGTGAGGCTCGTGATACCAAGCTTGGTAAGGAGGAGATCACAAGAGATCTTGCAGGTCTGTCAAATGATGTCCTCAAGGATCTTGATGAGAATGGTATCATCAGAATCGGCGCAGAGGTTCGTGCCGGTGATATCCTCGTTGGAAAGGTTACTCCAAAGGGAGAGACTGAGCTGACAGCAGAGGAGAGACTTCTTCGTGCCATCTTCGGTGAGAAGGCAAGAGAGGTAAGAGATACATCACTGAAGGTTCCACACGGAGCATTCGGTATTGTTATAGATGCAAAGGTATTTACACGTGCTGATGGAGACGATCTTCCGGCAGGCGTAGACAAGAAGGTCAGAGTATATATAGCACAGAAGAGAAAGATCCAGGTCGGAGATAAGATGGCTGGTCGTCATGGTAACAAGGGTGTAGTTTCACGAGTGCTCCCTGTTGAGGATATGCCATTCCTTCCAAACGGACGTCCTCTTGATATCGTGCTTAACCCACTGGGCGTTCCTTCACGAATGAACATCGGACAGGTCCTCGAGATCCATCTCGGACTTGCTTCACAGGTTCTTGGATTCAAGGTATCCACTCCTGTATTCAATGGTGCTACAGAGTTTGACATCATGGATACACTGGAGATGGCCAATGACTATGCAAATGGTACATGGGAAGACTTCGAGGCTAAGTACAAGGATACAGTAAAGCCTGAGGTTATGGATTACCTCTACACGAACAGAGACCACAGAGCAGAGTGGAAGGGCGTGCCTATCAACAGAACAGGTAAGGTTCAGCTCCGTGATGGTAGAACAGGTGAGAACTTTGATGCCCCTGTAACTATCGGTTACATGCATTACCTCAAGCTGCACCATCTGGTTGATGATAAGATCCATGCTCGTTCAACCGGTCCATACTCACTGGTAACACAGCAGCCACTGGGTGGTAAAGCTCAGTTTGGTGGACAGCGTTTTGGAGAGATGGAGGTTTGGGCTCTTGAGGCTTATGGTGCTTCATACACACTGCAGGAGATTCTGACAGTTAAGTCTGATGATGTTGTAGGACGTGTTAAGACATATGAGGCTATTATCAAGGGCGACAATATACCAGCACCTGGTGTGCCTGAGTCATTCAAGGTACTTCTCAAGGAGTTCCAGGCTCTCGGACTTGATGTAAGAGTCGTAAGAGAGGAAGAGGACGAGGAAGGCAACAAGAAGATGGTTGAAGTTGATCTCAGCGAGACCATGGAAGCTTATGATTACAACACAAGTATCAAGAGACTTCTCAGCGACAGATCATCAGACAGAGACGATGATATGGATGAGAGCGATGCACCTGAGGTGTTCAGAGGCGATGACGCAGATGAGCTTCAGGCAAGCGGATTCTCAGAGGTTGATGAGAACGGCGATATAAGTGATATGGAAGACCTCGGCGATTCAGATTATATGGATAATAATGAGGAAGAATAAGAAAGGAGCTTTGTAAGATGCCAGAATACAATGTAGACAATGCAGAACAGGAAAAGTCATTGAACTTTGACGCAATAAAAATCGGACTTGCATCTCCTGAAAAGATAAGAGAATGGTCACATGGTGAGGTAAAGCGCCCTGAGACTATCAACTATAGAACACTTAAGCCTGAGAAGGACGGTCTGTTCTGTGAGAGAATATTTGGACCACAGAAGGACTGGGAGTGTAATTGTGGTAAGTACAAGAAGATCAGATTCAAGGGAATCGTGTGTGATAAGTGTGGAGTTGAGGTAACAAAGTCCAACGTTCGTAGAGAGCGTATGGGACATATTGAGCTCGCTGCTCCTGTATCACATATATGGTACTTCAAGGGAATCCCTAGCCGTATGGGACTGATCCTTGATATATCACCAAGAGTGCTTGAGAAGGTACTGTACTTCTCATCATATATAGTAACAGATCCAAAGGATACTCCGCTTGCTTACAAGCAGATCCTCAACGAGCAGGAGTTCAGAGAGGCAGAGAAGGAGTATGGTTACGGTTCATTCGTTGCAGAGATGGGCGCAGAGGCTATACAGAAGCTTCTCAAGGCAATAGACCTTGATGCCGAGAGCGCAGAGCTTAAGAAAGAGCTTGAGACATGCAGCGGCCAGAAGCGTACAAGGATCATCAAGAGACTTGAGGTAATGGAGGCATTCAGAACATCAGAGAACAGACCTGAGTGGATGATCATGAATGTAATACCTGTTATCCCACCAGATATCAGACCTATGGTACAGCTTGAAGGTGGAAGATTTGCAACATCAGACCTCAACGATCTGTACAGAAGAATCATCAACAGAAATAATCGTCTCCGCAGACTCCTTGATCTCGGTGCTCCTGAGATCATCGTGAGAAATGAGAAGAGAATGCTTCAGGAGGCAGTTGATGCACTTATAGATAACGGTAGACGTGGACGTGCGGTAACAGGCCCTGGTAACAGAGCACTGAAGTCACTTTCAGAGATGCTGAAAGGTAAGCAGGGACGTTTCCGTCAGAACCTTCTTGGTAAGCGAGTTGACTACTCAGGACGTTCAGTTATCGTAGTTGGACCAGAGCTTAAGATTTACCAGTGCGGTCTCCCTAAGGAGATGGCTATCGAGCTGTTCAAGCCATTTGTTATGAAGGAGCTTACAGCTACAGGTAAGGCAAACAATATCAAGCAGGCAAAGAAGATGGTAGAGAAGCTTGAGCCACAGGTTTGGGACATTCTTGAGGATGTCATCAAGGAGCATCCGGTTATGCTTAACCGTGCCCCTACACTTCACAGACTTGGAATCCAGGCATTTGAGCCAGTGCTTGTAGGCGGTAAGGCTATAAAGCTTCACCCACTCGTATGTACAGCCTTCAATGCCGATTTCGATGGAGACCAGATGGCTGTCCATCTTCCACTTACAGTAGAGGCACAGGCTGAGTGTAGATTCCTTCTGCTTTCACCTAACAACCTGCTGAAGCCATCAGATGGTGCGCCTGTTGCCGTTCCTTCACAGGATATGGTACTTGGTATCTACTATCTGACAATGGAAAAGGAAGGCGAGATCGGAGAGGGAAGATATTTTAAGTCCAAGAATGAGGCAATACTTGCATATGAGAATGGTGGAATTACACTTCACACCAAGATCCATGTAAGAAGAACCGGTGAGTTCGAGGGCGAGGAAGTTACAGGTGTTATCGATACAACACTTGGAAAGCTCCTCTTCAATGAGATCATTCCACAGGATCTCGGATATGTAGACAGAACTGTTCGTGAGAACGCTCTGAAGCTTGAGATAGATTTCCATGTAGGAAAGAAGCAGCTCAAGCCAATCCTTGACAAGTGTATCAATACACACGGTGCAACAAAGACTGCAGAGGTTCTTGATGATGTCAAGGCAATAGGATATAAGTATTCAACAAGAAGTGCTATATCAGTATCTATTTCAGATATGAAGGTGCCTGATGAGAAGAAGGATATCCTTGAGGATGCACAGAAGCTCGTTGACCAAATCACCAAGAAGTTCAGACGTGGTCTTGTTTCAGACGAGGAGAGATATCAGGCAGTAGTTAAGATCTGGGAGAAGGCAGATAAGCATCTGCAGGATCTCCTGTTCGCAGGTCTTGATAAATATAACAATATATTCATGATGGCTGATTCTGGAGCCCGTGGTTCTAATCAGCAGATCAAGCAGCTTGCAGGTATGCGAGGACTGATGGCAGATACAACAGGTAAGACCATTGAGCTCCCAATCAAGTCTAACTTCCGAGAGGGACTTGACGTTCTGGAGTATTTCATTTCGGCGCATGGTGCTCGTAAGGGTCTGTCAGATACAGCTCTTCGTACAGCCGATTCAGGATACCTGACAAGACGACTTGTAGATGTATCACAGGATCTTATAATCAGAGAGCCTGATTGTAGTATAGGAAGAGATTCAATTCCGGGTATGGTCATTGAGGCCTTCAGAGAGGGCAAGGAAATGATCGAGGAGTTTCAGGAGAGAATCACAGGACGTTACCTTGCAGAGTCTGTATATGATGCAGAGGGCAACATGCTTGTCAAGATAAATCATATGGTAACTCCTAAGAGAGCTGAGCTCATTGTTAAGAAGGGTGTCGATGCCAACGGCGTTCCATTCACCGTTAAGGATGACGATGGAAACGAAGTTGTAAGATCAGATGCAAAGCTTAAGATCAGAACAGTCCTCACATGTAAGTCACACCTCGGTGTGTGTGCAAAGTGCTACGGTGCGAACATGGCAACAGGAATGCCTGTACAGGTTGGTGAGTCAGTTGGAATTATCGCTGCACAGTCAATTGGTGAGCCTGGTACACAGCTTACAATGAGAACATTCCATACAGGTGGTGTTGCCGGTGGCGATATCACACAGGGTCTTCCAAGAGTTGAGGAGCTTTTCGAGGCCAGAAAGCCAAAGGGACTTGCGATCATTGCAGAGTTTGGCGGAAAGGTACAGCTCCGTGACAACAAGAAGAAGAGAGAGGTTGTCATAACAAACGATGAGACAGGTGAGTCAAAGGCATATCTTATTCCTTATGGTTCACGTATCAGAGTTCTTGATGACCAGGTACTCGAGGCTGGTGATGAGCTTACAGAGGGATCAGTTAATCCACATGATATCCTTAAGATAAAGGGTGTTCGTGCAGTTCAGGATTACATGCTCCGTGAGGTTCAGAAGGTTTACAGACTTCAGGGTGTTGATATCAATGATAAGCACATTGAGATCATCGTAAGACAGATGCTTAAGAAGATCATAATTGATGAGCCGGGAGATTCAGATTATCTTCCAGGAACACAGGCAGATTTGCTTGAGTTTGAAGATACAAATGAGAAGCTTATCGCAGAGGGCAAGGAGCCTGCAACTGGAACACAGATAATGCTTGGTATAACAAAGGCATCACTTGCAACTGATTCATTTATGTCGGCTGCATCATTCCAGGAGACAACAAAGGTTCTTACAGATGCTGCGATCAAGAGTAAGGTTGATCCACTTATCGGACTTAAGGAAAACGTTATCATCGGAAAGCTTATACCTGCTGGTACAGGAATGAAGAGATATCGTTCAGTAAAGCTTGACACTGATATGGAAGAGCTTAACTTCTTTGATGAAGATGAGGATACAGATGATTACGAAGAGTTAGAGAATGTAAATTCAGAGGAGATCGTATTTGAGACCCTTGATACAGCCGGGGATGCTGACGAAGAGTAATCACTCATTTGCTTGGATGTATATAAAAAAGTAGTGGCTGCGAAGCTGCTCGACATGAAGGATATAAGGGGAATCCGGGATATGTCAATTTCTCATAAAGGTATTCAGATATACCTGTGAGAAATAGGATATGCCGGATTTCTTTTTGGAAATATTTAGTAAGAAAGAAATGGAATAATATGGCTGCTGTAAAGAAAATCAATAAAGAAGGTATATTAGAAGCGGCGTATAACCTTGCCAGAAGAGAAGGAATTGCCGCAATAACAGCAAGAAAACTGGCAAAAGAGATTTCCTGTTCAACACAACCAATATATGAGAATTTTGTTGATATGGGAGCTGTTATAGAGATTACAACAGAGCGTATAAATGAGGTTTACGGTTCCCTGAAGACAAGTCTGTGTAAGAAAGAGAATGCGGATTATGTCAGCCAGACCACTATTCTCTGTGAGTTTGCAGACAGTGAGAGGGTGTTGTTCAGACAGCTCGTTGCAGACAATGACTCGGGACATGGACTGTTTAAGGATACCAGGACAGAGAAGATGTTAGTTGAGACACTTCACTGTGATGAGATTGTTGCAGATCAGATAAATGAGGAAATGCACAAATATATAATGGGACAGGCGTTTCTTGTAAATGAAGGTTATACAGAATTTGATCAAGCCAGACTGGCAATGGAAACAGAGAGAGTCTTTGAGTTCGTTAAGAAAATATTTGTCAAATAAATGCTTGACAGAGAAAATACTCGACTATATAATGATAAAGCATGCGTAAAAACATGCTTTATCATTTTTAATTTATATACAGGAGGTGAAAACATGCCAACATTTAACCAGTTAGTTAGAAAAGGAAGACAGACAGTAGAGAAGAAGTCAACTGCACCAGCTCTTCAGAGAAGCTTCAATTCACTTAAGAAGAAGCCAGTAGAGACAAGCTCACCACAGAAGAGAGGAGTTTGTACAGCAGTTAAGACAGCTACTCCTAAGAAGCCTAACTCAGCTCTTAGAAAGATCGCCAGAGTACGTCTTTCAAACGGAATCGAAGTAACAAGTTATATCCCAGGTGAGGGTCATAACCTTCAGGAGCATAGCGTTGTACTTATCCGTGGTGGAAGAGTAAAGGACTTACCTGGTACAAGATACCATATCATCAGAGGTACTCTTGATACAGCAGGTGTAGCAAAGAGACGTCAGGCTCGTTCAAAGTATGGTGCAAAGCGTCCTAAGGATGCAAAATAAAACATGCTAGAACACAATTCTAATTTGTGCTGGTAAGGTCATGTTTTTATATAGATAATAATTCAGATAGAAACAGTTAAGACAGATAACAGCACGAACACATTCCATAATTATAGAGAGAATGTGAGTACCGAAGATTTAATAAATAATTAAGGAGGGAAGAACCGTGCCACGTAAAGGACATATCGCAAAGAGAGACGTATTAGCGGATCCAATTTACAACAATAAGGTCGTTACAAAGCTTATCAACAACATTATGTTAGATGGTAAGAAGGGTGTAGCACAGAAGATCGTCTACGGTGCATTTGATCGTATCGCAGAAGAGACTGGTAAGCCTGCATTAGAGGTATTCGAAGAGGCTATGAACAACATCATGCCACTCCTCGAGGTTAAGGCTAGACGTATCGGTGGTGCAACATACCAGGTACCTATCGATGTAAGACCTGACAGAAGACAGGCTCTCGGACTTCGTTGGTTAACAGCTTTCTCACGTGCAAGAAGTGAGAAGACTATGGAAGAAAGACTTGCGAAGGAGATCATGGATGCAGCTAACAACACAGGTGCATCTGTAAAGAGAAAAGAAGACATGCACAAGATGGCAGAGGCAAACAAGGCATTCGCTCACTACAGATTCTAATTGTCTGTGTGAGAATGCATTTGTATGCATGCTTATGTGTATATGGGACACAATAGATGTGTTACGAAAAATAGCAAAAGGAGGACAATCCGTTGGCTGGAAGAGAATATCCATTGGACAGAACAAGAAACATTGGTATTATGGCTCATATCGATGCCGGTAAGACAACTCTTACAGAGCGTATCTTATACTATACTGGTGTTAACTATAAGATTGGTGATACTCATGACGGTACAGCTACCATGGACTGGATGGAGCAGGAGCAGGAGAGAGGTATAACAATTACTTCAGCTGCTACAACATGCCATTGGACACTTGAGGATCATCACAAACCAAAGGCTGGCGCGTTAGAGCACAGAATCAACATCATCGATACTCCGGGACACGTTGACTTCACTGTTGAGGTTGAGCGTTCACTTCGTGTACTTGACGGAGCTGTAGGTGTATTCGATGCTAAGGCTGGTGTAGAGCCTCAGTCAGAGAACGTATGGCGTCAGGCTGACACATACAATGTACCTCGTATGGCATTCATCAACAAGATGGATAAAATGGGTGCAGACTTTTTCTACTCAGTTCAGACAATCATTGATCGTCTGGGCAAGAATGCAATTCCAGTACAGATCCCTATCGGAAAAGAGTCAGACTTCATCGGTCTGATCGATCTGTTCGAGATGGAAGCATACTACTACAAAGATGATAAGGGCGAGGACATCGAGATCACAACTATCCCTGATGACCTTAAGGAGCTTGCAGACAAGTGGCATGAGAACCTTGTCGAGAAGATCTGCGAGTTAGATGACGACTTAATGATGATGTACCTTGAGGGCGAGGAGCCATCAATCGATGAGATGAAGAAGGTTCTTCGTAGAGCAACTATCGCATGTGAGGCAGTTCCTGTATTCCTTGGTTCAGCTTACAAGAACAAGGGTGTTCAGAAGATGCTTGACGGTGTTATCGAGTACATGCCAGCACCAACAGATATCCCTGATATCACAGGTGTTGATCCAGACGGTAACGAGGTTGTTCGTCATTCATCAGATGATGAGCCATTCTCAGCTCTTGCATTCAAGATCATGACAGATCCATTCGTTGGAAAGCTTGCATTCTTCAGAGTTTACTCAGGTACACTGAACTCAGGTTCATATGTACTGAATGCAACAAAGGATAAGAAGGAGCGTGTAGGACGTATCGTACAGATGCATGCCAACGCTCGTAAAGAGATTGATAAGGTTTACTCAGGAGATATCGCAGCTGCTGTAGGTTTCAAGCTTACAACTACAGGTGACACAATCTGTGATGAGCAGCATCCAGTTATCCTTGAGTCAATGGAATTCCCAGAGCCAGTTATTGAACTTGCTATCGAGCCTAAGACCAAGAATGATCAGGGTAAGATGGGTGAGGCACTCGCAAAGCTTGCTGAGGAGGATCCTACATTCAAGGCTCATACAGACAAAGAGACAGGACAGACAATCATTGCCGGAATGGGTGAGCTTCACCTTGAGGTTATCGTTGATCGTCTTCTCCGTGAGTTCAAGGTTGAGGCAAACGTTGGTGCACCTCAGGTTGCTTACAAGGAGACATTCACAAAGCCAGTTGATATCGACAGCAAGTATGCTAAGCAGTCAGGTGGTCGTGGACAGTACGGCCATTGTAAGGTTAAGTTCGAGCCTATGGATCCTAACGGTGAGGAGACATTCAAGTTCGAGTCAACAGTTGTCGGTGGTGCTATTCCTAAGGAGTACATCCCAGCAGTTGGAGAGGGTATCGAAGAGGCAGCTAAGGCTGGTATCCTTGGCGGCTACCCAGTACTTGGTGTTTATGCTAACGTATACGATGGATCATACCATGAGGTCGATTCATCAGAGATGGCATTCCACATCGCTGGTTCTATGGCATTCAAGGAGGCTATGGCTAAGGCTGACCCAGTTCTTCTTGAGCCTATCATGAAGGTTGAGGTTACAATGCCTGAGGAGTACCTCGGTGATGTAATCGGAAGCTTAAATGCTAAGAGAGGCCAGATCGAGGGTATGGATGATATCGGCGGTGGTAAGATCGTCAGAGCATTCGTTCCACTTGCAGAGATGTTCGGATACTCAACAGAGCTTCGTTCATCAACACAGGGTCGTGGTAACTACTCAATGTTCTTTGAGAAGTACGCTCAGTGTCCAAAGAGCATCCAGGAGAAGGTTATCGCAGAGCATTCTAAGTAAGATATTTGACGAAAGACGTTTTCCTGGTCTTTCAGGTCATATAAATAAAAAATTATATATGCTGGCAGGTTAAAGATTACATATCGTTAGCCTGCTGGTATAAAGAGATAAAAAATGGTTGAAAATCTCTAGTATTTTCTATATAATGATTTTTAGCCGAGTAACCCGCGTGGGGTATAATTTTTAAGGAGGATTTTATATCATGGCAAAGGAAAAGTTTAATAGAAGTAAGCCACATTGTAACATCGGTACAATCGGACACGTAGATCACGGTAAGACTACTCTTACAGCTGCTATCACAAAGGTTCTTTCAGAGAGAGTTGCTGGTAACACAGCTACAGATTTCGAGAACATTGATAAGGCTCCAGAGGAGAGAGAAAGAGGTATCACTATCTCTACAGCTCACGTTGAGTACGAGACAGAGAAGAGACATTACGCACACGTTGACTGTCCAGGACATGCTGACTACGTTAAGAACATGATCACTGGTGCAGCTCAGATGGATGGTGCTATCCTTGTTGTTGCTGCTACTGATGGTGTTATGGCTCAGACAAAGGAGCATATCCTTCTTTCACGTCAGGTTGGTGTTCCTTACATCGTTGTATTCCTTAACAAGTGTGATATGGTAGACGATGAGGAGCTTATCGAGCTCGTTGAGATGGAAGTTACAGAGCAGCTTGAGGAGTACGGATTCAATGATTGTCCTATCGTTAAGGGTTCAGCTCTTAAGGCTCTTGAGGATCCAATGGGACCTTGGGGAGACAAGATCATGGAGCTTATGGATACAATTGATTCATATATTCCAGATCCACAGAGAGATACAGATAAGCCATTCATCATGCCTGTAGAGGACGTATTCACAATCACAGGTCGTGGTACAGTTGCTACTGGTAGAGTAGAGGCTGGTGTAATTCACCTCAATGATGAAGTTGAGATCGTTGGTATCAAGCCAGAGATCCAGAAGACAACAGTAACAGGTATCGAGATGTTCAGAAAGCTCCTTGACGAAGGTCAGGCTGGTGATAACATCGGTGCCCTTCTTCGTGGTATCAAGAGAGAGGATATCGTAAGAGGACAGGTTCTTTGTAAGCCAGGTTCAATTACATGTCATACAAAGTTCACAGCACAGGTTTACGTTCTGACAAAGGACGAGGGTGGTCGTCATACACCATTCTTCAACAACTATCGTCCACAGTTCTACTTCAGAACAACAGACGTTACAGGTGTATGTAACCTTCCAGCTGGTACAGAGATGTGCATGCCTGGTGATAACGTAGAGATGACAATCGAGCTCATCCACCCAATCGCTATGAGCCAGGGTCTTACATTCGCTATCCGTGAAGGTGGACGTACTGTAGGATCAGGACGTGTTGCTACAATCATCGAGTAATACAATCTGAAAATAGATTTGTTATCGCAAGATAACTTGTGTCCAAACGTAAGATACCCCAGAAACCTTGTGTTTCTGGGGTTTTTCTGTACTCTAAGAAAAGAATTGCTTGTAAAATTATCAGATTAGAAACAGTGAAACGTTTATCAGAAAGATGAAATACGGATAAATTTAAAATTGAAAAATCAGTCTAGCGGTGCCAAAACGGTGCCAAAAAGAAACTCCTGCGAATATTTGCTATTCACAGGAGTAATTTTTTTACCAGCCTTTGATCTGTTTGATCTGTTCAGCACGTTCCGGATCACGATGATATTGCAGTTTCAGACGGATCGTTTCCACAACTTCCTGTCTGGCTTCATCATCAAGCTGATAGAACGATGTGAGCAGATTATCTACATCAGGCATACTGTTCTTACCGAAAAGATACATCAACGGGTACATAGAATTTTTTAAATAAGTCTTTACACGGCTTGCGTCTAATGCTCCGTTCAAACCGTCTGGAAGTGTAGGATAAATCTCTTCTTCCTTAATTGTGCCAGAAAATGGACTGGCAGAACATATCTCATTCACATCAATTTGTAATTCATTTGCAAGTCTTAAAGCAAAATCAAATCGAATATTGGAATCTTTTTGAATAATTGAATATAAGGTTGTGGCACTGATTCCGGTTGCCTTTGCAATTTTACGGACATTTGTGCCTTTTTCATCAAGATATTTCTTTAAATTTTTACCGTCACCCATAGAATCCTCCTTTTTCATATATTGCAAAATTACGAAAAACATAAATCTATAGAATATCATAGCACAGACCTGGAATAAAATAAAGAGAAAATAATATACGAAATTCGTAAAAATATGTTTACGAAATATTGACAATGAAATAAATACATGATATTATCAATTTACGAAATTCGTACAGATATAGAAATACAGTAAACGTATTCTGTATCTGGAGAGGAAAGGAGGATGCAGTATGGCAAGCTACAATTATATGATGAGTGCTGATGAAGTGGCACAGGAATTAAACTGCTCAAAATCTTATGCTTATAAACTGGTGAAAGCTATGAATAAGGAACTGGCTGCACAGGGATATATTACGATGGCTGGAAGAATACCAAAGGCGTTTTGGGCAAAAAAGATGTATGGCTATGAAATAGCAGGAAATTAAGGAGGATTAATATGGCTTACAGAGAAAAAGACACAAAAAAATGGACAGCCCAGTGGTTTGAGACAAATGTTATGGGTGAGAAGAAAAAACGCAGAAAGCGTGGATTTGAAACAAAGCGAGAAGCATTGGAGTTTGAACGAAGTAAAAAGTTGAGCACTGAGCGAAGTATGGATATGAAACTGAGCGATTTTATTGAGATTTATTTTTCAGACAAACAGAATGACCTAAAAGATCGAACAATCAAAAATAAAAGATATATGATGCAACAGCATATCGTTCCATACTTTGGAAATCAGATGATGAGTGAGATCAAGGCTTCACAGATTATTCAGTGGCAGAATGAAATTCAGAAAAAAGGATATTCAGATTCTTATCTGAGAATGATTCAGAATCAGTTGACCAGTCTGTTTACACATGCAGCTAAAATATATGATTTGCCAGTTAATCCATGCAAGAAAGTGAAACGAATGGGAAATTCGGATTCGAGAAGTTTGAACTTCTGGACACTGGACGAGTACAAACAGTTTATACAGACAATGGAGCCGGGAACAAGATATTATCTTATATTTGAGATGCTGTTCTGGACTGGGTGCAGGATTGGGGAGCTGCTTGCAATTACAAAAGCTGATATCAATTTTGAAAAGAATCAGCTTAGTATCAATAAGACTTATTACCGAACAGGAATGCAGGATATTATCACAGAACCAAAAACAAAACAGTCCTTTCGAACAATCGAAATTCCAGAATTTTTGAAAGAGGAAATTAAGGAATTTGTAGATGGTCACTACGGAATGCCGGATACAGAAAGATTGTTTCCGGTTGTTCAGGAAGCGGTACAGCATAAGATGAAACGGCAGATTGAACTGGCAGGAGTAAAGAAAATCCGAGTGCATGATCTCAGACACAGTCATGTGGCTTATCTCATTGAGAAAGGTGTAGAACCGTTACTGATCCGGGACAGATTGGGTCATAAAGATATTCGTATCACATTGAATACTTATGGACATCTTTATCCAAATCAGCAGAGGAAGATTGCAAATCTGCTGGATAATGAAAATGCAGTTACCGGATTGGGAGAAGAAAGAGATGAATGTTGAAAAGGCAAAAGAAAAAGCCCAGATAAATAATCTGAGCAAGTTCTCTGATAATCAGATTAACTGATATACCATCTTGGCAGATTCAGTATATCACGAATCGAGAAATACGACAATTCCCGAATATCTGTTCATCAGAGACTTGCCCGGAAGGGCAGGAGGAGATGATGGAATGAATATGAATGAAAAAAACAAAATTAAGAATTGCAGAATAGAACCAAAACTGAAACTGATCAATATGGATTCAGTAGAGGTGGAACAGGTAGAATGGCTGCTTTATCCGTTTATTCCTTATGGAAAAGTGACCATTATACAGGGAGATCCAGGAGAAGGAAAGACAACAATGGTACTTCAGATTATTGCAAAACTGACCAGAGGAGAGCCGATTCTTCCTGTTACTGATACAACAAAAGAAAAACGAAGTGATGAAGTCGGTAGTGAGAATGAAGATCTAGATGCCAAAGATAATATTCAGGAACAGTCTTTTATGTCACCTGTAAATGTGATTTATCAGACAGCGGAAGATGGTCTAGGAGATACTATCAAACCCAGATTACTTGCTGCAGGTGCAGATTGTTCGAGGGTGCTGGTGATTGATGACAGTGACCAGCCACTGACAATGGCAGATGCCAGATTAGAAGAAGCAATCGTGCAGACAAAAGCCAAAATGGTTGTTCTTGATCCGATTCAGGGATTCCTGGGAGCAGAGGTAGACATGCACAGGGCAAATGAGATCAGACCACTGATGAAGCGTATCGCAGTGCTGTCAGAAAAATATCACTGTGCAGTCATTTTAATCGGTCATATGAACAAAAACAGCAACGGCAAATCTTCTTATCGAGGACTTGGCTCCATTGATTTTCAGGCTGCTGCAAGAAGTGTTCTGATTGTCGGGCGAGTGAAAGATGAACCGGAAGTAAGAGTGGTATGTCATACGAAGAGTTCTCTTGCACCGGAAGGAACTTCCATTGCATTCAGACTGGATAAGAATAATGGGTTTGAATGGATTGGAGAATATGATATCAGTGCCGATGAACTTCTTAATGGAGATGGCAGAGGACAGAAAGGTCGGAAAGCAAAAGAATTTCTCCTTGAGATACTGGCAAATGGAGGAATGACTCAGAAGAAAATTGCAGAAAAAGCAGAAGCCAGAGGAATCAAAAGTAAAACGCTATGGAACACCAAACGGGAACTTGAAATTGATTCCGTAAAACGTGGAAACCAATGGTATTGGATGCTGCCAGAATAAAAATGGAAGATGGCAAGATTACCATTTCTTAAGAAGAGGGAATCTTGCCACCTTGAAAGGAGAATAGATGCAAAATAAAAATGTACAGATTCCATACGAGTTATTCTTTCAACTCCTACAATATTTTTTGATGGATAACTACGATGGCGAAGAAATAATCCGGTTGGGATTGGAGAAAAAACTGGATGCAATGGTGAATCGTGAAGTATACAGCAAATCCAAAACAGCACCAACGGAAGAAGAAAGAGAAAAGTTCCGGCAGGAATATCTGGACAGACGGGGAATACCGGAGAACTTTCGATGGTAAAGGTTCTTTCTGAACACTTTATTACAGGAGCGTGTCACGCACCTGTAGATAGCAGACAAGTAGAAAGCTGGTAAGATGTAGTCGGGAGTTGGTTGGTGGAGAAGAGAATTTTCAAAAGGGAGCCCTGATTCAGGGCGTCCCTGCGGAAACGCTAAATGAAAGGAGAATGGCATAATGCGAGAAGGAAGATTAGGATATAACAGTTATAACAAAAGATATGGATTATTATCATCAGATCTATGGATTGATACAGGATTTCACTGTGGAGAATGCCTGGAAGTGTTGCTTGATGATGAATGGGTTCAGACTAGAATGGAAATGAATCCTGCAAGAGAATGGTATCTTGTAGGAACACCGTATTGTGGTGATCTGGAATATATCCGGGCAAGGATACCGGGATAATTCAGTATACAAGTAACGCAGGAGTGAACCGACCAACGGGAGGAATAGCCCCCCGGCAGGGCGCAAGGGTACTTTTGATGGACGGTACGACTGTCGAAAGTGCTTTTGCGTTACTTTTGAAAAAAGTAACAAAACCGCCGTATCCGGCGAAAGTTTCTTAATATCGCTATTACTGGCGTGAATAAAAATTATGTGCCATATCTAGCACTTGATTAGAAAAGAGGTGAGAAACATTATGATAAAACGAACAATTAGCGGTATGATTGGGAAAGGTTCTCTGGCTCATAACAGGAGAGAGTTTTTCGCAGAGAATGTAGACCCAGACAGAGTACAATTAAATATTTGTTACCAGAATGAAAATCTGAAAGAAGTTTACAAAGAGTTATTTGATGATGCTGTGGAGAGATACAATACCGGGAAAAGAAAAGACCGGAAGATTACAAATTACTATGAAAAAATCCGGCAGGGAAAACAGGAAAAGTTGTTCCATGAAGTGATTTTCCAGATTGGAAACCGAGAAGATATGGCTGTTGGAACAGAAGCAGGAGATCTGGCTGTAAACGTACTGGATGAGTATGTAAAAGATTTCCAGAAACGGAATCCGACACTTCGGGTATTTAGTTGCTATCTGCATCAGGATGAGGCTACTCCACATCTCCATATTGACTTTATTCCTTATGTGACGGGCTGGAAAGGAAAAGGAATGGATACCAGAGTTTCACTGAAACAGGCATTAAAAAGTCTTGGATTTCAAGGTGGAAATAAGCATGATACGGAACTGAATCAGTGGATAAATCATGAAAAAGAAGTTCTGGCAGAGACTGCAAAGCAGTATGGAATTGAATGGGAACAGAAAGGTACTCATGAGGAACATCTGGATGTCTATAACTTCAAGAAAAAAGAACGGAAAAAGGAAGTACAGGAATTGGAGCAGGAGAAAGAGCATCTAACTGCTGAAAAAGAAGAATTAACAGCACAAATTGCAGAATCCAGAGCAGATATCCAGAATTTAAAAGACGATAAGGAACAGGCAATCAAGGCGAAGCAAGAAGCAGAACAAAAGGCAGGGAGCGCAGAAAAAGAACTAAAAAGCCTGGAAGATCGCAGAGAACAGCTACAACCGATTATGGATAGTGTGAGCAAAGAAATCAAAGAATATGGAACGGTTAAAATGTTACTGCCGGAGGCGGGCACGCTAGAACGGGCAGTAACCTATCGAGACAAAAAAATTAAACCACTGTTTCTTCAAATAAAGAATAAGGTTGCTGTAATGGCGGCTCAGGTTAAAGAACTCACGAAAGAGGTGGAAGGGTGGAAGAAAAAATATCAAAAGGTGAAACAGAAATATAATGCTATTCAGAGAGAACTGGATGATATACGTAAAGACAATCAGAAATTGTCAGAAGAAAAAGATATATTACAAGGTGTTTCTGATAGGTATGATCGTGTTGTGCGTGTTCTTGGAATAGAAACTGTAGATACAGCAGTACAGCAGGATATTCAAAACGAGAAAGTCCTGGAAGAAAAGCGACGGATGGAGCAAATGCCGAAGGGAAATATTCATGAAAGATTGGCATGGGGAATGAAAAAGAGCGAGATGGAGAATCAGCAGCGTAAGAAAACTAAATCAAAAAACAGAGAAATGGAGAGATAAGATTATGGAAAAACACATTTATGATGAAAAGAACGGATTAAGATATACTTTGCAAGGAGATTATTATTTGCCAGATTTGGCACTGAATGAAGAAGAACCGACATATGGAAAATATGGAATGTTACGAAAACAATTTCTGAAGGAACACAGATCAGCAAAATATCAATACTTGTTGTTGACTGGAAAGCTGACGGAACATCTGAATCAGATCGATCAGGAGAGCAGAGAACAGGTGGAAATGCTTATGGAACAGATGGCAGAAAAACAGGGTGTAACTGAAGAATTAAAGGTACGGAATCAGATGAAGTGGGTTAGGCTGATGAATAATATAAAAGCCAGTGCAGAAGAAATGGTGTTGAGAGAAACACTTTATATATAAGTATTGTTTGTAAAGGACTGAACAGGAAAAGCACAATACTATCCTGCTTATTAAGATTTATTTCACATCTCTTGATTTTTATTACGGTTACTGATATAGTTATTACAGTAACCGTAATAAGGAGGGGATGCTATGAGGGATAATGTGAAAAGTGGTGCACTCACAGAAGTGACATTCTATATTTTGCTTTCACTCTATTCACCTAAACACGGATATGCTGTCATGCAATTCATTGAAGAAAAAACAGGTGGGCGGCTTTCATTGGGAGCAGGTACTTTATATGGTGCATTAAATTCAATGCAGGAAAAGGGATGGATTGAGCTTTTCGGAGATAGTGAAGGTAGAAAAAAAGAGTATCTTATCACTGTAAAAGGAAAGGAGATAGCTGAAAAAGAACTTATCAGACTTCGTGAACTTGTAGGCATTGCAAGCGGAATTGTAGGAGGTACACTATGAGTAAAAAGTGTTATCGTTTTTTTGGTGGGCTATTGACGGTACAGAAAAACTGGCTGAATAAGATGGCTGAAAAAGGTTATCGCCTTATTCGAACGGGGAAATTACTCTATGAATTTGAAAAATGTAAGCCAGGTCAAGTTCAATATTGCGTGGAGTTTATAGGACAAAAATCAAAAGCTAATGCTGAAGATTACCATGATTTCTTGGAAGAAATGGGATATTCCGTATTCTATAAAAATATCAATCTTAATTATTCTGTTGGCAAAGTTCGCTGGCGTCCGTGGGCTGAAATTGGCGGTCGTATTGCAACAAACACTACAACATTTAACAGGGAATTGCTGATTGTAGAAAAAGAAAATGATGGAAAACCTTTTGAACTTCATACGTCCTATGAAGATAGGGCAAATTATTACAGTAATTTGCGAAATCCCTGGCTTTTATTAATGCTTATGCTCGCAGCATTTGCTACCGTAAATCGGTCTGTTATTTTAGGCATAATTGCTGTGATTTTTCTAATTCCTGTCATTATATACCAGTTGCAAATTATGAAAAATAGGCATGAAGCGAAGATGAAGGAGTGGTGATTCAGGATAACAAGGTTGGTTTAACTGATGCAATGTAATACACTGTCGTTTGAGGGTTAGTAGCCCGTTCTTAAATTTGTGGGCAGTTTGTTGCTGATGATATAAATATTAGAGAAAATTAATTGAAAGTTAAAAAAAGAAAGTAATAAGTAAACAAAGGCTCAATTGTAAACATGTATTGGGAACGCTATAATGGAAATAAGGACAGGAGGTGTGAACAATGCGTATTGGTGAGCAGATAAAAAACTATCGAAAAACTGAGGGATTAACACAAGAACAGGTGGCAAATTATCTGGGTGTTTCTACTCCTGCGGTAAATAAATGGGAAAAGGGAAATACATATCCGGATATCTCATTACTTCCAGCTTTGGCACGATTATTGAAAATTGATATGAATGAATTGTTTTCGTTTCGTGAAGAATTGACCGAAAAAGAGATTGGACAATTTGTGAATGAACTTTCGGAAGTTTCATTGGACAGCTTTACAAAGGCTTTCGAGATGGCATCTCGTAAAATACAGGAGTATCCTCATTGCGACTTATTAATTTATACGATCGCAACCGTTCTGAACGGATCTTTGACTTTGTCAGATCTTAATGACGAAGAACGAATGGAATATAATACAGCTATTATTGAGTGGCTGGAACGAACAGCAGATAGTCAGGTTGAAAGAGTGAGAAATTCAAGCGTTTTTATACTTGCAACAAAATATGTCCAAATGGAGAAATATGAAGAAGCAAATGTCCTTTTGAAAAAAATTCCTGATACTGTAATTGATGCAACGATTATGAAAACAAGTGTATTAGCACATCAGGAAGGAACAGATACTGCTGCATTATTCTTAGAAGGGAAATTGCTACAGGCAGTTATCAATATCCAAAGCTACTTGTATAAGTTAATAGAAATGGAAGAAGAGACAGGAAATCATGATAAAGCAGAGAAAATTGCTGAGATTACAGATCACATGATATCATTGTTTGGACTATGGAATTACGGCAACACAGTGCCATATCTGCTGATTGCTGGATATCGAAAAGATGTAGAAAAATGTATCCAGTTAATTAAGCGATTATTAAGTGAATCACAGAAGCCTTGGAATATGACACAATCCCCTTTGTATTACAGGTATGAAGATACTGCACAGGGAAAAGCTTTTTCGGGAGTTGGAAAAAATTTTGTTCGTGAATTGTATTCGGAAATTGAAAATAAGAAAGAGTATGAATTCTTGAGAGGGAATAAGGAACTCGAATTAATTTTTGAGGAACACTTGAAATAGGTTGTAAAAATGTATGGAAATAGATATAGTTGAGAAAGAAGAAAATTTTTGACATTTCCACAGATGCGTGCTAATATGATTATAGAAAAAGAGTGCTACCGATAGACGGTTAGTCCGTTTTACTATTTAGAATATCATCAAAGATAACCGCTTAGTTTACCAGACCAGGGCGGTTATTTTTGTGGTTTATGATTATCTTTGCCTAATGTATATCCGATACTAAAGCAGGTTAAGCCGAAGCTCACTACTGCTATGAAGTCAATAATACTCATTGGCTTAGCCCTCCTTTCCAATGGATTCCTTTACAGGTTTCTATGTAATCAGAGGGTCACAGTCCCTCTGGAGAAGGACTAACCGCCTACCGTTATGGTAGCACCCATGTTTCGATTATAACAGTTAAAAATTACCGGTGCAATATAAAGTTGGTAGAGAAGTATCTAGTATCTACAAAAGAAAATCGGTTTGAGTATTCTCCGGTGCCAAAACGGTGCCAAGAAATCAGGCAAATCAAAATAGGTGGTGCAATTCAGCCGTTTTTCACTGTATTTTGGAGAGAAAACCATAAAAAATATGAGGTAAAACGGGATTAAAGTATCGTGAAGGTGGTAGAACTGTAGGTTCAGGAAGAGTTGCTACAATCATCGAGTAATCTTTGATAAACCGCATAAATAAAGGATTTTCAGACCTTCGAGGGTTTGCCCTCGGAGGTCTTTTTTTTCTGCTTAAAAATGGGTTTTGACCCTATTTTGACCCTAATTTAGAGCAAAAAATGAGCTTTGACCCGACAAATGACATAAAAATCTCAGAGGGAAGATCTAAGGATAGGAGATTTGCAGATAGGATATTAAGGGTACAGGGGATAAAATACTTTGACATACACGTAGATGCGTGTTAATGTGAATACAGAAAAAGGTGCTACCGATAGACGGTTAGCACCCATGTCCCGATTGTAGCATCCTGTAATTATGAGGGCAACACGGAAAAGTTGAAAAACGTCGAAAAATAAAAATAAAAAACGTTATAGAAACTTTAGATAATGTTCAAACACAATTAGATACTTTAGTTAAAGAAACTCATAAAGCAATTATAGATACTTGAGTAGCATTTGAAAAAACAGATAAGGATAATATTAAGTTTTGGAAAGGATAGCGACATGCGAAAAAAAAGTGCATTATTTTTGATTTGTTGTTTTATTATATGTTTAGTAGGGTGTGGTGTAAAAATAAAAACAGAACATTCACAGAAGAATTCTCAAGTAGAATTAACAAGTAGACAGAAGAAAATATTAAAGGAAGCGGGATTATCCACCAATTATGATGATTTGTTATCTTCACAGAGGATTGCAATCAAAAGAATTGAGGAATTATATAAGTATTTAGATAGTGAATATGATGAAGAATTTATTTATGAAGGTTATATTGCTCCAAACTCGCTACAAGATGAACAATTAATAGTTTATCCACAAGGATTAACAGAAAGTGATATTGTAACAGTAACGGTTTCTAAGATAGATGATAAAGAGATTATAACTGATGATTATTTGAATCTATTATTAAGAGATGATTATGAATCATATATAAAAAATATTATAGTAAAATTAGTTAATTCAGAAAATGTAAAAGTATATTCAGAGATAACTGAAGTTAAAGATAAGAATAATTCGGAATATGATAACAATGTTTCTGCAATGAATAAAATCTTTATTCTCAACACAGATGATAATAAAGAAATACTTGACAAGCTTAATAAGAAATACAAAGAAAGTTTAGAATCTCATAAACTGTATAGCGTTAATAAGTTTTATATAATGGAAGAAAATGCATTTGAAAAAATAACCAAGTATAATTATGATGAGTACTTGAATGATGATAATATAGTAGCAAAATTCAGATGTAGTTTATCTGAATAAAAAAATGAATCGTTAAATAATAAATGTAAAGCGGAAACAAAAATAGAAAGTGTGTCTAATAGAATGTGATATATAGTAGCTGAAAATAATTTCAATAATTGGAGATTATATATTGTAATAGCTAGATTTATAAGAATTATAATATAGAACATTGTTAAATATTATTTTGGGGAGTAAATGAAGAATTTCTACTCCCCGGTTATGGCAATTTCCAGTACAATGATCCGGCGAATGGCAATGACAATTACAATCCGTATGGCAATGCTCAGTATGGTGCCGGATATGGTGGTAATTATAAAAATAGCTAATTATTATTTATATAGAAGAGACGCAATATAGAAGAAAAACAATAATATAATACGTATAGATCTATAATATGGCTGGGGTATTTATCGGCTGCTGATAATAGTTGACTACGACAATAAAAATGTCGTGGTCAACTATATTTTTATGTATGGGACTTAAAATGATAAAAAAGACTAAACCTGATTTAGTGATCTGGTGTATTTACATATTTGCTGAAAACAGCCAATTCCCGCATCATGTCCTGTAAAAAACACCCGAAAAACCCTATTCTGTCAATGAATGTGTCAAGTTTTTAGCAAAAGCTTGACATGTAGCATCAGCCCTTGTCGAAGGCAACTTAAAATGGGCTGATGTTCAATAGAAAGGAGGCAACAGATATGGATCAGAAAAAGACCGGTTCATTTCTAAGAGAACTGAGAAAGGAAAAACAGCTTACCCAGGAACAGCTTGCTGAGCGGTTTGGAGTAACAAGCCGCAGTGTGTCAAGGTGGGAGACAGGCAGCAATATGCCGGATCTCAGTATCCTGGTGGAGCTGGCAGATTTCTATGATGTTGATATCAGGGATATCATTGATGGAGAAAGGAAGGGTGAGGACATGAATAAGGAAGAGAAAGAGAGATTGCAGCTTGTAGCGGATTATGCAGAAACTGAGAAGAATACATTGTTGATGAGGTTGCGTATATTCAGCATAGTGGGGTTGGTTTCGCTCATTGCAGGACTGACGATGATGGTGATCAGCAGAGACAACAATCTTCCAGTCTATGATTATTTGATGGGGACGCTTATGGGAGTTGCTATAGGTGCGTTGCTGGTTGCGGTGTTCTATTCAACCGGAGTTTTAGAAAACATGAGGAAACGGAAAAGAACGCTTATGAAAGTCCTTTTGGTAATAAGCATATTATTCCTGCTTGGAACATTCATCGCGGCAATCATAGCATCGTTATGATATATATAATGAGCATTGCGACGGTTGAGCTTGCGCAAACTAAATGTAATATGCTATAATTTTTAAGGATGCAATGTGGACGATCAGTTTGTGGCATCCACATGAGCACAGATATTTTGCGTGAGATATAGTAAATATGAATAGTGCAATCATTTTTTATGACGAAAGAATTACAATTATATATGTATAAGCCCATAATATGGTTGGGCGTATCTACCAGCTACCGATAATAGTTGACTACGACATGGATTGCCGTGGTCAACTATATTTTTGTGTAAAAATATGTGTGTGGATACAGAGTATGGATGGGGTTTTAACAAAAAATATAAAATGATTTTGGAGGGTGCGCGTATGAGGTATGATGTGATAATTATTGGAGCGGGACCAGGAGGAATATTTTCTGCATATGAGCTGACAAAGCAGGCTCCGGATCTCAAGGTTGCAGTGTTTGAGGCTGGACATGAGCTTAAGAGAAGAAAATGTCCGATAGACGGCACAAAGATCAAGAGCTGCGTGGGATGTGACAGCTGTTCGATCATGAGCGGATTTGGTGGTGCAGGTGCATTTTCCGATGGAAAGTACAATATCACAAATGACTTTGGCGGAAGTCTGTATGAGTACATCGGCAAGAACGAGGCCATAGACATCATGAAGTATGTGGATGATATCAATATGGAGTACGGCGGAGCGGGTACGAAGCTTTATTCCACTGCCGGCACAAGATTCAAGACAGTGTGTCTGCAGAACAGACTTCATTTGCTGGATGCTTCGGTCAGACATCTTGGCACGGACATTAACTATATAGTTCTAGAGAATCTGTATGCATATCTTCAGGACAAGGTAGAGTTTTATTTTGACACGCCTATACAGACTGTGGACAAGCTGGACGATGGAACATATAGTGTATGCTGCAAGAAGGGGACATTTGCTTGTAACAAATGTATCATATCCGTTGGAAGAAGCGGAAGTAAATGGATGGAGACAGTGTGCAAGGATCTTAATGTGCCCACAAAATCTAACAGAGTAGATATAGGAGTCAGAGTAGAGCTTCCTGCAGCCATATTTGCACATTTGACGGATGAGCTCTATGAGAGCAAGATAGTATACAGAACGGAGAAGTATGGAGACAAGGTGCGAACTTTCTGCATGAACCCAAGGGGCGCCGTGGTTACTGAGAATACTAATGGAATCATAACGGTAAATGGCCACAGTTATGAGGATCCTGCAAAACAGACGGATAATACAAACTTTGCACTCCTTGTGGCAAAGCATTTTTCAGAGCCGTTCAAGGACTCCAACGGATACGGCGAGAGCATAGCGAGACTCAGCAATATGCTGGGCGGCGGAGTAATAGTGCAGAGATTTGGCGACCTCATAAGGGGACAGCGATCCACCCAGAGCAGGATAGAGGAAGCGTTCATCACACCTACGCTCAATGCCACACCGGGGGATCTGAGCCTTGTCCTTCCAAAGAGAATCCTGGATGGAATAATCGAGATGATCTACGCTCTTGATAAGATAGCACCAGGAACGGCAAATGAAGATACACTGTTGTATGGAGTTGAGGTCAAATTCTACAACATGGAGGTAGAGGTAGATGACAAGCTGGAGACAATATATAAGGGACTGTATATCATAGGAGATGGCAGCGGAATAACCCACTCCCTTTCACACGCATCTGCAAGCGGTGTATACGTAGCAAGAAATATTGCACATGGCGAATAAAACGAATAGATATATTTATATAGAAGAAAGTCATTCAAAACAGAGTATCGTGATAGGGGTTCCAGATACTCTGTTTTTATTTGATAAATGAGTTTCAAGCGAAAATACATTTGTTTGACTGGATGGGAGATGAATGGTAGAGTTGTAAATGGCATGAAAATAGATTTAAAGTCTGCAACAAATATGAAAACAAATTTAACTAAGAAAACTATTAGTGGCATTGTATAGAAGACACTATATGATGGATTATTTTCGAAAGAAGAAAGGAAATAGGAACAGGCGATGGCCTATACAAAGGAGTGACATGATGCTTATGTATAGTGTATATACAATCCAAATACATAATTATATATGGAGGAAACAGACATGAAAGATATCAAGTGGGCAGTTCTTGGAACAGGAGTTATCGCAAATGAGATGGCAGTGGCACTCAAAAAGAATGGCAGGAACATTTATGCGGTTGGTAACAGGACGTATGACAAAGCGGTGGCATTTGCTGGGAAGTATGGCATAGATAAGGTTTATTCAGACTACAATGAGATGTTCACGGATCCGGAGGTGGACGTGATATACATAACGACACCACACAATACACACATACAGTTTATGAGAAAAGCAATAGAGAATGGTAAGCATATATTGGTGGAGAAGTCTATAACATTGAACAGCGATGAACTCGAAGAGATGGTAAAACTTGCAGAGCAGCATAATGTGATCATAGGTGAAGCGATGACTATTTATCATATGCCTATTTACAGAAAACTTAAGGAGTTAGTGGACTCGGGTGCACTTGGCAAAGTCAATCTCATAACCATGAATTTTGGAAGCTTCAAAGACTATGATATGAACAATCGATTCTTCAACAGAAACCTTGCGGGAGGGGCAATGCTGGATATAGGTGTGTATGCCCTGTCATTTATAAGGTGGTTCATGGACTCAAAGCCAGACAAGCTCCTTTCACAGGTTAAGCCTGCGCCTACTGGAGTGGATGAGCAGGCAGGACTTTTGCTTATGAATAAGGAAGGCCAGATGGCAACCGTTATGCTGTCCCTTCACTCGAAGCAGCCGAAACGTGGAATGGTATCATGTGAAAATGGATATATAGAGGTGATGGAGTATCCAAGAGCGTGGGAGGCAAAGGTCACATACACAGATACAGGCAAAACTGAGACTGTTGCAGCCGGAGAAAATGCGGATGCCCTTGCGTATGAGCTTCAGGACATGGAGAGTGCGATATCCGGTAATGGAGATATGTATCTGGAATATACAAAGGACGTCATGGATATGATGACAGAGTTCAGAAGATCATGGCGATTTACATATCCAGAGGAAGAATAGGTAGAAGGTAGATTGCCATATGTAGGGGAGGCTGTTTAGAACAATTGCACACAATTGTCAGATAAATAAAAAAAGTCCTTGACATAAGATTGCAGTGGTGGTATCTTATAAAAGCTGTCGCATGAGCAGACAGCAGCCGACAGCTTTTATGGGTATACAACATGATATGTCACTGAGACATGATTATAAATTATCTAAAAAAGTTGTTGACATACACACTTCGGTGTGGTAATATTTAGAAGTTGTCGC
>NZ_QVGO01000011.1:0-34644 GCF_003603945.1 Coprococcus sp. AF38-1
CATGTGTTCAGCCTAGTTCATAAATATGTGTCCAGGATTCTGGGTACATATCACTTTTAACCTGTGGTTTATTTGTGTTATAGTATCTGTAGATTCCTTCTGACATATTTTATTATTAGTGTTCGGGATATTGACCCAGTTATAAGACTATTGGAGATATTGGTAGTCAGATAGTTTATAGCATTTACAATGGGAGGTATCATTTATGACACAGAACAATTTTCCAATGATCGACCTTTGCGCAACAGGCAAGAGGATTAAAGAAGTGAGAGAGCAGAAAGGAATCACCGTAAAAGCATTGCAGGCATTTCTCGGGTTCAATGAACCTGTATCGATCTACAAGTGGCAGAGGGGCGAATGCCTTCCTACATTTGACAACATGTATGCAATGGCCTGCCTATTCGGGGTAGGAATTGACGACCTTCTGGTGGGAAACCGCCAGGAGGTTGTTTTTGTTTGCGCGCCATGGGCGCGCTCTAACGGGTGTCATTTATCTCTGGGGATGGAGGTGGCGGGCACCTCCGTCCCCATTAAATATTTGATTAATGTTGGTAGTATGTTACAATTATATCTATATGTAAGTATAAACTTTAGCTGATCTGGGACCGGAATAATGTGCGTGAAATGGGGGGATTCGGTATGAAGAATGTAAGCAAGAGGCACTATATACTGACACTGATAGTGAGTTTTGTGGCGATTGTGGTACTGTCGTTGTGTACGATCATGACATTTTATAGAAAATCGGTGAATGATACCCTGTCTTTGGCGGCAGAGACAGTTAAGCAGGAGCAGGAATATGTGAATTCCTACCTGAACCGAGCCGTGGATGCGGTGGAAGTTACGAAGATCACTGTGGAGCATATGATGAGAGAAGGCCGGTCGGGGCAGGATATACTGAACTTTCTCACGAATGAATCGGATTATTATCTCCAGGATATAGATGCGGCGTTCACAGGTGTATATGGCGTTATAAACGGCGAATACCTGGATGGCATAGGCTGGGTTCCCGGCGATGATTATGTGCCTCAGGAGCGCGCATGGTATAAGGCAGCAGTGGCGGCAGACGGCCAGCCAACCCTGGGCCAGCCGTACATCGATGCGCAGACAGGAGATATTCTGATGTCAGTCAGCCAGTTACTCTACGATGGCGAGAGTGTAATATCTCTGGATGTAACACTGGATCCAATACAGTCAGAGACGGAAAATATCAAATTAAATGGTCAGGGATATGCATTCGTCTGCGACAAGTCAGGATTGGTGATAACCCACTCGGACAAGAAAGAGGTAGGCCAGAACTACACTCAGGGAGAAATGTCTGTACTCATGAAGGGGATAGCGGACAATGACGGCGAACCGTTTCAAACAGTTGCTAATGATAAGAAGGTGACAGTTTTCAGCTATTCCATAGTAGATGAATGGTATGTGGTCATGGTCATCACGAATGAGAAGCTGTACCACGGAATAAGAAAACTGATAGGCCACGATATAGGCGTTGGAATAGTTCTATACATAATTATAGTGTTCTTCTGTACCAGATCCAAGAATAGTACGGATGCGATCATGAGCCGGCTCGATGAGACAAATAACGAACTCACAGACCTGAATAATATGGTCATGCAGGCATTTGCCAAGACGATAGATGCAAAGGACAAATACACAAAAGGTCATTCTGTGCGAGTCGCCAGATACAGCCGTGAGCTGGTGAAACGGATGGGCGGCACGATCAAGGAGCAGGACGAGATGTATCAGATAGCACTGCTCCATGATATGGGCAAGATACGTATTCCTGACAACATAATCAACAAGCCGGGAAGACTTACGGATGAAGAATTCTCCATGATAAAGCTTCACTGTGTAAATGGATACCATATTCTCAAGAATATAAATGCATTTCCGGACCTGGCGGTGGGCGCAAAGTATCACCATGAGAGGTACGATGGAACAGGATATCCAAGTGGGCTCAAGGGAGAAAATATACCAAGGTGTGCAAGAATCATAGCGGTGGCAGACAGCTACGATGCCATGACATCCAACCGAAGTTACAGATACGCCCTGCCGCAGAAGATAGTGCGCGATGAGATGGAGAAGGGCAAGGGCAGTCAGTTCGATCCGGACATTGCAGAAGTCATGCTCAGGATGATAGACGAGGATGAAGACTACCACATGAGACAAGCCGAGAAGATGGTAAGCAATATCCTTGTTGTAGATGACGAGAAGATAAATATCAGACTTATAGAGAATATCTGCAAAAATGAGCCTCTCTACAAGGTTATTGCGGCAGAGAGCGGAAAGCAGGCCATAGACATAGTGGGAAATCAGCAGATAGACCTGATATTGCTCGACATCGAGATGCCAGACATGGATGGATTCCAGACGCTGGAAGAGATACGCAAGATCACAGACGTACCGGTCATATTCGTAACAGCTTATAAGGATTATAAGCTGATAGAGAGAGCGAGACAGATGGGGGTTGAGGATTATATTACGAAGCCGTTTCTTCCAATAGTTTTCCTTGAGACCTTGTACGGAGTTATCGGTTAAATACAGATGGGGGGACGACTTTGGAAAAGAAGCTGGTGAGGGATGTGTTGGATTTAGACGTTATGGGAAAACAGGATTCAGACACATCCTGTAAAGAAGTTAACATTGACCATGAGAAGGGTCTTACATACTGCGGGGGCAGTGAAAGCTTTTTGAAGGAAATAATTTCAATGTACGCAGCTGACGACAAGCGCACAGAGATACAGAAGGCTTTTGATGAAAAAGATTGGGACGGCTACAGGATATTGATACATACGGTAAAAAGTACATCCAGAACGATCGGAGCCATGGAGCTGGGCGATGAGGCGCAGGAGCTGGAGAATGCGGTTAAAGAACTTGATGTGGATATGATCTGCAAGATGCATGAGAGTGTGATGGCTTCTTACTCGGCTGTACTTGACTGGTGCCGTGTGACAACCGCTCAGTAGGTCCGATATTTTCACAAGACGATAGAATGTAGAACATAGTGCACATATGCAATCTTGCAATATGCACAAAAACAGATTACTAATACATGAATACTTGACATTTTCCCATATAATAATACGTCATTATGATATACAATATTGTATTATTTGAAAAATGGGGGAGACCAGACATTTGTTAAGCAGACAGATCCGGCATCCATACATGAGAATGATGTCATATCATTTTATTCATCGGATCCGGCTCTTTCTGGTGCGGTAAATACACATAGAGTTGTCTCGATAGAGACGGATGGTAATAATTATAGGTATATTACAAAGGGCGACGCCAATAATGTGGTGGATCGTTATGATGTGGACTCAAGAGATCTGCTTGGCAAGGTGGTGTGGTCATCACTCATACTTGGCAAGATAGTGAGACTTGTGTCCAACCCTCTTATATTTGTACCCATAATTCTTGTTCCGCTTGCCATTATACTCATAGCCAACCTAGTAAAGACTGTATCCTATGCAAGAAAGATAGCAAAGGATGAGGAGGAAGCAGCTATAAAAGAGGCGATCCAGTATATACGGGAGAAGAATCTCAGAGAAACAGGTGACACGACAGAATCCAATGAGAATTCAGAGAGAAAGTCGGAATAGTGGGTCTATAGAAAAAAGCACACAAGATTTTGAGATCTTGTGTGCTTTTTTGATATTCGCAAAGAAAAGTGAAAATGTTCCATTCCTTTGCGAGTAAAAGCTGCTGAAGCAAGTCCTAGTATGTGTCGATAATCAAAAATTACAGCGAATTCACCCTGCCCATGAACAGGATCATGCCAGTGCTCTGATCTTCAATCACATACACAAATGGCTTGTCCACAATAAAGTTATATGTTTCCTCACTTGGCATCATTGCTGTTTCCTTGATCATGATGTCTGTCTCTGCTGCGGCCTTGGTTCCGTTCTCGTCCACGATCACCTTTGCTTTGTGGTTGACTGATGAAACGGCTATGCCATCGGCGATCTTGGAGAAGTCAGCACTCTCCGAATATGCCGACTGGATTCCCATGTTTTTCAGAATGTCGTCAAGACCGTCGATACTCTGCTCATCTGTGAATTTTGGGAGCTGGAGGGTATCGATCTCTACGTTGCTGGCATCATCCAGAGAGTCGATGAGTTTCTGTTTTTCTTCGTTGCTTAGTTTGTCAAAGAGTTTATTTATGTCTCCGTCATCGGCGGTTGGCATGAACACCTTCATGACAACATTGTCGCCGTCGTATGGAAGTGTGATTCCCTTGATCTCGCCGTTGTCCATGTATGCGAAGTGCTCACCGTAGAGATGCATCATATCAACAACGCTTTCCTTATCGGTTCCGTAGAAACTGCTCTGAAAAGTTTTATCCTCGGTAAAAGGAGTATCCCATTTTCCTTCGAAATAAACTGCGTTTATGAGCATCATCACGGTTCCACCAGGAATCTCCTTTAAGATTTCAGGGATCATCTTGTTGGTGTTGTCACTCACCCAGTTGTTGACATTTTGAACAACCTTGTCTGCCTGACCATCGAAGTCGGCCTCGTAGATTTCACCGGAGTAATAATCCTTGGCAGGTGTAAGAAAGTCGGAATTTATATTGGCCGCCCAAGTCGTTCCCTTGTTCATCCATACTGAATTTGCTGTGTTGACAAATGTATTCTGAGACCAGTCTTTTGACAGATATGCCTTCATCTCATCGTTCCACTCATCAAGGTCTGTTATGCCGAGAGCGTTTTCTAGCTCATTTTTTGTTGTACCGCCGGCACCTACATCCAGCATGGACAGTGCACTTGCAATGCTGTAAGGTGAGTAAAATATGTTCTTGTCAGCTGGAAGTGCAGAATACATATTCATAGAGAATTCATTGATTCCGTTCTTTAGCTGGTCAAATGATGTTATATCCGTTTTGACCGAAGTCACAGTGATGTTGTCAGTGAGGGAAGTGACCGACGAATCAGTTTTGGTGTGACCGGGATTATTCCCCGGTGTATTTGTGCCGCAGCCGGCAAGACCTGCACACATACAGGCGCTGAGTAGTAAAGCTGTCATTCGTTTTTTCATAGTTGAAACCTCCTTATTGTAAAGCCCATCGTATCGTCCCGATGATTTATTGTAACTGGTATATCATTAACTCTCAATATATATACGAGTATCAAGAGTTTTTTTATGGTCTTTAAAAAATTTTTTTTATAAGATTCGTGAGGCAGTGAACAATGAACTTGGAAAATGTACGGATTAGATATATATTAGACACAGAGGCTTAATCAGCTTCTATAATCAGTTTTCATACGGAGGAAATACGATGGCACTTATAAATGGAGATGATAGGGTTGACAAAGGAAGAATGGTACGCCCGGCTTTTTGAGCGCCTGGGAAGGTCGAAATTTCGCAGTGGATTTCATTTGACACAGAAAGATATCGACTATATACATGAAAAGGGGCTGGATACCATAAGACAGCATGCACGGGATTTCATAGCGCAGAGGGAAGCTCCGGCATTCATACCAAATGACGGAAAGCAGACTCCCATGCGGGGACATCCGGTGTTTGTGGCACAGCATGCCACGGCTACATGCTGCCGGGAATGCATACGTAAGTGGCATACATTTGCCCCGGGAGTGGAGCTTGGTCCAAGACAGCAGGAGTATCTGGTGGATGTTATCATGACCTGGATAGTGAGGGAGCTGGCAGCTGCGGAAGAGAAAGTGGCAGAAGAAACAGCGACTGAAGATGCAGTGACATCGCAGACTGGAAAAGTGATGGCAGATGAGGCGGTGACGTTGCAGGCCAGAAAAGAGATGTCAAATGATATAAAAAGGCCATAAAAATGTATGTTTTCTACCAGTAGTGTAATGACAAATAATTATATCTGTGGTAGAGTACAGTTTAGGTGGTCAAATAAAAGAAGAAAATCAGGACACACCAATAAAAAATGACTTAGGAAAAGGAACCCGGAAGGGTAGTCAGGAAAGGAAAGAATCATGTTAAGTATAGTTTTCGCTAAATACATAACCCGAGAGTTTAATAGTGATGTGGCAGGGAATACTTTACATACAGATGATAAGCTGCGTGAACATATGTACTCATATGGTACAGGGCGAGAGCGTACGGAACATGATCATACAAATATGCTGACCTGAATGACCTGAGCAAATACATAACAGATCAGATAGGTTTCGATAGACTGAGATCAACCAGATCTATCAGCATTTATAGATTGAAATCATGATGTGCGAAAAAGCGTCCATCCATGTGAGTATTATAGAAGTATTCATGTGGATGGGCGTTTTTTGCGTGTTTTTGAACTCGTCTTTGTGAAGAAGAAATCTGCCACAATTGTAGCAATGCAGATGAGATGAGAATTTTAGGAGGGAAGTATTATGTGTAATGTACCAACAATTGACATGACAGGAACAGGCAGAAATATTGTGAAGCTTAGACAGAATGCAGGTTTTTCTGTAAAGGATCTGCAGGATATATTTGGATTTGCCACTCCAAATGCGATATACAAGTGGCAGAAGGGTATGGCTATGCCAACCGTAGACAACCTGATCATTCTGGCCGCCATCTTTGGTGTAACAGTGGATGATATCATTGCAGTAAACATCTGCTCGACAGTTGGAATCAGTGCGTAGCATAAAAATTTACATATTCATGTATATAAAGGCGGACAGCGGTAACTACGTTGCCCGCCTCTTTTATATCCTGTATGGGGTTAGGCACCTCCGTCCCCAGGGGGACACTGTATGGGGCAGGTACCTCCGTCCCCAGGGGGGAGAAAATTGGGGGTTGACTTGGAGTGAGCTCCAAGTGATATATTCAATGTAACATATAGGTATTGTGTGAGTGCATATAGCTATAAATAGAAAGGTTTTCTTGAAATTAGGAAAGAGGTGGCAATATGACTATCAAAGAAGTAAGTGAAAAGTTTGATATCACCGCTGATACGCTCAGGTATTACGAGAGGGTGGGACTTATCCCTCCTGTCGCTAGAAATGCTAGTGGCAACAGGGATTATCAGGAAAAAGATGTCGATTGGGTTGAACACACTGTATGCATGAGAAATGCTGGTGTTCCGATAGAGGCGCTTATTGAATATGTAAAACTCTTCCAGATGGGAGATGCTACATTTGGCGCGAGGCTGGATCTCCTTAAGGAGCAGTATGAGAAGCTTGAGGAGCAGAGAAAACAGATCGAAGCCACCATGGATAGATTACATTACAAGATATCCAAATATGAGGAGGCCGTGAAGACCGGCAAGCTTGTATGGGACAGGAAAATTACCGATGGCGAATGCACTATGTAAAAACAGGAGGATAAAGAAAAAATGTATATTGAAAATATCAACGGACCACAGGATGTAAAGAAACTGACAGTAGACGAGATGGGAACACTTGCAGACGAGATGAGACATGCACTTCTCATCAGAGCTAGCAAACACGGCGGACATTTTGGACCAAACTTTGGTATGGTTGAGGCAGCCATAGCACTTCACTATGTATTTGAATCACCAAAGGATAAGATTGTGTATGACGTGTCACACCAGAGCTATCCGCACAAGATGCTTACTGGAAGAAAGGATGCATACCTCTATGAGGAGAACTATGATGATGTGACTGGTTACAGCAACCCGCATGAGAGCGAGCACGACTTCTTCACGGTTGGACATACTTCAACATCCATCAGTCTGGCTGCAGGCCTTGCAAAGGCAAGGGATCTCCAGGGGGCAGAGGGCAATGTGATAGCGGTGATAGGCGATGGCTCCCTGTCAGGAGGAGAGGCCCTTGAAGGCTTGGACTACGCTAAAGAACTGGATGGCAACCTTATCATAGTTGTAAATGACAACGATATGTCCATAGCCGAGAACCACGGAGGACTCTATACAAATCTCAAATTACTCAGAGACACTAATGGAACAGCAGAGTGCAATCTGTTCCGCGCCATGGGACTTGATTATTATTACGTGCATGAAGGCAATGATGTGGCAGCCCTCATAGACACATTCCAGAAGGTAAAAGATTCAAAGAAGCCTGTTGTGGTCCACATCAGAACCCTCAAGGGAAAGGGTTATGCCCCAGCTGAGGAGCACAAGGAGCAGTGGCACTACAGCGGACCATTTGACATAGAGACAGGAAGATCATTATTTGAAGGTGACGAGGAGGACTACTCAAGCGTGTCCTGTGATTACCTGCTTGACAAGATGAAGAAGGATCCAAAGGTCGTTGCCATCACAGCGGGAACACCGACGGTTATAGGATTTACAGAGGATAAGAGACGTGAGGCCGGAAAGCAGTTTGTCGACGTGGGAATCGCAGAGGAGACAGCGGTGGCACTTGCGTCGGGAATTGCAGCAGGCGGCGGAAAACCAGTGTTCGGTGTGTACAGCTCATTTGTGCAGAGAACATTTGACCAGATATCCCAGGATCTCTGTATCAACAACAATGCAGCCACTATAGTGACATTTGCAGGATCTGTATATGGAATGAATGATGTGACACATCTGGGATTTCAGGATATCCCTATGCTTTCAAATATCCCGAATCTTGTATATCTTGCTCCGACAACAAAGGAAGAGTATATTGCTATGCTTGACTGGAGCATAGAGCAGAATGAGCATCCTGTGGCCATCAAGCTCCCAGGCGGTGCAATGGTAAGTGGAAGCCCTGTGACGAAGAACTTTGGAGATCTGAATAAATATGAGGTGACACAGAAGGGAAGCAAGGTTGCCATACTCGGCCTTGGAACCTTCTACAGTATGGCAAATGCTGCAGCAGACGAGATGAAGAGTGAGCTTGGTATAGATGCCACTGTCATCAATCCTTACTATATCACAGGTCTCGATGAGGAACTTCTTGAAAGCCTCAAGGCAGACCACTCAGTTGTCATCACCATCGAGGATGGTATACTGGACGGCGGATTCGGTGAGAAGATTGCAAGATTCTATGGCGATTCAGATATGAAGGTGCTGAATTATGGTCTTAAGAAGGAATTCCTTGACAGGTACGATGTCGAAGAGGTTCTTAAGGATAATCGTCTTGATGCAGAGATGATCGCGGAGGACGTTAAGGGACTTTTGTAAAGTGTATGATTATCTATGATATATATGTTTGTGTGAATAATTTATTAGTAGAAATATAGAACAGACATAAAATGCCCCATATAATTCTGAAATTATTTATTCCCAGAAATTATATGGGGATATTTTATTCGAATGTCTGATCATGATATGATGCCGAGTTCTGTCAGAATTGATATGGCTCCTTCGGCGTTTGCTATACTCTGCACTGTTTTTTCAAAGAATGAGCATCTTAATGCAATCTTAATACAGCACACCGGATCATTACACCGTTTTTTTATATTTCATAATATACTCTTTATAAACAAACAAAAACAGGAGAAGTATATATGTCTGAAATTACACATAGAAAAAAGCGACTGTCATCCTTTAAGCTGATCGTTTTGGGCTTTGCCGGGGTTATTCTGATCGGAGCACTGATATTGATGCTGCCGTTTTCATCGACTGCCGGAGTTGTTACGCCGTTTCACGAGGCGCTGTTCACATCGACCTCGGCCGTTTGCGTTACGGGGCTGGTCGTGCAGGATACGGGCAGTTATTGGTCCGCTTTCGGGCAGACGGTAATACTGCTGATGATCCAGATAGGCGGGCTCGGTGTTGTGACAGTTGCGGCATTTTTCGCCATGCTGTCTGGCAGAAAAATATCGCTGATGCAGCGCAGTACCATGCAGGACGCCATCTCTGCCCCGAAGGTCGGCGGGATCGTCCGCCTGACCCGCTTTATTGTACGGGGAACTTTTTTGATCGAGCTTATCGGAATGATCGTCATGCTGCCGACATTTTGCGGAAACTTCGGTATCAAGGGAATTTGGATGGCGGCATTTCATTCGATTTCCGCCTTTTGCAACGCCGGCTTTGACATACTCGGCACCGCAGAAAACAAATACCCGTCTCTTACGGGATACATCGGAGAGCCTACAATAAACATTGCAATTATGCTTTTAATTATTGTGGGCGGTATTGGATTTTTGACCTGGGACGATATTTGCACAAACAAGTGGCATTTCAAAAAATACCGTATGCAAAGTAAGGTCATATTGGTAACAACGGCAATCCTCATTATCGCTCCCGCAGTATTCTTTTTCTTCTGTGATTTTACGGGGCTGCCGCTCGCCGAAAGGATTCTTGCGTCGCTTTTTCAGTCTGTCACACCGAGAACCGCCGGTTTCAATACCGCCGATCTTCCCGCTATGACCGGTTCCTCCAAGGCAATTATGATTCTGCTGATGCTCGTCGGCGGATCGCCCGGCTCCACGGCAGGCGGTATGAAAACGACCACGCTTGCCGTTCTGATTCTGAGTGCATTCTCCGTCTGTTGCAAAAAGGACGATGTCGAAGTCTGCGGCAGGCGCATTGACGGTTCGGCAGTGAAAAACGCCGCAGCCGTTGCCGTAATGTATTTCCTGCTGTTTTTTGTCGGCGGCATTGTTATCAGCGCGGCAGAAGGTCTGCCGCTTAGCACCTGCCTTTACGAAACGGCGTCCGCTGTCGGAACGGTCGGGCTTACCCTTGGGATCACACCGCAGCTCGGTGTTCTTTCTCAGCTTATTTTGATCGTCTTGATGTATCTCGGCAGAGTCGGCGGACTTACCCTGATTTACGCGGCGATCTCCAATAAAAATCAGAGCGGTGCAAAGCTGCCGCTCGAAAATATCACAGTCGGATAAAGGAGTTACTATATTATGAAAAACATATTGTTGATAGGTCTCGGCAGATTCGGTAGGCATATCGCTTTGCAGCTGAATAAGCTCGGGCATGAGGTGATGGCGGTAGACAGCAACGAAGAAAGGGTCAATAAAATTCTGCCGATCGTTACTAACGCACAGATAGGTGACAGCACAAACACGGAATTTTTAAAGTCGCTCGGAATCGGAAACTTTGATGTGTGCATAGTCACCATAGGAGGAAATTTTCAAAATTCGCTGGAAACCACTTCTTTGCTGAAAGAACTCGGCGCAAAATTAGTTGTATCCCGTGCCGAGCGTGATGTGCAGGAGAAATTTCTTCTGCGTAACGGAGCGGACGAGGTCGTTTACCCAGAAAAACAGGTAGCAAATTGGGCTGCTATTCGGTACACCGCCGATCACATACGGGATTACATCGAGGTCGATGAGGCTCATGCCATTTTTGAGGTAGAGGTTCCGGAGGGGTGGATCGGAAAAACCGTCGGAGAGCTGGATATCCGCAGAAAATACAGCATCAATATCATGGCGACCAAGGAGAACGGAAAAATCAATATGGCAGTTTCACCGGAAACCGTTCTTACGAACAAGACCACTCTTTTGGTTCTCGGTGCTTACAAAGAACTGCAAAAGTGTTTTCGCATTTAACAGAGGTGAGTGAGGATGGCTGAACTATTGCTGATCGTCAGCCTGCTTGGCATATTTGCTTTCGGATTTTATCTTATGAGCAGGCTGGATCGATTTCTTGAAGAAAACAGAAAAGCATTGTTAAAGGAAAACGAATCCCGTGAGCCTTCCGAAATTCTGCTGCCGCAGGGGCTGTCCGAAAGTGAAATATTATGTGAGATCCGCCGTTTTCGTGAAACGCACGGAAATGTCGATATTATTCTTTCCGATGGGCAGAAGAATGATTTTTAGACTGCGGTAGATTTTTTTACAGTTTTACTGTATAATAATAAAATAAAAATGGCGGTGAAACCGATGAAAGTACAAAACGAACAGTCAAAATTCGATACAGACGAGCATATTCTTGTCTGCCTATCCTCTTCGCCATCCAATGCAAGGATCATACACACCGCCGCAAAGATGGCTAAGACCCTTCATGCAAGATTTACCGCCATCTATGTGCAGACGGATACGGTCATAAATGATGAGGATCAGTCCCGACTTTCGCAGAACATACAGCTCGCGCAAAGGCTCGGCGCCGAGATCGTTATGACGCACGGCGAGGATGTACCGCTGCAGATCTCGGAATATGTCAGGCTTTCCGATGTCACAAAAATTGTGATCGGGCAAAGCAGTGCCAGACGCAGATGGCTGTTCGGAAGACCGACTCTCACTGAAAAGCTGATCTCCTCCGCCCCCGATGTTGACATTCATATTATTCCCGATGCACTGAACTACACAAAGCCGCACAGACGCCGTCTGTTCTTAGGTGCAGAGATACCGTCGCTGCGGGATATTGCCGTGACCGTCCTGGCGCTTGCCGTATGTACGGCGATCGGGTTTCTGTTCGACCATCTCGACTTTCCCGATACCAATATCGTTACGGTATACATCCTAGGTGTGCTGATGATCTCCGTTTTGACCAAAGGATACCTTTGCAGTATGGCAGGCTCACTTCTAAGTGTTGTATTGTTCGGATTTTTCCTTACCGAACCCAGGTTGTCCTTTCAGACATATGCCGTAGGCTATCCCGTTACCTTTGCAGTCATGCTGGCGTCTTCCGTTCTCACCGGCACGCTTGCCTCGAAGCTGAAAGATCATGCAAGGCTCTCGGCTCGCTCCGCGTTCCGTGTGCAGGTGCTGTTCGACACTGATCGTCTGCTGCAAAAAGCAAAAAGCAACGATGATGTTTTAAGCGTGACCTGTATGCAGCTCTCGCGGCTGCTTGACCGAAGCATTGTTGCCTATACGAAAGGCGAAAACGGAATGTTGTCCGGGCGGCTGTATGCCGAAAAAAAGGATACACACGCTGAAAAGCTGCTAAGCGATGCAGAGCGGCAGACCGCAGAATGGGTGCTTCAAAACGGTTGCCGTGCAGGAGCAGCGACAGCACAGTTTGGAAAATCCGAATGTCTTTATCTTGCGATCCGTGCAGGCGGCAGAGTATACGGTGTAATCGGGATACCGATGAAACCCGAAAAGCCCGATTCATTTGAGAGCAGCATCGTACTTTCGGTTGTGAACGAATGTGCGCTGGCAATGGATAATGCTCACAACGCCGCCGAAAAGGAACGGGCGGCAGATCTTGCAAAAAGCGAGCAGCTGCGCGCCGACCTTTTGCGGTCGATCTCACACGATCTGCGCACGCCGCTTTGCTCCGTTTCGGGTAATGCGGACACGCTTTTGCATAACGGAAACTGCCTGGACGAAGCAACCAAGCAGCAGATCTATAAAGATATTTATGACGATTCCGAATGGCTGATCGGCGTGGTGGAAAATCTGCTGTATGTTACACGGCTGAATGACGGACGCCTGAAGCTGGAGCTTACCGACCAGCTTGTAGACGAAGTGGTCAACGAAGCCGTTTCGCACTTGAAGAAAAAATCCGTCGGACACAAGGTGACGGTAAGGTGCGACGATTTGATCCTTGCCCGTATGGACGCACATCTTATCGTGCAGGTCATTGTCAACCTTATTGATAATGCTTTGAAATATACCGAACAAGGCTCCGAGATCTGCGTAAGTGCCGAAAAACAGGGCGGGGATGCCGTGATCCGAGTCGCCGATAACGGAAACGGAATTGCAGACGATATGAAACCGCATATTTTTGAGATGTTTTACACCGGAAAAAATACCGTCGCAGACAGCCGCAGAAGCTTCGGGATCGGGCTTACCCTGTGTAAATCTATCATAGAGCTGCACGGCGGAACGCTGACGCTTACGGATAACGTACCGCACGGCTGCATATTTACCTTTACTTTACCGCTCAGCGAGGTGACTCTGAATGAATAAACCCATTGTTCTCGTTGTGGAGGACGACCGTCCCGTCCGCAATCTGATCGTAACAACATTAAAGGCGCACGATTACCGCTACCTGACCGCGGAGAACGGACACAGCGCTATTATAGAAGCGACCTCCCATAACCCGGATATCGTTCTGCTGGATCTGGGGCTGCCGGATATCGACGGCACACAGGTGATCGAAAGCATCCGCTCATGGTCAAATATGCCCATTATTGTGATCAGTGCGCGCAGCGAGGATAAAGACAAAATCACGGCGCTGGATGCCGGGGCGGACGACTATCTGACAAAGCCCTTTTCCATAGAGGAGCTTTTGGCACGCCTTCGGGTCACGCAAAGACGGCTGCTGCTGCTTCAGGCAAGCGGCGACGCCGACTCACCCGTTTTCCAAAACGGCAAGCTTAAGATTGATTATGCTGCCGGCTGCGCTTATCTAAATGGGGAGGAATTGCACCTGACCCCGATTGAATACAAGCTTTTGTGTCTGCTCTCTCATAATGTCGGAAAGGTGCTGACGCACACCTATATCACGCAGCAGATTTGGGGCAGCAGCTGGGAAAAAGATATTGCTTCTCTGCGGGTGTTTATGGCGACCCTGCGCAAAAAGCTGGAGTCGCAAAAGGACAGTCCGCAATACATTCAGACGCATATCGGCGTCGGTTACCGTATGCTGCGGGTAGACTGAGAAAAGCGAGAAAACAAGGATTTGAACCGATATGCAATAGAAAATCTTTTCGGAATTGAAGGGCTGAATATCGCTTGGTACGGACTCATTATCGCCTGCGGTATGGTGCTTGGCTTTGCTTTGGGGAGTATAAAACACAGCCTGTGCCAATTTGCCGTCCGAAACCTTAATCAAAGATCAAAATTTTTTCTAATCATTTTCCTGTTAGCTATAAAAAAGCACAACGCCACAGAGTTTTAAATCTCTGTGGCGTTGTGCTGCTCTCAATCGGTCACTTTTTGAAAGTGTCCTTATGTGAGCCTGCCTTTTATGCGGCTTTGAGCGGGGTTGCCGCAAGGATGGATTTGGAGCCAAAATAGTGTTACCCTATAGTAAAGATGATACAAAATGATAAATGTAAGTATGGCTTACGGTCACATATAAATGGGAGGCGCGTAAAATGTGGATATTATTTGCAGTGAGTTCTTCGTCATTTGCGGGGATCACGGCGATACTTGCAAAATGCGGTATAAGAAAGACGGATTCTGATGTGGCGACGGCTATAAGGACAGTTGTGGTTCTGCTGTTTGCTTGGCTGATGGTTCTTGTCACAGGAGCCTGGACTGCAGACACACATATCAGCGGTAAGACACTTCTCTTTCTGATCCTCTCCGGCCTTGCAACTGGAGCATCCTGGCTGTGTTATTTCAGGGCGCTGCAGAAAGGGGATATCAACAAGGTCGTTCCCATAGACAAATCAAGCACCGTGCTCACGATTCTGCTTGCCCTCATATTCCTACATGAGGGGATCACCTGGGTTAAGGGTATCTCAATAGTTATGATAGGTGTGGGCACCATGCTTATGATCACCAAAAAGAAAACTGCAGATGATCAGGAGATGTCAGGGAAAGATGTCGAATATATGTCAACAGACAGTGGCAGTGTGGCACAGAAACAGCGGGGAATGGGACTTTTGCATGGCAGCTGGCTGCTGTACGCGGTGCTCTCAGCTGTCTTTGCCAGTTTGACAGCGATACTCGGCAAGGTAGGGATATCGGATATCAACTCAAATCTGGGCACGGCGATCAGGACAACGGTGGTTCTTGTCATGGCTTGGCTTATGGTGTTTGTGTCAGGAAAACAGCATGAGATAAAGGGCATAGAGAAGAAGGAGCTGCTGTTTATTGCGCTCTCCGGAATAGCCACGGGAGCATCCTGGCTGTGTTATTACAGGGCACTTCAGGACGGACCGGCAAGCGTGGTAGTACCGATAGACAAGCTGAGCATGCTCATCACCATTGCATTTTCAGGAATCGTGTTCCACGAAAAGCTGACCAAGAAAGCGGCTGTTGGCGTGGTATGCATCACTGCTGGAACTCTCTTAATTGCCATGAATTTCTGAATATTTTACGGTCTATTTAGAAAGTATTTATAGTTTCTTCCTGTGGATTTTATATCTATCGTTTACACTATATACAACGAAAAAGATATAGAGGATACATTTGTACATGAGAAGCTTATCAAGCTGTGCTTGATGGCAGAACAGGCAGGAGGCGTTAAATATGAGAACAGCAGACCACATGAATCTGAGCAGATATATTATGGATCACATGGATGCCGGCGCATCTAAGCTGCAGAAGGCGGCGTTCATATTTGGCAGCATAGAGCCGGATATTAATATGGATGCCGGTTACGGCAAATGCAAGTATGGCAGCAGCTGGCAGGATTGGAATGGAGTCTACAGGGGTGGCGTAGGATAGCACGCCGTAAAAAAGTCCAGCATATCGAAATTGAGCCGACAACAAAGACTTGGTTAAGAAACTTCATAAAAACAACAAAACAGCTTGAGAAAAACAATTTAAAATTACCTCTTGCATTATTTTCTGAAGTCTGCTATTATAAATCACGACAAAGGCGTCAAATGAATCGAAAAGATTCGTTTGGCGCCTTTTCGCGTATGTAGTACCGGGAGAATGAGATATCGCATCCTTCGGGTGAATAAAGGTTAAGGAGGAAGAAACTATGAATACGGGAGATACTGGTTTTATTATGATCTGTGCGGCTCTGGTGTTCTTCATGACACCCGGACTTGCATTCTTCTACGGAGGCCTCGTCAGGAGGAAAAATGTTGTAAATACCATCATGGCATGTACAGCCATCATGGGACTTTCAGTTGTCATGTGGGTGCTGTTCGGTTACTCGCTCTCATTTGGCACGAACCACGGAGGTGTTATAGGAGATCTCAAGTGGTTTGCACTTAACGGGATAAAGATGGATGAGGCTGGTCCTTATGCGGACAATATACCTCACCTTGTATACGTTGCATTTCAGATGATGTTCGCCATGATCACACCGGCGCTTATCACCGGCTCACTGGTCGGACGTGTGAAGTTCAAGGCGTTGTTCTTCTTCATCATGCTCTGGTCGATCATCGTTTATTACCCAATGGCTCACATGGTATGGGGCCAGGGTGGTTTCCTCGGAGAGATCGGATCAGTTGATTTCGCGGGAGGAAATGTAGTGCATATAAGCTCAGGTGTGAGCGCCCTTGTATTCTCTATCATCCTTGGAAGAAGAAAGGGATACGAGAACACAGCATACAGAGTTCACAACATTCCATTTGTCGCACTCGGTGCATTCATTCTTTGGTTTGGATGGTTCGGTTTCAATGCCGGAAGTGCCCTCGGCGCAAATGGTCTTGCAGCACATGCATTTATGACAACAGCGATTGCCAGTGCCAGCGCAATGCTCTCATGGATGATAATAGATGTTATAAAGGACGGAAAGCCTACTCTGGTCGGTGCATCAACAGGTCTTGTAGTTGGTCTTGTGGCTATAACACCTGGTGCAGGATTCGTACCGATCTGGTCATCATTCATCATCGGTGCACTTGTCAGCCCGATCTGCTGCTTTACAATCTCATTCCTGAAGGGTAAGCTGAAGATAGACGATGCACTTGATGCATTTGGATGTCATGGTATCGGAGGTATCTGGGGAGGTATCGCAACAGGTTTATTTGCAAAGAGCTCGATCAACAGTGTAGCCCGTTGGGATGGTCTGGTATTTGGCGATGTACATCTGTTCCTGGTGCAGCTTTTAGGTATCGTTGTAACGATCGCGGTAGCCATAGTCGGAACACTTATCTGTCTTGGGATCGTGAGACTCTTCACACCACTCCGTGTAACAGACAGAGAAGAGAAGGTAGGTCTGGATATCTCAGAGCACGGTGAGAGTGCATATCCAACATTCAATGGACTTGATTCGTAGGAGGATGCAATTGCCTGCATATTCTGGAAATTTGGCAAAGTGAAAGGAGAATATCATTATGATGATAAAGGTTGAGGCTATCGTGCGCGAGGAGGTCTTTGAGGACGTCAAGGAAGCACTGAACGCTATAGATGTAAATGGAATTACAGTGTCTCAGGTTATGGGATGCGGAGCACAGAGAGGATATAAGAAGCTTGTCCGTGGTACGGAGGTAGATGTGGTGATGCAGCCGAAGATCAAGTTTGAGATAGTTGTGTCATCTGAGGAATGGGAGAAGAAGACCATCGAGGCTATCCAGAAGGCGGCATATACAGGCGAGGTTGGAGACGGCAAGATATTCAGCTACGAGATCCGTACTGCAACTAAGATCCGTACAAAGGAGAGCGGATATGATGCGCTGAATTAAAAGTTTATAAATTCTTTACCAAATACTAGTCGGGAATCCTTTGACAATCAAAGGGTTCCCGTGTTATTATGTCGGAAATATCAGGGAGTAGTTCACATCGGTTATAAGATGTTGTGCGATCTCGTCATCACGTTTTCTGGCTGGGACATACCTGTGCAGGGAACCGGGACGCACGCTTTCGGAGTATATATAGTAGTGTATATAGAACTTGAAAGGAACGAGACTTTTATTGTGTGTTTATCATGCAATGAAGGTCTCGTTCCTTTTTCTTTGCATGACACACACAACCTGTTTACAGAGATTAAGAAGAAAAGGAGTCTGGTGTGTATGACAGAGAAAAATTTTTGGAACTGTTCCGGTGATGAATTACTAAAAGAATTCAGGACAGACAGCCGCGGACTGTCGACGGAGCGGGCAGAGGAGATCCGCAGTGAAAAGGGAGAAAATGTTCTCCAGGAAGGCAAGAGAAAGAGCACATTACAGGTGTTCCTCAGCCAGTTTTGTGACCTGCTGGTGATCATACTGATCATAGCAGCGGTCATTTCTATGTTTTCTGACAATATCGAGAGTACCATAGTAATCTTGGCGGTACTCGTCATGAATGCTGTGCTTGGAACGGTGCAGCATGTGAAAGCTGAGCGTTCGCTTGACAGTTTGAAACAGCTTTCATCCCCAAATGCAAAAGTTATGAGAGATGGTGTGAAGCAGGAGCTTCCGTCCCGCGAGATAGTTCCGGGTGATATCGTGCTGCTCGAGGCGGGCGATATGATAGTTGCCGATGGAAGGATACTCAGGAACTTCTCACTCCAGGTAAATGAGAGTTCACTCACCGGAGAATCTACAAATGTGGAAAAGAATGATGCAATAATAGAAGGTTCCGTGCCTCTTGCAGACAGGACAAATATGGTGTATTCAGGAAGTCTTGTTACATACGGACGAGCAGAGGTGCTTGTGACCGGAACAGGAATGGATACGGAGCTCGGTAAGATCGCAGGACTTATGAATGCGGCAAAGGAAAGAAAGACTCCGCTTCAGGAGAGCCTTGACAAGTTCAGTGCAAGGCTTGCGGCATTCATCATGATCGTGTGCGCGCTGGTATTTGTCCTCTGTATATACAGGAAGATGGCGGTGCTTGATTCCATGATGTTCGCAGTCGCCCTTGCAGTTGCAGCTATACCTGAGGCTCTTGGTTCGATAGTTACCATCGTGCAGGCATTTGGCACCCAGAAGATGGCGAAGGAGAATGCGATCATCAAGAACCTCAAGGCGGTTGAAAGCCTTGGATGCGTGTCAGTCATCTGCTCAGACAAGACCGGAACACTTACACAGAACAAGATGACCGTGCAGGAGATATATCTGGATGGAAAACTTTACAAGCCGGAGGAGCTTGATTCCCATAACCAGCTCCACAGATATCTGCTATATGATGCGGTTCTCACCAATGATTCCAGCATAGTGGATGGAAAAGGAATAGGAGATCCGACGGAATATGCATTGCTTGAGATGTTCCGTCAGGTCCACATGATGCCAGGCATGGAGACGGATGGTACAGGTATCTCTGTTCCTGCGGAGACTGTAAAATGGAGTCTGAAGGAGGATGTACTCAGGGACTGCATGGACAGAATGGAGGAGGTTCCGTTCGACTCGGACAGAAAGCTTATGAGTACAAAGTATCTGCTTCATGGGGTCCCGACCATACTCACCAAGGGTGCTGTGGATGTGCTGCTTGACAGATGCGTGAGCGTGAGATACAGCGATGGCGTAAAGCCTATGACAGATGAAGAAAAAGCGAAGATCAAGGCTCAGAACAAGGCATTCTCAGAGAATGGCCTCCGTGTACTGTCATTTGCATATAAGGAAAGTGATGAGGTACTGGGAGTTGATACTGAGTATGGATTTACATTCCTTGGACTTGTGTCCATGGTGGATCCGCCACGCCCGGAGTCTATGGCAGCGGTTGCCGATGCAAGGCGTGCGGGCATAAAGCCGGTCATGATAACCGGAGACCACAAGATCACAGCGGTTGCCATAGCGAAGCAGATCGGAATATACGAAGATGGGGACATGGCACTCACGGGAGAGGAGCTTGACGCTCTGTCTGATGAGGAGCTTGCACGTGACATAACAAAGATATCTGTATATGCCAGGGTGTCACCGGAGAATAAGATAAGGATAGTCGATGCATGGCAGAAGAACGGCAATATAGTAGCCATGACAGGCGATGGTGTCAATGATGCCCCTGCACTCAAGAAGGCAGACATAGGTGTTGCCATGGGAATAACCGGCACGGAGGTGTCCAAGGATGCGGCGGCTATGATACTCTCAGATGACAACTTTGCAACCATCATCAAGGCGGTGTCAAATGGACGAAATGTATACAGGAACATAAAGAATGCGATACTGTTCCTGCTGTCGGGAAACACAGCTGGAATACTGGCGGTGCTTTATACCTCGATAGCGGCCCTGCCTGTTCCGTTTGCACCTGTACATCTGTTGTTCATCAACCTGCTCACAGATTCTCTTCCTGCGCTCGCGATAGGAATGGAGCCGGCTGATCCATCGTTGCTCTCAGAAAAACCGAGGGATCCTAAGAAGGGAATACTGACATCTGACTTTATGGCAAAGATGCTCTCGGAGGGCCTTCTCATCGCTATAGCGACCATGACAGCATTCCATCTTGGCCTGCCGGTGAGTTCGGCAAAAGCCACTACCATGGCATTTGCAACACTGACACTCGCCAGACTGTTCCACGGTTTTAACTGCAGAAGTGAGGAGTCGATGTTTAAGCTTGGATTTAGATCAAATAAATACAGCGTATATGCATTTTTAGCCGGGGTGGCATTTCTGGCTGCGGTCCTGTTCATACCGGGACTTCACAGTCTGTTCAGCGTGGTAAGTCTTGGAGCAGCGGATGTGCTGAAGATAGCGGGACTTGCATTTGCACCGACTGCGATAATACAGATCATTAAGGCCATACAAGACAAGAGGAGATAGACATGCTGGAGAATATTACATTTTCATATTTTGCAGAGCAGGTTGTGAGCCATCCGGCGCTTTTGATTGCCGTTCTGCTGACACTTGGAGTAATTCTGGTAAATGGATGGACGGATGCACCAAATGCCATAGCGACGTGTGTGTCTACCAGATGCATAGATGTGGATAAGGCGATAATTATGGCGGCTGCCTGCAATTTCCTTGGGGTGCTTATCATGTCGCTTGTCAATTCAAAGGTAGCCATGACTATCAAGAACATGGTGAATTTTGGAGGTGACACAGACTCGGCGATGATCGCTCTGTGTGCGGCAATGACGGCGATCGTAATATGGGCAATCGGTGCATGGGCATTCGGCATACCGACAAGTGAGAGCCATGCCCTGATAGCCGGACTTACGGGCGCAGCCATAGCACTTCAGGGAGGACTGGACGGTGTAAATCCTTCAGAGTGGATAAAAGTAATATATGGTCTTGTGCTGTCAACCGTTCTCGGATTCGCAGTCGGATTTGTGGTGTGCAAGCTGCTCACGGTTATCTGTTACCGCTTTGACAGAAGAAAGACAAATGCTTTCTTCTCAAAAGCACAGGTGGCCGGCTCGGCGGCGGTGGCATTCATGCACGGAGCCCAGGATGGCCAGAAGTTCCTGGGAGTTCTCCTGCTTGGGCTGTTTCTCGTAAATGGACAGAGCAGTGCAGAAAATGTAATGATACCAATATGGATGATGATACTTTGTTCGGTTGTCATGGGACTTGGAACATCGATTGGAGGAAAGAAAATCATCAAGTCTGTTGGAATGGATATGGTAAAGCTTGAGAAATATCAGGGATTTGCGGCTGATCTGTCGGCGGCACTCTGTATCCTGCTCTCGACGGTATGCGGAATCCCGGTCAGCACCACCCATGTGAAGACGACAGCCATCATGGGCGTGGGGGCTGAGAAGAGGGCATCTGCGATCAACCTCAAGGTGGTGCGTGATATGGTGCTCGCCTGGGTGCTCACATTCCCTGGCTGTGGTGTCATAGGATATGGCATGGCAAAGCTGCTGATCGTGTGGCTGGGGTAGGTTGTAGGTGGTTGAAAATGCAGGCTGAGAAGTGCAAGTGATATTTTGGCATACCAATCAGGGGTCGTTTCCACTTAACTTAGCCTGCAGCGGTACTAAGGTGCCGCTTGAGGCGCCACCTAAGGACCGGCGGCTGCGTATTCCCCTGATTTGGTAATGCAAAAATCACTTACACTATTACAGCTTATGAGTTTTTCAATCACCTACGAATATAGAGTTTTGATTATAAGGAGAGAATATTGTGAAGAAGAAAAAGGACGAGTTTTATTTTAAAAATCTGAATACATGTGTGGAGATCTCGTATCAGGCTGCGGAGTTTCTGAAGAACGTAGTCGTGGATTTTTCGGTGGACACCATCAAGGAAAATCGTGATCGTATGCATGAGCTTGAGCAGAAGGCCGATGGCAAGAAACATAAGATGATGACTGTGCTCAGTCAGGCGTTCATAACACCGATTGAACGGGAGGATCTGGTTGCCCTGTCTAACTATCTGGATGATATTACCGATGCTGTTGAGGATGTGTTCCTGCAGATTTATATGTGCAATGTGGATACTATCAGAGAGGATGTACCCCAGATGGTAGAACTGCTCCTCGAGTGCATCAAGGCACTGCAGGATGTGATCGGAGAATTGAAGAGATTCAAGAGTTCAAAGACCATTGAGCAGAGCATAATCAGGGTAAATGATCTTGAGGAGCAGGGAGACAGATTGTATGTGGAGAATATGCACAGACTGTACGGTGAGAGTGACCTTAGGACTGTGGTAGTGTGGAAAAACATATATGCCTGCATAGAGAACTGTATGGATGTGTGCGAGCACGCGGCGGATATTGTGAACACAGTGATCATGAAAAATTCATAGGATGAGATTCCTGCAAAAATAATAGTCAATAGAAATATTTACGAAATATTTTCAGATTGAATTAAAAAAATTGTTATATTTATCAAAATTAAAAAAATGCAGAATATTCTATTGAATAAAATCAAAGTGAGAATATAATAATCAAAGGGTTAAAGGGTGGTTTGAATATACAGAGTAACTATATCTGTGTATCGAACCTCCTTTTTTATGAAAAAGGCTCGATATGTGGAGGTTGTATACAGGCATGTATACCAAGGTTGTGAATCGTTGCTCCATATGTGTATGATAAATATATAGAAGGAAGACAAAAAAGATGAAATATTTGAAGCAGTTTCTTATAATCCTCGCCATATCCTTTATCGGTGAGATACTTAAGTACATAGTTCCACTACCGATTCCGGCGAGTATATATGGTATGGTTATCATGTTTATCTGCCTACAGACCAAGATCCTCAAGCTGGAAGATGTGAAGAGTGTGGGCAAGTTTCTTATAGAGATCATGCCGGTCATGTTCATACCAGCTGGTGTGGGCCTTATGTCGTCGTGGGGAACGCTTAAGCCTGTGCTTGTGCCAGTCAGCGTCATAACGGTGGTTGTCGTCATAACGGTCATGCTTGCTTCAGGCTGGGTATCACAGCTTATAATAAGGAGAGACAGGAAGAAGGAGACTGAAAATGAGTGATATGTTTGAATCGTCCATATTTGCAGGGGTGACTATAAGCCTTCTGGCATATATGTTTGGAAGTGTACTTAAAAAGAAACTTAAGATAGCTATACTTAACCCACTGCTGGTGTCCATCATAGTGACTATAGTGGTGCTGGTTGTGGCTGATGTGGATTACGATGTGTACAATGAAGGCGCAAAGTATCTGAGTTGGTTCCTCACACCGGCTACAGTGTGTCTTGCAATCCCACTCTATGAGCAGTGGGAGCTTTTAAAGCACAATTATAAGGCTGTGCTCGGCGGTATAGTTGCCGGAGTTATAACGAGTCTGACTACAGTCCTTGTGTTGTGCAAGGTCATGGGACTTTCCCATAAAGATTATGTGACACTTCTTCCGAAGTCCATAACCACAGCTATCGGAATGGGTGTCTCGGAAGAGCTTGGCGGATATGTGACCATCACGGTTGCAGTCATAGTTGTGACCGGAGTGATCGGCAATATAATCGGAGAGATCGTGTTCAAGATATTCCGTATTAAAGAACCTATATCAAAGGGACTTGCCCTGGGATCATCAGCCCATGCCATCGGAACTGCCAAGGCTATGGAGATCGGCGAGGTTGAGGGAGCCATGAGCAGTCTGTCGATTGCAGTTACGGGAATACTTACGGTTATACTTGCATCTGTGTATGCACATTTTATGTAATGGATATAATTGGAGAGAGTTATACTTTTCGTATCTCTCTGAGCTTATATGCAGCCATGAGCTGGAATCTGACCTCCGCATTGGAGAGATCATATTTCAGCTCTTCTTTTATTATCCGGAGCCTGTAATTTATCGTATTCCTGTGGCAGAACATTTTCTCAGAGATGTGCTGAACACTGCCGCTGCACTTAAGATATTCGTACAGAGTGTCCGTCAGAGCTGAGTGATGGTTTTTGTCGTACTCTATGACACCACCGAGCTGCTCTGCGATAAATGAGTGTATGAGCTGGGCATCATTAACTTCCAGAAGAATACGCAGGAATCCGAGACTGTTGTAATCACAATATATGTTGTCTGCGGTAAATTCCCTTGCAGAAACTGCACGGCGGTAACTCAAGGGGAGTTCTGTCAGGGACAGAACCGGGCTTCCGGAACCCATATGTATGCTGCGGTCCGGGAACCTTGCAACCAGAGCCTCTGCGATGTCACTGCATTTGTCTGCGATGGATCCGGAGAAAGGGAATCTCAGGATAACTGTCGGATTGCCATCATATACAAATGCATGGAAGACAAGATCTGTATTGTTGCAGACCTTCTGCAGGATATACATGAACTCATCTGTTGCTTCTGTATCGATGGACAGAACGTTGTAGCAGCCATTGTTGAATCCGGAGCCTTTTATTGTGTCAGTCTGCTCGTCGGTCAGGGAATTCCCCATGAGGATATTCTGGAATGCTGCGGTCATGTTGCCATCATCCCTGGAGTCTTCAAATATCCTGTTGTAGTAGTCGTGGGTGATATCGAATATCCTTGTATCCCATGGCATGGTAAAAAGAGGAAATGAATAGCGGTAGCACAGTCTGACGATCTCATCGGTTATGTCCTCCTCAAATATATATCTGCCGGTATTCAGAATGAGTCCGCAGGTTCCCCTCTTTATGAGCTCTTTGATAAATGCCCTGAGCCAGTCCTCGCGTTCACCGGAGGTCACGCCGGTTGTGATGATGAGTTCCCCTCCGTTCAAGAATGTGGATGTGGATATATCCTCTGATATGTATACCCAGCTTACGATGTTCTCCATTCCCTTTCCACCGGATATCAGGTTAAGGTTGTATTTTCGTTTGGTATCATAGTACAAATCTCTCAGAAAAATGGCCATGTCAGTGTTCCCTCCTGTATTACGCGCACATATATAGTCTTGCGAAAAGCACATTATATATTATTATTACTGCATATCAGACCTGTGTCAATGGTGGAAAATGTGCTATGAGCACAAATGCGTTCTAATATTTTGTGCCTGGGGAATATGGCATAACACCTACGGTTGTGCGATTCTATATGCAGAGTAAAAAAGACAGCCGGTGTTTCAGAAAGGAAGCCTGACCCTGGTGCACAGGCTGCTGGTTGAAAAAATAAAGGAGGACAAAATTATGCTTAGAACAGATTTACCAGAGATAATCACAGAGACACTGCCGGGACCAAAGGCAGCGGAGGTAATAAAGAGAAGAGAGAAGGCAGTGCCATCTGCCATTAGGTGTGCGTATCCGGTTGTTATAGACAAGGGTGAGGGTGCCATGATACAGGATGTGGATGGCAACAAGTTCCTAGACTGGATAGGTGGTGTCGGAGTCCTGAATATCGGATTCTCACAGCCGGAGGTCGTTGAGGCTGTCAAGACACAGGCTGACAAATATTTCCACGGCATGTTCAATGTGGTAACCCATGAGGGATATGTGGCACTCGCTGAGAAGCTTGCGTCCATTGCACCAGTAAAGGGCGACGAGAAGAAGGTGTTCTTCGCAAACAGTGGTGCTGAAGCTGATGAGAATGCTGTAAAGGTTGCAAAGAGCTTTACAAAGAGACCAAATATCATCGTATTTTCGGGAGCTTTCCACGGCAGAACACATTACACAATGGCCATGACATCCAAGAAGGCTTATGCAAAGGGGATGGGTGAGCTTGCAAATGGAGTGTTCAGGGCACAGTTCCCATATTACTACAGGAATCTTGAGGGAATGCCACAGGAGGCAGCTCTTGATTACTATATGAATTCGCTCACAGATGTATTTGAACAGTGCGCAGCGGCAGATACCATTGCGGCAGTTGTTGTTGAGCCTCTTCAGGGCGAGGGTGGTTTCATACCTGCACCTATCGAGTGGGTAAAGGCTGTCAGAAAGCTCTGTGATGACCATGGAATCCTTCTTATTGCGGATGAGGTACAGAGCGGCTTCTGCAGAACAGGAAGAATATTTGCCAGTGTATATTGGCAGGAGGCAGGCGTACAGCCTGATATCATAGCAACAGCCAAGTCTATAGCAGCAGGTGTTCCGCTGTCAGCCATCATCGCAAGATCAGAGATCATGGAGGCTGTCGCTCCTGGAACAATAGGCGGTACATACTGTGGAAATCCGCTTGCCTGTGCAGCAGCCCTCAAGACTATCGAGATCATGGAGAGAGATGATCTTGCAGGACGTTCATGTGAGATTGGTGAGAAGGTTGTGGCAAGATACAATGAGCTCAAGGAGAAGTATGAGTGCGTTGGCGATGTCAGAGGACTCGGTGGAATGGTAGGAATAGAGTTTGTCAAGGATAAGAAGACCAAGGAGCCTGCTCCTGAGCTTACCTCTGCGGTCATCACCGAGTGCTGGAAACGTGGCTTGCTGGTTGAGGGCGCAGGAACTTACAATAATGTCATAAGATTCCTTGCACCGCTTGTCATCACAGATGAGCAGCTTGCCGCCGGCCTGGGTATCTTCGAGGCAGCAGTGGAGGCGGCGTCTAAGTAGACGCTTGAAAAATTAGAAGATACACGACATAATATATCACAAGGAGGACCCGCGATAGCGGGAGATGCCTTGAGATAATGCGGGCGCCGCACGGAGTGCATAGGAATGCGCCCGCTCAGTAATATATCACAAGGAGGACCCGCGAAAGCGGGAAATGCCTTGTGATAATGTTGAGCGGGAGGGGTACGATGGATTATTTATCACATAATGTTGCTGTGAATCTGAATAGAATGAGGACCTCCAAAGGTATGAGCCTGGATGTGCTGTCTGAGCAGACGGGTGTCAGCAAGAGCATGCTGGCGCAGATTGAGAAGGGCACTGCTAATCCGTCTCTGGGTGTCATGGGCAAGATAGCCAGCGGCCTCAGAGTTGAGTTTCATGAACTTATTGATCCGCCGCCCATGGAGGCCTGTCTTGTGAATCCAGAGGAGCTTGTTCCAATCAAGGAGGCAAAGGGACAGTATAAAGTGTGGACGTGTTTTCCGTATGAGGACAGCCATGAGGTGGAGATATATCGTATAGACATTGAGCCGGGAGGCACATATGTCAGCGGCTCCCATGGTGAGAAGACAAGAGAATACCTGTCGGTTACAGAGGGTGTTCTGACTGTTGAGGCAGGTGATACAAAACAGAAGGTCGGCAAGAACCAGATATACAGGTTTGAGACTGATAAGGTTCATGTGTACAGCAACGATGGGAATGAAAAGGTGAGCTGTATATGTGTATTCCTGGACTATCACTAACATGGAAATATGAGCGGTATTAAGTGTAAAATAATGTACATACAATGTGGTTGTAAAAGATTATCATCTGTCCAATATAATGCACAAAATGTTCAATAAAATAATGTTCTGAAGTGCATGGTAATACAAATAAAGTCAGATAATAAGCCAATCTTAAGAAAATTAAGAAAAGGTGTTGACATGTATTATATTGAGTGGTATCTTAAGTGTGTCAAATATAAAGAACAAGAATTTAAGGCAAAGGAGCCTGGACGAACATTCGTCCGCAGTCTCCTTTGCCTTTTTTGATGCTTGGGGACAAAAACGATCCGGCACCATGATTCTTCTGATTTTACAAAATGTAGTGGAGGTAAGGATTATGAAATTAAAAGACACAGGATTAACATTTCAGGACATTAAGGACAAGGTAGACAAGTACATGATCGAGACATATGAGCGTTTCGATTTCCTCGCTGAGACAGCAAAGGACATGTACATATATGATGAGAACGGCAACGGATATCTTGATTTCTACGCCGGAATCGCAGTAAACAGCGCAGGTAACTGCAATGAGAAGGTTGTTGAGGCTGTCAAGGATCAGGTCGGTGACATCATGCACACATTCAACTATCCTTACACAATTCCACAGGCACTTCTTGCTGAGAAGGTTTGTACTACTATTGGAATGGACAAGATATTCTTCCAGAACTCAGGAACAGAGGCCAATGAGGCTATGATCAAGATGGCCCGTAAGTATGGTATTGAGAAGTATGGTCCAAACCGTTACCATATCGTGACTGCAAAGCAGGGCTTCCATGGAAGAACATTCGGCGCCATGTCAGCAACAGGTCAGCCGGGAAATGGCTGCCAGGTGGGATTTGGCCCTATGACATACGGCTTCTCATATGCACCTTACAACGACCTTCAGGCATTCAAGGATGCATGTACAGAGAACACTATAGCGATCATGGTTGAGCCTGTACAGGGCGAGGGCGGTGTACATCCTGCAACAATGGAATTCATGAAGGGACTCAGAGAGTTCTGTGATGAGAATGACATGCTTCTCCTTATAGATGAGGTTCAGACAGGTTGGTGCAGAACAGGAAATATCATGTCATACATGAATTACGGAATCAAGCCGGATATCGTGTCCATGGCAAAGGCTCTCGGCGGCGGAATGCCGATTGGAGCTATATGTGCAACCGTTGAGGTTGCAAAGGCATTTACACCTGGTTCACATGGAACAACATTTGGTGGACATCCTGTATCATGTGCAGCAGCACTTGCAGAGGTAAATGAGCTGCTTGACAGAGATCTTGCAGGAAATGCAAAGAAGATGGGAGATTACTTCGCAGCAAAGCTTGAGAAGATCCCACATGTAAAGGAAGTAAGACATCAGGGGCTCCTGGTTGGTGTTGAGTTTGATGATACGATCGGCGGTGTGGATGTAAAACATGGATGTCTTGACAGAAAGCTTCTGATCACAGCCATCGGAGCTCATATAATCCGTATGATCCCACCACTTATCGTGAACGAAGAGCAGTGTGATAAGGCTGTTGAGATCATCACAGATGCAGTGGCAGAATTAAGTAAATAGGGGAAACGCGAAGCCCCTGGAAGGAGCGATGTAGATGAAACATTTTGTTGTGACCGTTGGATGTGAATATGGCAGCGGTGGAATAGAGATTGGCAAGATGGTAGCGAAATCTCTGGGAGTTGAGTATTACGACAGAGATCTGATAGATAAGGTCGTTGAGGAGATTGGCGTTGACAGAGATCTTGTCAAGAAGGCGGATCAGGGCGAGACAGTCAAGTATGAATTTGATACAAGCTTTGGACCGCGATATGCAAACCTTACAAACAGGGTTATTTATAAGCAGTTTGAGGTTATCAATAAATTTGCAGAGAAATCTTCCTGTATCATCATAGGACGGTGCAGCAATTATATACTCAAGGACAGAGATGACTGTCTGAATGTATTCATATATGCACCTACAGAAAAGAGGATACAGTATGTCATGGAGAAGAAGGGGCTTGATCATGACAAGGCGGCTGAGCTTGTCAAGTACAACGATGGGATGCTCAGTTCCAGATATAACTACATGACAGGTGGAGATATGAGAGACTGCAGCATGCGAGACATGATGATAGACTCCAGTGTACTTGGCCTTGAGAAAACTGCAAAGTACATACTTCAGATGATAGATCTGAGATTTGAGGATTAAGCATAAAAGAAATTGTGAATTAACATATATATGCAATTCCAACTACATCGCGAATATAGAAAATGACAATGGCGTCAGATGAACACGGAAAGTGTGATTCCTGACGCCATTTTTTTAACATTTTAACAAACTGTGGATGGTGTGCTTGGATGTATTAGAAAGGATGATATTATGGCAGGAAAAAAATCAGAATTTGATAAAGTATTTTCTGCCTGGGACATACTGGTGATAGCCTTTGGAGCCATGATCGGCTGGGGCTGGGTAGTATCCTCAGGCGACTGGATCACGAGAGGTGGAGTAATAGGAGCGGCCATCGGATTTGCACTTGGCGGTGTGATGGTATTCTTCGTTGGACTCACATATGCAGAGCTTACAGCTGCCATGCCTCAGTGCGGCGGCGAGCATGTGTTCAGCTATAAGGCTATGGGACCTATAGGTTCTTACATATGTACATGGGCTATCGTACTTGGATATGTCAGTGTTGTATGTTTCGAGGCGTGTGCACTTCCAACCATCATCACATATATATATCCAAAGTTCCTTCAGGGATATCTGTACACGGTGGCAGGTTTTGATATCTATGCATCGTGGCTTGCGGTTGCAATAATAGTTGCGATATTTATAACATATATCAATATAAAGGGCGCGAAGACAGCAGCACTTCTGCAGACCATACTTACAGTTGTGATCGGCGGTGTTGGTATTCTTCTCATAGTTGCATCAGTTGTGACAGGAGATGCCTCAAACCTTGACGGACAGATGTTCAACGGAGACTCCACAGGGGAGATATTTAAGACTATCCTCAGAGTTGCTGTTACCACACCATTCTTCTTCATTGGATTCGACGTAATCCCACAGGCTGCAGAGGAGATCAATGTACCTCTCAAGAAGATCGGTAAGATCATGATACTCTCAATTGTTCTTGCGGTTCTTTTCTATGCACTTATCATCATAGGTGTAGGTTATGTCATGAATTCATCTGAGGTAGCTGCATCCATGGATGGATCAGGTCTTGTTACAGCGGATGCCATGGCAAAGGCGTTCAACAGCAGTATTATGTCGAAGGTTCTTATTGTAGGAGGTATGTGCGGTATCGTTACTAGCTGGAACTCGTTCCTCATCGGAGGAAGCCGTGCAATGTACTCCATGGCAGAGTCATACATGATCCCGAAGACATTTGCAAAGCTTCACAAGAAGCACAAGACACCTGTAAATGCACTTTACCTCATCGGTTTCCTCTCAGTTCTTGCTCCTCTTGCAGGCCGTAAGATGCTGGTATGGATAGTTGACGCAGGTAACTTTGGATGCTGTCTTGCATATTGCATGGTATCCCTTTCATTCCTGATACTCAGGAAGAAGGCACCGGATATGAAGAGACCATATAAGGTTAAGCATTATAAGATTGTTGGTGCACTGGCAGTCCTCATGTCTGGTTTTATGGTTGTGATGTACATAGTTCCAAATTCAGGAAGTGCACTCGTATGGCAGGAATGGGCTATGGCGGGTGGCTGGTCACTTCTTGGTGTGGTATTCTTCATAATATGTAAGCTTAAATATAAAGAAAAATTCGCTTCACATGTCGATGTCCTCATTGATGATGAGATCGTAGATGAGGAAGAGAACAGAGAGGAAGAGGTCAAGGCTGCTATCGAGCTTGTTATGGCTGAGGAGGATGAGACAAAATTTGTTCAGCCTATTGCCTTCAACTACAATCTTCCTGTAAATATTGCATTTGGTACCGGAAAGGTTGCCCAGACCGGTGAACTCACTAAGCCGTATGGTAAGAAAGCGCTCATCGTCACAGGCCGCAGCAGTGCAAAGAAGTCAGGCTTGTATGACAAGGTAAATGACAGTCTGAAAGCAGCAGGTCTTGAGACTGCACTGTTTGATAAGGTTGCACAGAATCCGCTCACTACAACAGCTATGGAAGGTGCAGAATTTGCCAAGACAAATGGCTGTGATGTGGTCGTTGCCATAGGTGGTGGAAGCATCATGGATTGTGCAAAGGCTATAGCGTTCCTGGCACTCAATGATGGAGATATCAACGATTACATATTTGGCAGAAAGGTCAGCGATACGGCACTTCCGCTTGTACTTATTCCTACAACCTGTGGAACAGGTTCAGAGGGAAATGGATTTGCGGTTCTCACCAATCCGGAAAATGGCGACAAGAAGTCACTCAGATGCAATGCCATCGTGGCAAAGGTATCCATCGTGGATCCGGACTGCATGAAGACTATGCCAAAGCACGTGCTTGCGGCAGTTGGATTTGATGCACTGTGCCACTGCATGGAGGCATACACATCAAAGATCTCGCAGCCATTTACAGATGCGCTTGCACTGTATGCGATTGATCTTATCGCCCACAATCTTGTGGATGTATATAAGGGCAGAGGAACCCAGGAGAGCTGGGAGAAGATAACACTGGCCAGCACCATAGGCGGTATGGTCATCAACACAGCCGGAGTCACATTGGCTCACGGAATGGAGCATCCGGCCAGCGGCCTTAAGAACATAGTTCACGGCAAGGGACTTGCAGCTCTGACACCAGTTATCATCGAGGCATCCTACAAGGGAGATCACTTCAAGTTCGCGAAGATCGCCAGAATATTTGGAGGTATCACGGCGGATGATTTGGCACCGAAGATCAGAACTCTTCTGAAGAATCTTGATCTTGACGTCAAGCTTTCAGACCTCGGCATAGAGGAGAAGGATATTCCTTGGATGGCTGAGAACTGTATGAAGGTTTCGGCAGCCAGCATAGCTAACAACCCTGTGGTATTCACACAGGAGGAGATCGCTGAGATATATAAGAAGGCAATGTAAATTGTAATATAAAGGATAGCAAACCGCTGCAGCCGGATGGGTTTCCGACTGTGGCGGGTTTTATTGTGAATTATAGTGCTTGCATATCTTTTCTAATTCTGCGAAGTTTAAGCAATCATGCCTTCGTTTAAAATATTCGCCGGACATGTATTTGTTGTAAAGAACGTTGGCTTTGTTGACTATTTTGTCGTAATTTTCATTACACCATTGGAGCTCCTGCCTGTAGAGTTGCTTTCTTTTGGCAATTTCAGAGGTATCGTGCTTTCTTATTTTGGTATCTATTCTTGATAATTGGGATGTTTCAACTGGAATCATTCTGCTGAAATTGAGAGCGGCGATGATTTTGCTATTTATAATAATTCGAGAAAAATCAATCCTATCAGACATGTTTTCGTGTTTTGGTTTGAAGGATGTTAATGGTATACAATATTTTTGACCATTACAAGTGACTATAATTCCGATATATGGTCGAGTATGTTTAGCTAGTTGTGGACTTGAGTTGTATATTCTGTCATCTTTGGCGTGTAGATTGCGGATATATTTCATATCTATCCAATATAATTTTAATTCGTGTTTCAATATGCCTCCTTATAAAATGTAAAAGGACTATGCGTACATAGTCCTTTTTATAGTTCACCTGAAAGGTGACGCTATTCTGCTGAATGTCCACTTATATAATTGGCAGGACTCTCCATATGACTATAGAATAGCATAGAACCTGCATTTGTCAAGTTGTGTAAGTATAATAATTTGTTATGGTAAAAAATGCAATAACAGCCAAGGATATTTAACAGAATGTTTATAAAAGAATACATATTGTAAAATAAAGAATTTGTGTTATCTTGTTTAATTGGATTGCAGTTTGTATCAGGGAACTACCTACTGCATGAGACAGACTGCAAATATTAAATATAGATAGAAAAGAGACGATGCGTATGCTAAGAAAGAACAGAGAACTCAGACAGACATCCGAGACATTTCTGTTAAGTGCCATACTTGCACTGTCAGGAGGTTTTCAGGATGCATATACATACAATGCCAGAGATGAGGTGTTCTCCAACGCCCAGACAGGAAATGTGGTTCTCATGAGCCAGCATCTTATGATGGGAGATTTTAAGATTGCATTGAGATACCTTTTTCCGTTGATCGCATTTGCACTTGGCGTGCTGGTGGCGGAGAGGATAAGCCATAGATACAAGAATGCATCCCGCATACATTGGAGACAGATAGTTGTGCTGGTGGAGATCGTGATATTGTTTGCAGTTGGATTCATACCGGTGAGGTTCAATCTGCTCGCCACGATGCTTGTGTCATTTGCCTGCTCCATGCAGGTTCAGACTTTCAGAAAAGTAAATGGCTACGGCTATGCCAGCACGATGTGTATAGGAAATCTCCGAAGCGGAACGGAGAGTCTGTCGGTATACCTCAGGGACAAAGAGCCTGGGGCACTCAGAAAGGCCATGCACTATTATGGAATCATCATCATATTCGCACTTGGCGCCGGAGCTGGCGGCGTGTGCACGCTGCATCTGGGGTTCAAGTCGATCTGGATATCCAGTGCACTTCTTATGGTGGCACATCTCATGATGTATAAGGAGAAGAGATAACACACTGTTTTTATCTGAAGAGTAGCTGGATGTTCAAAATATCACAAAATTATCGCTAAACAGCAAAAAAGCGGCAGAAAGATACAATTTTAAATGATATGTACCCTCTTTACTGGACAACCAGTAAGGAGGGTATTTTTATGCGTT
>NZ_QVGO01000012.1:0-31336 GCF_003603945.1 Coprococcus sp. AF38-1
TGATAGGAGTCTCCAAAACTTTTGGTGGGAGTTCGATTCTCTCATCCCCTGCTGATAATAAGCGTCAGAAAACTTGAATTTACAAGGTTTCTGGCGCTTTTATTTATATAAGAAAAGTTGACTTAGCCGTACGGCTTATTGTATAATCAGAACTATACAAAATTAGCCGTACGGCTTATTTGCAAAGCGTATATATATAATTTAGCCGTACGGCCATATGATGCGTATGAAGTTATGTGTTGATAATTTGATATAGAAAGACGAGGAATATGTATGAAAATAATAGATTCAAAATCTTTGGGTGAGGCAATCAGAATAAGAAGAAAAGAACTGAAATATACTCAGGCTTATATAGCAGAATTTACAGGATTTAGTGTAAGTTTTATTTCGGATTTGGAAAGAGGTAAGGCTACAGCAGAAATCGGAAAGGCAATTATAATTATCAATTTACTGGGAATGGATATTCTCGTAGAAAAGAGAGGTTAGAATATGAGAAATTTGGGGGTTTGGATAGAGATTGGTGGATTGCAGACATATGTTGGCCGTATAATTGGAGAAAATGAAGAAGATGCTAGATTTTCATATGCAGAAGAGTATCTATCTGGTAACATAGCCAGACCGGTATCAATACATTTGCCATTATCTGAAAACGCATTTTCCGTTGATGATACAAGGAATTTTTTTGAAGGTTTGTTACCTGAGGGATTTACCAGAAGATGTGTGGCTGGGTTATTGCATACAGACGCAAATAATTATCTGTCATTATTAGCTGGGTTAGGTAATGAGTGTCTGGGAGCAATAAAAATTACAGATGAGAATAACGAAGTAGTAAATGCAGATTATCAGAAATTGACAATTGATGAGGTTAGTCAGTTGGCAAGAGAAGGAGCAATGGAGACTGCGGAGTTAGTCACAAAGTCACATTTGTCACTTGCGGGAGCATCTGGAAAGGTTGGGTTATATTATGATGAAAATAATAAAGATTGGTATTTACCAAAAGGGGCAGCGCCAAGTACACATATAGTAAAGCAAAGTCATGTAAGGCTTGACGGAATAGTTACAAATGAGCAGTTGTGTATGATGACGGCAGGAAATATGGGAATAGAGATTCCTGAAAGTTTTATAGTCAATGTCGGTGATGGCAGAGATGAGGAAGTTCTGTTAGCAACTAAAAGATATGATCGTGCAATAAAGGACGGATTAAAAAAAATCAACGGGTTAAATGTTCCGTACAGGTTACATCAGGAAGATTTTTCTCAGGCGATGGGAATTTCGGCGCATAACAAATATGAGAGTGATAATGCCGGATATTTAAAAATGATGTTTGAGATCATAAGACAGAAATCGTTCAACCCGATAGCAGATCAATTGAAAATGTGGGATATATGTATATTTAATTACTTAATAGGCAATACAGATAATCATATCAAAAATGTTTCATTGCTTTATGATGAAGAGTTGAAAACAGTACGTTTGGCACCGGCATATGACATATTGAGTACTGTGATATATACAAGCAGTACCAGAGATATGGCATTTAGTATTGGAAATGAGTATGATATCGAAAAGATCACCAGAGATTCATTTAGAAGAGAAGCGGCTAATATTGGACTAGGAGAGCAAATGGCCATGAAGCGGTTCGATTATTTGGCAAATGCGTTTCCGTATGCGTTGAATAAAGCATGTGATGAATTACTGGGCAAAGGATTTAACAAGGCGATTGATATTTATGAGAGAATTAGGGACAAGAGGAGAGAGTTTATTTCATGAGAAATATAAGGTCGATGTCTAATTTAAGGGGTTGATAGATATAAAAATAGACAGTATAGCGGATAATTTTATATGCATGGATAAATAGCGAATAGAAGGGTTTTGTGCATCCTTTGAGCCGGGAGTTACCATGATATGGGAGATTCCAAAGACGTAAAAAGAGAGAACTCGCTTTTATCAGGACAAATTGCCAGAGCTTTTAGAGAGCAGGGTTACGGCTGTTTTTGTAGTGTCAGATTTTTATGCGCTTGAGTTTATGCGGTTCTTACAGGGAAAGAACATAAAAACTCCAAAGGATATCCAGATCATTGGATTTGATGACAATATGGCAAGCAGAGAAAGTAATCCTGCACTTACGACGATTCATCAGGATGCATCCCTCAGGGCAAAGACTGCTATAGAATGCATTGAGGCAATGCGCGATGGTGCGGTTGTTGTAAACACAGGGCTGAATTATTTATTGATACTTGGAGGAGAAATCATAAGAAGTGGAGGCAACATAAAAATCATCATGATCATTGATGTTGTTGGCACATGGTGTATCGGAATTCCACTGTGTTTGCTCGCAGCATATGTATTTAAATGGGGAATTATAGGCGTGTACACATTGCTCACCACAGAAGAGATATTCAGATTAGCCGTATCGCTGGCTATTTTTAGAAAGCGCAAATGGATGATCAGTTTGTCATAGAGTTATGCTATGATAAATAACAAAGCGGGTGTAGTAGTATTGCTCCTCGGTAAATTCTTATTTTCTGTGTGAAGGAGAATATATATTGAGAGTTATATCTAAAGATGAAGCAATCATTTTATGGGATAAATTAAATAGTGAATTTAAGTTTAAGCCGGGAACAGACATCACTGGCGAATGGATTATAATACCAGGCGATACAAAAAAGTATCATAAAGCAACTCCCTGGAGTGAAGAACAAGAGAAGATAATCAATTCTATTTTGAGGGAACTAGGACTGGAAAAAATGTATGCCTTAGACTGGAATCATGATTGTTTTGAATTCTCACCAATGGAAGATATTTCTATGAATTATAACTATTATGATCTTGATAGACAATGTCAAGTGTATTTTCCAACATATTATCCGGATGGAGATTATTATTTTTTTATTGATAGCACATGGAATTGTGGAATCTTCGGTCATCCCTGGCGAAATGAAATTATAGTAACGGGAAAAGAATTGATTAAAAGGTTTGAAAAAAACAAGGGAAGATTAGGACTTTAATGATATGGAATTAAGACTATTACGCTATTTTCTGACAGTAGCAAGGGAACAGAGCTTTACAAAAGCAGCAGAACAATTGCATATTACTCAGCCAAAAAAGAGTTTATAAAAAAGGAAGATCTCATAGGAAAACCATTGATCCTGCCCGAAAGAGGAAATGTTCAAAGTGAACTTGCCAATTGGTTTGGAAAAGACTCCATACTCTCTGGCGGTCAGTAAGATGATAGAAGAAATAAATGCTTTTCAGGCATAGGAGAGAATTTAATTGACAAGACTCTTGAATTTTATCCAGGTGGTAGGGGATGAAATACCAGTTATTGACAAAAAGTTATATATGATATAGTATAGCAACAATTAAAAAGAGCTTGTCTCGGCATGTAAGAAGACTATAGATTTTGCTGTTTCTGAACATAACAGTTTTATCTATAGTCTTTTTATTGCGCAACAGGAGGTTGTATGAGTAAAAGAGAGTGGATAAAGAAGATATCTGTTATAATAATTGGTTCAGTCATTGCCGCATATGGTATAACCCTGGCATTGTATGCTGGATTTGGTGGTGCGACGCTTGCGGTATTATGGCAGGGAATATCCGGTACGTTTCATGTGAGTATCGGGGCAGCGTCGTTTATCGTGGCGGTGATTATGATCTTGTTTGTTCTTATATATGACAGATCGCAGATACATATAGGAACGATACTTTACCAGATCGTTTACAGCTTGTGTGTTGATCTGTTTGCGCAAATGTATGTCTACAGCAAATACATGTGGCTCAATATGTTGATCATGCTCGTCGGAATTGTGCTGTTTGCGGTGGGAACAGGACTGTATGCGGCAGCAGACCTTGGGCGTGGTTCGTACGAGGCTGTGACATTTGCGCTTGCTGAGAAGAATCACTGGCAGGTGAAGAAAGTCAGAATGATACTTGATGCTACCATGGTTGTGATAGGTGTGATTCTTGGGGGAAAGTTTGGTGTGTGTACGGTTGTTACTGTGATTGTATCGGGGCCGATAATTCAGGGGACTGTTGGGAAGACGAAGAAGGTTATAAAGCTATAAGAATAGAATGATTTCAGACTGTATAAAGTATTTGATAAGAGAGAAATCATATAGTACATAGAGTGATAATTACATATGTAAGTTTTAAAGCATCAGGAAACTGGTGCTTTTTAGTGTTGAATAATGTACGAAATATAGCTGGTGAAAAGGTGCTCGCTTCTAAGAATCTGTTGATTGAAAGTATTTGTTTGATAGAATATAATTAAAATGTGTTTTATACATTTTTAGAGGGAAAAAAACATGAAGTACTTGACTTCGGCAGAATGTGCAGAACGATTGAAACAGAAAAAATGATAGATCCGAGTAAGGTGAGAAAGCCTGATCAGAAAAAAATAATTAACTTCGGAGGATATACACAATGGATAACGCAAGTATTAAGAAACTGGAAGCAGATTTGTGGGAGTCTGCGGATCTCCTGCGTGCTGGATCAAAGCTTACATCGAATCAGTATTGCATGCCCGTATTGGGACTGTTGTTTTTAAGATATGCGTATAGCAGATATAAAATGGTTGAGAAAGAGATATTAAAGGATAGGCCGGTAAGGAATGGGCGTAAGATGCCAGTGGAGGCAAGTGATTTTATAGCTAAGAGTGCATTGTTCCTTCCTGAAATGGCACAATTTGATTATCTGGTAAATCTTCCTGAAAATGTTGCTTCATTGGGATTATTAAATTTATCTGGACAGACTATGGGAAGCCTGGGAGAAGTGGTAAATAATGCAATGGAGCTTGTGGAGCAGCAGAGTGACCAGCTTACAGGGGTTCTTCCTAAAAGTTATACCGATTTCTCAGATGAACTTCTTGGTGAACTGCTTAGAATCTTTAATAACAATGCCTTGGATGAAGTAGGTGGAGATGTAATTGGACGCATCTATGAGTACTTCCTGAATAAATTTGCCAAAAACATCGCATCTGATGATGGAGTATTTTTTACACCTAAGTCATTGGTAAAAATGATTGTAAATATTCTGGAACCAAAGGGGGGAGTCTTGTTGGATCCTGCTTGCGGATCCGGTGGTATGTTTGTGCAGACTGGTGATTTTGTAAATGAGACAGGACTACAGGCTAATAAGAGCATGACATTTTACGGTCAGGAGAAGGTAGAATACAATGCACAGCTTTGCCTGATGAATATGGCGGTTCATGGACTTACTGGTGTAATCAAATCCGGTGATGAGGCTAACACTTTCTATCACGATGCCCATCATCTGGAGGGTAAGTGTAATTATGTTATGGCGAATCCACCATTCAATGTGGATAAGGTAAAGGCAGAAACAGCAGCAAATGCTGGAAGACTGCCTTTTGGAGTACCAAAGGAAAATAAGAATAAGGAAATCGGAAATGCAAATTATCTTTGGATATCTTATTTCTATGCATATCTGAATGAAAAAGGTCGTGCAGGATTCGTTATGGCCTCTTCTGCAACCGACAGTCAGGGAAGTGATAAGGACATTCGCGAAAAATTGGTAAAGACAGGCAATGTTGATGTGATGGTTTCTGTTGGCAATAACTTCTTTTACACGAAGAGCCTGCCATGTTCTCTATGGTTCTTTGATAAAGGAAAGAACGAAAAATTGAAGGGTAATGTTCTGTTTATAGATGCAAGAAATTATTATACCGTAGTAGACCGTACTTTGAATGAGTGGACGGAGTGGCAGTTGAAGAATCTGAATGCAATAGTATGGCTGTATCGTGGAGAAACGGACAAGTATACAGCTTTATTACGGGAATACAGAAAAATATTGGGACAGACAAATTCTTTTGAAGAAGCACTTAATCTTTTGAAGAATGAATTAAAGGATTTACAAAAACGAGAAAAACTTGAAGTAGAACAGGCAGATAGGAAGGATAAGAAAAGAATTCAGTCTGAATATGATGAAATGATAGCTGCTAAAACTGCTGAAATTACTGTTGCTAAGGAAGCAGCATGGCTTTATGAGAAGTTTGGCGAAGGGGAATATAGAGACATCCTTGGGCTTTGCAAAGTGGCAAGTTTGACTGAAATAGAAGATAAAGGGTGGTCTCTTACTCCTGGTGCATATGTAGGTGTAGCCCCGGCTGAGGATGATGGTGTTGACTTTGAGGAAAGAATGGTAGAAATCCATCGGGAATTATTATCATTGCAGGCTGAATCAAATGATTTGATGGATACCATCTCAAAGAATATGAAGGAGATGGGGTTATGATGTATAGCACAATAAGATTTGGAGATTTGTATGCTGTTGACTCACGAAATGGTTTATCAAAACCAATTAAAATTCGTGGTTCTGGTTATAAAATGATAAATATGGGAGAATTGTTTGCTAATGACCGTATTTATGATATTCCGATGGAGCTTGTTCCTTTGAAAGATTCTGAAAAAAATAATGCTAAAGTTGAAGTGGGGGATTTACTGTTTGCACGTCAGTCGCTTGTTTTTGAAGGGGCAGGTAAGTGTAGCATTGTAATGGAAGTATCACCTTTAACGGTATTTGAGTCTCATTTGATACGTGTAAGATTGAAAGACAATGTTAATCCAGTGTTTTATTATTATTACTTCAGGTCAACATTATCTCCTATGAAATCAATAGTAAGTCAGTGTGCTCAAGCTGGGATTCGTGGAAGAGATTTGCAGGAATTAAATGTATTATTTCCGCCAAAAAATGTACAGGATAAAATAGCAAATATATTGAAAAAATATGATGAACTTATAGAGAATAATAATAAACAGATAAAACTTCTAGAAGAGGCAGCACAGCGCCTATACAAGGAATGGTTTGTCGATTTGAGATTTCCTGGATATGAGCAGACAGAAATTATTGATGGAATTCCAAAAGACTGGGAGAAGAAATTAATTGGTGATATTATTGGAAAAATTTCACGTACTAAACAAATAAAAACTTCTGATTATTTAGCGGAAGGGGCGATTCCTGTTGTTGATCAAAGTCGCGATTTTATTGCAGGGTATACAAATGATGAGGATTCAGTAGTTAATTTGGGGATACCTATAATTGTATTTGGTGACCATACAAGAATTTTGAAATACATACAATTTCCATTTGCTAAAGGTGCTGATGGAACTCAGCTAATTATTAGTGACAAGGATAATATGCCACAATCATTGCTATATTTATCATTGAAGGCAGTTGATTTATCAAATTACCATTATGCTAGACATTTTAAGTATTTAAAAGCAGAAATTATATTGATTCCAACAAAAGAAATAGGCGATAAATTCGATAGAATAGTGTCACCAATGCTTAGTCGGATTCAAAAGTTGAGAGATATATGTAATAAATCTTCACAAGCGCGTGACGGTTTATTGCCAAAACTTTTGGGTGGAGAAATCGAGGTGTAACTTATGGGAGTCGTTTCATTTGAAATATCAATACCATTGGATCCAGATGGATTTATTGAGATGGAGTGTGATTATTGTAAAAATAGATTTATGTTGCATCATCAAATATATGAAAGTGAAGATAATATAAATTTCTTTTGTCCTATTTGTGGTTTGCCGAATAGAACAAATACCTTCTTTGTACCGGAAGTATTAGAGAAGGCTCAGCAAATTGCATTAAATTATATGTATGATGAAATAGATAGGACATTAGGTAAAAGTTTAAAACAATTCAATAAAAATGGATTAGTAAAAATGACCATGAAGACGCCTAAGAGGAAAATAGAGAAAGAACTCTATGCTCCTTCAGAAGATTATGTTCAATGTGAAAAGGGATGCTGTGGTTTGAAGGTTAAAGTGAAAAATATTGATAAAGAGATAGGAATATATTGTCCTGTTTGCGGAAGGAGCTGATTGCTAGTGACTAGAAAAGAATTACAAAAAATCTCATTACAATATAGAACCCTAGCTTCTCAAATGCTAAAAATTAATTCTCAAAAAGAAATGTATTGTATTCAACAGTTTTTTGATTTTATAAATGAGACAACATTTTTGATGTCATATATAGAAGAGTGCATTACAGAGGAGTATGATTTTAAAAGCATATTTGAAGAAAAAGAATGGCGATGTATATTAGATTTACCTTCAAATCAGAAAGAATTAATTAGTTATGGATTTCAATTAATTAAGTACATTCTTGATGGTCCCAAACAGTTAATTGGATTATGTGTGGGTTATACGAGTAGCAATAAGTTTTCTGACAACATTGAGGCATTTATGCGAAAAAGTATAGAACCATTTGTTGTGGCAGTTAGAACTTATATAGAATTAAATTTTATAGATGCAGATGATGCAAATGCAAATATAGACAATACAGACAAAAACGTCTTTTTGTCTTATTGTCAGAAAGATAAAGACATAGCGGATAGCATTGACGAAAAGATTGGCATGCTTATTGAAGGAAAGGCTACATTATCAAGAGACATTAGGGATGTTGAATATCATGAAAGCTTTAAAAAGTTTATGCAGTCAATAGAAAAGCATGATTACGTAATCTCAATAATAAGTGATAATTATCTAAAATCAAGAAATTGCATGTATGAAATGTTAGAGGTTGTAAAGGATAGCAATTTTAGTCAAAGATTACTTTTTATTATATTGACTAATGAAGATGCAAAGTATTATAAAGTTGTTCCTATTCAAGATATTGGTGCAGATGTTTATTCTGTTTCGGGACAAGCAAAGTATTTGAAGTTTTGGAGCCAGGTGGATAAAAAACTTGATAGTGAAATAGAAGAGATAGGTAATTCAATTTATGCAATTAATCAGATTAAAGAAAAGAAGATTATTCAGAAAATATTATTAGATTTACCGGATTTTCTAGAGTTTTTAAGAGATAATAAGGGCTTATCACTAACGGAACATTTGGAAAAAGGTTTCGCTGACATGATTTCATTTATGGAATTATAGTGTTAATTTGATGGGGAGGTGATGCTATGAGCTACGATTACTCAGAAAACATATTAGTGCAGGAGAGTGCAGGTCATCTACTTGCTGATGAACTAGGCTGGAAGGTAGAGTTCGCTTATAATCAGGAAATCCTTGGGGCAAAGGGAACTTTGGGAAGAAACTCCTACAAGGATGTTCTTTTGGTGCGTTATTTTCAGCAAGCTCTTCGTACGCTTAATCCATGGATTACAGATTCTCAAGTTATAGAAGCTCAGAATACTTTCGAAAAGCATCTTTCCTCCGCATCATTGATGCAGATTAATGAAGAAAAATATGCTTATCTACGGGATGGAATTCCTGTTACAGAGAAGAAACCAAATGGTCAGACAGAAGAAAAGCGGGCCATGATTATTGATTTTAGTCATCCAAATGATATGGAGAGGAACCACTTCCTTGCAGTTAAAGAAATGAAAATTCATGGTGACCTTTATCGCCGCCGTACAGACATTGTGGGCTTTGTAAATGGTATTCCCCTTCTTTTTATTGAATTAAAAAAGAACTCTGTGAATGTCCAGAATGCGTATACAGATAATTATACAGATTATCTGGACACTATCCCACAGTTATTTTATTATAATGCATTCCTGATGTTATCAAATGGAGTGGAAGCAAAGGTTGGTACATTGGGTAGTAAGTATGAATTCTTTCATGAGTGGAAGAGACTCTCCGAGCAAGAGCAGGGGAGTGTAGCCTTGGAAACTATGCTGCGGGGAATCTGTAAGAAAGAGAATTTCCTTGATCTGCTAGAGAACTTTATTCTTTTTGATCATTCTGGAGGAAAAACAGTCAAAATCCTTGCAAGGAACCACCAATATCTTGGAGTTAACGAAGCAGTCAAGGCTTATGAGGCACGTAAGTTGAATAATGGTAAACTTGGTGTGTTTTGGCATACGCAAGGCTCTGGTAAGAGTTATTCTATGGTTTTCTTGTCACAGAAGATTCGCAGAAAGTTTGCAGGTTCTCCTACTATTGTTGTTCTTACGGATCGTGAAGAGTTGAATTCACAGATTTCGGATACTTTTGAAAACTGTGGATTATTGGGCAAAACTAAGGCATCTAAGTTTATAGCGACAAGCGGAGAGGATCTAATCAATAAGCTGAAGGGAAATCCGAGCTTTATTTTTACTTTGATACAGAAATTTAATAAAAAGGTGGACGAGCCAATCATTCCGGATCATGACATTATTATCATGTCTGATGAAGCCCATAGGAGTCAGTATGGAGTTTTTGCCGATAATATGGTGAGATTGCTGCCTACTGCTTCTAGAATTGGATTTACTGGCACACCGCTTCTTTCCAATGACAATATTACGGAGAGAACCTTTGGTGGATATATTTCAATTTATGACTTCAAACGTGCTGTAGAAGATAAGGCAACAGTTCCTCTATATTATGAAAATAGGGGAGAAAAGATTTTGGATATCCATAATCCGGATATTACGGACAAGATTCTTGATGCTATTGAGGCTGCGGATCTTGATCCGGAGCAGGAAGAGAAGCTGGAGCATGAATTTGAAAAGGAAATACATTTGCTTACTGCTGAGCCGAGACTTGAGTCTATAGCTAAGGATTTTGTGTCACACTACTCTGATTTGTGGACCAGTGGTAAAGCTATGTTTGTCTGCTTGAATAAAGTTACTTGTGTGCGCATGTATGATCTTGTGCAGAAATATTGGCAGGACGATATCAAGGCTTTAGAAAAGCAGATACAGGCCGCATCGCAGCAGGAGGTTCAGGAACTGGAGAGAAAACTTAAATGGATGAAGGAGACGGAGATGGCGGTTGTTATCTCGCAGGAACAGAATGAGATTAAAACATTCAAAAAGTGGAATCTGGATATCAAGTATCATCGTGAGAAGATGGAAAAACGTGAGTTGGATAAAGAATTCAAGGACAAAGACAATCCGCTGAGAGTTGTATTTGTTTGTGCAATGTGGCTTACCGGTTTTGATGTGAAGTGTTTGTCATGTTTGTATCTGGACAAGCCGCTCAAGGCACATACTCTTATGCAGACGATTGCCCGCGCAAACCGTGTGGCAGAAGGGAAGAGCAATGGACTTATTATTGATTACATAGGCATTGTTAAAGCCTTAAGAAAGGCACTTGCTGATTATACCGCTAATGTAGGTGGAGGAAGTACTGACCCGACAATTGACAAGTGTGAATTGATAGAAAGAGTGCTTGAGACAATTTCAGCGGCTATTGAATTTCTGGATTCCAAAGATTTTGACTTGGATGATCTAGTGTATGCAAAGGATTTTGTAAAACTCTCCTTATTGCAGACAGCCGCTAATGCGGTATCAGAATCTAGGGAAACCAAGAAGCAGTTTATGACATATGGAAACGAACTTAACCGCATGATGAAATATCTGGATCGTGCAGATATTTCCAAGGCAGACTGTGAAAGAAAGGATGCAATTATTGCTATTGTTGATGAATTAAAGAAAAAGAAGAAGCATGTTGATAATACAGATTTAATGGTTCAGATTAACGGAATCTTAGGAGATTATATAATGATTGAAAGAACACCGTATGATCGTGGACTTGCAAAGCGTTTTGATATCAGCAAAATTGATTTTGATCTTTTGCGTAAGGAATTTGCCAAGATTAAAAAGAAGAATCTAGCATTAATGGACTTAGATGAATTGATTCAAGCAAGGCTGGATGCTATGATAAGGGAGAATCCTCGTAGGGTGGATTATTACATAAGGTATCAGCAGATTATTGATGAATATAATTCTGAGCAGGATAGAGCTAATATAGAAAAGACATTTATGGAACTGATGGATCTTGCAAGTTCCATGAATGAAGAGGAACAGCGCTATGTTCGTGAAGGCTTCAGCAGCGATGAAGAACTCTCCATGTATGATATGCTTTTTGATGAGAATCTATCCAAAGATGATATTAAAAAAATTAAGAAGGTTGCTGTAGAATTACTGGATAAGATTAAGACGAAAATTGCAGAGTTGGATCACTGGACAGACAAGCAGGAGACAAAGGCAGAGGTAGACATGCTGATTGGAAAGGTTCTGTGGGAAGAACTGCCGGAGAGTTATTCAGATCAGCGAATATTTGAATATCGAAAGCTGATATTTGAGTATGTGTTTATGAAATATAAGCAGGTGGCGTAAACAAAATATTTAGTAGAAACGGATTGGAGAGAGGCAAAATGTTTTTAAAAGAAGTATATATAAAGAATTTTAGAAGTATAAAAGAATGTAAGGTTTCATTAGATGATTTTACAGTCTTTATAGGGGAAAATAACGCAGGAAAAACTACGATTTTAGATGCAATAAGAATTGGTTTAAATAAGGCAATTAACAGGCACTCTTTTGATGAATATGATTTTCATATGGATGATAATATAAATTCACCAAAAGAATCTGATGGAATTAAGATTATTTACCATTTTGAGGAGAAGGATGAGGGCGAATGGGATGGTTATATTTCTGATACATTTATGGATGTCATTCAATATCTAAAAGGAAGTACTGATAAGGCATCTGTACTAATTGAAGTTAATGCAATTTTTAATGATGTAACAGGTGATATAGAAACCAAGACTATTTTTCTGAATCAAAATTACGAAGAGATAACAGGAAAATCTCAGAATATTGTTGGTAAATTTTTGCAGTTAACACCTGTATTTTATCTTCAAGCATTGAGGGATATTAAAGATACATTTAGTTCAAAATCTCCTTTGTGGGGAAGATTTATGAAAAAAGTATCGATTTCCAAAGAAGACTTAGAAGAATTACAGAACCAAATATCTGGCTTGAATAATGACATTATTACAAAAGATGAGAATCTAAAAGAATTGGTTAATGAGTTGGATAAAATTCAGAATGTGATGGATTTTCAAGGCGAAGATATTGTTTCTATTGATGCGGTTCCGCTAAAGACTTGGGATTTATTATCTAAGGCTCAGGTTGTAATAAATAATGGAAGTACAAGCTATAACTTTCCAATTGATAAACATGGACAGGGAACTCAAAGTGTTGCAGCAATTTTATTATTTAAGGCTTATGTAAAAATACTTCTAAACAAAATGAGTAGAGAAGAAGCAGAAGCTATATTGACATTAGAAGAACCAGAAGCACATTTACATCCTCAGGCAGTTAGGTCACTTCATAAGTCGATAAATGAAATTGAATGTCAAAAGATTATTACAACGCATTCCCCATATTTTATTCAGAATATGGATTTGAAGAATCTGAGGTATATACGAAAGGAAAATGGAGAAACAAAAGTTGCTAAGATTTTTGATCAATATGTCTTTTCAGTAAGGGATATTCCTGAAGGGCTAATTTGTTTAAGCTTAAGATTTCCAAATGTTATCGAGGTTGATGATAATTTAAATATAGTTACGATAAAAGATCCAATCAATAGATGTTTGGAAGGGGCTATTAGGGGTTGTTGCCATCCGTCCGATGAGACAATAGATGCTGTAATTGATAATGCTTATAGGATATTCAATATGGCTGAAATATGTAATTTAAACACTTATGTTCAACGTAGCCGAGGAGAAATATTGTTTGCTAGAAAATGGTTACTATATGAAGGACAATCAGAGGATGTTATATTGCCATACTTTGCAAAAATATTAGGAAAGGATTTTGATGCAAGTGGTGTGAGTGGGATTGTTTATAGGAGTAATGGATCGGCTGGATCGTTTGCAAAGTTAGCAAAAGTTCTTTCGATCCCTTGGGTTATGTTAGCGGATAATGATGAACAGGGAAGAAATACTGTTGGTGAAGTACGAAATTGCGGATATTCTGAGGATGTTATTAGTTCACAGGTTCTATTAAACAGTACAACTGATTTTGAAAATGAATTAGCTACTTCGGAACGCATTTTTACTGATTATGAAAGCATTGTTGCTGAGGAAATTACTCAAGATATTATAGAGTTAAAGAATTCTGGGAATGTCGATGAGTACAAAAAGGAAATTGTGAAACTTGTGCAAAAAGGTAAAGTTGTAAATGCATACAAATTGTTGGATTTTTGGAGTGGTAATGCGTTAAGTGCAGATGACATACCAGAAGTTTACGTAAATGCTATATTGGGGGTATGTGAGTGATGGCAGAGAAGAAATATACAGAGTCTCAAAAAATGGCTATTGAGTGGAATGATGGACCAGTAATAGTCTTGGCAGGACCTGGATCAGGAAAAACTGCTGTGTTGACAGAGAGAATAAAGAGAATTTTATTGAACAGTCAGGATCAGAGTTTTAGAGTTTTGGCATTAACTTTTACAAATAAAGCAGCTGCAGAAATGAGTGAAAGAATACTAGATGGAAATCAAGAAAATGACCATCGTTTATTTATAGGAACTTTTCATTCATTTTGCTCAGAAGTACTTCGAAACCATGGTACTTATGTTGGTATAAATTCGAATTTTGAAATATACAGTTCGGATGATGACATAAATGATATTATTTCTGATCTTCAGTTGAAATATAATGAGGAGAACGGAGATACTATACCCGATAATATTAATGTTGGGAAAGCAATAAAGTATTTTGAAAAACATTTATGTATCAGCGATGGAGATTTAGATGTAGTGATGCCAAAGACAGCATATGCCCGCGAATATAAATGGTTTTATCATAAATATATAGAGTATATGTTGGCTAACAATGTGTTAGATTTTGATATGTTAATACTTATGACATTCCGGCTGTTTAAGGAAAACCCTGGTATCGCTAAAATATATGCTAGAACATATAAATATATCAATATCGATGAATTTCAAGATACAAACTATGGTCAATACATGCTTATAAAATGCATGTGTGGGGCTAAAAATAATAATTTATTTATCGTTGCAGATGATGATCAGGTTATTTATGGATGGAACGGAGCAAGCCATAAAAGAATCACAGAGTTTAGGGAAGATTATAATGCTGAATTGATTCAGCTCAATCAAAATTTCAGATGTCCTAAGGAAGTTATATTGGCAGCAAATAAGTTGATAGCACATAATTTCTCTAGAACTGTGTCAAAAAAACCATTGGAATCAATGAAAGTACTTCCGGAAGAAAAACATGTTTTTGTGAATTCCTTTGATGATTATACAGAGGAAATGGCATTCGTTGCTGGGTTGACAAAAAAGATCCATGAGGAAAATCCTGACGATTCAATATGTGTTATTGCAAGAAATAATAGACTTTTAGAAACGGCATTTGAAGAAGCAGAAAAAGCTGGCGTTGAGTGTAAAAAGTCTAAACGTAAGACAGACTTCGAAACACCTTACGTACTCTCACTTTATTTATTACTCAAATTAGCAAATCATAGGAATGATATTAAGGTATTAAAGCAGATAATTGCTATTTTTGAACAAGCTTTATTAATATCTATTAATTTGGAAGAAGTGCTTACTAATGCCGAATTGTCTAATCAAGATTATATGAGTGCTTTATCCGAAGAGATAAAAGGTAAACTTGGTGATGATAATTTTGAAAAGAGCTTTGAATTAGAGTTGTCTGAAGGAAAGAATTTCATTTCATTCATTCAGAAAGCATTTGATTGGTCAGAAAATAGAATTGATCAAATAGAGGATGAGTCTCATAAGGAGCAGGCGAAGCAAGAATTTTTGATTGAAAAAAAGATATGGACTGATTTTGAGAGACATCTTAGCTATAATTACGATCTAGATGAAATAACCGTAGCAACGTATATGCAGGAATTTGCGATGATTTCGAAAGAATCAGAGCCAGCAAAAGATGCAGTTCAGTTTTTAACTATTCATGCCTCAAAGGGAAAAGAATTTGATCATGTTATTTTGATAGGAATGGTGAATGATGAACTGCCATCATTTCAAAGTATGAAAAAAGGGATTAATAGTGTTGAAATGGAGGAGGAACGTAGAAATTGCTTTGTAGCAATTACAAGAACTCAGAAAAAATTGTATTTAACATATTCGGCTAAATATTATGGATGGAGAAAGAATCCTTCCCTGTTTTTAAATGAAATGTTCTCTTAAATAATATCTGTTTTATCCCTTAAGAACTAAAGGCGCACTTCTATACCTATCTATTGGCAGGTATTGGTGCGCCTTTTCTTATGCGAAAAGGAATTGCGGAAATTTTCACGGACAAGCCTTCGAATTGTGATTATTTTTTCTTCTGCCACGGCCGTTGCTCCTTACTGTCTTGTATAAATCTGAGTAGCGTTGCAAGGATATCGGTAAAAGTTTTGAATTCATAAGGATTCATTTTCGTAAAGTTAATTTTGAAAAGTTTAATGTACATAATCATCTGTGATGCTCGATAATTTAGTTGCCGTTGTAAAGGCAAAAACTCATAAAGCTATAAATTCTCCTTCCTATATTCATTTGGCGTAATCCCATAATGCCTGTGAAACAGCTCACAGAAATAGCTTGTACCAGAAAAGCCACAGGCATAAGCCACATCAGTCACGGGCGAAGAAGAGTTTCTAAGCATAGCACATCCTTTTTCAAGGCGATAGTTGTTTAGGTATTGCATGGGCGATACTGACAGATATCTCTGGAAAAGGGATGTGCATTTGGTTTTGCAACAGTTTCCAGCACTTGAGATATCTTTGAGCAGCAGCTTGCCCGGATAGTTCTTCTGGATGAATCCGATCATGGCGGTGAGTGACAGGAGGTCATCTGAATTTTCTACATTCTTATTCTGCGTGTCCATGTTCTCCGACAGCAGTTCCATGATATGGGCAAATTTTTCGATGACGGAGAAAGGTCTTAACACGTCATGGCTGGTATCGTAAATTGTCTGTATATCCCCAAGAATCATGTTCTGCCATAAAATGGCGGGAGTAAGTTTCTGGTAAGGATATCCGGTATTGCCGGTGAGAGGCTCCAGATAGTTCTTGGTAAAATAGTCATTTGCGGACAGGAGAGATAGAGACATTCTCAGGCAGATGAAATGGCAGTCAGCATGTGCATCTGAGTAGCCGTAGTGCAGACATCTGCTGTTGACAAAGACGCCTTCCCCAGTCTGCATGTCAATGCTCTGTCCATTTATGTCATATGTAATCTGTCCATCCATCATCATAATAAACTCAACGTTGTCATGCCAGTGGCTGACACCTCTGTAGTCTGGATAGAGCGATAGCTGTTCCATTCTTATGTAGGCTGGAAATTGCAGAAGCTGAACTTCATGGATCGCTCGGATTTCGACGGCATATCAGAGGTCGTAAAGGAGCTGTTTGGCAAGTCTGATGGAGCCTGTGTCACCCCACCATTTTACTGCGATTACGGTTCATATATAGAAGTGGGCAAGAACTTCTTTGCAAATTATAACTGTACAATCCTTGATGTTGCAAATGTGACCATAGGTGACAATTGTTTCATGGCGCCAAATGTAGCGATATACACAGCAGGTCATCCGATATATCCTGATGTGCGCGGTGCTATGTGGAAGTATGGCAAGGAAGTGACCATTGGGGACAACGTGTGGATAGGCGGCAACACTGTGATCTGCCCTGGCGTGAATATTGGAAGTAACGTCATAATCGGTGCAGGAAGTGTTGTTACAAAGGATATCCCTGATTGGGCAGTTGCAGCGGGAAATCCATGTAAGGTGCTTCGCATGATCACAGAGGATGACAAGAGAAGACTTTTCCGCGATGAGGAGATAGACGATGAAGCCTGGGCTGAGATCTGCCAGAAGCTGGGCTGGTAATATTTAATGAAACTATCTTCGTATTGATTTTATAATATTGCGTATAAGTGGATAGAAAACCTTCCTCCACTTATATAAAGCCGGTTCTGTGTGCTTGGACCGGCTTTCTTTGTGTGCAGTTATGATGAAATGGCAAAACTTAATTACAGGTTCATTGAATTTTTCTGGGTGTCAGTGCATAATGAGAACAACGTGGGCTGACACGATTCAATCCGAGGTTACATTACTTGTGACCTATCCTGTTGCGAAAGATACAGGACGCTGGCAGGCAGCGAAAAACTTTGCTCCAATGCCGAACGTAAGGGTCGGTCTCGTTGTTCGGACAACAGAAAAATCAGTCACTAGAGGGTGGGAGTATTACTGAGGCAATACACCACCCTCTTAAATTTTGTGTAAATTATTATTTTTGTGCTAGTCATCATACTTAACATAACTTATGAATTTGTCTGGTTGAATTTAAAACAATAAGTGCTAAAATGAAACTGGTTAGAAAAAACTAACTAGATGAGTATACAGACGAAAGGTGGCTATATTTATGATGAGCATTTTACTGAGTATAGGTCTTGTTGTTTACATAATATTACTTATAATAAGCTGTAAGAATAAGGGTAATAAGAAGATACAGATTGCAACGCAGTTGGTTCAGGGCGCACTATGGACTCTGCTTGCGGTGGACAACTGGCAGAATGGACACTTGATTACACTGATCGTATATGTGGTGATCATTGTACTTTCATTTGCAGGGGTCGTGCATTTGGTTGTTAAGAAGTAGGAGAGACTCAGATTAATATTGATTTGAGGTTGTGTCAGAGGAGATGATGTGGTTATGTCATATGAAGAGTATAAAAACATGAATGTTCGTATAGAACTGCTAGAAATTCTGGCTGAGGCAGAAGATGATGTGAGAAATGTCAGGGTTGCCCCTGCATCCGAGACATTTGGCGATTTGAGAAAAATGCTTCAAGAGGGGTGATCTGTTTTAAAAGTCTGCTCAGGCGGTTGGCGGTGCTGTTGGTCACAATCCAATATCAATCGTCATCCCGTGTCACAGAGTAGTCGGTACAAATGGAAGTCTGACCGGTTATGCAGGTGGAATAGACAAGAAGATCAAACTGCTGGAGATAGAGAAAACAGATATGAAAAATTTATTCAGACCTAAGAAAGGAGCAGATCAGTTTATGCCGCACACCCTGCAGACCTCATGAACCCAGCGATCGGCGTCAAGCAGTAGTTCTTCGTGCTGCAGATCAAATTCACAGATATCCGGATCGGCGAAACACTTCCTGTAACGCTCAAGATATTTCTCCCCCATTTTCTTGGCGTAGAATACGTGGATAGTCGTTCCGGGTACGTTTATGTGTTCTCCAACGCTTGTGTACAGGTCGGTGCAGAACTGATTCTTCATGGACTCCTTGGATATGAATGAAAAGTCTATTCCACTTCCTTTGCCCATGATCTCCATGAATTTCTTCATATATTCAGAACTGTCATTTCCTTCGTTCATTTTCTTTTCAAATACTTTTTTCAGAATACCGCTTTCCTTGCCGGTGATAAAAGGATAGAACATAGGCATCATGATGGCTGTCTCAAGCTTTGCCAGCCACTTTGGCGCTTGATCCATGTCGCTTGAACCTATGATTCCATGATCTATATGTATATCCTGACGCCCGATCAGGAGAGAGACAAATGAACCTCCGAGGGAACAGCCGTATGCTGCAAACAGCTTTCCGTCAAGCTTATCTTTGATGTAGTTCTCAACCTTCAGAACTTCGTCAAGCTCTGAAATAAATGTAGAATTCTCCGTATCGTCAAATCCACTGTAGCTGACAACCAGAGTATGAAAGTGCTCCTGAAGCCCATCAAGTGCGTTAGACATACCTAACTAATGCAGATACTAGCACTGGCGAAAGCGACTGTCAATGTAAGTTCCTAATTGTCCCATATCTCCGGAATCAATGCCCTTGTCTTGACTTCAATTAAAACATAACGGTGTTTTTATATGTTGTAGAACAGCATATCAATAAATTTTTTAGCATCTCCGACAAAAAAGGGTATTCTTTGCTGACAAAAGCAAATTCACGATCTAATTCAAGAAGAATTTTTGGAAATTATCCATGATTGCATCTTTCAATTCTTTTTCATCATACCCTTCTCTGAGATTAAGAAAATGCAAAGAGGAAAGTCAGAGAATGAGAATTATTACTATTTTCTTGACAATAAAATAAAAACAGAATATAATCCTTATTAAGAACTAATCCCAATAACGAATGGCGACAAGCAGGAGAAATGCCATTCAAAAAAATCTTGATATATTGGTAGAGGAAGGTGCATCAAGAAAGGTTGAAGTTCCCGATGGACCGAACCGGTTTGATTTCGCATTGAGAAATCACTACCATGTCAGGTGCGTAAAGTGCAGTGAGATTTTTGATGCGGATATGGATGAAATTACCGAATTTGCTGGAAAAAATTCGCAACATTCATGGAATTGAATTTTTGGATTATGATATTTCATTTAAAGGAATTTGCCCGAAATGCAGGGAGAAAAATAGTAAAGAAAACGGAGGTAAAAGAGATGGCAGCAAACAAATATGCAGGAACACAGACAGAGAAGAATTTACAGGAGGCATTTGCAGGGGAATCACAGGCGAGAAATAAGTATACCTATTTTGCTTCTGTAGCGAAAAAGGAAGGCTATGAGCAGATGTCTGCATTATTTTTAAAGACCGCAGATAATGAGAAAGAACATGCAAAGATGTGGTTCAAGGAATTAGCAGGAATTGGTGATACAAAGGAAAACCTGGCAGCAGCTGCAGAAGGCGAGAATTATGAGTGGACAGATATGTATGAAGGCTTTGCGAAAACAGCCGAAGAAGAAGGTTTCCCTGAGCTTGCAGCAAAATTCAGGGCAGTAGGTGAGATTGAGAAGCACCATGAGGAAAGATATCGTGCACTTATTAAGAATATTGAAACTGCACAGGTATTTGAAAAGAGCGAAGTTAAGGTATGGGAATGCCGTAACTGCGGACATATTGTGGTAGGAACTAAGGCGCCTGAAGTATGTCCGGTATGTAATCATCCACAGAGCTATTTTGAAGTACATGAAGAGAATTATTAAGGAGATGAGATTATTACGAAGAAGAAAGTGATTAATTCAAAAAAAGCAGTAATGATAGGCTGTGGCTTTGTCGGTTCTGCGTCAGTCTTTGCTTTAATGCAGAGTGGCTTGTTTACAGAGATTGTCCTTATCGATGCAGATAAGAACAAGGCAGAAGGAGAAGCGATGGATATCAGTCATGGTATTCCATTTGCGAGTCCGATGAAGATATATGCCGGAGATTATGATGATGTGGCTGATGCTGCAATTGTTGTCATATCTGCCGGAGCGGGACAGAAACCGGGAGAGACAAGGCTTGATCTCGTAAATAAAAATGTAGCAATATTTAAGTCAATCATTCCTGAAATAGCAAAGAGAAATTTTGCAGGTATCATGCTTGTAGTTGCGAATCCGGTAGATATCCTGACTCAGGTAGCCATAAAGTTATCAGGACTTCCAGAAAACAGGGTTATTGGATCGGGTACTGTGTTAGATAGTGCCAGATTAAGATATAAGCTTGGTGAGCATTTATCTGTGGACAGCAGGAGCGTTCATGCGTTTATTGTGGGAGAACATGGCGACAGTGAAGTGGTAGCATGGTCATCGGCAAATGTATCTGGTGTTCCATTAAGTGAAATGTGTGAAATGCGTGGACATTACAAGCACAAGGAAAATACGGAAGAAATAGCAACAGCAGTCAAGAATAGTGCTTATGAAATTATAAATAAAAAACACGCTACATATTATGGAATTGCAATGTCTGTAAAAAGAATCTGTGAAGTGATTATGAGAGATGAAAAATCAATACTTCCGGTATCGCACATGATTCATGGTGTATATGACATTGACGGAGTATCGTTAAGTATGCCAGCTATTGTAGGTGCAGATGGTGTTGAGTCGGATATACCTATTAATTTAAGTGGCGAGGAAGCGTTAAAGCTTAAGGAATCTGCAGATTCATTGAAAAAGATTATGGAGACAATTGAATTATAAATTTTACACATGGAAGGAGAAAAAGGCATGGAAGTAAGGTATTATATTTGTAAGCATTGTGGAAACATTGTTGAAAAGGTAAAGGATAAGGGTGTACCTGTAATTTGTTGCGGAGAACCTATGCAGGAATTAAAAGCCGGAGTGACAGATGCTGCTGTCGAGAAGCATGTACCTGTATATACTATAGAAGGCAGTCATGTTCATGTCGTGGTCGGAGAGACAAAACATCCAATGCTTGAAGAGCATTTCATTGAGTGGATTACATTAAATACAAACCAGGGAATATACAGAAAACAGTTAAATCCAGGGCAGGAGCCGGTAGCAGATTTTTGCCTTTGCGATGGTGAGCAGGTAGGAGAAGTATATGCATATTGTAATCTGCATGGACTATGGAAATGCTAAAATATCAGTAAGCTATCAAATTCATTAGTAACTCATAACAGAGGATGGCAAGCTTGTGGTTGGTGATGTGTTCCTTGAGACAACTCCAGGAGCCGATAATAAAAAAGAGCTTTAAGATCAATAAAAACAAAAGTTACTAAAATGAATGCAGAGATGTATATAGATTTGGGATATACATCTCTGCATTTTTTATACGGAAAAACACTAATAAATTTCATAGTTACTTTATCTTTGAAATCTATGAAGGTATACGCTGTCCGCTGGAATATGGACTTGCAAGAGTGTTGGATGATTCAGAGCTGGTGGCATTTGTACACTATGTTCTTGTGCATCCTGAATATCAGGGGCAGAAAATAGCCGGAAATATGGTAGAATATATTAGAGATAAATATAAGAATTATCTGTACATAGAGGGAATGCCGGAGGACAGCAGGAATGTCGCTTTCTATGAGAGACACGGTTTCCACGTTATGGAAGGTGGCACACCGATACAGATATGCAATTTTTCGGATAAGAGGTAAAAGGGATGCACGATTATTTGGCAGAGACAAAGATGCTCGACTATTCAAATGAGAATATCAAGCAGCTCATCAGAGAGAGAAAGTGGAGTGACATGGCAGAGTTTGAACGCCTGAAGGCCATTTATACATTTGTCAGGGATGAGATATTGTTTGGATATAATGTGGATGACAGTGCCCCGGCGTCCAGGGTGCTGCGGGATGGCTATGGACAGTGCAACACCAAGGGAACACTGTTCATGGCGCTGCTTAGAGCCTGCGATATCCCGTGCAGAGTGCATGGATTTACCATTGATAAAAAGCTGCAGAAGGGCGCTATGACAGGAATCGTATACAGAAATGCACCACAGAATGTATTCCATAGCTGGGTAGAAGTGTATTTTGAAAACAGGTGGTATGAGCTTGAGGCGTTTATTCTGGATATGGGATATCTGAAAAAGCTGCAGGCGAAATACAGTGAGTGTACGGGTGCATTTTGCGGATTTGGAGTGGCAGTTAAGGACTTTAAGAATCCTGTTATAGATTTTGACAGGAATAATACATATATCCAGAGCGAAGGTATCAATCAGGATTTCGGAGTGTATGATTCGCCGGATGAACTGTTAAAAGAACACCATCAGGAGATGTCAAGGGTGAAGGCGTTCCTGTACAGAAACTGGGGAAGGCATATGATGAATAGGAATGTCAGGAAGATCAGGGGTAAGTAGAATAGAATATGGGAGGTACACACATGGCAAAGAGAAAAACACTGCCAAAGGATTTTGAGCAGCTTGTGCAGACGGCAAGTGATGAGGACATCAAGAAGGTATTGGGCAAATGCGACATCAATGCATATGGCGGATACAACAAGGGAAATGCACTGGAATTTCCACTTTCAGAGAAGATGATGCGGTGGCTGATAGAGCAGGGAATCGACATCAACTATGTTGACCAGTATGGCTACACACCGCTGCTTTATCATGCTGGAAGAATGTCATCAGAGAAACAGGCAATAGCGCTGGTGAAGCTGGGCGCAGACATAACAGCCACCCAGGGCCTTGACAGAGAGACCGTAATGCATGTGGCTGTGAAGACTGGCAATCTTGAGCTTGTCAAATGTCTGATACAGGCGGGAGCAGATGCAGAAGTGACATCTAGATCAGGGGAGACTCCGCTTGAGAGAGCGTTTCACTGGGCAAGGACATTTGATCTGATAAAGCTTGCGCCGGTAGCAGAGTATCTGATCGGGATAGGAGTTCCGGTCACAGATAAAATAAGAACATATATGAGAAGCGCGGCTGAGGATATAGAGTTTCGCAGGAAAGATATGAGTCCAGATATTATGCCGGAGCTCGACAGGACGATGGAGAGTCTGTACGGACTGCTCGGAGTTGCCTCTGTTCCAAGGCGGGTAGAATATGACGGCACATCGCCGATCGTCATTCATGAGAAGCGCTGGCAGAAGCAGCATGGAGAATTGTGGAATCTTCTTGTGCCTGGTTCGGGACATGCGGGCACAGTTCAGGGCGAGGTCATCCGTATATCGGGAAAACTTGCCTATGAGATACTAGATAACGGATGCTGCAACTGGGATTCAGATTTCAAGAGTATGGCAAATGCCCTGTATCGATACATATGTATGGGCACACCACTTGACGCGGACGAACAGAGAGAATTTGCCGGACTCATAAACGGCATCAAGAATGCCGATGAGACGGATATAAACAGACTCACAGAGCTTTCGGTCAAATGGGTGACACTGAATCTGAATCCTATGGCAGTGGGAGAACTTGATTATAAAAGATAGATCAATTACTGTGACTTCCGTCCATAGCGGAAGTCACAGTAAGCTCCGTTTTCGGCAAGGGTCTGTGTCCTTGTGAGCTTCATGCCCATCATGTCAGCGAGCACGTAGTCCATACGGCACAGATACTTTGCCAGTTCAAAGCACCCCTCGTCGCGGCAGAGATTACATATCCCGCAGTTGTGATAATCATATCCGAGTACGAAGTCATCGTTTGGTCCGCCCACGATGATGTCAAGAACCCAGTCATTCTTATAGCGCTTCAGATGAGATTCCTCAGACCATTTCTTCCTTCCCGGAAGCTTTTTTTCATCGAGATAGCTGTCTGCATTTCCAATAACCATATGAAAAAGTTTATTGTTGTACAGCCCGTCTTTGTACAGATTGAAACATTCCTCCGGTGAAAGAGAAGTCTTTCTGTTTAGTGCGATGAAATATGCGCCCATGCAGTATGAGCTCATGAGGTGCGACTTTCCTATGTCATCGGCACGCTCAAGGACTGCCTTGTATTCGTTCTTTATAGCCTTGTTGTCAAGGATTAGATGCTGTGCTTTTGCCTGCTTCATGCATGAATTGTGAAAGAAATAACCAAATAATTTCTGTGTAAATCTGTATTTCATAGTTACATATCCTTTCTATTTGACACCAGTCAAATTATCTATACAGGTTGATCATGAACCTGACTGTCTATTTAAATTCGATCTCGATTATCTGACACATGCAGGATTTGTCCAGGTGCTTAAAAACAGTGTTGAGGACAAATCCATATCGTTTGTCAAGAGGTCTGTACCCTGTGAGATATCCTTTCCTGATGACAGAACTGAATGAAGAACTCCAGCTCTTAAGTTCCGAGAGTTCATCGACACTGAAATAAACACCGATGTTGTCATCACAGTCCTTGAGCCATGTCTTCAGCATGTTCTTAAGACCCTTTTTCTTCGTCGCGTCAAATACCAGCTTGCCTCCAGGAAAATGCTCTGCCATGGCGGTAAACAAAGTCTTAACCTGCTCAGTTTTGAAATAGTAGAAGACACCTGATGCAAAGAATACGATTCCATCCTCAGGATGGAAATCTATCTTGTCAAACCATGAGAGATCGTTGAGGTCACAGGCGATATTTGTCTCGCGTTCACGCTCACCTAAAAGTTCATTGCGGACAGCTATAGCGTCAGGAAAATCCAGATTGTACGCACGTGCCTGTCCGTTATCCACCTGGCTGAATGTTGTGTCGAGACCACAGCCGAGGTTCACAACACAGGCTCTTGGATGATCCTTGAGATACGATCGGCAGACGTATGCCAGATCATATTGCCTGGTGGCAGCCATGATAGCACCGATTTTCTCCATGATACCTTTCCTGTTATAGTCTATCTCGACCTCGTTGTATATCCTCTGACAGTCAAGATCATTAAAGTTTCCCGGATACATCTCCATGGCACGCTTTCTTCCGTACAGTGGAAGAAGAAGAGTTTCCTGGACAGAACCCTTTTCAATTTTCTTTTTTTCCATTTGTTTTTCCTCCTATCTGCAATCCTGCTTCTATGTCGTGCAGCAGAACATTCATAGCTTCCATAAATGCAGTTTTCATCTCTGCTGTGACTCCACTTTGGCATGAGTCATCTGCGATTATTTCACAGACCATTGAGAATTCGGTCAGAGAGAGCATATACACGGTCCTTTCAGATAATTTTCTTGTTGCGATTCCCCGTTTGTATAATTCGTCATAATACTTAATCGCAAAACTGGCGCTTCTTTCTACATAGATACTGCGGAATTTCTCCAGGCATTTGCCTGAGTCATTTTTCAGCAGCATATGAAAGAGCTGCATGTCGCCCTCAAGCATATCGAAGATCTGCACCGATACCCTGGAATACAACACCTTGAGCAGCTCGTCATCTGACATGGCAGTGAAGTCTATTCCGATCATGGATTCAGTGACTTCCATGAGCTTTCTGCCGCTTTCCTCAAATATCTCGTCAAACATTTCCTCTTTGCCTGAGAAATGCTTGTATATTGCGCCTGCGGTTATACCGGCCCTTGCAGCGATCTTACGCATGGACGCCTCCTGATATCCAACTTCAAGAAAGACTTCCATGGCACTTTTCAGTATTGCTGCCCTTGTTTCCTTTGTACTTTCCCGAATGATAGTCACCTCCATTTACTATTTGGTAAACAATGTTTACTTTATATCACATGGGATTTGCAAAATCAAGCGACCAGAAGATTAAATGAGTTAATTGAAAATTTCTATCATTAAGCGACCGATTGACGAAGACTTGACATGCAGCATCATTCCACGTCAAAGGTGATTAGAATGGGATGACGTTTAGTTGAATGAGGTTTACATAATGTCAAAAAAGCTTATAGCATATTTCAGCGCAAGTGGAACCACGAAAAATGTTGCAGAGATGATATCGGAGGCAGCAGGCGCAGATTTGTACGAGATCAAACCAAAGGGGCTGTACACCAAGGCTGACCTTGACTGGATGAACAAGAAATCCAGAAGCAGCGTCGAGATGAGCGACAAGAAACTTAGACCGGAGCTTGATGATTCAAATGCACATATTGAGAATTATGATGAGATTGTACTTGGATTCCCTATCTGGTGGTATGTGGCTCCGACGATCATCAATACATTCCTTGAGAAGTACGACTTCACAGGCAAGAAGATCACATTGTTCGCAACATCAGGTGGAAGCGGATTTGGCAACACGATCAAGGAACTCCAGCCGTCGGCACCGGGAGCTGAGTTTGTAGAAGGCGGACTGCTCAACATGGCAAACAGACAGGAGATCGAGAAGTGGGTAGATAAAACCCTCGCGTAAAGAATAGATGTATGACAAATTAGTGAAGGATGATAATAACTTTCATACATCCAACGAATATATGAAACAGAGTTACATTTGGAAGGAGAAAAACAATGGCAAAGATAGTACAGACAGCGGGAAGAAATGCACTCGGAGAGTTCGCTCCTGAGTTTGCACATTTTAATGACGATGTTCTCTTTGGGGAGAACTGGAACAACAATGACATCGATGTAAAGACCAGAAGTATCATAACTGTTGTGGCACTTATGGCACAGGGAATCACTGACTCATCGCTGAAGATCCATCTTCAGAATGCTATTCCATCACGCAAAGAGCGGTGGCGGACAGATCCTTGTATGTGTCGGTGGACGCGGATACTATCAGGAGGAGGGCAAGCCTGCAGTTGAGATGAATCCAGGCGACTGCATCAACATTCCTGCTGAGGTAAAGCACTGGCACGGCGCAGCTCCTGACAGCTGGTTCAGCCATCTTGCAATCGAGGTTCCAGGTGAGGAGACATCAAATGAATGGTGCGAGCCTGTGACGGATGAGGAGTACGGAAAGCTTCAGTAGGGCTGTAGTAGATAACGCAAGTGACAATATCATATGAATATATAGAGACCATTCGGGTATAAATATGATTCGCGGTTGAATGCGAATGGATATTTATATCCGGGTGGCTTTTTGTTTCGACAAGAGCCTTGACGGATATATGATAACCACTGTACCTTAAGGGCGGCGGTGTGGTAAGATGTAAGATAGAAAATATTGGAGTGCTAGAAAATACTGTGGAATAATACCGTATATTAAATACTGAGAATTTACAGTGTGAGTGATATAATGAAGCAAGAAAGTTGATGTAAGGATGTTGATGTAATGGAGGCAGCTGGACAAAAGAAGTATCGAATGTAGAAGTATGATGGAATAATGTAGTATCGAAGGTGAGATGGATGGACAACGGAAAAAAGACATACAATTTCTGGGGCTGGGAGCATGCAGATGTACCAGCCATCACAGATGAATATCCGGGGATAAATACCCCAACAGATCTATACGATGCGCTGAGTCATATCTGGTGTGCAGACACCTGTGCGCCGAGGATGAGGGACAGATGGACAAAGGATAACATGACGCTGGGGCAGTGTTCCATCACTGCTTTTCTGGCACAGGATATATTTGGTGGAAAGGTGTACGGTATAAAGAGACCAGGCGGAAACTATCATTGTTACAATGTGATAGGTGACTGCGCTTTTGATCTCACAAGCGAGCAGTTCGGCGATGAAGTGTTGGATTATGAGAATAATCCGGAACAGCAGAGAGAGGTACATTTTGCTAAGGAAGAGAAAAGACAGAGGTATGAGTATCTGAAGGCTGCGCTCGGGGAATATACAAAATGATGTAGATAACAAATATGACATTCTGAAAAAGAGCATCAGATAATTAAGCTCGTTGTGATAGTAACGTGTTATCGTACTCGCACATTATGATATATAGTATATAGAGTGCGATATAAATCCATAGACCGGAGAATACATACAGAATGTATAGAAACAACAGGATGGAGAAAATGGCGGAAATAGAGAAAGTAATATTTATGAATATGTGCATGGTATATGATCACGCTGGGCGTGTACTTGCACTCGATAAAGTAGGGAAAAGCTATTCCGGAACGACATTCCCTGGTGGACATGTGGAACCCGGAGAGACATTCACAGAATCGGTGATACGAGAGATATATGAGGAGACCGGGCTGACCATAAGCAATCCAAAGCTCACCGGAATATATCACTGGATGACCGGAGCTGTGAGAAATGTCGGATTTCTGTACAAGACGGATGAGTATCAGGGGAAACTTATATCTTCAGAAGAGGGCAAAGTGTACTGGATATCGGGAGAAGAGTTCCTGCGAAAACCGCTTGCACCAGGAATGGAACAGGTGTGGCAGATGATGCACGATGACAGTGCGTCGGAATGTCTGCAGACACTTACGGAAAATGGCATAGTTTCAAAGATACAATAACAATAAAAGTTTAATGGGATTTATGGGGGAAAGAAAATGTCAATATTTTCAGATATATCAAATATAACAAGTAAAAAACGTAAACTAGAAGTGCCAAAGCCAAAAACAAACTTATTTGTGAGGGGTATAGTGTTGTTTGCATTGGGACTCCTTGGTGCCTCAGTCTACACAATTGAAGATATAGACAAGACACCGGCTCTTGTTTTTCTATGTATTGGAGCGGCTTTGATCATAGCTGGTATAATTTCTTTGATCTGTTATGGAAAACAGGTGACAGTATTTAAGAAATATACTCCAACATGGGAGAAACACAGAAGTATATTTGATGATTTTGCCATAGAATTAAATCATTGGTATGATTCTGACATGCGTCCACGCAGCTGTGATGGAGACACATCATATATTCTTCGCCTTCAGAAGGATAGAATGGCACGGAAGGGCATTCGTATGATACAGCATACATCACCTGTGAAGAGAGAAACGATGGGAACTACAAGAGTGCCTCGAAAGACATCCTGGTACACAGTTGATCTCATGTATGAGGGGGTTGACAGGCATCTGCAATTCCAGAATTCAACCGGCATAATATATGAGCGTGTAACCGAAGATACGATGTACGAGACAGTTGTCCATACTCCAAATGAGCAGGAACTTACACGTATGTCCATGACTTGTCCAAACTGCGGTGCAGTTAGCCCTGTGGCAGCTCTCACGGAAGGCTGCCCTTATTGTCGTACGGTTTTTCGTATCAGTGATCTGTTTCCCCGTGTAACAAATATATTTTTTATTCGGGAGAATGCTTCTACAAAGAATCAGAAGAAGATGGGAAAGACCACAGGGATAACCATGCTGGTTTTCTTCCTTGCATGTTTTATACCTTCTTTTCTCGACCGGGAAACTCCAATACCGCAGGCTTTGTTAATGTCATTTTTTGTAGCACTTATTATGGGCGGAATATTTGGATATATAATTTCTATTATTATATTTATGACAAAACAGTTCAACAGGGATGGACGAAAGAGAATACCGTTCTGGTCCTATGTGACAACAAAAGGAAAGGTCAAAAGTGCATTTGCACCATATGATCCGTATTTTTCATTTGAGAAGTTTGAGGGACAGATCATATCTCTTATCCGTATGGCGATTATGTCAGACCACCCGGAGAATCTGGCATCATATTGTGGTGGAACATTAAATCCATATTTTCGGGATATTATAGAAATGACATATATGCAGGCTATGACAGTGCAGGATATACATATGGAGGGAAGTCATCTGTGCATGACACTCAGAACATGGTGGATAAATTACAGTGAGAAGAATGGACGCGTCAACAGGTGCGGAGACTGTATAGACGTTACACTTCGGAGAAATGTTGCTTACATGGAACCTCCTGGATTCTCCATTACATCTGTGTATTGCAGGAATTGTGGAGCAAGCTTTGATTCTGTCCGTCAGAGAAACTGCCCATATTGCGGAACCGTATATCACATGGAGAATGAAGGTTTTATAATTGAAAGACTTGAGCTGGTATAGGCAAAGTGTATAGATACAATATAAGCTGAGTATAAAGGAAACGGAGAAACTAACAGGTATAGTATCTTAAAATCTGATTATAACGAGGAATATAAAAGAAAGAAATAAAAAGAAAATAAGAAGAAAATAAGAAGAGAATAAGAAAATACATAATAGGAAAAACATAAAAATAGAAAAAAGAAAAAATATGCTTGACATTGTAAAATGATGGTGGTATCTTATAAAAGCTGTCGCGTGAGACGGTGTCAGAAACATCTGTAAAACATCGGATTTTGAGATTTATTCGTTATATAATCTCCCGATTATGATACGAAATCAGTTCATAAGAGCTGACGAAATGACTTGAAAAAAGATGAAAAAAGTTGTTGACATTGAGAAATGAATGTGATAGTATTTAGAAGTTGTCGCTGAGAGGCGAGAACATAAAAGAACCTTGAAAAATTAACAACATGACAACCCTGAAATTCCAAACGAGAATTTCAAGAACGTCGGATCAGAGATGATATCAAAGATCTAACAAACCAATAACAGTAAAGATGGTTAGGAAAAATACAAGCTAGTATGATTTCT
>NZ_QVGO01000013.1:0-3117 GCF_003603945.1 Coprococcus sp. AF38-1
TCTGCGTTGACGATCAAGAAGGGCAGGTCGGCAGTGATAAAGGCGACAGTAGGACCTAACACAACCAGCAATAAGAAGGTTATCTGGAAGAGTAGCAATTCCAAGATCGCAAAGGTAAGTGCTACAGGCAGGGTCACAGCGGTAAAAGGCGGAAAAGTGACTATCACAGCAGTGGCTGCTGACGGTTCAGGAAAGAAAGCAGTCTGCAAGGTAACAGTAAAGGCACCGATAACATCATTAAAATTCAGCAAAATAAGTGGAAGGCTGTATGTAGGCAAAACGATGCAGCTCAGCCCAGTTATAAAGCCGACAGATGCAACCAATAAGAAATGTGCATGGAGTTCTTCAAATGATAAGGTAGCCATGGTAAATTCTGAAGGAAAAGTATATGCGGTTGCTGCAGGAACAGCAGTGATAACAGCAAAGGCTACAGATGGCACAGGTAAGAAGGCGACATACAAAGTCACAGTTACGAAAGCGAACACCATAGCATCTGCAACTGTCAGTGACCCACAAACTGTGCAGGTTACATTATCGGGAAGTCAGAAACTTCCGGCTTCCAGTTTTGTTGTAAAGGCGAGCACGGTACTGAATGGAACATATAACTATACCATTCCATTGGACGGCGTGACGACAAAGGACAATAAAACCTACACCATAGCGCTGAGAAGAGGATGCTCATTAAGCGATTATGTGAGAGTCTGTGTCTATGTAGATGGACTGTATGGCACAGGTAAGTCAAGTATTGAGACATATTATTCCAAGGATCATTCAAATAGAAGGGTTTATATGACTTATGAACTTGAACAGAATGAGTCATTCAGCAGAGAATTTACAGTGGATCGCGCAAGAGGAATATGTAAAATTACTGTAGACAAGCTCCCTGATGGTGTGAAATATGCAATAAAAACGGATGGAAGTAACGCGATCAGTTTCAGTGGAACAGTGAGAAAGACAGGAACAACGAAAACAACAATTAAGTCTGTTGATGAGCTGGGGGATATAGTTACATACATAATCACATGGAATGTCAGCAGTTCGTCGGTGATCGCGGCGTATTATATACCTCAATACGGCATGATAGGCACGGATGATAAATATTATTCAGTAAGTGTGAAGCCTGCATCTGTCGCAGGCGGTTCAGGGAAATACACTTATAGCATAGACGGGGATGACTATGGCTTGAGTGTTGATATAACAGGAAGGGTCACAGGAAAAATTTATCAGGAGGGAACATATAACCTGAAGGTAAAGATAACGGATGACAACGATACGAAGATCAGCACCACAGTTAACTGTGAGATAAATGCTAAAAAGGCAATCAAGGTTGAGGGGTATGTCAAGGATATAAATGGAAATAACCTGAACGGGGTATCGATCAAGTTCTACAATCAGGATAAAGCAACTCCTTATAAGCTTGCGTGGAATGGTGCTACATCAAGAAATGATGGCTCATATTCGATGGATCTGTTCCCTGGTACATACGAAGTGGTAATATCCATAAGAGATGACAGCACATATCTGTATAATCAGAAATTTGACAAGTCTGAGACTGGCAGAAACTTTGTATCAGATGTATTAAAACTTACTGTAAATCCTGACAATGCCAAGTATTCTGTTGATGATATCGGAGTATGGTATGATGAATATGACAGACAATGCGGTACAAATGGGTATGTTTATCTTGTCCCAGGAACATCATATACACTTAAGGCCAAAGGAATGGGTAAGCGGGGAGTGATAACTGCAAAGGTAGACAGAAAGGCAGTTTCAGTCACAGCAAAAATGTCTGAGGATGTGATCGAGATTGGCGATAAAACCTCATTTTATGCAGAAAAAGAAGAGTTATACAAATTTGTTCCAAAAACCACGGGCACATATTACTTCTATTCAATTTCGACAGGAGATCCGTATGGATATCTGTATGATGAGAACAGAAAAATTCTGGCAGCAGTGGATGATGTAAAGCACGACCTGTCAACTAATAAAAATGATTTTTGCATGAGTTATAAATGTGTTGCGGGCAAGACATATTATATATCCGTAATCAGATCCGCATGTGATGTATATATATCGACTACTAATCCGAAATCGGGTAATTAACTTTTGTGGTGATAATGTCAATATACAGTTTGTATATATATTGGAAAGTGATATAATAAGTAATATGATAGCTGTAGTTGCGTAGACGGGATATGCACATATTATAGTGAGGAGGATCATATTATGAACAAACTAATGAGAAAAGTAGTCGTGTTAATGGTTGCATTTTCCATGTTGTTTGCCGGGGCTTTTGCATCTGGCTCGACGGAGGTTCAGGCGGCCACAACTCCTGCAAAGGTGACAATAAAGAGCGCAAAGGCAAATTACTGGCATGATGAGATATTTGTGTCATGGAAGAGTGTGAAAAACGCCACAGGTTACCAGGTGGCATTTAGAAAGACGAACAGTTCTGTATACAGAAAGGTTTCGGTAAGGGGAAAAACATCAAGAACACTTCTGCTTGACACTTACAGGACATCGTACACCATAAAAGTCAGAGCGTTCAGACAGGTCAGGGTAAAAGGAAAAGTAAAAACCTATTATGGCAAATGGTCAAATATAAAGGTTGTAAAACAGAAATATACACCACCAAAGAACAACACAAGTTCCGACAGTTCTGGAAATTCCGGAAGTGGAAATGGTTCACAGGGATCGATTGGAACAGGTTCTGGAAATGATGTATGGATACCGAGAACAGGAAAGAAGTACCACAGCAGATCGACATGTAGTGGCATGAACGGACCGACAAAGGTATCAAAGAGTTATGCAGAGAGCATGGGATATACTCCTTGTAAAAAGTGTTATTAAGTATATTTATATTTAATTAGAATATTAAGAACTGGCGAAAAGCTGAGTATACGATAAGTAGATTGTATACCCGGCTTTTCGCCTTTTTATACAAAATAATAGGGAATTTTGCGAGATTGACAAAAAAATGCGCATAATTCATAATTGTGATATGGTGTATTAAAAAGGAAAGGTTATGTTTTAAGGAAAAAGGAGGAACTTTATGAAAAGAAGTAACAGGTTTATGGCGGTCATTGCGGTGATCCTTGCATTTGCATTGACATTTAC
>NZ_QVGO01000014.1:0-1465 GCF_003603945.1 Coprococcus sp. AF38-1
TGATATGTACCCAGAATCCTGGACACATATTTATGAACTAGGCTGAACACATGGATGCTATCCTGTATTGTACAGGTGGCATCCATTTTGTTTTTGCCTGAATTCTTTTGTTATTATAATAATCTATATATTCTTCAATCGCTTGTGAGAATTCTTCGAAGGAAGAATAGTCTTTCTCATAACCATAATACATCTCATTTTTCAATCTTCCAAAGAATGTCTCCATAATACAATTGTCATAGCAATTACCTTTCCGTGACATGGATTGTACAATGCCATGTTCTTGTAAGGCATTTCTAAAATTGACATGCTGATACTGCCACCCCTGATCAGAATGAAATATTAATCCTTCGACAGAAGGAAATTTTTCAAAAGCTTTATTTAGCATTCTTTCTATCTGGCCAAGATTAGGAGTCCTAGATAAATCATATGAAATGATTTCGTTTGTATTCATATCTAATACTGGCGATATATAACACTTTCCCCATGAAAAATTGAATTGAGACACATCTGTGGTCCATTTTTGTAAAGGCGAAGTTGTGCTGAAATCTCTGCCTATTATATTATCAGCAATCTTACCAACTTGTCCCTTATAGGAATGATATTTCTCCTTTGGTCGTTTGCCGGCTAATCCTGATTCATGCATAAGACGCTGAACTCTCTTATGGTTCACCTGATACCCGCGATTAATAAGTTCCTGGTGAACCCTTCTTACGCCATATCTGCGTTTGTTCTCCTCAAAAATATTTTTTATTTCTTCTAGTACTTCTTGATTGCGTTCGGCAACAATATCGTTTCTGTTAATCTCAAAATAGTAAGTAGATTTAGCCATATGCATTGCTTTTAGGAGATACTTTAGTTGATATCCTTTTTCTCTGAGTTCTTTGATGATTGCTGCTTTTTCGCCTTGAGTTGCGCAACCCATTTTTCTTGCCTCAAGGCGATCCGTTTTTTTATTACTTCATTCTCGGCTTTGATATATTCATTTTCAGTTCTCAAGCGTATCAGTTCTTCTCGTTCCGATTCTGTTAAAGGTAATGGATTTGTTGATTTTTTCATTCTCGGTTCCTTTGTTGGTCGTCCTTTTTTACTTTCTACCAATCCATTATATCCTTGTAATTTATATTTGTGTACCCATTGATAAAGCAGTCCTGCATTAATGCCTGCTTCTATTGCAACTTTCGTTCTTGGCGTGCCTGCAATAACCTTTGAAATCAGTTCAAGTTTTTCTTCGGGTGTCCATACCTTATTAAACACCTTATGTTTTAAAACTTCTGGACCATGTAAATCAACCAATCTGGACCATTCTCGTATATGCCTTTTGAGAGTATTGGGATTCAGCCCCTTTGGGATGTCAGGATACGAACCCGAATGATACAATTCAACACACATCATTTTAAACTCATAACTATAACGCATAAAAATACCCTCCTTACTGGTTGTCCAGTAAAGAGGGTACATATCA
>NZ_QVGO01000015.1:0-506 GCF_003603945.1 Coprococcus sp. AF38-1
TTTGCCGGTGGTGATGCGCTTATGGGAGACACCCGTACCCATCCCGAACACGACGGTTAAGACGTAAGCGGCCGATGGTACTGCACTGGAGACGGTGTGGGAGAGCAAATCACCTCCTTTCTAAGGAATGGATAGTAAGGGTTGTTATGTTGTTAAGCTTTTCAAGCTAATAAGTTTGCCGGTGGTGATGCGCTTATGGGAGACACCCGTACCCATCCCGAACACGACGGTTAAGACGTAAGCGGCCGATGGTACTGCACTGGAGACGGTGTGGGAGAGCAGGTGGCTGCCGGCTCCAAATTTGCTTATCAAGTGTAAGCACCAAAGAAAATGGGCTTATAGCTCAGCTGGTTAGAGCGCACGCCTGATAAGCGTGAGGTCGATGGTTCGAGTCCATTTAAGCCCATTAGCCGAAAGGCTGTAATTCCATACGGGGGTATAGCTCAGTTGGGAGAGCACCTGCCTTGCAAGCAGGGGGTCACGAGTTCGAATCTCGTTATCTCCAC
>NZ_QVGO01000015.1:516-784 GCF_003603945.1 Coprococcus sp. AF38-1
GCAAGCAGGGGGTCACGAGTTCGAATCTCGTTATCTCCACGAAAACATGAGTCGAGCGACCGAAAACGGTCAGCTGTGACGGACGAAGAACTTGTTCTTCAGGGCGTCAGAGATGAGCGTGTAGGACATTCGATAGAATGTCCGTGATGAAACGCACGAAGTGCGTGAATCTCGGGAGCGAAAAGTGAAACATTCGCAGGAAACTTATGTTTATCAATATGTACCTTGAGAATTTCATACAGAAAGAGATAATTATTATAAGTTTATA